>NZ_CP038810.1:1878202-2504270 GCF_004797125.1 Flavobacterium sangjuense
TTGGTTTTGTCACCAACTAAAGTTATATAGGGTTTTGTTGCTGAAAGTTCTCTGTCTTTTTCGGTTGAAGTAACCGTAATGGTAGTATTTTCTTTGAAGCGACGTGCCGTTTCTTTGATTACGGCAAAAGCTTCAGGAAGGATTTCTTTCAATACTTTTTCTGAAATTTCGTAAGCTTCTTTTTCTAGAGCATCGATAGCGTTGTAGATATCTTCTCTTAAATCAATATCAGCGGTATTTTCAGCCTCTAGTTTTTTGGCTTCAATTTCGGCATCTTGTTTTGCTCGGGCTTGTTTTATTTTTTCTTTAAACTCCGCTGTTTTAGCTCTTAATTCATCATGGGAAAGTGATGCTAATACAGGTTCTAAAGCTTTTATTTTGGTTATGTAAGGTTGTGTAGCTTTGACATCTTTTTGAGATTTGTCGCCTACAAAAGCTTTGATAATGCTATTTATGAAACTCATAATTGGGTTGGTATTTTATATTTTTAACGGTGTGCAAATTTAAACAAAAAAAAAGCCCTCAATGGACTTTTCTCTTTTGTGATTTTTTATTTTTTAATATTCATCCTCATTCCAAAGGTAATCTTCGTCGGTTGGATAATCTGGCCAAATCTCTTCCATAGATTCGTAGATTTCACCTTCGTCTTCTATAGATTGTAAATTCTCAACTACTTCAAGAGGCGAACCGGTTCTGATTGCGTAATCTATAAGTTCGTCTTTGGTTGCTGGCCAAGGTGCATCACTTAAATACGATGCTAATTCTAATGTCCAATACATCTTCTATCGATTTTAATTTAATGCAAAAATAAATTTATTACTGAAAAAGTCAAGTTTTTTTTGATTTATTTTTAAATATGTTTAAGAACGTGTTTTTTTAGTGGTCAGAGCTCAGTTTTTAGTGGTCAATGAACGACTGCTTTCTGAATACTTTTTACTGAACACTATTTCCTCGGAATCCATTGTACTTCATCCGCGTTCAGGTCTTTGGACAACTTCCGTGCCAAGACAAAAAGGTAGTCAGAAAGTCGGTTTAAGTACTTTATTACAAGTTCATCTGTTGGTTCTAATTCGTGTAAATGTGTGGCTAAACGCTCGGCTCTACGGCACACACAGCGCGCAATGTGACAATATGACACAGTAGTATGTCCGCCAGGCAGCACAAAGTGTGTCATTTGTGGTAAAGCCTCTTCCATTGTATCTATTTCCTTTTCGAGAAATTCGATATCACTTTCTACAATTCCCAAATTTTGTAATCGGGGTTGACCGTTTTTCAGGGTTTCTTTTTCCGGTGGAGTTGCTAGAATTGCGCCAACGGTAAACAAACGGTCCTGGACTTCAATCAGCACATTTTTGTATAGCTGATTGATTTCCTGATCACGGATTAAACCAATGTGAGAGTTGAGTTCATCAACAGTTCCGTAACTTTCTATTCGGATATGATGTTTTGGGACACGAGTTCCGCCAAAAAGCGCTGTAGTTCCTGTATCTCCGGTTTTGGTGTAGACTTTCATGGTTGTAAAGTTGCTAAGGTACTAAGGCGCTAAGGTACTAAGTTTTATTCAGAGATTAAATCTAAAATGGCATTAACGAATCGTTGTTGTGAACCTTCGCTGTGATTAAAATACAAATCGGGTTCAATACACTCAACTTCCATAAGATGCAGTTGGTTGTTGATAATGATTCCGTCGACTCTTGCGTATAATAATTTTTCACTAAACGTATTTACAACATTTTGTGCCTGATTGATTAAATCCTGATTGGGTTCGGCAGAAACATAGTTTCCACCAAATTGGATTTGCACTCTAAAATCGTCTTTCGCCGGTTTTTTATTGACACAGTGGGAAAACTTTTTGTTGAAAAAGATAAAGGAAGTTTCACCTTCCGAGACGATTTCAGGTCTGAATTCCTGGAGTAATAATTCTTTTTCGGAAGCTATTGATTGGTATTGTAAATTAATTTGTTCCAATTGGTCAATTTCAAAGACTTTGGTAAGATAGGCACCGCCGGAATAAGCTGGTTTTATTACCCCTTTTGTCCAGTTTTTTGGAATGATTTCTTCTAAATTTAATGTTGTAGTTTTATCTATAAAAACCGTTGGAAGTATTTTGATTCCTTGATTTTCTAATTCCCGAAGATAAAATTTATGTTTGTTTTTTTGGACTATTTCAATGGCGTTCAGGGTTTTGATTCCTGAAGTTTGAATGTAATCAAGCCATGTATTGAATTGGTATTCTTTTTCAAAATAATCCCAGGTATTTCTAAAAATCAGGTAATCAAAATCGTTCCAGTTGATGGTTGTATCATCCCAAACGGTTGCACTTGCGGTGATATTATGTTTGGCTAATTCCGGGATTAAGAATTGATCGGTTTGATAGAGTTCGGGAAATTTTTCACAGGTTAATAAGGCAATTTTCATCACAATTACAAATGATCAACGTTTGGACTGTCACTTTCTATCATTCCGTCTTTTAAACGAATGACTCTGTGAGCATACTTGGCAATGTCTTCCTCGTGGGTAACTACGATAACCGTATTTCCGTTTTTGTGAATGTCGTTGAAAAGATTCATGATTTCGACCGAAGTTTTGCTGTCTAGATTTCCGGTAGGCTCATCGGCCAAAATAATAGAAGGTTTGTTGACCAAAGCTCTGGCAATGGCCACACGTTGGCGTTGTCCACCCGAAAGTTGGTTGGGCTGGTGATCCATTCTGTCGGAAAGGTTTACTTGTGTCAAAACTTCTGTCGCGCGAACATTTCGTTCGGATTTGGAATGGCCTGCGTAAATCATTGGCAAAGCCACATTATCTAAAGCGGTTGTTCGTGGTAAAAGATTAAAGGTTTGAAACACAAAACCAATTTCTTTGTTTCTGATTTCGGCTAAATCATCATCATGCATCTGGCTAACATCATTACCATTGAGAATATAAGTTCCCGAAGTTGGTGTATCCAAACAACCCAAAAGGTTCATAAGCGTTGACTTTCCGGAACCTGATGGTCCCATTAACGCTACATATTCTCCTTTATTGATTTGTAAATCGATGCCTTTTAAAACGTTGATGGTTTCATTTCCGAGTTGGAAATCACGTTTTAATTTTTTGATGTTTATTAATGGATTTGCCATTTTTTATTGCAGAATTTTGATAAAAGTAAGAAAAGAAAATTAATTTGTTGCCTGATGGAACCATTGTCCAAAATCATAGCCGGCTTTCGCTATAATTATTATTCCTAAAACAATTACAAACCCCAACAGTATTTTAAACTGTTTTGATTTTAAGAAGTTGTGAGTTTCCATGATTTAAATTTTAGTTTGGCTATTGGTAGGCTAAAAGATTTAATTGTTACAGCTGCATGACTAAATACAGATTGCAAAACAACAATGTAGCAATTGTGTAAAAGCTTTACATAAATGTATAACAAGTCAGCATTGAAAAGAAAGTAATTTTACATATAACTAATAATAACAAATAATAGTATTATGAAAAAAAGTGTTTATGTAGTCGGAGTTTTGGCAATGGTAGTTTTAGGATTTGCATCTTGTAAAGATGAAAAGCAAGCTCAAGCCGAAAAAACAGTTAATAATTATGTAGTATATGTTGACTCATTAGATAATGTATCCGCTGATGATGCCAAATCAAATTGGGAAGCAATTGATCAAAGCTATCAAGTTAGAATTTCTGAAGCAGAAGCATCATTAGCTGAATCAGATAATGAAGCCTTAAGAGAAAAATTAGCGGTTAGCAAAGCAAAATATGAAGCATTAAAAGCTAAGTATCAAGCAGAGTTAGAAGCAGAAAAACAGGTTGTTAGAACCCCAAATCAATTGTTGAGAGACCGATTTTTTGGAGAAGGTAAAGTTGGCGAAGACATGAATTTTTCGTGGGTAAACAAAGACAATATTTTACAGGTTTATCAGGACTTTTTAGATTCATATGAAAAAAATAAAGGCGATTTCACCAGAGAAGATTATGATGAAGTGAAATTGATTTATGAAGCATTAGACAGCAGAAAAAATACCGTTGAAAAAGAAGGTTTAACTTCAGAAGACAATAATAAAATTGCCTCTATAAAATTCAGATTTGCACCAATGTTCAAAATGAACCGTATTGGAGCCAAAGCAAGAGAAAATGAAGAAGCAAAAGAATAAATGATTAAATTGGTTTTGTTTAATTCGGGGAATGGCAATCAGGGATGGTTGCCATTTTTCATGCTCTAATCACAAAATGTTCCTTTGGTTGTTCTTGGCGAAAGAAAACAATTCCCCATTGAAAAGTATCAATAGTAACGGTAACTTTTGGATGTTTTTTTATAATTTTCCAAGCTTCTGTCATATCATTACTCCAATGAATGTCATCAAAAATCCAAACACTTTCGTTGGTTATGGTTGGCAATAATAATTCGAAATAATCTAAGGTTGCTTGTTTGGAATGGTTACCGTCAAAGTAAATAAGTTGGAAGTTGGAAGCTTGAAGTTGGGAGTTTTGCAAATAGTTTTTGAATTCCGTATTTACACATTCAACATTATTGATATTGAATTTTTGCAATTGATATTGACATTGAATAAGTGTGTTTGGGCATCCTTCTAATGTTGTAATTTTAGCTTTCGAATTTCCCAACGAAAGGGCAGAAGTCGCCAAACCTAATGAAGTTCCAATTTCCAAAATCCTTTCAGGCTGAAAATAATTGGTAATCCTGAAAAGTAATTCCGCTCTTTTTTTTGAAATTCCGGCATTCCCGGCAATTTGGTTTATCGCTCGAGTGTTGCTTTTAAAAACCTTTGAACCGGCACCAAAATCGATTACCTCAATGGTATCGTAGTTTTCTAAAAGCTCTTTTCTGTAGTTTTTGAGAATGGAATATTCAGCATATTTTTCCTTGTCATAAAAGCATTTGGTTACCAATGAAAATACAAAAGGCGAATGCACCCCGTGTTCGTTTTTGGAGTTCCAGAGGAAGTTTAGATATGATTTTATTATTTGTATCATATTTTCTCGCGAAGGCGCAAAGGCGCAGATTTTACTTTGCGGCTCAGCGACTTTGCGAGCCAATTATATTTTATAAAAATTACTCCATTTTTGAAGAAAGCTCAAACCAGCGTTCTTCTTTTTCTTCCATTTTTTTGATGATAACTTCCAGTTCTTTGGCTTTTGCCGTAATGTCAGCATCAGCGACTTTGCCTTCTGAAAATAAGTTTTCGATTTGCTTTTTCTCGTATTCCAAATCCTTGATTTCGCGCTCAATTTTGTTGAACTCTTTTTGTTCATTGAAATTCAAGCCTGTAGCTGTCGAACTATTTTGCTTCCAATTGACTTTTTCAGTACTAACATTAGATAAATTCTTTGGTTCAGCCGAATCTTCATACGCTCTGAAATCGGAATAATTCCCGGGGAAATCTTCAATCTGTCCTTCGCCTCTAAAGATGAATAAGTGATCCACAATCTTATCCATAAAATAACGGTCGTGCGAAACAACCAATAAACATCCAGGATAATCCAATAAGAAACTTTCCAATACATTCAACGTCACAATATCCAAGTCATTCGTTGGCTCATCGAGAATCAGGAAGTTCGGATTCTGAATCAAAACCGTACACAAATACAAGCGTTTCAATTCGCCACCACTTAGTTTTTCTACAAAGTCATATTGTTTTTTGGCATCGAACAAGAAACGCTCTAATAACTGCGAAGCCGAAATGATTTTTCCTTTTGTCAGCGGAATGTATTCGCCATATTCTTTGATGATATCAATTACTTTTTGTCCCGGTTTTGGATTGATGCCACTTTGGGTATAATAACCAACTTTTATCGTATCGCCAATCACAACTTTCCCTGCATCGGGAATCATAGTCTTGGTTAGAATATTTAAGAAAGTCGATTTTCCGGTTCCGTTTTTGCCAATGATTCCGATGCGTTCGCCCCGTTGAAAGTCATAAGTGAAATTGTCCAGAATGACACGGTCTTTGAATTTTTTATACAATTTATGAAGCTCAATAATCTTGCTGCCCATACGTTCCATATTGATTTCAAGCTCGACTACGTTTTCCTTTCTTCGACTTTCGGCAACGGCTTTTATTTGGTAAAAATCATCCTGACGCGATTTTGATTTGGTCGTTCTCGCTTTTGGCTGACGACGCATCCATGCCAATTCTTTTACGAAAAGGTTTTGAGCCTTGTCAATCGTTGAGTTTTCCATCGCAATGCGCTCTTCTTTCTTTTGCAGATAATATGAGTAATTGCCTTTGTACTGGTATAATTTTCCGTTGTCTAATTCGATGATTTCGTTACAAACGCGCTCCAAAAAGAAACGGTCGTGTGTTACCATAAACAGCGTAATATTTTCTTTAGCAAAATAACTTTCCAGCCACTCAATCATCTCTAAATCCAGGTGATTCGTTGGCTCATCCAAAATCAACAAATCAGGACGATTGATTAGAATTATTGCCAATGACAAACGTTTTTTTTGTCCACCGGAAAGATTTTTCACTTTCAGTTTTAAATCGTCCAGTTTTAATTTGGATAAAATTTGCTTGAACTGTGTTTCAAAATCCCAGGCATTAAAACGATCCATTTCGTCAAAAGCCAATTGGTATTTTTCCTCGTCTTCCGGATTTTCGAGCGTTTTTTCATAGCGTTCAATTACGTGTAGAATTTCGTTATCCGATGCAAAAATACTTTCCTCAATCGTAAGTTCTTCCTGAAGCTGATTGGTTTGGGAGAGAAACGCCATTTTGATGCCTTTTCTAACGACAACCTGGCCAGTGTCTGGCTCGTCTTCGCCATTGATAATCTTCATGATACAGGTTTTTCCCGAACCATTTTTGGCAATGAAAGCGATTTTTTGGTCTTTGTTGATGCCAAAAGAAATGTCTTTAAACAAAGTTCTTTCGCCAAAGGATTTCGATATGTTTTCTACTGAAAGGTAATTCACGGGTAACAATTTTTTGCAAAAGTAGATTATATTTGTCAAATGCAACTATCGGTTATCATCCTTAATTACAATGTGCGCTACTTTTTGGAGTTGTGTGTTTTGAGTGCGGAAAAAGCCATTCAGAATCTGGATGCCGAAATCATTGTCATCGATAATAATTCTTCTGATGACAGTTGCGCGATGATGAAACAGCGTTTTCCAAGCATCAGACTGATTGAAAACAAAGAAAACTCAGGCTTTCCAAAAGGAAATAATATTGCGGTTAAGGAAGCCAAAGGCGAATACATTTGTATTTTAAATCCGGATACGGTTGTTGCTGAAGATACGTTTGAAAAAGTGCTGGCTTTCGCCAAAAGCAAAACTGATTTAGGAATTGTAGGTTGTAAATTGATAGACGGAACCGGCAACTTTCTACCTGAAAGCAAACGTGGAATCCCAACACCTTGGGTTGCTTTTACTAAGATTTTTGGTTTGTATAAGTTCTTTCCAAAATCATCGTTGTTTAATAAATATTACGCCCAGCATTTAGATAAAAACCAAACCGGAAAAGTCGAGATTCTGGTTGGTGCTTTTATGGTCATGAAACGCGAATTGTATAACGAAATTGGAGGTTTTGATGAAGATTGCTTTATGTATTCGGATGACATTGACTTGAGTTATACGGCATTGAAGAGAGGAAAATCGAATTTTTATTTCCACGAAACAACTGTAATTCATTACAAAGGAGAAAGCACTGTAAAAGACGGAACTTATATGAATCGTTTTCAGGAAGCGATGAATTTCTTTTATAAAAAACATTTCAAAGTGTCGGTTTTCTTTTCCCTATTCATGAAGATTGGAATCGTATTCTTTTCATTTGTTAAAATGTTTCAGGGAAAAGTCAAGTCAAAAACAAGTCCGGAAAATTATCTGTTAGTTTCTGATAATGAAAACATAAGAGAAAAATTAGAAAACAAACTTCAAAAAAACGTAGAAAGAACGATTTTAGAAAACGGAAAAATAGTATTTTCGCAATCGATTTCGGAGAAGAAAAATGCGGAAGTAATTTTGGACACAAATTATCTGAGTTTTGCCGACGCCATATCTTTTTTCGAAACAAATAAAAACAAGTCGTTTACGCTTAAACTGTTACCAATGCAAAGCAATTTTATCATTGGAAGCAACAGTAGTAACGATAGAGGTGAAGTAATTAATTTGTAGAAAAACACGGTAATCGCTTTTTCTTTTATTAATTTTGCAGACGAAATTGAAAAACACAACTTTAGTTTACACATATGGCAAAGTTTGAATTGAAATTACCAAAAATGGGTGAAAGCGTTGCGGAAGCAACCATTACAAATTGGTTAAAAAACGTAGGTGAGAAAATCGATGCCGATGAAGCTGTTTTGGAAATCGCTACCGATAAAGTTGACAGCGAAGTACCAAGCGAAGTTTCAGGAACTTTAACCGAAATTTTATTTCAGGTAAATGACGTTGTAAAAGTTGGACAAACGATTGCTATTATTGAAACGGAAGGCGGAAGCGCTGCTCCGGCACCAGAAGTAAAAGTAGAAGAAGCGCCAGCTGCTGTAGTTGAAATTGCTAAAACAGTTGAAGCCGCTAAAGAAGCAGTTGCACCAGCCGATTTTAAATCATCAGATAAATTCTATTCTCCTTTAGTTAAAAATATCGCCACTGCTGAAGGAATTTCTGTAGCAGAATTAGAATCAATTGCAGGTTCCGGAAAAGATGGCAGAGTAACTAAAGAAGATATCCTAAATTATATTAAAAACAGAGGAAGCCAGCCAGCAGTTGCTGCTCAACCAGTTTCTGCGCCGGCAACTCCATCAGTTCAGGCTGTTCCTGTTTCTGTAAATGGTGGCGACGAGATTGTGGAAATGGATCGTATGCGTAAACTGATTTCAGGTTATATGGTCGCTTCGGTACAAACATCAGCGCACGTACAATCTTTTATCGAAGTTGATGTTACGAATATCGTAAAATGGAGAGACCGCGTTAAAAATGCTTTCGAAAAACGTGAAGGTGAAAAACTAACGTTTACACCAATCTTTATGGAAGCTGTTGCGAAAGCATTAAAAGATTTCCCTGGAATGAACATTTCGGTTGATGGTGAGTTTATCATCAAACGTAAAAATATTAACCTTGGAATGGCTGCTGCATTGCCAAATGGAAACCTGATTGTTCCCGTAATCAAAAATGCTGACCAGTTAAATTTAGTCGGAATGGCAAAAGCGGTAAACGATTTAGGAAACCGCGCCAAAGCTGGAAAACTAAAACCGGACGACACACAAGGCGGAACGTATACGGTAACGAATGTCGGAACTTTTGGTTCTGTATTCGGAACACCAATTATCAACCAGCCACAAGTTGGAATCTTAGCGCTTGGTGCGATTAGAAAAGTACCTGCAGTTATCGAAACTCCGGAAGGTGATTTTATCGGAATCCGTCAGAAAATGTTCTTATCACACTCTTACGATCATAGAGTTGTAGATGGCGCATTAGGCGGAAGCTTTGTAAAACGAGTAGCCGAATATCTGGAAGCATTTGATGCGAATAGAGAATATTAAAATAAATAAAAACCCTGACTACTCGTCAGGGTTTTTTACTATATCTCCATCAACAATAAATGTAGACTTATCCGAGAACCTGTATTCACCCTTTTTAAAAACGATGGTGTCTGCCATAACTACTTCGTATGTATAAACACCTTTAGGCAATTCATAAAAATACTCTTTGCCTCCTTTTTGGATAACCAGTTCTTTTTTGATTTCGTCACCTTCTTCGGTTTTACGGGTAATAATGAAAGTAATTTTGTTGTTTAGTTTGTTTTTAACACAAACATTTTCAATAACCGTCAGGTTTGCATTTTTAGCTTTAGAGGGTGTGAAAATGGCGATTAATCCACTGAACAGTATTTCGCCTCCTTTAACTACATACGACAGGTCAGATTGAGAAAAGGCTAACATCGGGCATAACAACATTATCAGTAATGCAGATTTGCATTTTGTTTCAGCTTTACTTTTTGAGATTGGTTTCATGATATAAAAGTTTTGAGATTAAGTAAAGCTAGCTGTCCATAGAAGTATATTTTGTTTTTAAGATTATGAAGTAAAGTTGCAACCCATTTATAAGATATCCTAAAGGAGAACTTTTAAAATCCATAATGATTCTTTTAAACTTCAAAAGAAAACTGTTGAATAAAAAAATAACACTATTTATCACACAATAAAGTATTAAAAATCACGTTATTAGTATAAGTGTTTCTGTTGACACGAATGCCTCTAACCAACTTTTATTTACTAATGACAACCGGAACCAAAATTCGCCTCTTCAGAGAGAAAAAAAGATTGTCTCAGGAAGAATTGGCTCACCTTGTAGGTGTTAGTCAAGTCACCATCGGAAACTGGGAACAAGGGAAAAGCATCAAGCACGAGTTTATCCGAAAATTGGCAATCGCACTTGAAGTTTCTACCGATTTTTTATTGGAAGATATCCAAAATGCAAACCTGCAGGCAAATCCAAATATGGAAACTTTTGGTAACAACTTCGAAATCACCATCAAAGCACCCAATCATTTGTTTGACGATTTAAACAAGAAAATGGATTTTATCATCAACCGATTTGGTGACACAAAGTAGTTTTATAAGTATAGTATTGCAATTCAATCCTGCTTTAAAAAATCAGGATTTTTTTATGTAAAAAAATAAAATAATCGACCAACGGTAACCGCAATATTTTATATTTGTCAACTAACTTTTTAAAATGGAATTAAAACTCACGCGTCCTATTTGTTTTTTTGATTTGGAAACCACAGGTATTGAAGTGGCCAAAGACAGAATAGTGGAAATATCCATTTTTAAAGTATTTCCCAACGGAAACAAAGAAAGCAAAACATGGCTGGTGAATCCAACAATTCCAATTCCACCATTTGCGACCGCCGTTCACGGAATTACCAACGAGAAAGTAGCCAACGAACCAACATTCAAAGAACTGGCTTCCCAAATACATGCAATGATTAAAGATTCAGATTTGGCCGGATTTAATTCAGACCGATTTGATATTCCGCTTTTGGCCGAAGAATTATTACGTGCTGAAGTCGACTTTGATATGAAAAACAGGGTTTCAGTTGATGTGCAGACTATTTTCCACAAAAAAGAGGAACGAACATTAAGTGCTGCTTATAAATTTTATTGCAATCAAAGTTTGGAAAACGCACATAGTGCTGAAGCCGACACGATGGCAACCTATGAAATTTTGAAAGCACAATTGGACAGATATGAAGATTTAGACAACGATATGAAAACGCTTTCTGAATTTACGACCCGAAAAAAATCGGTTGATTTTGCAGGTTTCATAGCGTTGAATAATGAAGGGCAGGAGATTTTTACTTTCGGAAAACACAAAGGCGCATTGGTTGATGAGGTTTTGGATAAAGAACCGGGTTATTTTGGTTGGATACAAAACGCGGAATTCCCATTGTATACGAAGAAAGTTTTAACCGGAATCAAATTAAGAAAATTGAATAATAAATTTAATTAGAACAAAGAGCAAAGAAGAAAGAGTAAAGACAATTTAAGAAGAATGTCTTGCTTCTTGTTTCTTGCTTCTATTCTCTTATCATGAAAATAATCTGTATCGGAAGAAATTATGTCAATCACATTGCCGAGCTCAATAACGAGCGTCCGGATGAACCCGTGATTTTCATGAAACCTGATACCGCAATTCTTCCAAAGAAAACACCTTTCACCATTCCCGAATTCAGTAATGATGTGCATCACGAAGTGGAAATTTTGGTAAAAATATCAAAAGTGGGTAAATATATCGACACTAAATTTGCCCATAAATATTATGAAGAAATAGGTTTGGGAATCGATTTTACGGCAAGAGATCTTCAGAACAAGTTGAAAGAGAAGGGTTTGCCATGGGAAAAAGCAAAAGCTTTTGACGGTTCAGCGATGATTGGTGACTTTCATCCGATAAATCAATTTAATTCAACAGAAAATATTACTTTTGAGTTGCAAAACAACGGAAAAACCGTTCAAAAAGGTAATACTAGTCATATGCTTTGGAAAATTGACGAAATAATTTCACACATTTCACAATATTTTACACTCAAAAAAGGCGACATCATTTTCACTGGCACACCCGAAGGCGTTGCTAAAGTGACACCAAACGATATCCTCGAAGGATTTATAGAAAACAAAAAAGTACTAAGATTACATATTAAATAATGGCAATAAACTACAACCTTTCAAAAGTTTACGCTCTTTCAGACAATGACCCTGAATTCGTAATGCAAATTATTACACTATTTGTTACAGAAGTCCCTGAAGACTTGAAGCAAATTGATTTAGGTATCAAAACAAAAGACCATAAACTGGCGTATAGCTATGCTCACAAAATAAAACCGTCACTAGATTTAATAGGAATGACGGTTGCTCACCAGGAAATTCTTGAAGTTGAAGCTTGGGGAAAAAGAGAAGGAAAGCGCAAAGAAATCAATGATACTTTCGCAAGTATTCAAAGTCAAGTGGAAAAAGCGGTAAAAGAAATCAAGAAAGATTTCGAATTGTAAAAATTGAAGCGATTGGTTCGGGAGTTATCGGTTATGGTAATTCCCGCTTTTCGTTTCAATCTTTTTTAAATTACCACGGGTTTAAACCCGTGGCTATTCAAAAAAGGATTTCCACTGCAATCGGGGCTAAAAAGCTAACCTTTTGATTTTTTTTAAACTCTGCAACTTTGCTACTCTGCAACTTTGAAACTTAATAGATGAAGGCAACCATAGTTACAATCGGTGACGAAATTCTAATCGGGCAAATTGTTGATACCAATTCGGGTTATATTGCCAAAGCGTTAGATAAAATTGGTGTGCAAACTACCGAAATGCTTTCCATTTCCGACGATAAGCAACACATTCTAAACACATTTTCGTCACTACAAAACAAAGTCGATTTGGTTATCATAACTGGCGGTCTCGGACCAACAAAAGATGATATTACCAAACATACTTTTTGTGAATATTTTGATGATACTTTAGTTGTAAATCAGGCTGTTTTGGCTCACGTTACCGAGATGATTGAAGGATTTTACAAACGTCCAATCACACAATTAAATAAAGATCAAGCTTTGGTTCCGTCTAAATGTGAAGTGCTTTTCAACAAAATGGGAACAGCGCCGGGAATGTGGATGAAAAAGGAAAATACCGTTTATATTTCATTGCCCGGCGTTCCGTATGAAATGAAATATATAGTCGAAAACGAGATTATTCCAAAGATTGTTAAAGAATACAAACGACCATATATTATTCACAAAACCATACTGACTTACGGTCAGGGCGAAAGCTTAGTGGCAGAACGAATTGAAGATTGGGAAAACAATTTACCAGAATTTATAAAGCTGGCCTATTTACCAAATCCGGGAAGAGTGCGTTTGCGTTTAACCGCTCGCGGAGAAAATAAAGAAGTTTTAGAAAAAGCTATTCAGGAAAATGTACAATCATTAGCCAAAATCATCGGAGACATCATCGTCGGTTTTGATGAAGACGAAACCATAGAAGTTATTATTGGAAGATTGCTTCGTCAACAAGGCAAAACAATAGCCACAGCCGAAAGTTGTACAGGCGGGAAAATTGCCCAAATGCTGACAGCAGTTTCAGGAGCTTCGCATTATTTTCGCGGAAGCGTGGTAAGTTATGCAACGGATACCAAAATTTCAGTACTGGGTGTCAATGCTAAGACCATTGAAAAGTTTACAGTCGTAAGCGCAGCAGTAGCTTCAGAAATGGCAGAGGGAATCAAAAAGCTAATGAAAACAGATTATGCAATTGCCACTACAGGAAACGCCGGGCCAACAAAAGGTGATGCTGATGCTGAAGTCGGAACTGTTTTTATTGCAATAGCAACGCCTGCGACTGTTTTTGTGGAAGAATTCAATTTTGGGCAACCACGTGAAAAGGTGATAGATAGAACGGCAAATAAAGCATTGGAAATAATGCAGGCGGCAATTTTAAAAAATGCTTTTAACTAAAGTCGGTTGTTAATAAATTTGTTCAAAAAAAGGATTCTTTTCTACTGAAAAAAAGCAAATAAAAAAAAAGCAAAAAATCTGCAATAATAATTTTGCTACAATGATTTATTTTTCTTAAGTTTGCACCCTGATTTTGAATAACGATAAAAGATAAGCATAATGTCAAGAGTTTGTGACCTTACAGGTAAAAGAGCGATGGTAGGAAATAACGTTTCTCACGCTATGAACAAAACTAAGAGAAAATTTTCTGTTAACTTAGTTAAAAAACGTTTCTATCTTGCTGAAGAAGACAGATGGATTACTCTAAGAGTAGCTGCGTCTACAATTAAAACAATCAATAAAAATGGATTGGCTGCTGTTTTGAAAAAAGCAAAAGTTGAAGGATTTATTAAATAATCTCTATCCAATAAAAATAAAGTAAGATGGCAAAGAAAGGTAATAGAATACAAGTTATTTTAGAGTGTACTGAGCACAAAGGAACAGGTCTTCCTGGAACTTCTCGTTACATTACAAACAAAAACAAAAAAAATACTCCGGATAGATTAGAGATTAAAAAATTTAATCCAATCTTGAAGAGAATGACTGTTCATAAAGAAATTAAATAATTCCGTTAAGGATTAAAGATATACAATCATGGCAAAGAAAACCGTTGCAACATTACAGACAGCTTCTAAAAGATTATCAAAAGCTATCAAAATGGTAAAATCTCCAAAAACAGGAGCTTATACTTTTGTTGAAAGCATCATGACACCAGAAGAAGTGGATAGTTTCTTAGCAAAGAAATAATTCCAATAAAATTTTATATCAAAGCTACTTTCACTCGGAAGTAGCTTTTTTATTTTTATATTTACGCAAAATTTTTTCCTGATATAATGAGTTTTTTTAAAAGAATATTTTCCTCCGAAAAGAAAGAAACCCTAGACAAAGGTCTGGAACAAACTAAAACCACTTTTTTTTCCAAACTAACCAAAGCCGTTGCCGGAAAATCAAAAGTTGATGATGAAGTTCTCGACAATCTTGAAGAAGTATTAGTTACTTCGGATGTTGGTGTGAATACAACACTAAAAATCATAAAGCGAATTGAAGAACGTGTTTCCAATGATAAGTACATGGGAACAGACGAATTGAATTTAATTCTACGCGAAGAAATTGCCGGACTTTTATCGGAAACCAAATCGGGTGAAGAAACGGAGTTTACAGTTCCTGCCAATAAAAAACCATACGTGATTATGGTTGTTGGCGTTAATGGAGTTGGAAAAACGACTACCATTGGAAAGTTGGCGCACCAATTCAAAAAAGCAGGTTATAAAGTGGTACTTGGCGCTGCCGATACGTTTCGTGCTGCGGCGATTGACCAATTACAGATTTGGGCTGATAGAGTAGGTGTGCCAATCGTAAAACAACAAATGGGAAGTGATCCTGCTTCGGTTGCTTTTGATACGTTACAAAGCGCGGTTACCCAAAATGCTGATGTGGTTATTATAGATACTGCCGGTCGCTTACACAATAAAGTGAATTTGATGAACGAGTTGACAAAAGTAAAACGTGTAATGCAAAAAGTGGTCGAAGATGCACCACATGATGTCTTATTAGTTTTGGATGGCTCAACCGGACAAAACGCTTTTGAACAAGCGACTCAATTTACAGCAGCGACAGAAGTTTCATGTCTTGCAGTTACTAAATTGGATGGAACAGCTAAAGGCGGCGTTGTTATTGGGATTTCAGACCAGTTTCAAATTCCGGTAAAATATATTGGAGTAGGAGAAGGCATTGAAGATTTGCAGGTTTTTAATAAATTTGAATTTGTAGATTCGTTTTTTAAATAAAAAATTATGAATAAAGTTTTATCTTTTTTTAAGGAATCATCCTCATTAAAATTAATAGCAATCAGTATCGGAATAGCAGTGCTTAGCTATTTTATAGAAAAACCATTACCAAGCATTTTCCTTGGGTTGCGACTATTTGCTTTTGTATTATTTGTTTACGCCATAATCAGATACAGAAAGTAATTTTTACTGATACAATGCACTAATTTTTGTCCAAAGCAATTCATCAAAATCTGATAACGCCAGGTTCTCTGCATCAGCAGCATCGCCCATTCTGATGACTACCATTTTTTTACTCGGAATAACATAGATTTTCTGGTCATTTTTACCCAATGCCATAAACATATCGTTTGGTGCTGTTGGAATAATGCTTCCTGGAAATTCCAGTTGTACTTGTGGCATATGATAACTCGCTTTTCCATTCAGCCACCATAAATAACCATATGCAAGATTGATATTCTGTGAAGTAGTTGTCGCCTGATTAAAATAGTTTTCGTTGACAATTTGTGCTCCATTCCACTTTCCTTTATTTAAAATCATCAACCCAAAACGTGCCATGTTTCTTGTAGTACTCCAATATACGCTTAATCCATCGCCACTGTTAACCCATGCACCACCAGTCATTCCAAGTTTATCTCTTAGTTTGGTATTGAAATAATTTGTCCAGGTTTGCCCTGAAGCATTCGCAACAACATCTTGTAACTTTACATATACATTATGATAAGCCCAACGATTTCCTGCATCAGCAACATATTGAAGATTCGCAGGCGATACATCATCTCCCAGAGCATCATTCAAACCTGAGTTCATCGATAATAAATTCTTGCAGGTAATCAGGTTTTCTTTGGCTAAAGGAGCGCTAGTCCATCCTGTTCCTAAATAGTCTGAAACTTTATCATTTATGTCCAACAAACCTTCTTGTTCTGCAATTCCCGTTACTATTGAAGTTAATGTTTTTCCGGCACTTGCCCAATACCAAGGACTTGTAGCAGTATGTCCATTGAAATAATTTTCCATCACAATTCTTCCGTTAACCAAAATGATAAAAGATTTTGTGTGTTTCAATTCCAAATAATCTAATAAAGGCTGTACGGCACTTTGATTCCAATTTAAATCTGCTATCGATTTTGTTGTCCAGGTTGTAGTTCCATCATTAGGTGGAAAATACATTTGCTCCTCAATAACCGGATTTGAAGACGAATCGGAACTACAGCTTGAAAGGAAAAGTAAAAGAAATGGAAGTAGAAATATTTTTCTCATTTTGAATAAATTTGTCTTTGGACTTTAAAGATATAAAATAGTTTAATGTTCAATTGTGGTCAATTGAGATTTTATCAAATCTCTAATATTTAATATCTATTTCCTATGACTTTGTAAATTTTAAAATTAAATTTGTCATTCATCAATTCGATTTTAACCAATGAAAAAAATAGGTCTATTGCTTTTTGTTTTGCTGCTAATTTCGTGTCATTCCAATGTAAAAAAAGAAGACGTCACAAAACTCAATGGCTATTGGGAAATCAAGCAGGTTAAATTCTCAACAGGTAAAACGAAGGATTATAAAGTCAATGAAACTATCGATTATTTTGAGTTAAAAGATAAGCATGGCTTTCGCCAAAAAGTCATGCCTCAGTTTGATGGAAAATTCCAAACCAATGGCATCAGGGAAAATATCAAAGTAATAGAAAAGAATAACGCTGTTTTCATCGAATACAACACAAAGTTTGGCAAATGGAAAGAAGAAATTATAACCATTGATGACTCAACTTTAGTTTTGAAAAACAAAGAAAAAATAGAATACACCTATAAAAAATTCAAACCATTCTCATTTAAATAATGGCAAAACGCACAAGCAACGAAGGTTCTATTGGAGATGTTTTAAAACAGTTTATTGAACAAAATAGACTCCAAGTCGGCATGGATAAAATTGACGTGGAAGACGCCTGGAAATCACTAATGGGAAATGGTGTTAACAGTTATACTAAAGAGGTAGTCTTAAAAGGAACAACACTTTATGTTTCGTTGACTTCTGCGGTGTTGCGCGAGGAATTGAGTTATGGCAAACAGAAGATTGTCAAAATGATAAACGAAGAACTTGGTAAAGAAGTTATTAAAGATGTGATCTTGCGTTAAGTATTGATTTCTAAATCTTTAATATAATCTTCGTGTTCAAAATAAAAATACTCAAACTGTGTCATTGTCTCGTTGAAAAAGTCAAAAATGGCTTCCCAATTATTTTTATTATTCAAACTCACGCCTAATTTTTCTACCCAAATCCGGCTGATAATTTTGCCGCTTTCTAGATAAAAATTACGCTCCAAAATAGCTTCAGGAAGATAATCTTCAAGTAAAATTGTCTTTAATGATTCAATCTTTTCAAAGTATATTTTACGCTTTTCTTCGTCTTTGGGTTCAATATCCAGAAGCACTTGCGCCTTTTTATTATCGATGTAAAACTTGAATGTGACATCCTTTATTTTGGTGTCATAGAGTAGCCATTTTCTGGGATAAGCAGCAGCAAATGCGGTCCAAAATTCCTTTTTTATGAGTAATGTTTCTTCTTTGCTATACATTTTAGTGTCGTAAAAGTTTGAGTGCTTTGTTTTTTTAAGGTAACTTTATATTCCTAAACTTATCAAGATGCGTTTCGACGAGTTCTTAAAATATGCACCAAAAGTACTAAATGTCGAGCTTCCGGCAACGCATGCGCATGTAAAAATGGTTCCTCCAAACCGTGAAGAATTGCTGCGAAACACCGATTTTACCAGAATAACACCAAAAAAAGCAGCAGTTATGATGCTTTTTTATCCCAAAGAAGAGCAAACGCATTTGGCATTAATTCTTCGGACTTCCTATAATGGTGTCCATTCTTCACAAATTGCATTTCCTGGTGGGAAAGTTGAAGTGGAAGATTTTGATTTAAAACAGACAGCCTTACGCGAAACTCATGAAGAGATTGGTGTGCATCCAACAGATATAAATGTCGTACGGGCTTTTACCGAAGTCTATATTCCGCCGAGTAATTTTATGGTTTATCCTTTTTTTGGTTACAGCCATGAAGAGTTATCCTTTGAATTACAGGAAGATGAAGTAGCCGGAATTGTAGAATTACCGCTAAAAGATTTTTTAGATGATAAAATTGTTGTTACAAGCACTATGAAAACATCCTATGCAGGAAGCATTGAAGTACCCGGATTTCAGGTTGAGCAGCACTTTGTTTGGGGTGCAACAGCCATGATGTTGAGTGAATTAAAAGAAACATTAAAATTGGTTTTATAAAGTTTTACTTTTTGTAGATTTGCCTCCTTAATAAAAATTGAATTATGGGTTTATTTAAAAGAAATCCTTTTGGTCATATACTCTTTATCAAAAAATGGTTAATCCGAATTTTCGGTGTCATCACGCACAGAAGATACAGAGGTTTCAACGAATTGCAAATTGACGGTTCCGAAATCATTGCTGCTTTACCCGATAAAAATGTACTGTTTATTTCCAATCACCAGACTTATTTTGCCGATGTTGTAGCGATGTTTCACGTTTTTAATGCTAGTCTTTCAGGAAGACAGGACAGTATTAAAAACGTTGGCTATTTGTGGCAGCCCAAGATGAATATCTATTACGTTGCTGCCAGTGAAACGATGAAATCTGGTTTATTGCCTCGTATTTTATCTTATGTTGGTTCGATTTCGGTAGAAAGAACATGGCGTGCAGGAGGAAAAGACGTAACCGAAAAACGCGAAGTAAATCCAAACGATACGGAGAACATCAGAATTGCACTCGAAGACGGTTGGGTAATTACGTTTCCGCAAGGCACAACCAAATCCTTTAAACCGGTTCGAAAAGGAACAGCACACATTATCAAACAATATAAACCTGTAGTGGTGCCAATCGTAATTGACGGTTTCCGTCGTTCATTTGACAAAAAGGGTTTGCGTATGAAAAAGAAAAACATCCTGCAATCATTCATTATCAAAGAACCTTTGGTTATTGATTATGAAAATGAAACCATTGAGCAAATCGTAGAAAAAATAGAATATGCCATCGAGCAGCATCCTTCGTTTTTAAAGGTAATTCCAGCCGAAGAAATTGAAGAGCAGGAACGTTTAAACAAACTTAGAGAATGGCATGTAGAAAAAAAAGAGACAGACATAACGAGCTAACGAAGTGAATCCCGCCTTAAAAGCGGAATTTTTACGCTTTTTACCGATTTTAAATTTTTGCAGTTGCACCTATTTGGTTACAGTATGTTTTCATTATATTTGCTTTCGATTAAATTTAAATAACATGAAAAAAATCCTAATTTTTTGTTTGGTTTCAGTCCTATTAGTTGGCTGTGCTGCCGATAGTGAAACTGGTGGTGAAGTAATTATTGATCCTGTTTTTAGTGTACAAACAAAATCGGTTGCGAGCATTGGTCACGAATCGGCTAATGTTTTTGGAGCTATTAGTCCATCATTTGTTGCTGCAACCACTGAATATGGTATATGTTATGGTTTTTCACCAAATCCTACTATTGAAGGTTCTTTTGCTGTTGGGGAAGGAATTAATCCGTTGACAGGAGGTTTTTCATGTAACTTAACGTCGCTTGCACCACTTAGAAATTATTATGTTAGAGCTTACGGAACAACGTCTGAAGGAACGGTTTATGGAGCTCAACTTAATTTTTCTACTTTAAACAGACTATATATTAATGGAAGTGCAGTTGTCGATGCTGATGGAAATAATTATGAAAGTATTGTTATCAATGGAAAACAATGGATGAAAGGAAATCTAAACGTTAGCAAATATAGAAATGGAGATGTTATTCCTGAAGTTACTGATATGGCAGAATGGGATGCTTTAACAACCGGAGCATGGTGTTATTATGAAAATGTTACTGAAAACGGAACTACTTATGGTAAGCTATACAATTGGTATGCTATTAATGATCCAAGAGGATTAGCGCCAACGGGATGGCATATACCAAGCGATGCCGAATGGACATCATTAACTAATTTCTTAGGAGGCACAACTAAAGCCGGAATCAAAATGAGAGACTTGGGAGAAACATGGTCAACTTCAGCTGTTTTGGCAACAAATCAAGCTGGGTTTAGTGCACTTCCGGGAGGATATGGTTATTTAACACACAACTATGACCCAGAAGATCAACCTTTCAATAGTATGGGCGATGTTGCTTTTTGGTGGAGCGCTACTGCATCAAATCCGACTACAGCTTATAGTTTAAATGTGAATCTGAACAATTCGGTGACCAGAGGTTCTATTCTAAAGAAAACAGCGCTTTCTGTTCGTTGTGTTAGAAATTAACTGACTTAGAAAAAGCAATAAAAAATCCCGTCTTGTTTTTTGGAACCAGACGGGATTCTTTTTTATAAATCTTTTTCTTTACTAACCGAAACCTCTTTTACAGTTTAACTCTTTAAAAAATCGTCGATTATGGGAAATAATTTCTTAGGTTCTTCTATCTGCGGATTATGACCGCTTTGCTCAAACATAATAAATTTTGCCTGTGGACAATATTCTTTGTATTTCACCATCATACTGGGTACGGCAACCCGGTCATAACGTCCGCCATAAATAAGAATTGGCATTTTTAGCGCTTTTAACTGTTTTCGATAATCAAAATTACCGATATCATTACCAACAATAAAATCGCCATCCTTTCCCACCATTTGATAATATAATTCCGAATTAAATAAATTTGGATAATCTCTATTTCTTGGATTTAAAAAGTTATTAGGATTGTATGCATATAAAAAACCATAAGGAACCTGACCATAAATTTCCTGATGTCTACTGTCACTGCTAATTCCTCCCTGTTCTCTGTATTTCATTAATTCGTCCCATACTTCAGGATAATTTTCTTTAATTTCATGGTTACTATTATCATCATTTTCCTGCCACATTACAAAACTGTGAAACCCATTTGCTATGATGAGATGATTCAGGTTCTCACCATATTTTACTGCATAGCCTTGTCCAACCAGACTGCCGTAGGAATGACCGAGTATGCTTATTGTATTTAGGTTTAATGCCTTTCTGAGTCCTTCGATGTCTTCAATATCTCTATCTAAAGTATATTCTTTTGGGTTTTTTGCTTTATCAGATTTTCCACGACCGAAGCCATCAAAATATATTAGCTGTATATTTCTATTTACACTCAACGAATCAAAAGCCCGTAAACCTACATGTGCGCCACCGGGACCACCAGAGATCATTATTAAAGGTCTACCTGTTCCAACAGTTACAACCCAAAGGTTTGCGCCGTTTATTTTATAATATTTTCCATCTTTAACACTGTTGGGAAATTGTTGTGCAAATAAACATGTGCAAAAAAAAAGGAATGCGGTAATGATGATATTCTTTTTCATTATTTAGGTGTTCTATTTGTTGATTTTTAAGATTATAGCTTATCAAACTTAATAAAAAAATCCCGACTTATTGCCGGGATCTTATTTTTACAAATCTATTTTCTTTAATTCTTTATAGTTGGTATTCAGTTTTCGGAGCAAGATACCATATAATAATCGGTAAAATAACCAGAACAGACCAACAAAAACTACAATGGTTAATAGCATAATACCAATCGTTACGCACAAAGTATAGTAATTAGATTCGTTGGCAATTTTGTTTTTCAGCATTTCCATTTTTGGGTTGTAAGCAAACGCAATGACAAAACCGGCAATTAGGCTTACGACTATCATTCCCAAGTTGTACCAAACATAATATTTCACTGTTTTTCGGGTTCTTAAGATGTCCTGCATCAATTGTTTGGTCGAGGCTGTGGTTGAAATTTTTATATAATTTTTATAAAAATTGAAGATAAACAACAATATCACAGCATAGTTGACAAAATTCAACGCTTTGAAATATACTATCATATTTTCGGCATGGAGTTTTTTCATGTACTCATCTGTGTTATATCCAACACTTATTGCTGTCCAAAACAAGACTTCAATAACGCTGATAATCAAAATCCATTTTACAATAGAGGATGATTTTTTATGCAGCATTGTATAAATTTCGCTTTCCGAAATTTGCTCGTAAGAATGGCTGTCTTTTTGCCAAGCTTTTTTTAATAAATCCAACTCTTCCATAATCCTTAGGGATTTAATATTTTTTTTAATTTACCTTTAATCCTGTTCATTTTTACACGGGCATTTACTTCGCTAATACCAAGTGTTTCTGATATTTCAGTATAATCTTTATCTTCTAAATAAAGAAATACCAGTGCTTTTTCAATATCATTCAACTGTTGCACAGCCTGATACATCAACTTAATCTGTTCTTCTTCTTCAAAATTGTATTCTTCTTGCGATAAAAAGTGTTTTTGCGATTCATAAGGTGTAGTCGCAACTGCTCGTGTACTTTTTCTGTAAAGCGTTATGGCAGTGTTTAGTGCCACACGGTAAGCCCAAGTTGAGAATTTAGATTCACCTCTAAATTTTGGGAACGCTTTCCATAGCTGAATGGTGATTTCCTGAAACAAATCCTTGTGTGCATCTTCATCATTGGTATACAATCGACATATCTTGTGGATAATGTTCTGATTGTCCTTTAATTGTTTTACAAATAATTGTTCTAAGTTGTCACTCATAGTCTCGTTAGTACAAAAAGCATGGGTTTTGTTACATGGGCAAAACTACATATTTTAAAATGCAATTTCAAGTTTCTAATTTATGTATCTTTGCACTGCAAAATTACAAGCATTCAAGATGGAAATCGGACATTACAATACACTCAAAATAGCACGTGAAACCAAAGTCGGACTTTTTTTAACCGATGGAAAGGATGATGTTTTATTGCCTTTAAAGTATGTTCCGAAAGAATATAATATTGGTGATGAGTTAATTGTATTTGTTTATCTCGACCATGAAGAAAGACCAGTGGCGACAACATTGGAGCCGTATATCCTGATGGATGAATTCGGATTGCTGCGTGTGAATTATGTCAATAATATTGGTGCTTTTTTAGATTGGGGTTTGGAGAAAGATATTTTGGTTCCATTCAAAGAACAGGCAAGACCAATGGAAAAGGGAAAACGCTATTTAGTCTTTGCATACATTGATGAAAAAACCAACCGAATTGTAGCTTCAAGCAAAACCAATCAGTTTTTGAACAATGAAAATTTGACCGTTGCTGTTGGAGACGAAGTAGATTTAATCATTTCGCATATTACTGAAGTTGGGATTAATGTCATCATCAACGATATCCACAAAGGATTATTATACAAAGACCAGGTTTATGACGATATCAGAACCGGAGATAGAATGACAGGTTATATAAAAGCCATTCGTCCTGATAATAAAATTGATGTTTCGCTTCAAAAATTAGGCTATCAAAACATTGAACCTAATGCTGAAAAAATCCTTGATGAACTAAGAGCCAGCAGAGGTTTTCTGCGATTGAATGACAACAGCCATCCGGAAGACATCAAAACGGTTTTAAAGATGAGTAAAAAGACATTCAAGAAAGCCATCGGTTCACTTTACAAAGACAAACTTATCGAGATTAAAGACGACGGAATTTATTTGGTCAAAGAATAATTATTCCCCAAGTTCCAATTCAGTTGGAACCGGAGTTTCAATTTCTGTTTTCTTTTTATAAAAAAGACTGCTTACCATACTCAGAGTGGAATAAGGTCGGTTTGAATATTTATTCCCCAAACAAACAACAGTAACGGTATCTTTTTTCACTGGCACAAATGAAGTATTGTTACCATGCCACCAACCATTGTGATAGATCATTTTTTCATTGTTTGGCGGTAAAAAACGCATCCGCATTCCCAAACCGTAATCTTTAATTGGCTTTGCTACATGACCGGCGCTATACCCAAAATAAGCTTCCTGTAAAAGTTCAGGTTTGATAAAATCTGGCGAATACGTTCCCAAATCAAATTTTACCAAATCTCTTGGCGTTGAATAAATATTTTTATCACCAACTAAAGCATCAAATTGATCCCAAGGAAAAATGGTACTTCCTCGATACGATTTGGAAGCAGTTTCTCTATCGGTTTCATAATTAAAAACATAAGTATTTGTCATTCCTAATGGTTTGAAAACCAATTCCTGCATGGCCTGACGATAGTTTAAGCCAGTTACTTTTTCGATGATTAACGCTAAAATTATATAGTTGGTGTTGCAATAATCAAAATGTGTATCATTTGGAGTTCTCAATCTGAATTTATTTTGTACCAATAAATCTAAAACATCCTGATTGGAAAGTATTTTTTTTCTGTTCCATCTTTTTTTCATCATACCAGGAAAGTTGGCATAATGAGGCAAACCACTTCTGTGATTGAGCAATATTCGGATAGTTGTTTGTTTATAAGGAAATTTTGGAAGCCAATCGGTTACCTTTTGATCCAGCATAATATTGTCCTGTTGCACCAATCTCAAAATGGCAGCAGAAGTCAAAACCTTACTCACGGAAGCTAAGTGAATAGGTGTGTACTTGTCAATCTTTTGACCGGTTCTTGCATTGGCGTAACCTTTATAATCTTCATAAATTACCCGACCATTTTTGACCACAATGAAAGCGCCACTATAAAAAGGAGAATTGATGTTTTTGTTATAAAAGGAATCGATAAAATGTCTTTTTTCTGCAATGTAGGCCTCAGAAATAGCTCCCATTTTTATTGGAAAAGAAGAAGTTATATGCAGACTGTCATCCTTTGGATTACCGTCATTAGAATTCACAATATCTCCAGCAGTTTTTGGACTGGAAAAGTAGAATAGGGTTGATAAAAAGAAAGTAATTAAGGTAATCTTCATACTTGCAATAATACCGTATTTGGTCAAAATAAAAACCTTTAGTTTCTAAAAGTTTTAAACGAGTTATTAAAAATAATAAACCTGACAAGTTTTAAAATACCGGTCAGGTTCAAGGGCAAAAAAGCAACAAATACTAACTTAAATTTTTATAGCGTAATTTTTATCGGAAGCGTGTAAAGTGTTCTCATTTTATCTCCGTCTTTATAGCCTGGTGACCATTTTACATTTAGTGATTTCAGCACACGAATAGCTTCTATTTCCAGTTTTCTATCAGAACTCCTTAATACTCTGATATTACTCATCTCACCATTTTTTTCAATAACGAAAGACATGATGATTCGGATATCTCCCAGCTTTTCATCAACTTCAGGCTTTTCAAAATTGTTTCCAACATATTCATAGAATTTTTTAATGCCACCAGGATATTCAGGAAGTCGGTCTAATTCAGTAAGAGTTACAGGACCATTATCAATTATAGGGGCAGTAACGGTTACAGCCGGACCTTCATTACCTGTATTTGGTGTGTCAGTTCCAGTTCCGGGTGTGGTACTTTGAGTTGTTGGTAAACTCTCGTTAGTTGGAACGTCTACAGAAAGTGGAGTTGCCGCTACAACCATATGTGAAAGGTTAGGTATAGGCTCAACCGGACTCGGATTGCTTGGCTGTGTTTGCTTTGGTTTTATTTCAGGCAATTTACCTAAATCAACTGGTGTGATTGCTTCATCAATTGGAATTAAAGGAACATCGATTGGCATTTTGTCAAGAGAAGTCAAAAGAACTCCAATACTCAAAAGAGAAAAGAGAAATAGAATGCCACCAAAAAAGGCAAATAAAGTAGTTTTAGGATTTTCCTGGCGTAATTGATACGCACCATAAGCTTTGTTTTTGTCTTCGAAAACTAGATCTATCCAGTTTTTTTCATAAATACTAACGTTTGACATGGCTATTTGTTTTTGAGTTAAGTATCTATGTTACATAAGCGAGATGGTTTTTACTATATAACGCAGGAAATTATAAAATAGTATGCAGATTTTAAAAAATTTTAAAATACAAACAACAAACTCCCTTAAAAACAGCGTTTTCAATATAGTTTTTCACAAAAAAGAAAGAGTTATTTTTTGCTTTCGATAATTTCAGCCAGCAGTTTTTTGGCGCGAAGCAATTTGATTTTGACGTTGCTCAAAGGTTCGTTGAGTTGTTCTGCAATTTCCTGATAACTCATTTCCTGAAAATAGCGAAGCTGAATTACTTCCTGATAATGCGGCTTTAATTCTTTAATGAATTGCAATAATCGGGATAAGTTTTGTTCTGTTATTAAAGCATCTTCAATGGATGGCGTAGTATCAGCAATATTATAAGCCTGATGGTCTTCCTCATCTGTGATTTCAACAAAGACAGTCGATTTCTTTTTGCGAAGCATATCAATATGAACGTTTTTGGCAATGGCAATCAACCAGGTGTTGAACTGAAATTCAGGATTGTAAGTGGCAATTTTATCAAAAGCTTTAGAGAAAGTTTCAATGGTAATATCTTCCGCATCGGTTTCGTTTTCGGTGCGTTTCAGCATAAAGCCATACACTTCATTCCAGTAATGGTCGAGCAAATAAGTAAAGGCAACCTGGTCACCAGTCTTCGCTTTTTCTATGTATGGATTTATCTCCAATGTACTGGTTTTGAGAAAGTATTAGTAACAAAAATATTCAATTGTGTAAAAATCAAAACGATTTCAATGATTGGAAACCAATACATTACGTCTTTCTCTTTTAGTTTTCCTGCTGCAAATCCCATCGTAATCCAGGCAAAAATATAGCGGAAACCAATGATACTTACCACAGCAATCCATTGAAATTGAAAGGCTAATAAAATGATTGGCAATAAAAGAAATAACAATTGCGAAACATAAAAAAGGCCCAACTGATTTCTGTCAAATAGTTTATAATGTTTGGCTGTCGAAACATGACGGCGTTTTTGGGTAAACCAATCTTTGAAAGACGTTTTTGGTTTGGAATAGGTGAAACTATCCGGTAAATAACAAACCGTTGTGTTCTTTTTTTCCGCTGCCTGATTGATAAACAAATCATCATCTCCGGAACGTATTTTCATATGATCCATAAAACCACGCACTTTGAAAAACTCTTCGCGTTTGTATGCTAAATTTCGACCAACTCCCATATAAGGTTTCCCAAGTTTTGCCCAGGAAAAATACTGCGTTGCCGTTAATAAAGTTTCAAACCTGATAATCTTATTCAGGAAGGAACCGCCAATTTTGTCATACGCACCATATCCTAAAACAATCGTTTTCTCCACCGTAAACTGTGAACTCATATTAGAAATCCAGTCTTTGGAAGAAGGCAAACAATCGGCATCGGTGAACAATAAATATTCATGCTTTGCTGCTTTAATCCCCAGCGTTAAGGCATATTTTTTATTTCCCCAAAAAGCTTCGTTGTTTTCTACTTTAACTAATTTAATGTTGGAATGCAGTTTTTCAAATTCTTCAAAAATATCCAACGTGCCATCACTCGAAGCATCATCAATTAATACAATTTCAAATTGTGGATAATTTTGTTCAACAAGCAACGGAATTAAATTTCTAACATTTTCTTCTTCATTTTTTGCGCAAACAATTACAGAAATCGGAATTCTTTTGGGCGTTCCGTTTTGTGGTTTAGCAAATGAAAATTTGCCAAAAACAACAATATAATAAAAGAATTGTATAACAACAATGGCAATAAATAGACAGAATAAAGTTAATAACATAGGCTTTTTCGACGTTTAAAAAGGATTGCAAATGTACAAAATCAATTATGAACTTTAGATTAAGAAAGCTGAAATTATTTCCTGTTTTTTCTCATTTCTTCAGCTACAGCAATTGCCTGATTGTCATTTGAGTTTTCCAATTTTGAAATGATAGTTTGGTAGTTTTTGTCGTCTCTATTTTGAGACAACTTTTTCTTGGCTTCGATAGCTGTAATTTCAATTTCAAACGAAACAATTCCGCGAGCCTGAAGCATTGTTTTCTTTGATAAATCTTCTACGCGAACAGGTTTCTCTGATTTTGCTTCGTATTTATTTACCAATCTTTTCAAGGCTTCAATGCTTTCTTCCAACGAATGAAGTTTGACTTTCCCGTAGACATGAACTGCAAGATAATTCCATGTTGGTACATTTTCATGGTCGTACCAGGAAGAAGAAATATAAGTATGTACGCCTGAAAAAACAGCTAAAATTTCGTCATTGGTTTTAAAACTTTCAGCCTGTGGATTTTCTCTTGAAACGTGTCCGACCAAAATTTGTTTTCCGTTTTTTTCTTCCAAAAGCAGTGGAATGTGCGTTGCCCAGAGCTTTCCATCCGTTTGATTGACTAAAATCCCAAACCCATTTTGATGAATGAAATTTTGGATGTCTTCCTGGTTTTCGTTTTTATAGAGTTCTGGAATATACATCTTAAATCACATTAACTTCCGCTTCAATCGCAATTCCGAATTCCTTTAAAATTGTCGCCTGAATGTCTCTTGAAACCGCTAAAATTTCCTGTCCGGTGGCGTTGCCATAATTCACCAAAACAAGCGCCTGATTTTTATGAATTCCCGCATCTCCAAAACGTTTTCCTTTAAAACCGGCTCTTTCAATCAGCCAGCCAGCCGGAACTTTGACTTCGGTTTCTGAAACTACATAATGCGGCATTTCAGGATGCAAAGCGTGTACCTTTTCGTATTGCGTTTTTGGTATGATTGGGTTTTTGAAAAAACTTCCGCTGTTCCCTAATTCTTTTGGGTCAGGCAATTTACTTTGTCTAATCGCAATTACCGCATTGGAAATATCTTTTAAAGTAGGAGTAACGACGTTTTGTTTCTCTAATTCCTTAGTGATATCACCGTACGAAGTGTTGATTTTATGATTGCGTTTGGTCAGTTTAAAAATCACTGATGTAATGATGAATTGATCTTTGGCTTCGTGCTTAAAAACACTTTCGCGATAACCAAAATGACAATTTTCCTTTGTGAAGGTTTTCATTACCTGAGTCGCAATATTCATCGCGTCACACGAAACAAAAGTATCTTTGATTTCAGTGCCATAAGCACCAATATTCTGCACCGGAGTTGTACCGACATTTCCCGGAATTAGTGACATGTTTTCTAAACCACCAAAGTTTTGATCAATCGTCCAAAGCACAAATTCGTGCCAGTTTTCGCCAGCCTGACTTTCAACCCAAACGTAATCGTCATCTTCTTTAAGGACTTTTTTTCCTTTCAAATCAATGTGAATGACCAAAGCCTGAATGTCTTGTGTCAACAGCATATTGCTTCCGCCACCAAGAATGAATTTTGGCTCCGATTGGTGTTCCTGCAAAATGGTTTTTAAATCTTCAACGGAATGAATAGCAACAAACTGTTTGGCTTTGGCTTCAATACCAAAAGTGTTGTATTTTTTTAGAGAGAAATTATTCTGAATTGTCATGCTCACAAAAGTAAGACAAAAGATTTTTTAAACGAACTTGCTATAGTAGTTTTTTTGCCATTTGTGAAGCATAAATATCGGCATGAAATAGGGTAGGATTTTGGTATTTCCTTTTCTGATTTCGGCAACCAATTTCTGGCCATCAACGTTTTCTAAAAACGGCATTTCAAAAATAGGGCTTTTGGCAAAGTTGTCTAATTCATCAACAAATCTCGGGAAACTCAACAAATAACTTCCCCAAGGCGCGCTGAGACCAATTTTTCTGAAATCAACAATTTCTTTTGGAAGTTTGTCTTCCATGGTAGTTTTTAAAATGAACTTTCCTTTCTTTCCGGTAAACATCCATTTGTCATCCAAGGTTCCCAAACCGGCAATTAATCGTTGGTCTAAGAACGGTTCACGGCATTCGATGGAAGTTCCCATAGTGCAGCGGTCATTTCTATCCAACAACGAACACATATAAGTATGTTGGTCAAAGTACAATGCCTGACGCTGAAGGCTTTTTGGATATAATTCCTGCGCTTCTTTTAATATTTGATAACGATATTCATTAGCTGGTTTTTGTTTATTTCCGTAAAACATATTAATGTCATCGGGATACACATTACAACCATTAAATATAACCAAATCAGAATTGTTATTTATTTTTGAATAGCGCAATAATTTATCATATCGTGGTCTTTTATTAAAAGTTTCAAACTTGCTAAGCTGCGAAATTACTTTTAATAAAGATGGATTTTTTAATGCTTTGTAGCGAACATAACCGCCCATTAATTCATCGGCGCCTTCGCCCGAAAGCAGTACTTTTACTTTTGGTTTGGCCAATTTTGCAATAGCCAATAAATGCGGTTCGTTAAGATGCATTAAAGGCTCGTCTTGGAAATAGGAGGTTTCAATCAGGTTTTGATACAGACTTTCATTTTCAAGCTTGGTATGATTGAAAGTGTAGCCATATTGATCGGTTATTTTTTTTGCCAAATGGTATTCATTGTGCTCTTCTTCGGAAAAACTGATGTTGAAGGTTTCAATTTTTTCAATTTTTTGCTCGTGCAATGAAGACAATATTGAACAAGAATCCAATCCGCCACTTAACAAAACACCAACGGCAACATCGCTGACCATTCTCAGTTTTACAGATTCAAAAAACGTTTCTTCAAACCATTTTTTCGGATTCAGAATTTGGGCATGATTTTGAATTTTTTCCTTTAAATTCCACCATCTTGTAGTTTTGTTTTTTCCTTCTTCATCAATAGTCATGTAATGTCCGGGCAAAATCTTTTTGATGTGCACAAACAACGTATTTTCTCCAGCCACAAATCGGTTAAAGAAATATTCTTCCATACCATCTTCAGAAACTTCTAACGGCACACCGGCAGCGAAAAGTGCTTTTTGCTCAGAGGCAAAATATAAAGTGTTTTGATGAATGCAGTAATACAAAGGTTTTACACCCATTCTGTCACGACAAAGCGTCAACTTTTTTTCCAGCGTGTCCCAAATCGCAAAAGCAAACATTCCGTTGAGTTTGTGCAGCATTTCCATGCCATATAACTCATAAAGCTTTAGTAAAACTTCAGTATCAGAACCCGATTTCAGTGCAATTCCTTTACTTTTTAATTCGGGATAAAACGATTGATAATTATAAATTTCTCCGTTGAATACAATTACGTATCTTCCGTCATCAGAAAAAAATGGTTGATGTCCTGCTGATGAAGTATCGATAATTGACAAACGTCTGTGACCCAAACCAATATTATTGTTGATATAAATGCCCTTGTCATCCGGACCACGATGCTCCAGAATGTCGCGCATTTTTACCAGCTGATTTTGATCAACCTGTTTATAATTTAAATGGAAAATACCATTGATACCACACATACAGTTACAGAGTAGTTGACTTGTTATTTATCAAATTGTGATACGCTAACGCAATTTTTTTCATATTGATTTTGTAGTTGGCATTCTCTTCTACAAACTTTCGATTTTGGGTTATCGCTTTTTTTGTAAACTCATTATTGAGAAATGCCCATTCCAATTCTTGGGCTAAATTAAACTCATTTTCGATACTGACAAGTATTCCGTTAACTTTTTGTTGTATCCAGCTTCTATTTCCGGGTAAATCACTTACAATGGGAAAGCAACCGCATGCCATTGCTTCAAAAAGTGAGGCTGAAACGCCTTCGGTTATTGGTGTGCTGATATAAAAATTAGCTTGCTGCAAATACCTTGGTATGGCATTATTATTAACCCTTCCGACAAAATCGACTTCATTTTCTATTTTCAATGCTGTAGCCAACAATCTTAATTTTCTTAATTCTGTTCCGTCACCAATGATGGTCAGTTTAAAAGGAATCTCACGTTGTTTAATAATTGAAAATGCTTTCAAAATCAAATCATGTCTATATTCCGGTTCCAAAGCACGAGTCACGACAGCATTTATCATTGTGTTAGCTGAAGCATCATTAAACTGAAAGAAATCCAAATTAATTCCTTTAGGCAAAATCATTACTTTGTCCATATTTACATGGCTTTCCTTCATATGTTCCGCCATAGTATTTCCCCAGGCATGAATTAAATCTGCCTTTTTGAAAGCATAATTTTGAAGTCTTTTTTTGAAAATATATAAAGGAGAATTATATGGCCATAAATCGTTGATGCCTTGCTGCGCAATTGCCACTGGTTTTAAACCCGAAATAGCAGCTAAATAACCATAACTGGTGGTTCGCTCCGCAATAACCATATCAGGATTGAATTTTTTGACAATGCTTTTTATGGTCAAAATCGCGTTGGCTAATTCAAAAAGTCTCATAATTCTGTTGATGCCGGTACTGCTAACGTGAAGTTCCCAAGTGACAATTTCGAAGTCGCCAAATTCCTTTAGACCATTCATCCAAGTAATAGCATCAGCGCGATAGGTTTCCCCAAGAAATAAAATTCTCTTTTTTGACATAAATGATTTATTCTTCGGTTTCTAAGGCACGTTTTAAAAAGTCATTCATCGGTTTTAAAACGATTAACTTTTCGGCTACGATTTTACTAAAATTTGGATCTAAAAATAATTTGTCATCAATCTTTTCAGATGCCGTAAAACTTTTCAATTTTAAAAACTCAATGGCAGGATGATTTGGGTCGAAATCTTTTGGTGCTTTCTTTAATGTATTATTTTCGTCACGGGTTAACGCGCCAAACTCTGATTTGAATTTTTTGTCGTTAACTATGGCTTCCAAATCTTCATAAAAAAAAGCAATTTCTTTTCTGATGCGTTTTAATTCATCCGGTTCAGGACACCAAACACCACCAGCGATAAAGGATTTTCCTTTTTCGAAATGAATATAATATCCCGGACTGTTTTTAGAGAATTTATTTTGGGTAAACCAAACACCCATATTGGTTTTATATGGCGATTTGTCTTTTGAAAAACGAATGTCACGGTTGATTCTAAACGTACAGTTTTTAACTTCCAATGGTTCCAATGATTTGTCCAAAGGTTTTAGGGCTGCCAAGATAGCCGCAATATAATTGTGATAATCTTTCTTGTAGTTTTCATACCTTTTCTTGTTGGCATGCATCCATTCGGTGTTATTGTTGGCAACTAAATCTTCAAGAAATTGGGCAGCTTCTTTGGTTATCATATTACAAATGTTTTTTTAAATCTTCTTCCGAAATATAGCCAACGTTTCGCCAAACTTCTTTTCCTTTTTCATAAACGATTATGGTTGGCAAACTGTCTAATTTCATTTGTTCTACGATGGTTTTGTTTTCATCAGCATCCAACTGCACGATTTTAATCCGTTCCTTCATTTCTGTTTGAAACTTCAAAATATAAGGATTCATTTTTTTACAAGGCGCACACCATTTAGCATTGAAATCAATCATTACTCTATCACCGGATTTTATTAATTCGCCATATTCCTGATCGCACATTCCAATGATTCTGCCACTTGGTTCTGAATTAGCATTGCCTAATGCTTTCCATTTCATAAAGCCACCATCAAGATTATAGATTTCCTTGAAACCCAATTCGGCCAATTTATCCGCAGCTTGCGAACTTCTTCCGCCAACTTTACAATACACAAAAATTGGTTTTGATTTGTCATAGGTTTTGGCTTTGGCAACAAAATTATCATCATTCCAATTCACATTTTTTGCATCAGCTATATGTTCGGCGCTATATTCTTCCGGAGTTCTAACGTCTAATAATTGCGGATTTTCATTTGCTTTCAACTTTTCAGCAAATGATTTTGCATCAACAGTTTGAATAGCTTTTGATGTTTGTCCCTGGCAACTTATAAATAGAAAACTCAAGAATAATAAGGAAATGAATTTTGATTGCATGCTTTTAAATTTTACACAAAATTACAAATTTGAGCGATACTAAAGATTAAAAATTTTATAAGTCTGATGTGTTGTTTTTACTATGTTTTCTGTGCGTTCAGGATGCGTATCGGAAATAAATAACTGACCAAATTCTTCATTGTTTACCATTTCAATTATTTTGCTCACGCGAAATTCATCAAGCTTGTCAAAGATATCGTCAAACAGTAAAATGGGTTTTTCGCCGCTTTGTTTTTTGACAAAATCAAATTGAGCCAGTTTCAATGCGATGAGAAATGATTTTTGCTGTCCTTGGGAACCAAACTTTTTAATCGGATAATTATCAATTTCAAAAGACAAATCGTCTTTGTGAACGCCAACCGAAGTATAGTGCAAAGCTCTATCTTTACTGATGTTTTCTTCCAATAAAGTCAAAGTATCTTTTTCAAACAAATCACTTTGATAAACCAATTGCACCGTTTCGGCCGAGTTGGTAATTTCACGATGGTAATTATTAAAAATTGGAATAAAATCTTTCAGAAACTTTTTTCGTTTTTCAAAGATGAATTGTCCAAGTGTGTTGAGTTGCTCATTATAAATAGACAAAGTATCGGTTTCAAAAACATGGTTTAGCGCAAAATATTTCAGCAAAGCATTACGCTGACTGATGATTTTTTGGTATTGAATCAATTGCTGTAAATACGAACTGTCCAGTTGCGATATAACCGTATCAATAAATTTTCTGCGGGTTTCGCTTCCTTCAATAATCAAATCGCTATCGGCAGGCGATATAATCACCAACGGAATAAAACCAATATGATCTGAGAACTTTTCATAAACTTTACCGTTTCGTTTCAGGACTTTCTTTTGTCCTTTTTTTAAACTGCATAAGATTTGCTCGCTTCTTTCGTTTTTTTCAAATTCACCATCAACCACAAAAAATTCTTCTCCGTGTTTGATGTTTTGCACCGCCAGCGGATTGAAATAACTTTTACCGTTTGCCAAATGATAGATAGCATCAAGGATATTGGTTTTTCCAATACCATTTTTACCCACGAAACAATTGATTTTGGTATCCAATTCGAAGGCGATTTCCGAAAAATTTTTGTAATTGAGTAATGAAATTCGCTTTAAAAACAATTTGGTTTTTGTTTAAAATTAATGCTCTAAACTTAAGAGGTGCAAATTATTCAAAAATATCCATAAAAATAGCTTTTAAATATGAATTAATTTTTATTTTTGCGCACACTAAATTAAAAATAAATGGCAACTTTTAACAAAAGAGGATATAAAGCACCAAAAGAAAAAGCAGAGAAATTAGACAATAACTACATTGAAGATGTAAATGTTGATGAAAAAGACAGCGCAACAGCAAAAGCATTTGATACTTTAGATCAATCGGCTTCGAGAGCTGAAGATTTTGTAGCCAAAAATCAAAAATATATTTTAGGATTCCTTACTATTGTGGCGCTAGCGACAGTATCTTATTTATTATACCAAAAATTTATTGCTGAGCCAAGCCAGGAAGAAGCAGCAAATGAATTATTTGTGGCGCAACAAAACTTTCAAAAAGCGGTTGATGCTTCGGGAACCAAAGCAGATTCATTATATAGTTTAGTTTTGAAAGGGTCTGAAGGGAAATTTGGAGTAGTGAAAATTGCTGACGAATATTCAGGAACTGATGCCGGGAATTTAGCGAACTACTACGCAGGAATCTCGTATTTGAATACTAAAAAATATGCTGAAGCGATTGCTAGTTTAGAGAAATTCAAATCGGATGATATTATGTTGAGCACTTTAGCAATTGGAGCAGTTGGTGATGCTTATGCGCAACAAAACAAGCAAAAAGAAGCTTTAGAGCATTATATCAAAGCAGCTGATGCTAACAAAAACGAATTAACAAGACCAAGGTATTTATTAAAAGCTGGTAAAACAGCATTGGTTTTAGGAAATAAAGCAGATGCTTTAAAGTATTTCAATGATATCAAAGATAATTACGAAGCAACTCCGGAAGCGCAAGCTGTTGATGCTTTGATTGGTTTAGCACAATAATTCAAAGAAAAAGTTTAGAAAAAGGATTAAGGATTGTATCTTTAATCCTTTTTTGTTTTTAAAAATAAATTTTATGGCAACTGCAAATAAGAATTTATCTAATTATGATAAAAATAGCCTTCCAAACGCGAAGGACTTTCGGTTTGGGATTGTTGTTTCAGAATGGAACGATCATATCACAAACGGTTTATATAATGGGGCAGAAGCTGCCTTGTTAGATTGTGGTGCCAAACCGGAAAATATTATCCGTTGGAATGTTCCCGGAAGTTTTGAACTTGTTTATGGCGCGCAGCGAATGATTGTTACGCAGGAAGTTGATGTGGTGATTACCATTGGCTGCGTGATAAAAGGAGAAACGATGCATTTCGAATTTGTTTGCGAAGGCGTAACCCAAGGCATCAAAGATTTGAATGTGCAAACCGATGTTCCTGTGATTTTTTGTTTATTGACCGATAACAACGAACAGCAATCCATAGACAGAAGTGGTGGCGTTCATGGAAATAAAGGAACCGAAGCCGCGATTGCCGCGATAAAAATGGCTGATTTAAGAAGGAAAACGAATTCATAATATTTGTTTTTCAATATAAAATAGAAGCCTATTCCATTGTGAATAGGTTTTTTATTTTTAGGCAGTTATTAACAACAAATCCGAATACTTTTTTATTAAATTTGCTAACTTCGGTTTTCCTACTGAATACTTATTACTGAACACTGAACACTAAAGAATGTCAAGCATAATTCAATTACTTCCCGATCATGTTGCCAACCAAATTGCTGCCGGCGAAGTAGTACAAAGACCAGCTTCTGTAGTTAAAGAATTATTAGAAAATGCTGTTGATGCCAAAGCAACCGACATAAAACTTATTATTAAAGACGCCGGTAAATCATTGATTCAGGTTATTGATAATGGACTTGGAATGAGTATTACCGATTCCCGTTTGTGTTTTGAGCGTCATGCTACTTCAAAAATTCGTCACGCGGAAGATTTATTTTCGTTGCATACAAAAGGGTTTCGTGGCGAAGCATTAGCTTCTATTGCTGCGATTGCACATGTCGAAATGAAGACCAAGCAGGAGCAGGATGAATTGGGAACGCACATCATTATTGAAGGCAGTAAGTTTGTTTCACAAGAACCTTCCGTGTTGCCAAAAGGCACTTCGTTTTCGGTTAAAAATTTATTTTTTAATATTCCGGCGCGACGCAATTTCTTAAAATCAGATACGGTGGAACAACGCTATATTGTTGATGAATTTCAGCGTGTCGCGATGGCGCATCCGAATATTCATTTTACGATGTATCACAATGGCAGTGAAATGTTCAACCTGCCAATTTCGAATTTCAGACAACGTATTGTCAATATTTTTTCGGGTAAAACCAATGAAAAATTAGTGCCGGCAAAAGAAGAAACCGAAATCGTAAACCTTCACGGCTTTATCGGAAAACCTGAATTCTCAAAGAAAAACAGAGGAGAACAATTCTTTTTTGTCAACAACCGATTTATCAAAAGTGGTTATCTGCATCACGCCGTTATGGCTGCCTACGAAGGTCTGTTAAAAGACGGTGCGCAGCCAAGTTATTTTTTATACTTAGATGTGCCGCCACATTCGATTGATATCAATATTCATCCAACGAAAACCGAAATTAAGTTTGACGATGAACATGCTTTGTATGCTATACTGCGTTCATCAATTAAACACAGTTTGGGGCAATTTAATGTAGCTCCTGTGTTAGATTTCGATAGAGATCCAAATTTAGATACGCCATATCAATATCAAAATAAAGAAGCTGAATATCCAACAATTCAGGTCGACCGTACTTATAATCCATTTTCAGAAGAGAAGCCAAATAAAGCTTTTGCATCTTCTTCCAATTATAAAAAACCGGAAGCGCAACCGAGTTGGGAAAGTCTTTATGTTGGTTTAAAACAAGCGGGACAAGAGATAGCCGAAATGACTTTTGAAAATGAAGCCGTAACTTCTTCGTTATTTGAAGAAAATGAAATGGAGCAGGAAGTTAAGCGAACCTATCAAATTCAAAAGAAGTATATCGTTAGCCCAATAAAATCGGGTATGGTTATTATCAATCAGAAACGGGCGCACGAACGCGTTTTGTATGAAGCCTTTTTGACAAGCATGACGGTGCATCAGGCATCAAGCCAGCAAATGTTGTTTCCGTTGCAGTTGTATTATTCGTCAGATGAAATCGAATTAATAGCCGAATTAAAATCTTCTTTGGAAAGTACCGGATTTATTTTTGAAGCGATTAACGAAGACAATGTGGTAATTTCGGGTTTGCCTGTCAATGTGACCGAAAGTGAAATTTCTATCGTTTTGGAAGAGTTATTGAGTGACTTGCATGATGGAATTCCGGATAGCAGTTTTAGTCAAAATGATACCATTGCCAAATCGATGGCCAAAAGTCTGGCAGTAAAAACCGGAACCTATTTAACCGAAAAAGAACAGGAAAATTTGGTGCACAATCTTTTTGCCTGCAAAGAACCGAATGTGTCACCATTTCAAAAACCAACATTCATCACGATGAGTGTGGAAGATTTAGATAAAAAATTCAGCGTATGATGCGAATGACCGATACTGTTAAGCAGTTACTTATTATCAATATTATATTTTATGTAGGTTCCAATATTGTTGGCGATGTAGCCTATCAATTACTTTCAGAATATTATCCAGGAAATTCCAATTTTAGGTTTTGGCAGCCATTAACTGCAATGTTTATGCATGCTCCAGTTTATGGTCAGGGAAGTTCAGCGGGAATTATGCATATTGTTTTCAATATGTTCGCTTTGGTTTCTTTTGGAGCTGCATTGGAACATTTTTGGGGAGCCAAGAAATTCATTTTCTTTTATATTTCCTGCGGATTAGGTGCGGCAGCGTTGCATACGGCGGTAAATTATTTCCAAATTCAATATGCTTTAGAGCAGCTTTCGAGTTTGAATTTTTCGAATAGCGATATCCATATTCTTTTAAGTACCGATTATAGCAGCGTTTTTGATGAAAAAGGGCAGATGGTAGCGAGTAAAGTGAAAACTATTTTAGATAATGCCCATTGTACACAAGAGCAGTTTAATATTTTGGCATCAGCAGTTCAAAATTTTCAATCGACTTCACTTGGAGCTTCCGGAGCTATTTATGGGTTGTTAACAGCGTTTGCTTTTATGTTTCCATCCGCAGAATTGGGTATTATGTTTATTCCAATTCCGATTAAGGCTAAATATTTTGTGCCGGGAATAATTGCAATCGATTTATTTTTAGGCTTTAGAGGAAGTTCTCTTTTTGGTGCCGGCGGAACTGGAATTGCCCATTTTGCCCATGTTGGTGGAGCATTAACAGGTTTTGTAATGATGTGGTATTGGAAACGAAATCAGTTTAATAAAAACCGTTGGAATTAAAATATGAATTTAATACAAGACTTAAAATTTCAATACAAGATTGGGAATGTAGGTGTCCGATTGATTTTTTGGAATCTCATTCTTTTTGCTGTACCTGAAGTTTTTTTTGCTCTAGCTCAACTTTTCCATGTCAATATTGATTACCTCAGTTATGTTAGCTTGTCTACCAATTGGAGCGATTTAGCTTGGAAACCTTGGTCTGTTTTAAGCTATGCTTTTTTCCATTTTGGTGTCATTCATTTAGTGTTTAATATGCTGATGCTGCATTTTACCACTCGATTGTTTCTTACTTTTTTTACACAAAAGCAACTGTTAGGCGTTTATTTGCTTTCAGCTATTTTTTCAGGACTTATTTATTTATTGGGTTATCATTACCTTCCGATGTTGGTTAATGTTAGTACAACTATGGTTGGTGCTTCAGGTGCAATCATGGCTGTCTTAATTGCCACAACTGCTTATCAACCCTTTATGGATGTTAGATTGGCATTGTTTGGAAAAGTAAAGCTATGGCAAATTGCAATTTTGTTTTTGCTTCTTGATTTGATTCAACTGCCTATGAATAACACCGGCGGACATATTGCGCATTTGAGCGGAGCATTTTTTGGCTATATTTACATCAGACTGTTGCAAAACGGAACCGATTTGAGTAAGATTGTAGACTCAGTATTGAATTTATTCAGTAAAAAGCAATCAACACCTTTCAAAAAAGTGCATGTTAACCCCAAAAAACCTGCCGTAAAAAGAGAGAGTAAAATTGTTGTCAAAGACAAAACACAACAACAGCTTGACGAGATTTTGGATAAAATCAGTCAATCGGGTTATGATAGTCTGACAGCAGAAGAGAAAGAGTTTCTGTTTAAAGCAGGGAAATAAGTATTCAGTTAAAAAATTAAATGAAAAAACTTTCGTGGTTTAATAAAGTAGTATTTGCATTCAATATAGTTGTTACTGTATTGACTTTTGTTGCTTATGTTTTACCATTTCTGGCACCCAAAATGTTTCCGCTGCTTTCGGTGTTGACCTTGATTTTGCCGCTGTTTCTTATTATAAACGCCTTGTTTTTTATTTATTGGTTGTTGCAATTAAAACGTCAGGTTATACTTTCCGGTTTGGTTTTATTACTTGGGATTACGTTTATTAATAAATTCTACAAGTTTTCGTCCCATGATATTGAGGCAACCGAAAAGGATTTTACAGTGATGAGTTATAACGTTCGCCTGTTTAACTTGTTTGACTGGATTGATAATGATAATGTTGGTAATACTATTTTGAGTTTTATCAATGAGCAAAATCCTGATATTTTGTGTATTCAGGAATATTCTGAAAATGCTAAAATTGATTTGAGAATTTACAAGTACAAAGCCATTTTTATGGAAGGCAAACAAATCAAAACGGGACAAGCTATTTTCTCTAAATTTCCAATTTTTAACCAGGGCGATTTCAAAATTCCAACAGCGGGAAATAATATCATTTATGCCGATATCAGAAAAGGGAAAGACACGATTAGAGTGTATAACATTCATTTGCAATCCATCAAAATTTCTCCCGATGTGAATGAGATTTCCGAGCATGTTGATGCTATAAACCAAAGCAAATCCCAACAACTTTTTAGCAGAATACGTGATGCTTTTAAGAAACAGGAACTGCAAGCTGAGATTTTAGTTAAGCATAAAAACGAGTGTACTTATCCTGTGATTATTTGTGGCGATATGAATAATAGTCCGTTTTCGTATGTTTATCGAAGCATCAAATCTGATTTGAATGATTGTTTTGTAGAATCCGGAAATGGGTTTGGCCAAACCTATAAATTCAAATATTATCCTGCCCGAATTGACTATATTTTTGCCAGTAAAAAAATGAAAGTCAAAAACTTCAAAACGTTTACCAATTTTGAAAATTCCGATCACTTTCCGATAATGACGAGATTGAGTTTTATTGAGTAACTAAAATTGTTGTTTCTTCAAATAATCCAACGCATATCTTCCTTCATTGAAAAGCAAATCCAAAATAGAAAGGTTGTTTAGATAGCCATGTTTGTCGCCAAAAACCTGTGTATAAGATTCAAAAGATGTAGTATCTTTTTTGCCGTTGATTAGATTTCTGAAATCGACTTTGTCATTTACTTCATGGAAATATTCGGTAGTTTCATCATAATCAAATTCCAAACGCAAACACTTAGATACAAATGACATTGTTTCCAAGTTCAAGTCCATCAAAAAGGTATGTTTCTTTTGAAAAATTGGGGCAATATCATCTTCAAAATATTCGAAGAAAGGTGAAGTTCTATAAGCGGCTTCCAGCGATTTGAAGTGTTGCTTTTGCCAATCAAAATCGTTCTCAATTCTTACTTCTTTTATACGTTGATGTCTTTCTTTGTTATGCTTAATCGGAACATTCAACAGCTGAATTCCGTTTGGACTGTAAATATACATTCGGTTACGGTTGGTTTGCTTCTGAAAATTATCTTCCATTTCAAACGTTACAATATCAGCTTTGGCAATCGCCACAAAATGACTGATTGAAGGAAAGTAACTTGGATGGATTAAGATGTTGTTCATTTGGTTATTCGGTAATTTGGTTATTTGATTTCGTTCGATTTGTCGATTTGATAATTTCTTAGAGAATTTAGTTTGTTAGTGATACTTTCTAACTGCTCTCTTAATTTTAAATAATCAACTTCTGAAACAAAATTTAACTCAAATGAAATAATTAATTGGTTGAGTACTTCCACAGCAGAGCCGAATGCAATTGTAGTAAAATGGGCTTTATCTTTATAGTTTTTTCGTGCTGAACCTTCAGCAATATTAGATGCAATTGATATGGAAGCTCTTTTAAGTTGTGATGTTAATCCAAATTTTTCTGTATCAGGAAAGTGTGTAGTTATTTCATAAACAGACTTGGAAAACTCTTTAGCTTCTACCCAAACTTCTAATTTTTCAAAAGAAAAGACATACATACACTTTACGAATAACCAAATTACCGAATAATCAAATTAACTATTTTTAGCTTTTCGTTTCTTCCAGAAATAATCTCCAACAAAATACAAGGCTAACAAACCAAGGAAATATTTGAAATAGGATTGTGGTAGCCCGTCACCGCCAACGGTTGTGAATAATCTTTCCCAACGGATTTTGTTAAGTCCTTTTCCGTTGCTGTCCCAACTCATCCAAATAAAAACTGGTTTTCCAACGATATGATCTTCCGGAACATAACCCCAATAACGGCTGTCTTCAGAGTTATGACGGTTGTCTCCCATCATCCAATAGTAGTTTTGCTGGAAAGTATAGCTTGTTACTTTTTTGTCATCTATATAAATGTCATCGCCAACCACTTTTAAATCGTGTTTTTCGTAAACGGAAATCAATCTCTTATAGAAAGGAAGCGTTTTTAGATTTAACGCAACTGTTTTTCCAGCCTCCGGAATGTATATCGGACCAAAATTGTCTCCATTCCAATTTGGATTGTGCGTAAAAATATTTGGTTCACCTTCTTTAGCAACTATTTGCGTAACCGATTTAATTCCGGTAACACTTCTGAGTGTTTCAGCGCCAGCTTTGGTTAATGCTCTTAAGTATAAAGTATCTCTTGCTTCGCTTTTAAAACCTGCACCATCAGTAGAACCAACTTGATTTAACAAATACTCAAAATCAAGATCCGGATTATTCATATCATAAGTTACCGCATAAGAATACTGTGTCTTGGCTCTTTCCGGTAAGATTAATTCTTTTCCGTTGATATAAACGGTTCCGTTTTTTATTTGCAACGAATCACCAGGTGTACCTTGACAGCGTTTTACATAGTTTGATTTTTTGTCAACAGGTTTTGCAATGCTTCTTCCTGAAGTGTCAAAGAATTTGTAAACTGTATCGGCTGGCCAGTTGAAAACAACAATATCATTTTTTTCTATTTTTTCAAAACCAGGAAATCTAAAGTAGGGTAATTGTGGCCAACTCAAATAAGATTTTGTTTTTATGATTGGCAAAGTGTCGTGAACCATTGGTGCAGCTACTGTTGTCATTGGTGTTCTGGCACCATAATGAAATTTGCTCACAAAAAGGAAGTCTCCAATAAGCAATGATTTTTCCAAAGAAGAAGTCGGAATAGTGTAGGGCTGCATCACGTAAGTATGTACCAAAGTCGCCACAACAATTGCAAAAAGTAAAGAACTAATGGTGTCACCGGTTTTTGTGGTTGCTACCAAACTTCTATCTGTAATGTATTTAACATCCTGTGTATAATTGATATAATAAATATAAAATCCACAAGTGAAAATGCCTAACAAAGTATCAGCAGTTGAGTTTTTGCCAAAGCTTCTCAGGGTTTCTACCCAAATCACAGGAAACATTATCAAATTGACAATCGGAATAAATAGGAGTAATGTCCACCAAGTCTCTCTGTTGATGATTTTCATCAAAATGATGGAATTATATACCGGGACAAAAGCTTCCCAAGATTTTCTTCCTGCTTTTTCGTATAATTTCCAAGTTCCCAAACCATGAACGATTTGGACTAAAAGGAAAAATATGAACCACTGATATAATGACATAAGGCCGAGTTTAAAAGTTAATGAGCTATAAGTTTAACTGTTGGGCGATTTGTTACAATTTTATAATTTATTTATGTAAATCCAACACATCTTTCATAGAGAAAATACCTTTTTTACCAATAATCCATTCGGATGCAATCACGGCTCCAAGTGCAAAACCTTCGCGGTTGTGAGCTACATGTTTTATTTCGATAAAATCAACATCAGAATTGTAAAAAACGCTGTGTGTTCCCGGAACATCGTCGATTCGTTTTACATCGATAAAGACATCATCTTCTTTTGGATTTTCGATTGCCCAATTGTTTTTATCGGTACGATTGATGACAGCATTGGCCAATGAAATCGCAGTCCCGCTTGGTTTGTCCAGTTTATGAATATGATGAATTTCTTCCATCGACACTTTGTAATCTTTAAACTTAGCCATCATCTTTGCCAGATAATCATTTAGTTCAAAGAACAAATTTACACCCAGACTAAAATTGGAACCATAAAGAAAAGCGGCATTTTTTTCGTTACAAAGTCTTTCTATCTGATGGTAATTTTCAAGCCAACCTGTAGTTCCCGAGATCACCGGAATTCCATGGTTGATAGCAGTTGAGATATTTTCAACGGCAACACTTGGCGCACTAAAATCAATAGCAACATCAGCTTTTTCTAGACCATCAAAAGTATTGTGTTCATCCTTTTTCAAAACAATTTCATGACCTCTTTCCAAAGCAATTCTTTCGATTACTTTCCCCATTTTACCATATCCTAATAAGGCTATTTTCATTTAGAATTTATAATTTAAAGTTAGACCTAAATTGGGTTTATAGTTGATTTCGTTTGGATAAACTTCGGGCTGAAAAGACAATTTATCGTTCACGTTAAACTGTATCAAATGCGCATCTACATTGGCATCCACAATATTTAAAATATAAAGACCAACAGAAATCATCAAGGATAAATCTCTATTTCGTTGGTAAAAACGTTGGGCTTGTACTAACCGATTATCGTCAAGATATTGATATTGGTCATCGTTAAAACCCAATAATCTACGCTTGTAAGCATTACGAACTTTATGGTATTTTTTATTGTTATCAATGTAAAAGTAAAGGCTGCTTCCAATGGCACCATACACAATTGGAATTTTCCAGTATTTTTTATTGTAAGCCTGTCCTAAACCCGGAAGAATGGCAGAATAAAAAGCTGCTTTTGTTGGTCGAAGTGGATCAATTTCCCTTAATTTCAGAGTATCTTTTGCCTTTAAAGCGTCGCCAATTTTCTGAGAAAAAACCGATTGATTTCCAAATAGAAATAAAAGCAAAACTATGTAGAAAATCTTATTCACTAACCTTTTATTAGTTTGATAATGCGGTTAAAATCTTCTTCAGAGTGAAATGGAATCGTAATTTTTCCTTTACCGTTTCCTGCAATTTTTACATCGATTTTGGAGCCAAAGAAATTTACAAATGCTTTTTTCTGCTCATCGTCAACTTTAAAAGAAGCAGTCTTTTTGGCTTTCGTTGCAGTAGGTTTAATACTGTCCTGATAATTTTTTACCAAAGCTTCAGTCTCACGAACCGAAAGATTTTGGCTTACTATTTTTTGGTAAATATCGGTTTGAACGTCCTGATTTTCTATATTGATAATCGCGCGACCATGACCCATACTGATGAATCCATCACGAATTCCGGTTTGGATAATTGGGTCTAACTTTAACAAACGCAAATAGTTAGCAATCGTTGAACGTTTTTTTCCAACACGTTCGCTCATTTGTTCCTGTGTCAATTGGATTTCGTCAATTAATCTTTGATACGAAAGCGCAATCTCAATTGGGTCTAAATCGTGACGTTGGATATTTTCTACCAAAGCCATTAACAACGACTCATTGTCATTGGCAATTCGGATGTAAGCCGGAACTGTAGTCAAGCCCACCATTTTTGAAGCACGCAAACGACGTTCACCCGAAATCAGTTGGTATTTGTTGAAGTCTAATTTTCGAACGGTAATAGGTTGGATTAATCCCAATTCTTTGATAGAAGATGCTAATTCCTGAAGAGAATCCTCATTGAAATTACTTCTCGGTTGAAATGGATTTATGGCAATTGCCTCAATATCTAACTCGATGATATTGCCCACCAATTTGTCGGCATTTTTATCACCAATCGATTTAATATCATTCTCAGGATCTTTCAACAAGGCTGATAAACCTCTTCCTAATGCTTGTTTTTTTATAGCTTTTGCCATAGCTTAATTGCTGTTTTTCTTGATAATTTCTTGTGCCAAACTTAAGTAGTTTGTAGCGCCTCTGCTCGTAGCATCAAAGTTAATAATACTTTCACCAAAACTTGGTGCTTCGCTTAATTTCACATTTCGCTGAATGATTGTTTTGAAAACCATATCGCTAAAATGTTTTTGCACTTCTTCAACCACTTGATTCGACAATCGCAAACGAGAATCAAACATGGTCAATAAAAGTCCTTCGATATCTAAATTGGCGTTGTGTATTTTTTGAACACTTTTAATCGTGTTTAATAGTTTTCCTAAACCTTCCAAAGCAAAATATTCACATTGAATTGGAATAACTACGCTATCAGCAGCGGTTAAAGCATTTAATGTTAGTAAACCTAAAGACGGTGCACAATCAATTAAGATATAATCATAATCATCTTTCACACTTTCCAACGCTTGTTTAAGCATGTACTCACGGTTTTCTTTGTCAACCAATTCAATTTCAATGGCAACCAAATCAATATGCGCCGGAATTACCGAAACATTTGGAGCGCTGCATGGAATTATAGCTTCTTTTGGAGTATTGCTGTGTTCCAGAATTTGATATGTACCAATAGCAACATTTTCCACATCAATGCCTAAACCCGAGCTGGCGTTGGCTTGTGGATCAGCGTCTATTAAAAGCACTTTTTTTTCTAAAACTCCCAGTGATGCTGCAAGGTTTACAGAAGTTGTTGTTTTTCCAACACCACCTTTTTGATTAGCAATAGCAATGATTTTACCCATTTGTTTTTTGTAGATTTTGAGCGGTAAAAATACAATTAATTATGGCTTTGCCAACGTAATTTTGTTAACATTCTTGTAAAGTTTTGAAGAGGAAAGAACTAGTTGAAAACTAATCTATTTACTGCCTTTATTCTTAATCATCATCTCCAGCATATCCCACATTTCCTGTGGAATTTTTTCTAAAATGTTGAATTGTCCCGCGCCTTGCAACCATTCTCCACCATCAATCGTCACCACTTCTCCATTAATATACGCAGAGAAATCGGAAACTAAATAAGCAGCCAAATTGGCTAATTCCTGATGGTCGCCAACTCGTTTTAGCGGTACTTTCTTTGCCATATCAAATTTTTCTGCTAAATCTCCAGGCAACAATCTGTCCCAGGCACCTTTTGTTGGAAATGGTCCCGGAGCAATGGCGTTCATTCGGATGCCATATTTTGCCCATTCTACAGCCAAACTTCTGGTCATTGCTAAAACTCCGGCTTTGGCAGTTGCACTTGGTACCACATAACCCGAACCTGTCCAGGCATAAGTCGTGACAATATTCAGGACATTACAATTGGTTTGTTTTTCGGCAATCCAATGTTTTCCAAAAGCGAGTGTACAGTTTTTAGAACCTTTTAAAACGATGTCAATGATAGTATCAAAAGCGTTGGCAGAAAGTCTTTCGGTAGGAGAGATGAAGTTTCCGGCAGCATTGTTAAGTAATACATCTACTTTGCCAAAAGCTTCTAATGTCTGAGCAAGCATGGCTTCTACTTGGTCATAATGACGAACATCGCACTGAATTGGCAGGCATTTTCCACCGGTTTCTTTTTCTAATTCGGCTGCAGTGGTTTTTAGTTTTTCTATATCACGGGAAGAAATGGCAACTTTAGCACCTAATTCTAAAAAGTATTTGGTCATGGCTTTGCCCAAACCGCTTCCGCCACCAGTTACTACTATTACTTTGTCGGATAAGGCATTATCGCGAAGCATTTTTGCTGAGAAATTCATAAGGTTTAATTTTCAGTAAATATAGATAAAACCTTTGAAAAAAATATGCCGAATTGTAGCATTCACTAACAATTCGGCATAAGCAATTAACTTATTTAACAAAACGATTTTTTATTTTTTGATGAACTTTTTAGTGCTGTTTTTTGTTTCATCCTGAATGTTTAAGAAATACATTCCTGCACTAAGATCACTAACATCCATAGTGTAAACATAAGTTGAATCCTGATTCACCGTATTTTGTTTTACGATTTTGCCTTCAGAATTGATTATTTTATACGAAACCGATTCAGAGAAACCATTTGGAACAATGTTCAATTCATTGTCAGCCAGCGTTGGATACACTTTTGCGTCTTGTGAATGATTATCAACTATCAGAGCGCTAAAATTAACAATAACATTGTCAACAATTAAACGTGAGCCGAAAGTTGGTATTGAACCTGCTTTAGCCATATTGAAAGAAATATACATAAACGCCGGAGTTCCTGGGTGCGTTACAGCAATTGGTGCATAAACATAAGTGTAAGTGTCGTGTACACCACTGATATCAAGAGAAGCCGTGCCTATTTCATTTCCGTTAGCGTCATTCACCACCAATGTAGCTTCGGCAACATCATTACCAGCAGGCAAAAATTTGTAATCAAATCCAAGTAGAATTATCGAACTGTTTGGATCAACAGGCACTCCGGGATTCCATCCTGGACCGTCTTCTTCGGGATTTTCAAAAAGGGTAGCCGTTCCCGGAATAACAATGTCTTGAGTCCAATTATAAGCATTGGAAACTTCCATGGCATATTGACCATCTTTAGCTTCGAATGAGGCATACACCATTGATGGAAAACACCAAGTGTATTGGATTTGGTCGCCAAGCTGCTCACCGGTTTGAGCATCAAAAACAATTTCTTGCAAAAAAGTCATTCCCCAATTACTTGGAAGGAAATTGGGTTTGACATTTTCAAAGTTGCCATTAACAACTTGGGCTTGAGAGCAAAAAGGGGCAACTAAAAGCGCCAGACTTAAAATAAAATAGTTCTTTTTCATAACAATTATTTTTTGGTTAATAGAATGAATCTTTTGAAATTCTTTTTACTCACGCCCTATATTTTTTTGGTGTTCGTGAATCTTTCGATTTCATAGCAAATTTCAAAAACAAAGCTAATTTTAAATTTCTGTGCAAACTAAAATAATAGGTTGACAATAGGTAAACATCGTGAAAAAGCCCAGTATTATTGACTTTGTTTACACTGAAAGAATAAAATCGGTAAGGTTTTCTTCGGTGTTTAGTTGTAGTTTTTTGCGCAAGCGGTGACGTGCTGTTTTGACACTGTCAGGAGAAATGTTTAAGATAGAAGCCATTTCCTTAATCGATAAATTCAATTTGATCAAGGCGCAAATTTTTAAATCATTGGAACTGATTTCAGGATATTTCTGTTTTAAACGTGTGTAGAAATTCTTGTTGACGCTTTCAAAATAATTGTCAAAATCTTTCCAGTTGTTGTCCTGAATAGTGTATTTGCTGACCAGCTTTTTGATTTCTTTTTCCGATGTTGGTTCTTTTCTGTTGAGTATGGTTTTTATTTCATCGAGCAATTCGTTTTTTTCTAACATTTGAATTGTCACAGCACTCAGCTGACTTTCTTTATATTCGATGTCGTTTTGGAATTGCTGCTCTTTAAGTTGTTTTTGTTCTTCCATTAGATTTACCAATTCCTCTTTGGTTTTGAGTAATTGTTTGTCTCGCTTGTTGATTCGTTTCAGAAAGAAATATAAAATGGTAAACACTACAATCAATAAGCCCAAAAGCGTTATCAAAAGATAATTGGTCAGTTTGGAAACTTCTTTTTCTGCAGATATTAGTCGCAGCTTTCTGTTTTTCTCAGAAACATCAAATTGCACTTCCAGACTTTTTACAATTTGTTCTCTTTCGAAAGAGTAAAAACTGTCTTTAATGGCGATAACTTCATTTTGCAATTGGCTTACTTCTTTGAAATTTTCTTCTTTCCTTTTCAGTTCAATTAAAGCTTCTATCGTTTTGATTTCAAAAGTTTTATCCGAAAGTGGTATTGAAATTACTCTGGCTTTATTAAAAAGAGATTCAGCCTGAAGGAAGTTGTTGTCAAACTTAAGATACCATTTTCCAATGGCAACATAAGCGTTAACCAAAGCTTGTTTATTCTCAGAAGTTATGGCTAGATTCAGTGATTTTTTAAAATAATCTAAACTGATTTCTTTTTGGTTTTTGGCTGAAGCAATTTCACCCAATCGACAATAAGATGACGGAAGATAGGCGATGTTATTCCCTTTCTCAAATTCTTTTAAAGCCAAAGTATAATAGCTTTCGGCTTCGGATTTTTCATTCTTTAATTCGTGCAAAGAACCAAGACTATTGTACGCCAATCCCAATGTTCCGGAAGTATCGTTTTTGCCTTTTAGTTCCGCAACAACTTCACTGCTTAAACGCATGGCTTCGTCGTATTTTTTTTGACGAACGTAAATGGTACTGATGAGTTGCAAACATTTGTAACGGCCAATCAACGCTTTTTCGGGATTTGTTTTCTCCAGAAGTTTATATTCATTAAGTGATTGAGTGACAAATTGCAATCCTTTTTCAAGGCTGGAACCATAAGAACAGATTCCTAGATAGAGAAGCGATTCAGCATTGTCAGCGGTATTTTTAGCTGCCTTTGCTTTTTCGTGTGCCTGCCAAAAATATTGAAAAGCTTCGTTTTCGTTGTCTTTTACCAAGGCCGCCCAACCTTTTTGCATCAACGGGTTTTGTGACGGCGAGGCATTTCCGCTTAGCGAAAGAAACAAAATGATAGAAACTAAAACTGATCGGATGAAATTCATAATCCAAAATTAGATTTTTTTATTGGCATTCCTAAAATTAGAGGTGTACAATAAGTAAACAGTTATTTATTTATAATTTCATCAATCGTTCTGCGGCTTCAATTAGTGTTGAATCATCTTTGGCAAAACAAAAACGAATGCATTTAGCATCCTTTTCATTGGCATAGAAAATAGAAATCGGAATGGCAGCCACGCCAAATTCGGTTACAAGTCTTTTGGTGAACGTCAAATCATCTTCGTTTGAAATTCCAGCATAAGAAGCAACCTGGAAATAAGTGCCTTCGCAAGGCAAGAGTTGGAGTTTGGTTTCTTTCAATAAATTACGGAAGAAATCTCTTTTCTGTTGGTAGAAATTCCCCAAACTGTAGACATCAACTATATCTAAATATTCTGAAATCGCAATCTGCGAAATGCTGTTCACACTAAAAACCAGGAACTGATGTACTTTTTTGATTTCTTTCATCAAATGTTCCGGCGCAATGACGTAGCCAATTTTCCAGCCGGTAATATGAAACGATTTCCCAAAAGAAGAAACGGTGATGCTGCGATTCCACAATTTTGGACGATGATGTATTGAAATGTGAGGCTGTTCAAAAGTGATGTATTCATAAACTTCATCCGAAAGTACAATCAGGTTAGGGAAGGAGTCAGCAAGTTTTTCCAATTGAATAAAATCACTTTCTGTCCATGTTTTTCCTGTTGGATTATGCGGATTATTGGTGATGATAAGTTTCGTTTTCTCATTTGCCACTTCATTTATCTTTTCCCAATTGGGTGTATAATCATCATTGAGCGAAATCCGAATTGGTTTGGCATTACACAATAAAATTGGTGCTTCATAGCAATCATAACTCGGATCAAGAATAATAACTTCCTCATTTGCATTGACTAAAGCCTGAATCGTGGCAAATATTCCTTCGGTCGCGCCAGCGGTGATTAGGATATCCTCTTTTGGATTAACCACTCTTTGATAGGATTGCTGTGTAAGGTTGGAAATCTTTTCTAAAAGCGGCGGATATCCACTCATTGGGGCGTATTGATGTACGTTTTGGGTTGCCAATCGAGCGACAATATCAGTTAATTGTTTGTCAACCGGAAAATTGGGAAAACCTTGTGAAAGATTGATGGCATTGCACTCAGTTGCCATTTGTGACATTACTGTAAATATAGTGGTGCCAATATGCGGAAGTTTGGACATATACTTTTTTTAGGAATTTAAAAATACAAAAAAAGCACCTCCAATTGGAAGTGCCTCTCAAAATAAACTGTGATAGAATTATTTTTTTTCTTCTTTAGGCATATCTGATGCACCCATATCTCGAATGCAAACATATTTACCATCTCTTTTTTCAAACAGTGCCATATAATTCCCGCTGGCTTTTTTCGTTCCTGTAGAATCAACTAATTTGTAACTGCCTAATTCTACTACCTGATTTCCATCACTTGAAGGAAAAACTTCGTTGGCAGTATAAGAGATTTTATTACCGCTTCCCATATTTTTAACCTGGTCAGCTAACTTGGCATCAACTGCTTGCTTGCCAGCCAGCGGTGCTGCGTTTTGCTCATAACTAACTACATCATCAGAGTAATACACAATTGATTCCGGCTTTCCGGCATTCATGGCATCAGCAAATGCGGATTCCATAGTTTGTAATTCGGCTTTGATAGCTTCTTTGTCAACAACTGGTGCTGCTGCAGTTTCTTCTTCTTTTTTTGGTTGACAGGCAATAACTAAAGCTGTAATTATTGCTAGTCCAATCCCTTTTAACATCTTGTTTTTCATAAATTGGTTGGTTTAAATTAATATTAGTTTTTAGGCTAAACCACAAGACTAAGGGCAGTTAAAGGTAATGATAATTTATTTACTGTCAGATATTTATTCAATAAAATATTAACCGGTAGTGAGAAAAATTTAGGACATTTTGGCTAAGACTACTTCGAGCTTATCAAAGTTTTCTTCGTTTTTATCGACTACATATGGTTTTAGTTTGTTGCATTCTTCAACCGTATTAAAAAGCATTTTAAAAACAATCTTTGTGCTGTCGTTGGATAGTTCTTCAAAGGTTGCCAGAATTTGAAACAGCGGTTTTGAATGACGTTTCCAGGCGATTAGCGTTGGTTTTTCTATTTTGATGAACTCCACTTCATTGACGTAATTTCCTTTGTCCGGACCGTGCATTATAAAGCTCCATTTTCCACCAACTCTAAAGTCGAATTCGTTAAACGTGTTGGTAAAACCTTTTGGTCCCCACCAATTTTTCAAATGATTGGGTTCTGACCAGGCTTTGAAAACCAGCTCTATTGGGAAGTTTACAGTTCTCGTGCTTACAATTTCGCTGTCGGGTGTGGTTGCGATTATTTCTGATGACATTTCCATACCATTAGTTTTAGTTATTTTTTGCAGCTGTAGTAATGATTTCTTCCAAGACTTTCAGATTGATATCTTCCAGCTTGTTAATATAAAGACAGCCAACACCTGTTTTGTGTTTGCCCAATTTTTCTAACATTTCAGCCTGTGCCTGCAGATGCAAAGGAAACAGCGATAAGTTTGCCTTGCGTGGAGAAAAACCAATCTTAAGCCAATCGACTTCGCGCCCTGAGGCCGGACTTTTATACCTGATATTCCCAAAACCAATCACGGAAGCGCCCCACATTTTTGGTTCTAGACCAGTTGCCTTTTTCATCATTTCCAATATTACAAAACTGTCTTTGCGTTTTTGTTCCTCGGCAACGCCATTTAGAAAATCGAGTACACTGGCGTCGTTTTCCTTTGTTTTTATTTCTGCTGGTTTGGCCATGGGATTGTTTTCAGTATAGTAAAATTAACAAAAAACACACACGAAACATTTTGTCAAACACTTAAAATTTACCGCGCAGTTGACACACTCAATAAAAAATACTACTTTTACAACCCAAACAACACTATCATGAGTCAAAAAGTATTGCTCACTTCCAAAGAAGTCAATATCATACTCCATCGTTTGGCTTGTCAGTTAATCGAAAATCACCTCGATTTTTCCAACTCAGTTCTCATAGGCATTCAGCCACGCGGCGTATCACTTGCAGAACGCTTGAAGACCATTTTAGAAACCGATTACAACATCAAAAATATTTCGCTAGGCTTTTTGGATATTACGTTTTTTCGTGATGATTTCCGTCGTGGCGAAAAACAATTAGAAGCAAATAAAACGCAAATCGACTTTCTGGTAGAAGATAAAAAAGTAGTCTTTATTGATGATGTGCTCTTTACCGGAAGAAGTATTCGGGCTGCGCTGACCGCCATACAATCCTTTGGAAGACCAGCTGAAATAGAATTATTAGTATTGATAGACAGACGATTCAGCCGCCATCTGCCAATACAACCCGATTATCGCGGTCGTCAGGTAGATGTGATTAACGATGAAAAAGTAAAAGTCTGCTGGAAGGAGAAGGATGGGGAAGATGCGGTTTATTTGAGTTAAGTCAAAAGGGATAAGTATAAAAAGAAACACACAACTAAAATAAAATGTCCGAGCTATCAGTCAACCATTTATTAGGGATAAAATATCTGAACAAACAGGATATCGATTTGATATTTGAAATAGCTGACCATTTCAAGGAAGTCATTAATCGGCCAATCAAAAAAGTGCCATCACTGCGCGACATTACCATTGCCAACATCTTTTTCGAAAATAGTACACGAACCAAATTGTCTTTCGAGTTAGCTCAAAAAAGACTTTCTGCAGATGTGATTAGTTTTTCGACAGCACAATCTTCGGTAAAAAAAGGAGAAACGCTGATAGACACCGTAAACAATATCCTTTCGATGAAAGTGGATATGGTAGTTATGCGTCATGCCAATCCTGGTGCCGCTTACTTCTTATCACAAAACGTAAAAGCAAGCATCATCAACGCTGGAGACGGAGCACACGAACATCCGACACAAGCATTGTTGGATAGTTATTCTATCAAAGAAAGACTGGGAGAAGTAGGAGGAAAGAAAGTGGTAATCGTAGGCGATATTCTACACTCACGAGTTGCCTTGTCGAATATCTATGCGCTGCAAATGCAAGGTGCCGAAGTAAAAGTATGCGGACCAAAAACCCTGATTCCGAAGCACATTGAAAGTCTTGGCGTAACCGTTGAACCAAACCTGCGAAAAGCACTTGAATGGTGTGATGTGGCGAATATGCTTCGCGTTCAAAACGAAAGAATGGATGTGAATTACTTTCCGTCAACACGGGAATATGCTCAGCAGTATGGTGTTGACAAACAGCTTTTGGATTCTTTATCCAAAGAAATTGTAATCATGCATCCCGGACCAATAAATCGTGGTGTAGAAATCACTTCAGATGTTGCCGACTCCAAACAATCGGTCATCTTAGACCAAGTCGAAAACGGTGTTGCTATTAGAATGGCGGTAATCTATCTTTTGGCTTCTAAAATACAACCATAAAAAAATCCCGAACTAGTCGGGATTTTTTGTTTTATTCTGATTTGATACTTCTAAGTTGTTTTAGCTTTTCTTTCCAAGTGGCTAATTCTTCTTTTTGTTTCTCAATATTAGCCATTACTTCTTTCACCATTGGATTATCTGCTTTTGCTCTTCCAAAGAACTGAATGTTATTCTCCAATTGGAAAAGATTGCTTTGTACTTCTTCAATTTTACGCATGATGAATACTTTTTCGTTATCCAATTTTCTGGTGTTTTCTGCACCTGAAAGATTGTCTAAACGATTTGCATAGCGCACCATTTCATTGTCTTTTTTGCTTGAGCTTAATTTTTCAAACAAAGCATCAAGGATTTTATTGAATTTTCCTTCGATGTGTCTGCGTGCGAACGGCACTTTTCCAAAACTTTTCCAGGTTTCGATATGTGCTTTGATGGCATCCAAATCGGCTTTGTGTTCACCAATAAGTTCAAATGATTTTATGGTTTCTAAATAGGCTTTCTTCTTGTCAAATGCTTCAACTTCTTCGGCATTAGCTTCGGTTTTCTGCTCTTTTAGTTTTTCGAAATATTCGTTACAGGCACCTCTGAATTCACCCCAAAGTTTATCAGAAAACTTTCTTGGCACATGACCAATTGTTTTCCATTCTTCCTGAATTTGTTTGAATAAAGGTGTTGTTGCAGCAAAATCAGTACTATCTTTTAATTCAATTGCTTTGGCAACTAAGGCTTGTTTTTTAGAAAGATTATCATTTTGGTCTTTCTTAATGTCTTTGTAGAAAGAGTTTTTCAAAACATTAAAACTTCTAACCGCATTTTTAAATTCGGTCCATGTTTGGTCTGTAACTTCAGGCGGAACTTTTCCGGCGCCGAAGAACTGATTACGTAAGGCTTCTACTTTTTCAATCTGGCCTAACCAAGCTGCATGAGAGTTTACTTTTTCCTGAGCTAAAACTTCTATTTGGGCAATGATTTCTTTTTTCTTAGCCAAATTAGCTGTTTCCACTTCACGAAGTTTTTCAAACAATCCTTCGCGTTTGTCGTGCATTTGTTTGGTCAATTCGCTGAATCTGTTCCAAATTTCTTCACGGCTTTCTCTTGAAACTGGACCAATATCTTCTTTCCAGATTCGGTGTAAATCCTGCAATTCACGGAAAGCTTTATTGATATCTTCTTCTTTTACTAATTCTTCAACACGCTCAATGATTTTAAGCTTTTGAACCAAATTGTGTTTGAAATCCAAATCGCGAATTTCTCTATCCAAGTGTAATACATCGTAGAAATTCTCTAAATGAAAGTGGTAGTTATTCCAAACGTGATTGTATTTGTCCTTTGGAATTGGTCCAGCCACTTTCCATCGGTCTCTGATATCGTTAAATTTCTTTAAAGTAACCGGAATACTATCCTGACTGTGGATTAGATTCTTTAATTCCTCTACAATCGCCAATCTGGTTTCTAAATTTGCTTTTAGATTGTTTTGCAGGCTTTGGAAATGGCTATTTTTTTTGTCTCTGTATTGAGAATATAATTGGTCAAATTTGATTTTTAAAGGGAAATGATAATGAAAATCTTCGGTAGTATCCGGATTTTCAGCATGGAATTCCTCTTTCTTTTCATCAATAAAATGATGGTATTTTGATAAGAATGCTCTTTTTAGTTCTTCAACATGATCCTTAACCGACATTAGTTTTTCGACAACAACTAATTCGCCTAATTCGTCCACCAATTGCTCCATTGAAAGTGTGTCGTAATCAAGCATTGGAATATCATGACGCTCTTTTAAGGTTTCGTCTTCGCTTTCCTCTGCGTTTACTTCTTCGATGGCATTGATTACCGATTGGCTATCGCTCTCGATTACCGGAGTATCATCGGCAACCTGTTCATCAGTCAATTCAACTGTCTCTTCTACTTCTTCAGTTGTAGCTTTTGATTTAGTTTTCTTTACTTTAGGCTCAACAGTTTCTTCAACAAGTGCTTCTCTTTCGGCAGCAACTTCAAGTTCATCTTCTGTAAGCGCTTCGGTTAGAATGGCAGCTTTTTGCTCAACCACTTCTTCAATGGGAGCTTCTACTTCAGCAACAGCTTCAACTTCAACAGCAGTTTCCTCCGCCAGTTCGCTAACGCTCGTTTCCGCTTCAGAAATAGGTTCTGCTCCTTCTTGATTTTCAACAAGAATCTCTTGATTTTCAGCGATGGTCACTTCTTGTGATTCATCGGCTACGCTTCCATCTGCTTCAAGCAGGTTATCATTCTTTTCTTCTAACATTTTGTAAAATGTTTTAAGGGTTACACATTTTGAGGGCGAAAGATACTAAAGAAGCACCGAAAATTCAAAGAAAATCAACGATTTCTCGTTTAAAGGAATGCAAATGGCGTATTAAAAACAAAAAAAAGTTGTTGAATTTCAACAGCTTTTTTCTATAAATTGGAGTTATAAATCTAGTTTACCAACACTTTTTTGGTAACAGAATTAGTCGCAGAAGATAGTTTTAAGAAATAAAATCCTTTTGGCAAATTGCTAATTGTGTAGGTGTTGCTTTCCATAATTGGGTTTTTTATTTGCTGTAAAACTTGTCCGTTGATAGCGATGATTTCTATTTCATCTATCGTAACTTCGGTTTCAATATTTACTGTTCCGTTGCTGGATGGGTTTGGATAAATTTTAACTTCATCAATTGAACTAAAGTTTTGTGTACTCAAGGCTGCACATGCTGCAGTCCAAACTTGGCAAACATACTCAGGATGATCTATGTAAGGATTTCGATTGCCTTGATAATTATAAATAGCATTGTTTCTTGCAATCTCTTTTGTACTTACAGGATCTTGAATATGCCAGGTGAGTAGAATATTTAAAAATGTAGGAGACAAAGCGTTGTTGGCAGTTCCATCAAACATATTTTTAGACACTACGGTAGTGGTGTTGTAAAAGTCTACCATACTATCCTCATAACGAGTTACAAAATAAAATATGCTTCTGGCGATGTCGCCTTTAAACTCATCAAGAGGTTCAAAAACAGTATTGGTATAACCAGCGGAATATCCTGAGTTAACATTAGGGCCTAATTTAGAACCATTTAGGGTTGTACTATTTGGATTATTTACCCTCCCATAAGGAAAGTTATCTCTTAATCCGTTTACTTTTCCATCCGTAGGTGCTACGTGGAAAGGGTCGTTTTTCATTGGATCTATTGCAACATTGTCAAAGAAAGCTTGAGGCACAATGTGTTCTCTGTTGTAACAATCTCCTTCATTTGTATAAGAGCCACATTGCTGACCACTTGAAGTAAAATTATATGGATCGGGACCAGTTGGATTCTCAGAGTACATATCTAACAATGAATTGTCATTTTCATAATTAGTATCACGAAAGGCAGCGTTTGTGTACAAACCCCATAAAGAACCATAACCTTGGTCTACATGTCCTGTTGTAATTCTGGTTTTCAGTTGTGTTTTTAAGGTATAGCCCGTTCCTGTCGCGGAGTTATAATATCCAGCAGGTATTTGAGCAAAACCAAGAATTGCAATATTGAGTAATAAAAGGGTAAATATTTTCTTCATTTTTTTATATTTCTTTTTTTCTTTCTAATAGCGCCATGTAAAATCCATCAAATCCAGTTTCCTGAGCAAGGATTTTTGTTTCCTTAACAAAATTAAATGTTTTTCCGGTTTCTGTTGCTAAGAAACGCTTAATTTGTTCCTGATTTTCAGAGGGTAAGACTGAGCAGGTTGCATAAACTAATTTGCCGCCAGGCTTCACAATTTTGGAATAATTCTCTAAAACTTCGGCCTGTACTTTTTTGATATTATCGATAAATTCAGGTTGCAGTTTCCATTTTGCATCAGGATTTCTTTTCAAAACTCCCAAACCGCTGCATGGTGCGTCAATTAAGACTCTGTCTGCTTTTTCGTGTAGTTTTTTGATCACTTTGGTAGTGTCAATTATTCGGTATTCTATATTGAAAGCGCCGTTTCTTTTGGCTCTTAATTTCAATTGTTTTAGTTTACTTTCATACAAATCCATAGCAATTAATTGCCCTTTGTTTTGCATTAATGAAGCCATGTGTAATGTTTTTCCACCAGCACCGGCACATGTGTCAACGACTCTCATTCCGGGTTGAACATCTAGGAAAGCGGCTACTAATTGAGAAGATGCATCCTGCACTTCAAACATTCCTTCTTTAAAAGCATCGGTCAAAAACACATTTGCTCTTTCTTTTAAGACTAATGCATCGGGTTGGTCTTTCAAAGATTCGGTTTCAATATTTAAATCCATCAAAAGAGAACGAAGATTTTCCTTTGTTGTTTTTAGGGTATTTACACGAAGAATAACTTTTGCTGGTTGGTTTTGCGCTGCAATTTCTTTTGTCCAAAGTGCTTCACCCAATTCTTTTACGCCCAATTCATCCATCCAATCCGGAATAGATTCGCGCATTTTTCTTATTTTAGAAAGTTCGTCAAATCGTCCTTTTATTTTTCTTTCCGGAGTTCCTTCTAATTGTCTCCAATCCGGAATTGGATAGCCTCGTAAAACAGCCCAAACGGCAAACATTCTCCATAAATCTTCACGATTGAAAGGTTCTTTTACTTCGGCAATTTCGGCATACAATCTTTTCCAGCGAACCACTTCATAGATAGTTTCGGCAACAAATTTTCTGTCGGAACTTCCCCAACGTTTGTCTTTTTTCAAAGCACGGGCAACCACTTTATCAGCGTATTCTCCTTCGTTGAAGATAGCGTTTAAAGAGTCAATGGTGGTATAAACTAAATTTCGGTGTAATCGCATAGTGTAAAAAAATCAGCGGGCAAAGATATGTTTTTTTATAACCTAAGTTGTTAATTTTTTCAGACTATGCATTAAAAACAAGTAAGAGTTGTTTTTTTGATAGTTGACAGTTGGGTTTTTTAATTAATTCTTGTCATTTCAAATTTCTCTGGTGCATGAAGTACCATTGGGAATTGCTCCACTTTTACCGAACTACTATCTAAGCCAAATCCTTTTTCTTCAGACAAACTCAGTTTTTTGAGGATAAAATAACTATTCATTACAATTTTCTCAAAGAAAGTTAAATCACTGTCATTGGAAAGGAATTTCTCTGAAAGCACAAATTTGAAATCACCAACAATATTGTTTTTATTCAAGGATTCGTAACGGCTTGTGATATCAACTTCACCATTTTGAACCATATCCCTGATTACTTCTTTGAACATCAGGTTTATTTTGGTTGGTTCTCTAAAGCCCAAATTGAAATCGACTCTGTACAAATCATCCTTAACAATTTCAGTAACCCTATATTCTCTTTTATAAGGTTCATTAAGTATATTAACATGTACAAACCAATACATATCGGCTCGCTTAGGTCTTTTTTGCAAAATGGAATACATTACTTTTTCTTCAATTTCATCTGTTCTAGTGGAATTGGTCATGTATATCAAATGCGTTGCATATTTTGGAATTGATAAATCAATACTTAACTCAGCAAGTACTTTTTTATAGCTGTCAATTTTGACAATTTTGGTATATGCCTTGCTAATTTTCTTAGCCATAAACCAAACAGTCATAATGCCTATCAAGACACAGGCAATCATTAAAGTTACATAACCGCCATGTGGGAATTTGTCCAAATTGGCAATAAGGAAACTAATCTCTATGCCTAAATATAATGTGATTATGGCACCAATAATGATCCATGAAATCCTTTTCATTATCAGATAATAATTCAAAAGGATAGTGGTCATAATCATGCAAAGTACGATTGCCAAACCATAGGCAGCTTCCATATTTCCAGATTCTTTAAAGTGCAGTACAATTCCAACACAACCAATAAACAAAAGCCAGTTTATGGATGGAATATACAATTGTCCTTTTAAATCGGTTGGGTATTTGATTTTTACTTTTGGCCAAAAGTTCAATCTCATGGCTTCATTAATAAGTGTAAACGAACCGCTAATCAATGCTTGTGAGGCAATTACGGCAGCCATTGTAGCTATGACAATTCCAATTGGTTGAAACCAACTTTCCATCATTAAATAGAAGGGATTGGCATTTTTCCCTCCTAAATTCATCAAAGTATCTCCTTCGTGTTTTATTAAATAAGCACCTTGACCAAAGTAGTTTAGTACCAGAGTAGTTTTTACAAAAACCCAACTAATACGAATGTTTTTCCGACCACAATGTCCCATATCAGAATAGAGCGCTTCTGCACCAGTAGTACATAAAAAAACAAAACCTAATACATAAAATCCGTCAGGATGAATTTTTAATAAGTGATACGCATAATAAGGATTTAAGGCATGGAAAACCTGGAGGTTAGAACCAATTTGTATGATGCCAAGAATACCAAGCATGCTGAACCAAACAAGCATCATTGGTGCAAAAAATTTGCCTACTAATTTGGTTCCAAATTGTTGTATGGTAAACAAGACAAAGAGAATTCCTATTACAATTGGAACGGTATTAATATTTGGGTAAAAGGTTCTGATTCCTTCTACAGCAGAGGCTACAGAAATCGGTGGTGTAATAATTCCATCTGCCAAAAGCGCACTTCCTCCAATAATTGCAGGGACAATCAACCACTGAATTTTGGTTCTTTTAACTAAGGCATATAGGGCAAAAATTCCACCTTCACCATGATTATCAGCACTTAAAGTGATAATTACATATTTAATAGTAGTTTGTAATGTCAATGTCCAAAAGATGCAAGACAATCCACCCAAAATAATATCTTCGTTGATTACGTGGTTTAATCCAATTATGGCTTTCATTACATATAAAGGAGAAGTTCCTATATCGCCATAAATAATTCCTAAAGTAATAAGTAATCCTGCAACGCTAAGTTTGCTATGAAGTTGATGATTATGAGCACTCATAAAAAATTTATAAAAACGGATACAAATGTACTACATTTTTAAAATCAATTCCTTTTTTAATTATTTAATTTTTAGTATTAATAATAATAAAAGCACCACATTTCTGCAGTGCTTTTTACAAACAACTAAACTTATTTATTAAACCTAACTTCTTCTGTTTCCTCTAGAATTTCCTTCACTTCTTTGCGAATTTCCTCTTTGTTGTGAAAAGTCTCTCGGACTTGAATTTCTTTGAGATTCCTGAGCTCTTTGATTTCCGTAGCTTCTTGGGCTTGATTCACTTCTTGAACCATTTTGAGCTGCTACATTTCTTGGAGATTCCTGGCTTCTTTGATTTCCATAATTTCTTTGACTTGATTCGCTTCTCGGATTATTTTGAGTTGTCACACTTCTTGTTGATTCTTGACCTCTCTGATTTCCATATGTTCTAGTTGATTCTCCACTTCTAGGGTTCTCATAACTTCTCGTATTTGATTCGCTTCTCGGATTATTTTGAGTTGTCACACTTCTTGTTGATTCTTGACCTCTCTGATTTCCATATGTTCTAGTTGATTCTCCACTTCTAGGGTTCTCATAACTTCTCGTATTTGATTCGCTTCTCGGATTATTTTGAGTTGTCACACTTCTTGTTGATTCTTGACCTCTCTGATTTCCATATGTTCTAGTTGATTCTCCACTTCTTGTGTTCTCATAACTTCTCGTATTTGATTCGCTTCTCGGATTATTTTGAGTTGCTACATTTCTTGGCGATTCCGTACTTCTTGTATTTCCATAACTTCTAGTACTTGATTCGCTTCTTACATCTCTGGTGTTGTTTTGAGTTCTAACATTTCTAGAAGAACCATTGTTATAAGAATTGTTTCTGGTACCATTATTATAAGCAACCTGATTTCTATTACTTCTATTGTTATCTAATTCATATCTGTTAGTATAACCAGAATTTCTGTGAGAGAAAGAACGAGTTGGATATTGTCTTTCATAGTAGTTTCCTCTTCTTCCATTATAGTAATAATTGTTATACGCTACACCGCATCTTCTGTAATTTACATAGTTATAATGATGATTAAAGTTGATATAAATTCCTATGTGGCTATGATAAGTGTAAACTGGGAACGGAGACCAGGCAACATAAAAACTTGGATAATATCCCCAATACCAAGAAGAATAGTAAGGACGGTAATTTGAAACCCAAAATGAAGTGTAAATTACAGGTGTGTATGCATACACCGGCTCATAAATATAGTTGTCACCATACATATAAACGTTACCTACAACTTGTACCTGAACCTTATTATATCGGTCTCTTTCGACTTCAACCGTTGCAATATCCTGATAATTATCACGACCAAGAACAGATTGAATTATAATCAGATGGACATTTCCTTCCACTGTTTCGATAACACGTAAATAATCAACCCGGTTGTCACCATTCAAATCTAAATTTGAAATTTGAGCATTTGGATCGTTCAATCTTCTTTCAAAATCATCTAAATTTTTAGAATCACCAAAAATTGAAGCAACAGCCCGCAAATCTAAATTATCACTAATTTCAGAATTGTTTGCCGTAACCGTAGTCCTGTCCTGAGCAAAAACACTTGTAATACTCAATATCGACAGCATCGTTAAGGATAAAATCTTTGTTTTCATAATTATATTTTTTTTAGTATTGAATAGTTTCTTTTTGGATTAACCAATTACTGTGCCACAAGAATTTTTGAACAGATTTTAACCTAATCTTAACTTAGTTAAAGTTGTTATTTGCTTATAAATCAAATGTCTGTAACAAAAAAGAGAGCTAAATGCTCTCTCTCTATTTTATTTCCCTAATTTCTTATTTCGATATTGTTGCAATAATTTTCGGTTGAAGTTTTCTTCAGCTTTTTTGAGTTTCAGAATTTTTACAGGAGAAATAACTCCCTTTAAGCTAGAAACAAATTTCTTTTTTAACTGATACAACTCGTCTTCTGTACTTTCCATTTGAGCCAACATCGTTGTGGCATCTTTTTCAGATAAGTTGTCAAAAGAATCATCATCCATTCTGTTTAAATAACCTTTTAGCTTTTGTTTTTTAATTTCCTGTTGCTTGTCTTCAAAGGCATTGAACAAAGGCCAAAATTTTGTTGCTTCGTCCGGAGTCAATGATAATTCATCAGTTATGAAAGCCACTTTTAGTGCTTTAATTTGTTCTTTCTTTTTGCGTACAAACGATCCGTCCTGAGCAAATGCATTCAGTGAAATGAAAGCTATAAGTAGTGGAAGTATTTTTGAAATTTTCATAGTATTAGTCTATTATGTATTGTTCTAAATTTGAGTTTGAGTTTAAAGCATCTTCGATAGCTGCGTCATCAACATTGAATTCGAGTTTCATTTTATCTAAATCTTCCTGTTCCAATAAATCAACAATTTGTTCTTCAGAAATATTTGATTGATAGGCAATATAATTCTCCAATGTAGCCGAATCAATTTCTTCCTCTTGGGTAGAATATTTAGTATATATTGGAACAGACAGCATCAGAATAAGAATTGCTGCCGCAGCATAATACCAGATTTTTTTAGAACTAAAAATCGAAATGACTTTTGGTTCCTGCTTTGGTAATTGTGCTAAAATTTTCTCTGAAAATGTATCAAAGTAACCATCAGGAGTTCTAAATCCGGAAGTTATTTTGGGTTCATTATCTAGTTTAAAATCTTTCATGGGCGTTTGACAAAAGTAATGTTAAATGGTTTAATTCGTTTTTACAAATTCTTCGATTTTCTTTACAGCGTGATGATACGATGCTTTTAGCGCACCAACCGATGTTCCGAGAATCTCCGACAGTTCTTCATATTTTATTTCCTCGAAATATTTCATTTTAAAAACCAATTGCTGTTTTTCAGGTAGCAGCGCAATCGCTTTTTGCAACTTGACTTGGATTTCATTGCCATCAAAATAAGTATCTGCTTTTAGGTTATCTACAAGTTTGGTCTGCATGGCTTCGCTAGTGGTACCGTTGCGTTTTGCTTTTTGATTGATGAATGTAATCGCCTCGTTGGTTGCTATCCGATACATCCAGGAAAACAATTTGCTTTCTCCTTTGAAATCTTTTAAATACTGAAAGACTTTGATAAATGTATTTTGTAAAACATCATCAGCATCATCGTGATTTAAAACAATATTTCGAATGTGATTATACAACGGTCGTTGATAATTCTGCAAGAGTTTTTGAAACGCAACATTTTGCGTTTTCGGATTTAATAGTTCCTGAATAAAATCCTTTTCGTCTTGCAAAGTGAAAATTTAGCTGATTGGAATAAAGATAACGGAAAAGGTTTAATCTACTAAAAAATTATGGATTTTCCGTTGGAACTGCCATTGGTTCTTCAGATGTAACAGCTTGAGTTGGCAAAGTTTCAAGAGGTTTAGGTAACACTATCGCTTTTGGAAAAACCGGAATATAAATCTCCGTAACCCATTTTGAAGGCTGTTTGATATCGTCAATGGTTTTGACATAAACTTCCGTATAGCTTCCGGCAAAGTTTTCTTTGAAACCATTATCGGCTATGTACTTTTTGGCTTTTGCCCAAGCTTCTTTACTATGAGAATAATCACCGGTCAAAGTAGTTTTCAAACAGGTAAAAGCAACAATTTCTCCAGAAGCTACATCACTTCCGTCGGTAATAGATATTAGTTCTCTAACCGGAATGCAAATAGAAATAGTAGCAAAATCATTGGCTACATCATACCTGTCGTAGTTAACAAATGGTTTTCCAGCCATAGGAATTTTGTTCTTTTTGAAAAAGTGTACCATTCGAGCCATTAGAATTTTAGTGTTTTTACCAACACTTTTAATATGACAGGAAACAGTTTGTTTCAGACAAAAACCTGATGGTCGTTGCACAATCCCATTAACTTTAATGGAATAGGTTTTCATTTCGTAGTGCAATGTTTTATCAAGATTTCGTAGGCTTTTTTCATAAATATCTCCCAAAATTGAAGTTATACCGCCTTCGAAAAAAGTTGTGATTTTGGTCATAATGTCCATTTTCCCTTTACTATGAACCGTTATTTTGGTTCCACCAATAGTATCTTTAAATTTCCAGGAAATGGTGGCTGTTGTTCCGTTGTAATTGGCTTTTTGAGCAAGACTGTCATTTTCTTTTACAAATACTGTTCTAATAGAACCTTCATCTGAACCGTTTTCAAAAGCACATTTTGCTCCTGCACCTATTGTTTTTGCATCATAATTGAATTTGATATTGGAGTCTTTTTGCATCCAGGAACCAAAAGTTTCCCAATTTTTATAATCATTTACGTAATTAAAAACAGTACTTCTTGGTGTTTTGATGATGCTGCTTTTAGTAACTTCAAAATCGCCTTTTTGTGTGGCGACATAAACCGTAATTCCAACTAAGGCTAAAAGGATAAGCAAGAAGATATATTTTAAAATTCTCATGAAACTATGTTTATAAAGTGTCACAAAGTTATGAATTTTATAGTACCAATATTGATTATATTTGTTAGCAATCAAATTTAAATTGATGAAAACTAAAAGTGAACTTCGCGGTATTTTATTCAGACATTTAGACGGAATTGTAACCATTCCTGCTGCGTATTCTTTGCACAAAAAAGGTGTTTTAGATTATATGCTGCAACAGCAAAAAGCATCACTTCAGGAACTTACAACCAAGTTTAATGCTAACGAAGGTTATCTCAATGTGGCACTTCGGGTTTTGGCTTCGCAAGGTTGGCTTGTTCAACATGTTGACAACCAAAAAGATGAAATAACTTTTGCCGTCAATGATAAAAGTGAAACTGCCTTTTCATTGATTCCGATTTACAAAGATGCTTTCAGTTTGATGCAGTTTTCAGAGCATTTCCATCCGCGAAAATTTGAAGTAGAACCGTTTGAAATACTCAATCAGTTGTTTTCAAAATACAAATCAAACTTCGGAATTCAGTTTTCAGATGATGCCAAAATAAGAGCCATCCAGGAGCAGGTTTTATATCATATCGAAGGTGTTTTGGTTGGACCAACAATTGTTATGCTTGGTATGACGGGAATGTTTCATAAGTATTTTATGGAAACGTCTTTCCGTCCGGAAGAGTTTCACAAGAACCCGGAATGCTTTAAAGAAATACTCGACTTCTTGTCACATTTAGATTGGTTTACTAAGAAAAATGACAATTACCAATTTACCGAAACCGGTTTGTTTTATGCCAAAAGAGCCGCTGCTTATGGTGTTACGGTTTCTTATATTCCGACGCTTAGAAAGATGGATGACTTGCTTTTTGGCAACCCTTCAATTCTACGAAATATTGGTGAACACGAAGAGGAATTGCATGTTGACCGAAAAATGAATGTATGGGGAAGCGGAGGAGCGCACGCTGAATATTTTAAAATTGTAGATCAAATAATTATTGAACTGTTCAATCGTCCGATTGCGGAACAACCTATCGGAATTTTGGATATGGGATGTGGTAATGGTGCTTTTTTGGAACATATGTTTGATGTAATTGAACGCCAAACCGCCAGAGGCAGAATGCTCGATGAACATCCGTTGTTTTTGGTTGGTGTCGATTATAACGAAGCTGCAATAAAAGTAACGCGAGCCAATTTAATCAAAGCCGATATTTGGGCAAAAGTAATTTGGGGCGACATCGGAAGGCCACAATTATTAGCGGAAACACTGCAGGAAGATTACAAAATCGATTTGAAAGAATTGCTAAATGTGAGAACCTTTTTAGATCACAACAGAATTTGGGAAACACCAACAACGAAAACACCAAACAGAATAAGTTCTTCAACCGGAGCTTTTGCACATCGTGGACAAAGAATCAGCAATGCTGATGTGGAAGACAACTTATTGGAACATTTAAAAAAATGGTCGCCGTTTGTAGATAAATTTGGGTTGCTGTTGATAGAACTCCACACTATTGCACCCGAACTGAAAGCCAATAATCTTGGAAGAACTGCAGCAACCGCTTATGACGCCACGCATGGTTTCTCTGATCAGTATATTGTAGAGATTGAGGTGTTGCACAAAATTGCTGCCGAAGCCGGATTGTTTTCGGATGAAAATGTATTTACTAAATTTCCAAATTCAGATATAGCAACAGTAAGCGTTAATCTGTTGAAAGGCTAACTTGTCATTCCCGCGAAGGTGGGAATCAATGCTTTGTCACAATCTTAATGACAAATAGCAGCGCGATAAAAAGCAGAAAAGCAATCAGTATTTTATAACTTCCTTTATACACTCTTTGGTGAAGTGCTTTGTCTTTTCCGTAAGCGAAATAAACTGCGATTACAAAACAAACAAAAAAGATTGCGGCGAAAGCCCATTGACCAGTTGTGAACATTTATTTCAAATTTTCAACAAATTTACTCAAATGTATTTGAAAGTTGTAATTTGCATCAACAATAAATTTCACTAAAAAATGCAAAAACAAATCAACGCAGTAAAAGAATTCCACACGGCTTTTGGTCTTGGTGTGAGTCACGAAATGAAAGGTGATTTAGGAGAGTCAAAAAACATGCTTCGCTTCAATCTGATGAAAGAAGAAAACGAAGAATATCTGGAAGCGGTTCAGAATAATGATTTGATAGAAATAGCTGATGCGCTTGGCGATATGTTGTACATACTTTGCGGAACAATTTTAGAACATGGACTACAACACAAAATAGAAGAAGTGTTTGACGAAATTCAACGCTCAAATATGAGTAAACTTGACCACGACGGAAAACCGATTTACCGCGAAGATGGTAAAGTACTCAAAGGACCAAACTATTTCAAACCAAGTTTTGAGGAGATACTAAGATAGTCAAATTATTCTTTAGAGTCCTCACGATACTTGAGTATATGACGTCTTAAAAAACCGCCAAACATCAAAAGGGAAATCCCAATCACAAACCGGTATGGATATAACGACGAAGTAGGTTGTGTGAGCGCAATAATGACCAAAACTAAATTTACTAAAGTTAGTAGCGACAAAAGAATCAAAGTTATTTTTCTCATAAGGAGTAGATTATATGATGGTTAAAGATAATGCTATTTTTATTCTATTGCAACTCATATTCCACTTCATTGTATTCCAAATCGGCAATTTTTGTAAAGTTTAGTCTTTTCAGAAGTTTGATTGCTCCGGTGTTATCCTGGCTTGTTATAGCCCAAATACGTTTTAATCCAATAGTATTTAAACCAAAGTCAATGGCTAATAACATAGCTGAAGTCATATATCCTTTTCCCTTATATTGGGATAATAAAATACAGCCAAGTTCACCTTCTCCTTTGTCAAGTCCACGATAATAACCACAAGTCCCAACTATTTTATTGGTTACATTGTCGACAATGCCCCAATGAATAGAGTTTCCGTCGTTATAATCATTTTTAATTTTGGATTGCATTGTTGCTGCCTCTTCCAATGTTTGAGCCTGAACGCCATCATAAAAAGAAATTTCAATGAGGTCGCCATGATCGGAAGTTGCAATTTCACGCAATATTATTTTGTCGTCGGCAATAATAGGGTAGTTGTCGTAGGGAGGAAGTTTCATTTTAGCTTAGTTATAAAACGCCAAGGATTTTATCCATCACCCAACTGGTATGAGTAGCTGTAGCGCCATTAGAAGGATGATTAAATTCATTTTCAAATAGCTGCCTTTTCATATTTTGCACATGTGGTAGTTGTACGGTTTGAGGATTATCAATATAAACTTCCTCGAGCAGACCATTGCTTTCGAGCAGTAGCGGATTTTCTTCAAAAACTGAGAAGGTGATTTTACCTTTGCTGCCAAAGAGTTCCACAGTATCTTCAGTACGTTCGCAGCCAAAGTTCCAAAATCCGGTTCCTGTTATATTGCTCTCATGAATCCAGCAGGCCGTTACAGCATCTTTAGCCTGGTACAATTGCTGTTGGTTCAAGCTGATACCATAAACAGCCGCAACATCTCCTAATAGATACGTGAATAAATCCAAACCATGACTTGCTAAATCATCAAAATAGCCACCCGGCGCTACTTTTGCATCAGTGCGCCAGTTATAAACTCCCGACAAATCATTGGCATTTGGAGCTTTGCTAAATTTCCAGCTGATATGTCTTAACTCACCAATGGCGTTATTGTCTAACCATGTTTTTACTTGTTGGAATCGGGGTAAAGAACGTCGGTAATAGGCAACAAATAAAGGAATGTTTTTACTTTTAAAAGCCTCATATATCGCAAGGCTATCCTGGTAACAAGGTGCTAAAGGTTTCTCAATGCAACAAGGTTTTCCGGCAGCGGCTACCTGAAGTGCATAGTACTTATGAGAATCGGGTGGCGTAGCAATATAAACTGCATCAATATCGGAATCTGCAATCAATTCTTCCGCAGACAAATAGTATTTGGCAATGTTGTGTCTTTGGGCATAGTCTTTCAGTTTGTCTGTATCTCGTCGCATGACAGCGGCCAATTGAAATCCGTCCACCTGCTTATAGGCAGGACCACTTTTAACTTCGGTTACGTTACCACATCCTATAATACCCCAACGAATGTTGTTAGCATATTCTTTTTTATCTGCCATGTGCTTGTTTTTTGCTAAAGATAAAGATTTAAACAAAAAACACATAAAAAAACTCCGGGTTTCCCCGAAGTTCTATAGTTGTAAAATGTGATTGTACATTACACCTTAACTGTCCAGCCAAAAGTATCTTCGGCTAGTTTGTATTGTACTTTAGTTAGTTTGTCCTTTAATTGTATGGCAAGAGAGTTTTCAATTTTTGGTAATTCATAATAATCTTCCTGATATTGGAAACCTACAATTGGGCTAACCACAGCTGCGGTTCCTGCACCAAAGATTTCTTTTAAACTTCCGTCTTTTGCACCTGCAATTAATTCAGAAACCAATACCGAACGTTCTTCAACTTTAATACCGTCGCGTTTGGCTATAGCAATCAAGCTTTTTCGGGTAACGCCATCCAAAATTCTTTCGCTGGTTGGTGCGGTGTAAATGGTATCGTTAAACCTAAAGAAAACATTCATGGTTCCGGCTTCTTCCAGTTTGGTGTGTGTGGCATCGTCTGTCCAGATGATTTGCTGGAATCCTTTTTCCTGTGCTAGTTTTTGAGGATAAAATTGAGCCGAATAATTCCCGGCTGCTTTTGCTGCACCGATTCCACCATTGGCAGCACGACTATAGTGTTCGGCAATAATCACTTTCACTTCTCCAGAATAATAGGAGCGGGCAGGCGAAAGGATAATCATAAATCTATATTGTGATGACGGTTGCGCAATAACGCCCGAACCAACTGCAATCATAAAAGGTCTGATATACAATGTGTTCCCTAATCCTTTTCTCACCCAGCTTCTTTCCATATCCACGATGGTTTTCAAACCACCAATAAAGATTTCTTCCGGAATTTCGGGCATTGCCATTCTCACCGCCGATTTGTTAAAACGATCCAGATTTTCGTCCGGTCTAAAAAGCCAAACGTCATCGTTTTCATCTTTATAGGCTTTCATTCCTTCAAAAATGGCTTGTCCATAGTGGAACACTTTTGCTGAAGGATCTATTAAGAAAGGTTCGTAAGGTTTGATAACGGGTTTTTCCCATTTACCTTCTTTAAAATCACAAACCAACATATGGTCAGTAAATACATTTCCAAAGGTAAGATTTTCAAAATCGACTTCATTAATTTTTGAGGAATTTGCCTTAACTATATCGATTTCGCTAGTAGTTTTTAACATCATTTAATAATGGATTTAATTCAGAAAACGTTTCATATCATTGACAATTAACATTTTATAATTTGTTTCCCGAAAATTATAGTTGTGTTGTTAGTTTTTTGTAAAACTAATAAAAATATGGTTCTATTTTGCATCCCTAAAAAAAAATGAATACTTTTTTTGAAATGACATTTTTTTCCCTATTTCAGAGATTAATTTCATAATAAAAACTCAAAATAATTGTTAATTTAGTAATTGATTTTTGCCAAACTGTTTATATTCGCAATTCATTAAAATATTACAATTATGAAAAAAGTAAATGTTATCCTGATTATGCTGTTATTATGTGTTGGAACAGCAGTGATGGCGCAGAAAAAAGCCAAATCTTTTGACGATAAAGAGTACGCTTCGTTTGGCGATAAATTCAAAGTATCTAAAATTTATACTAAAGAACAAATGTTGAAAAAGTATAAAACACTTAAAAAGGGTGATACGATTACGGTTCAATTTCAATCAAATATTAAAGCGGTTTGTAAAAAGAAAGGTTGTTGGATGAAAATGAATTTAGCAGGTGATGATGAATCATTTGTAAAATTTAAAGATTATGGTTTCTTCGTTCCATTGAATGCAGATAACAGCGAAGCCATTGTACACGGTAAGGCGTTTGTTGATGTAGAATCGGTTGAATCGCTAAGACATTACGCTAAAGATGGCGGAAAATCTGCAGCAGAAATTGCCAAAATCACTAAACCGGAAGTTACTTATTCGTTTTTGGCGGATGGTGTTTACATCAAAAAATAATTTGAAGCTGAAATAAACTAGCCCCGATTGCAGTGAAAATCCTTTTTGTTTTGTCACCCTGAGCGCAGTCGAAGGGCTTTTTAACAAAACAAAAGATTGCAACGGAAAGCGGGAAATAGCTCCTAAAAGATACTTAAATAACTTCAGTATAAATGAAAAAAATAATTGCAATTGTTTTAGTTTTTAGTTTTTTTTGCTTCGCCAGTTCGCTTATGCTTGTGTCCTGTCAGAAGAAAGAAGCGAAGGTTGAAGAAGAGAAATGTCCTCCGACCAAAGAAAAGAAACTCGAAATGTATCAAATGTCAGAAATGGCCGCTTTGATGGAACAAATGTATGTCGACAACAAGCGATTGAAAGAACGCATTCAAAAAGGCGATACTCTTGGGACATTTCCAAAGCACTTTTTGAAAATTCATACAGCAAAGTTTACTGATGAAACGGATAATGATTTGTTCTTTAAACAAAAAGCAAAAGACTATATAGCGGCGCAACAGTTGATTTATAGTGATCCGAAAAATGCGGAGCAACATTTCAATGCAGGAGTTGATGCCTGCTTAAAATGCCACGAAAGCAAATGTGGCGGACCAATTCCGAGAATCAAGAAATTGTATATCAAATAATTTTGAAACGCGAAATTATCAAAACCAATGATGGTTCAACAACCATTCATTTGCCGGAGTGGAATGAAAGTTATCATTCAAAACACGGCGCCATTCAGGAAGCTTATCATGTATTTATAAAAAATGGGCTAGCTCTTTTCGAAGCAAAGCCCATTTCTGTTTTAGAAATTGGTTTCGGAACTGGCTTAAATTGTTTTATCACGTATTTAGAATCCAAAAAAAGCAATCAAGTTATTGATTATGTTGGAGTAGAAGCTTATCCTGTTGTAACTGATGAAGCCTTGCAAATGAATTACCCAAAGGAGATTAATGCAAATGAATCAACAATTTTTGAACGACTGCATGAATGTCAATGGGAACTACAGTATGTACTTTCGGATAATTTTACACTAACCAAGCGCAAGCAGTTTTTTCAGGATATTCAGGATGTTGCTGCTTTTGATTTGATTTATTTTGATGCCTTTGGTTTCAGGGTGCAGCCTGAGCTTTGGTCAGAAGCAATCTTTGCCGCCATGTTTAAGGCTTTAAAGCCAAATGGTATTTTGGTGACTTACGCTTGCCGGACTTCTATAAAAAACGCAATGTTATCAGCAGGTTTTTCTGTAGAAAAATTGCCAGGTGCTCCAGGCAAAAGAGAGATGTTGCGCGCCACTAAAGCAGTTTGAAATTTTAACATATTTAAAGCGTTAAATTTTAGACAATTTTTAATAAGAGGGAAATAAATTTTTTTACATTTGGGATACCTAAACCCGTTCTTACCCTATTATATTAATTTAATCCAAGTAATTTTCTATGTCTAAATCAATGTTAGACCACACGAAGAATGTGTTGAAAAGAGTCAGTTTTGACGTCTCTCTTTTTTGCAAAGAACTTGAAAAAGCATGTAAAGTCCTGTTACCTTTTGAATTAGAAGAATTGGCTTCATGGCTTTCAAAATTTATTAAGGAAAAACCAGAACTGCAGCATTGTATGTTGCTCATTAACAATAAATAGAACTAAAGGAACTTAAACGGTTCCTTTTTTTATTTAACATTTGTTTAAAAACCTCAAAAGTGTTTTTTACGTAACTTTAAGTGTACTTTTAAACTTTACAGTTATGGGACAGTTAATGTATGATTACACGAAAACTTCGATTGTAAAAGTTAGTAAAAACAAAGAGCTATTTGTGAAAGAATTAGTTAAGGCATCAAAGATACTACTGCCTTACGAAAGAGAAAATCTAATCAATTGGTTATTTTATTTTACTGCTGATAAACCAGAAGCGCAAAAATGGCTTTATGAGATGCTAGATAAAAAGATTTTAGTAAGTTAAAACTTTAAAAAATTGTTAATAAATGCATTTCATCGACTAAAATAGTGTTTTGACGATATTTTTTGGCATATTTTTTTGTACAAGAACTTTTTTTGATATACTTTTACTAAACGTTCTTACAATAAGATAACCCCAAATCTTAACCAAATATGCCTAGAATGATCTATGATTACACAAAATCGGTACTCGAAAGAGTAAGCTTCGATCCTGTTCTTTTCACAAAAGAACTAAAAAAGGCGATTAAAAATTTATTGCCTTACGAGGTTGAACAATTAAAAAAATGGTTGCAATTCTTTACGAATGAGCATCCTGAATTAAAACAATGTTTGTCTGTAGTTAGTTAGCAGAGAGAAAATAAGGAGTTTGTGCAAAAGCTCCTTATTTTTTTTGTAGTGGACTTATGATTTGTACATTCTGAAAGACAATCGCACCTTTTACAACTCCGGCAATAGTGCTTCTCAAAGCATCAATAATGTGAATTTTCAATTCGTTTTTCGGAAAAATTAAACTTACTTCACGTGCAGGTTTTGGTTCTTTAAAATGACGCAATTTGAGCTGGTCTTTTTCTTTTAAATCCAGAGTGTGCAAATAGGGAAGCAGTGTAGTTCCTAAACCTTCATCGGCTAGTTTAATAAGTGTTTCAAAACTTCCGCTTTCAATTTGAAAATGCGCTTTTTCATTGGCAGCTACATTTTTGCACAAATTTAAAATGCCATCTCTAAAACAATGTCCGTCCTGAAGTAACAGGATTTCATCTATATTCAAATCATCAACTTCAATTTCCTGCTTTTGAAAATTGCGATGACCTTCTGGAATATAAGCCACAAAAGGTTCAAAATACAAAACAACTTCTTTTATTTTTTCTTCCTGCAATGGCGTAGCGGCAATCGCGGCGTCTAAATGACCGTTATTGAGTTTTAGTATAATTTCATCGGTATTTAACTCTTCAATGATGAGTTTTACTTTTGGGTATTTTTTGATAAAATTATTGAGAAACATAGGTAGCAATGTCGGCATTATCGTTGGGATTATTCCTAGACGAAATTCACCTCCAATAAATCCTTTTTGCTGATCAACAATATCCTGAATTCTATCTGCTTCGTTAACAATATTTTTGGATTGATTGACAATTTGCTGCCCAATTTCTGTCAACTGAATAGGTTTTTTGGTTCTGTCAAAAATTTGTATGCCCAATTCTTCTTCAATTTTCTGAATCTGCATGCTCAAGGTTGGTTGGGTAACAAAACATTTTTCGGCTGCTAGCGTAAAGTTCTTGTATTCAGCTACTGCCAGAACATATTTTAATTGTGTAATTGTCATTATATAGTAAAATTTGATACAAATATAAAACCTATAAATTAAATTTATAGTTAACGAGTGTTAAAAATATTATAATACGTTTCAAAAGCTATTTTGAATAACTACTTTTGCGATATGAAATTCTTCGCCAGATTAATATTATTCGTATTTGTGACGTTTCTTTCAACGCCAACAGTGGTTACGTTGATTAAGAAGAGTTCAGACACGTCTATATTTTACAGCTTTGCAGAAGAAGAAATCCATAAACAGATAAAAGAAGTTAAGGCTGAAGTAAAACAGCAATTTGATTACCCTTTTTTGGATTTACAAATTAAGAATACTACTATCATTTCTGAGAACTTGTCACGACACGATAATGTGGCTTCAGAAATCTTCTCTCCACCGCCCGAGTTTAGTTAAATAAAATTTCGAGCCATCAATCTTTTTGATGGAAATATTTTTATTAAACTAAATTTTAGGTATGACAAAAAAAATCAATCTTTTTGCAAACCTTAAATCTGACTTTGCATCAGGTTTAGTGGTTTTCTTAGTAGCACTTCCATTATGTTTAGGAATTGCTTTGGCTTCTGGTGCGCCATTATTCGCCGGTATTATTTCGGGAGTTGTTGGCGGACTTGTAGTAGGCTATTTGAGCCAATCCCATATTAGCGTTTCTGGTCCGGCTGCGGGTTTAACAGCTATAGTTTTAACAGCTATAAGCGATTTAGGAACTTTCAATGCGTTTCTTTTGGCAGGTTTAATTGCCGGAGTCATTCAATTGGCGCTTGGTTTTATTAAGGCAGGAAGTATTTCCAATTATTTTCCAACAAATGTTATCGAAGGAATGCTTGCCGGAATTGGGGTGATTATTTTCCTGAAACAAATCCCGCATGCTTTTGGGTATGACCCAGATCACGAAGGTGATTTTGGTTTTTTTCAACCCGATGGAGAAAACACTTTTTCGGAAATATTTCATACGTTGAATCACATACAACCAGGCTCAATAATTATTTGCTTAGTGTCTCTTGCGATTTTAATCGCATGGACTAAAGTTAAGTTTTTAAAAGATCTAAAACTAGTTCCGGCAGCTTTGATTGCGGTTGTAGTTGGTATTCTTTTAAATGAATTTTTTATCCAAACAGGAAGTAGTTTGGCTATAGGAAGCGAACATTTGGTAACATTGCCGGTACCGACTTCTTTTGAAGAATTAGCTAGTATTTTTGTTGCTCCCGATTTTTCTGCGATTACCAATTCTAAAGTTTGGATTGCAGGAATTACCATTGCTGTTGTGGCTTCTATTGAAACTCTTTTGTGTATTGAAGCTGCTGATAGAATGGATGTTCAAAAAAGATATACGGATACCAATATTGAACTGAAAGCACAGGGTGTTGGAAACATTATCAGTTCGCTGCTTGGCGGTTTGCCAATGACATCGGTGGTCGTAAGAACTTCGGCTAATAATAATGCCGGTGCCAAGTCGAAGATGTCAACCATTATTCATGGCGCTTTGCTGCTGGTTAGTGTTTTGTCAATTCCGGCACTTTTGAATAAAATTCCGCTGGCCACTTTGGCTGCTATTTTATTGTTGATAGGGTATAAATTAGCCAATCCAAAAACAATCAAGCATTTCTGGGAAAAAGGAAAATATCAATTTGTTCCTTTTATAGCAACATTTGTTGGTGTGGTTTTTACCGATTTGTTAAAAGGTGTTGCTTTGGGAATTGCAATCAGTATTATTTTTGTTTTAAAAGGCAATTTGAAGCGTGCTTACAATTTCAGAAAAGAAGAATATGCTGATGGCGACGTCATTCATATCGATTTAGCACAGGAAGTTTCGTTTTTGAACAAAGCCGCCATTAAATCAACGCTAATGGCTATTCCGGAGAATTCAAGAGTGATTATCAATGCACATGATACCGTTTATATTGCCCATGATATTTTGGATTTGCTTCGCGAGTTTAAAACTACTCGAGCCAAAGACGAAAATATCAAAGTAAAACTGAAAGGTTTCAAAAAAGCATATCAGCTCGAAAACAGTGAAGAAACTCCTAATAAGGTTAGCATTGAACATTATTATGATGTGATGAAAAGAAAAACCGTTAAGAGAGAGATTATTGACGAAAAATTTAATGATTAAAAAAATAAAATATGAAAACTTTAAATAAAGAAATGCAAGCTTCTATTACACCAAGAAAAGCTTTGGAAATATTAAAAGAAGGAAATACCAGATTTATAAACAACTTAAAAGCACACAGAAATTTACTGGAACAGGTTAATGATACTCGTGATGGACAGTGGCCATTTGCAACAATTTTGAGTTGTATAGACAGTAGAACATCGGCTGAATTAATTTTTGATCAGGGACTAGGTGATATTTTTTCAGTTAGAATTGCAGGAAATATTGTCAACACGGATATTTTAGGCAGCATGGAGTTTGCCTGTAAAGTAGCTGGCTCAAAACTAATTGTGGTACTTGGACACAGTAAATGCGGAGCGGTAAAAGGAGCGTGCGATCATGTGGAAATGGGGAATTTAACAGAATTGTTGTCTAAGATTCAACCGGCAGTTTATCAAGAGATAGAAACCAAGGAAGAACGAAATGCAAGTAACGCAAGTTTTGTTGAAAATGTCGCAGAAATTAATGTGAAACGAAGTGTAAAAAATATTATTGAGCGTAGTTTTGTACTTGAGCAAATGATTGCAAAAGGCGAAATCGGAATTGTTGGCGCTATGCATAATATTGAAACTGGAGAAGTTGTTTTTTATGATGACAGCCAGTATATTAATGATGAAATGAATCCAAATTTCTCTGTTGCCGAATTAAGACATTAAGAAGTTTGATTACTAATCCAAGAACCATCAACTGCATTGTCAATCATTTGTAGTTGGTGGTTTTTATTTGCTATATTTGACATTAAACTTGAAAACATGAGCGATTTTTATAAAAAAATACTAGATAACAATAAGGAATGGGTTGAAAGAACATTGGAGAAAGACCCAAATTATTTCAAAGATTTGGCCAAAGGTCAAACGCCGCCACTATTGTGGATTGGTTGTTCTGACAGCCGTGTTCCTGCAAATGAAATTATCGGAGCCAAGCCGGGAGAAGTTTTTGTACACAGAAATATTGCCAATATGGTTGTCCATTCTGATATGAATATGCTAAGTGTTCTGGATTATGCCGTAAATGTTTTAAAAGTAAAGCATGTAATTGTTTGCGGACATTATGGTTGTGGTGGTGTGAAAGCGGCCATGGGTAACGACTCAATCGGAATTATCGACAACTGGATTCGACATATTAAAGATGTGTACCGTTTGCACGATGCTTATCTGGATTCTATTACCAATGAAGATGAGCGTTTCAATGCTTTTGTTGAAATAAATGCCAAAGAGCAGGTTTTCGATTTGTCCAAAACATCTATCGTTCAAGCGGCATGGAGAAGCGGGCAGGAGCTTACGTTACACGGTTGGGTTTATGGTTTGAATTCGGGATACGTAACCGATTTAAAAGTGAACATTAGTTCCAATAAAGATTTGGATGAAGTTTATCAACTAAAGTTTTAAAAAATCGCCTTCGGGCGATTTTTTATTTATACTGCTTTGGTCAATACTATTCGTCAAATGGACTTGGGTCTCTTTCCTCGTTTTCGTTAAAGGCTGACGGTAATAACTGTGGAATGAATTTTATCAGAATCGGCAATAATAAAGCGCCACCAGGCAAAAGAAAAATAGTTAATGACGGAACCGATTTGCAAATGTCGAGCAGCTGGACTTTGATTTTTTTCTTTTCTTCTTTATCCAATTCTTTATGAGTTGACTTTGCCAACAAGTGCATCAGTTCTTTGCTTTGAGACAATTCTTTTACTAACCTTTTTTTGTTTCTGTTGATTAGGATTTGTACACTTTCGGTAGTGTGGTCATAGAAATTCTTTACCGGATTGGAATTGTTGAAATACGGAATTTCGTTTTTATATTTTACAATAAAATCATTAATAAAATTGATGCTTTCCGTAATAAAAGATTCTGTAACTTCTAGTTTCTCTCCAAGTTTATACAAAAAATAACGCTCTTCATTTTCGACTTTTTCATCGCTCCACAAACTGATTCCGGCCAAATCAACCATATAGAATTTTTCTAAATCGTTGCTCAGATAACTCAAATCCAAGTCATCGATGGTTTTAATTTTTGTATCGGAAAACTTATTATAACGAACAGACGATTCAAAAAGTTTAGCCAACAATTCATCATGAACAGAAATCCCGGTTTTAGATTTCAGCGAAAGCGAAATAATGCTGATAACAATATCTTCAATCCGATTGAAATATTTTTCGGGAAGTGAACCTTTTTCCAGGTATTTCTTGAATGCCAGAACATCCACAAAAAGCAACGCATTCGTAATTACATGAGAGAAGTTTTTGCTAAACAAATCTTCATTGGTCTGCACTCTGTCATGGATAATCTTTTCCAGTTTGCTTGAATCGGAACTGCTTGGTAATATTTTTTGTAAAGGATTAAAACCTTTTGGCGTCAGCAAATTATAAAATGCAACTGCTTCGGTAATGAAATTGTTTTGGTCAATATCTTTTTTGGTCAGACAATACAGTTCATAGAGTGTATTGAGCATACCAATTTTTGAAATTTCTTCAGGAAGCCTACCTTCAAATGAAATGGGATTTGGAACGTCAAAGCTGACGATGTGCCCAAAAATAAAACCTGTAGCTCGAGTTCGGATGTAGAATGCTTCCTCAGAATCCATAATAGGCAATTCTGAAACTTTTTGTTCAATAAAGAACTTGTCTATCCAACCTGGAGCTGATGGGTTAATCATTTAAATACTTTTACAGTGCAAAACTAAATCTTTTTAAACACAGATTTCACAAATTATCACAGATAAAAGCTTTTTGAAATTAAAAAATCTGTGATAATTTGTGAAATCTGTGTTCAATTTTTAAAACGTTCCTCTCGATTTGATGTTTTGTTCACAAAGGGAAATGATTTCTACGATGCGGGCTTTTCTGGTTTCTTCTCTTTTGGCTTGGTTGAGCCAGTACAGATAGCTTTTTCTGTATGATGGACTAAAGGAATTGTAATTATCTAAAGCTTTTTTATTTTTGGCAAAAGCTGCTGCTAAATCTTCGGACATTTCCAAATTTTCTACCCCATCAAGTGTTGACCAGGAACCATTCTGTTTGGCTATTTCAATCTTCTTTAAACCACTTTCGTGCATTAAATCATCAGCAATCAGTTTTTCGATATAGGTTTTGTTAAGTTTGCTCCAAACGCTTTTGTCTTTACGTGGCGTGAACATTTGACGTCTGCGTTCGTCATCTAATTTTTTTACAGTAGAATCAATCCAGCCATAACAAATCGCCACCTGAACAGCTTCTTCCCAACGCATGCTTTGAGCTTCGCTGCTTACTTTATAGAAAACTAAATGAACGCCTTTTGACGAATGATGATTTTCGTGCAACCATTCGCGCCATTCCTGAGCATTTTTGAAGTATAAAAGTTCTTTTTCTTCCAATATAATTATTACTTAATGATAGCAGAACATGCCAATCGCGCACCAGCATTTCCTGTTGGTTGTGTTGTATAGTCATCGGCTTTTTCGTGCACAATTACAGCTTTGCCTATGATGTCTTTGGTTTCATCGCCACAACCAATACACCATTCACTGGTTTTGAACAATACTGTAGCATCGCCATTTGCATTGGCATAAAAGTTATCCATATCGCCTTTGTGGTGTTCGGCATCCGTCCAACGCCCATGTTTTTTATACGTTGGATTCCAATGGCCACCGGTTGAAGTAGCATCAGCAGCAGAGCAATCCGACTTTTCATGAATGTGAATCGCGTGCACTCCGGGTTTTAAGCCGTTGAAATTGGCAGTGAAAGTAACTTCTCCATTTTTCTCTGTGAAAGTACCGTTGCCTCTGACATTGCTGCCACTTTTGGATTCAAAAATGATATTGACTGTTTTGCTTTTATCATTCGAAGAAGAACTTTTACAACCGAAAATCAGCAATCCAATAGCTAAAATTCCTATGACAATTTTTTTCATGAGTAGTTTCTTTTAGAATTATAAAAGTAAACAATTCACTTGTGCAATCCTTTTAAATTTAGGTTAAAGTTTACTTTGTTTTTTCGCCTACAAAATAATCACTCTGAGATTTGAACAATACATTGAATGTAGTCAAGCTGCCATAAATACGGGTAATGTATTGTTGCAATTCTACTTTTTCTATTTCTTCAAGATTGCTGGCGTTTATCTTTTGTTCCATCACACGCAGACGGTCACGAAGCATTACTATTTTGTGAAAGAAAACATCAATCGGTACATCTTTGTGAGCCAAACCGGCTTGACCGGGAACCAATTTCATATTGCCACCTTTCCACTTATCGCCAATGGCAACAGGTTCTCCAAGTCCGTTCCATTTTTTTAGAATAGAAAGTAAACTTTGTTCCACATCATAGAAGCTAATCGTGTCAACTTCGTTTTCTGCTGCTTCGATTACTTCAAATTCGCTATCGAGATCTATGGTTTCTAATCCGCCATCAATAAAGGTTACCCAATATTCTTTAGAAGATACATTCGTTACAACTCCTTTGCCATATTCGGCGTGATTTATTCTGGAACCAATTCCTAGTAGTTTCATGTGTTTATATATTAAGCCACTAAAATAGGAATTTGTTCGAAATAAAAAAACTCTCAAAACTGTAATAAACAAATCGTTTGTGCGTCATACCTCAAACTATTTAACTGCAGCTCCATGAAATGTTTGAACTTACTTCTGATTTTCTTTTTATTGAATAGCACGTTAAGCGTAGCCCAAACGCAAAGAGAAATCTACAATTCAAGTGTCAGAGCCTACGAAGCCAAAGACTATAAAACCTTTTTGCAGCTTACGCAGAAATTAGACAGTCTTCGTTCTTTTCATCCAACCTATACTTATAATTTGGCTTCGGCTTATGCTTTGAATGGTAATTCTGAAAAGGCATTGGCCACATTGAAAAAGTTGGTTTTGATGAATAATACAACCGCTTTTGAGACAGATGATGATTTTAAATTCTTAAGCGAAACAGAAGGTTTTAAAACCGTTGTAGCGCTAAAAAACAGCCAGAATGCTATTGTTTCTAATTCTGAAATTGTAGTCACTTTGAGCGAAAAAGAATTGCATCCTGAAGGATTGACTTACCTGCCAAAATCCAAAACATGGCTGGCATCAAGCATCAGAAAAAGAAAGATTATTGCCTTTGATATCAAAACCGGGCAATGCAAAGATTGGCTTTCAGCAGATAATATGTTGGCTGTTCTGGCATTGAAAGCTGATGCTAAAGAAGAATTTCTTTGGGTTGCTACAGCTGCCTTTCCGGAAATGGAAAACTTTACTAAAGCAATGAATGGTAAAGCTGAGGTTTTAAAAGTAAATATAAAAACCAAACAAATAGCCAATCGATTTGCAGTAGAAGGTAACCATATTTTTGGAGATTTGATTATCGACAATAAAGGCGTTGTCTATGTTTCTGATAGTGGTAAACCTATACTTTACAAAATTGAAAATGATATAATGACCGAGTTTGTTTCGTTTGAAAAAGACGGTCTTAATATGCAGGGATTGGCATTTAACACCCAACAAAGCAAACTCTTTGTGGCCGATTATCTAAAAGGAATTGCAGTCATTGATATACCAACTAAAACAAAAACATGGTTAGCTTTCCCAGAAAGCACATCCGCTAAAGGAATTGATGGCCTGGTGTTTTATAACAACACTTTAATCGCGATTCAAAACGGAGTAAAACCGATTAGAGTCACAGCGTTTAAACTCAATGAGCAACAAAATCAAATCAGTAGTTTTAAAATACTTGACAATAACAGACCAGAATTTGATGAACCGGCATTAGCAACAATCGTTGGAACCAAAGTTTATTTCTTTGCCAACTGTCCATGGAAAGCTTATGATGAAAATGGTGTTTTGGATGTGACTAAAGTTAGTAATCCGATACTTTTTAGTTGTAAACTGAATTAATTATCATGAGAAGTGCTGCAGTCTGTTTTAGTCAATTGAACACCTGAATCAAACTTAACTTTGTTGATATCTTTAAAAAAAGTTCCATCCTGATCCATTTCTCCATAGCCAAGGATTGCTTTATCATCTTTTAACTCAAAGGCAACCTGTCTCTTACTTGTTTTACCTTCTGAGCGAAAAGTATAATCTGCAATAAGAATTTGATCTGTAAGTTTACCTATAATAAATCCATTATTGTTATCCTTTTCCGCAAAGGCAAAATTTAATTTTCCGGTTACGCTGTCTGAATCCGACATATAGTGTAATTGCAATTCAATTTTATCGCCTTTCAAATCATAGGCATAACATTCATTGCTTGATGGGGATTTCATTGGTTTTTCAATAACTTTAGTTGGAGTAACAGTTTCCTTTTTGCAACTTATAAAAAGCATTAAAAAAACAATTGAGAATAAGATTCTTGATTTCATAATATTAATGTTTTAGCGGTCTTTTTTTAATCATACCGCCTTTGGTGTCTTTGACACTGTTCATTACCACAAAAGCAGTTGGCTCAATTTTCTCGATTTCGGTGTTGAGTTTGTTAAGCTCTAATCGGGTGATGACGGTGTAAATAATATCGACTTCTTTGGTTTCACCACGCTTTCCATAGCCACCTTTTCCGCTATAAACGGTTACACCTCTTCCCATATTATTAATAATCATTTGACGCATTTTTTCGCTGCGCGATGAAATTATGGTCACGCCAATATATTCATCAATACCTTCAACAATAAAATCGAGTGTTTTGGATGCGGCCAGATAGGTTATCATCGAATAAAGCGCTACTTCAATACCAAGAAAATAAGCGGCAGCTGCAAAAATAATGACATTAATTACGACGATGATATCGCCAATGGTAGTTCCGAATTTCCGACTGAGATAAATTGCCAGAACTTCAGTGCCGTCAATGACTGCGCCACCACGAACCGAAAGACCAATGCCGGCACCAAGAAAGAAACCACCAAAAACAGCGACCAATAAGTTATCGGTTGTGACATCCGGGAAACTAACAGTTGCCAAACAAACAGAAAGTCCGGTGATGGCTAATGCAGTTTTGATAGCAAACGCCTGCCCCATTATTCGGTAACCCAAAATGACAAAAGGAATATTAACACCAATGATTAAAAGATAGAGTGGAATGGAGGTTAAGGCAGAAACAAGTAGCGAAATTCCGGTAGCACCACCATCAATAAAATGATTGGTTAACAGAAAACCTTTGAACCCGAATGTCGCTGAAAAAATTCCCAATGTGATTAAAAAGAAATCTTTGACATGACGTTTGGCCAGAATTGCAAACTCACGATAGCCTTTAGCCAAAGCATAATTTGAATAATTTGTACTTTTCTTTTTAGGCTTTTTGAGTATGGTTCTGATTATTATTTTCTGCCAAAATGAATTCATAGTATTGTTGTTTTAGAGCATTTAACGCTTGGTCAATATACAACAATTTGCCCGAATTCCAACCCCTTTAACAGGGTTTTTAGAGTGGTTTTGGAGTAACTTCTTTTGTGGAAATGGCAGAAACCTTGTTTTCAGCATTTATCGTTACAAAAAGTTCTCTTTTATAAAGTTTTTTTTCATAATCAATGTTGTAACGAAAATTATATTCACTTGTTTTTTTGTTATAAGAAATCTCAATTATATTGATTCCCAAAAATCTTCCATTTCTTTGATTGATTTTTTGGCAAACGGCGGAAATTTTTTCTTTTGTTGCATTCTTCCGAACCTTATCTGTAGCTTCGTTTGTGCTGAAACCTCTGAATCTTGAGACATTACAGGTTTCCAATAACCTTGTTCCCAAATCATCAGCTCTTTTTTTCTTAAGTATTTCCGCGTCAGTTAGTTTTAGTAAAGTTATATTCTCGGTAGTTGTGTCTTTTTCAACAACCGCTTTTTTACTTTTACACGAAACGATAAGCAACACGCAACAAAACAAAATAATTTTTTTCATCAGATTTTGATTTTATAAAGAAATAGACAATAATGATTTGGTTTTCACAAAATTACAATGTGACTGAAGGGTATTTGTTATAAAATTTCACAGAATCCTTATAAGATTTGCCAATTCTTTCATCGTAATAATTCATTTTACCGTATATGGTTTTCAATATTGAATTTGTATTTTTGGACATCAAATATCTGTCAAATGAAAATCGTTATATCGCCAGCCAAATCGTTGAATTTTGAAAAAGAATTGCCTACAACTACTTTTTCTGAACCTCAGTTTTTAAAACAGGCCACCACTATTCAGAGAACCTTAAAAAAGAAAAAGCCGAAAGCCTTGTCACAGCTTATGGATATTTCTGAAAAACTGGCAGAACTTAACTGGCAGCGTAATCAGGATTGGAGCACACCTTTTACAACGGAAAACGCGCGTCAGGCGGTTTATACTTTTGATGGCGATGTGTATTTGGGTTTGGATGCTTATAGTTTACCATTGGATAAACTAGAAGTGCTTCAGGATAAACTCCGAATCCTTTCAGGATTATATGGTTTGCTAAAGCCGCTCGATTTAATGCAGGCGTATCGGCTAGAAATGGGGACTTCTATACCAATTGGGAAAAATAAAAATCTGTATGAATTCTGGAAAAAAACAATTACCAAAGAATTAAACAGCGAATTGAAAAAAGGCGAATTGTTTATCAACCTGGCAAGCAACGAATATTTTAGTGCTGTTGATACCAAAGCATTGAAAGTTCCGGTAATCACACCAGAATTTAAAGACTACAAAGACGGTAACTTAAAGATGATTAGTTTTTTTGCCAAAAAGGCGAGAGGCATGATGGTTCGCTATATCATTGATACCAATGCGGAAACCATTGACGACCTGAAAGGATTTAATTATGAAGGTTATGCTTTTGATACGAATTTGAGTAAAGGAAATACATTGGTTTTTACGAGGTAGATTCATTCTGAATGTATTGAATAAAGAATAATAAAAAAGCCCCAATTTCTCGGGGCCTTTTTTATTTCATATAATAATACTCTTCGTATTCCATGCTTGTTTCTCGTGTTACTTTGCGTTGGTCGCGAGCCAATTCTCTCATGGCTTCAACGCCTTTCTTAGCGCAACGTTTTATTTTGGTCAATCTTGAGGAAAAGTCCAATAGCTTATTTGCATCTTCCGGACTTAATTTTGTTTTTAATTCATCCACGAAGGAAGTAAACTCTCTAACAACTTCACGATTTTCATCATAATCAGTTTTCAAATCGTCTAACAACTCATCGATTTCTTTGCTTATTTCTTTGCAATGATCTTCACTTTTCTTGTGAAGCTCTTCGATGATTTTCTTTTGATTCTTACCAAAAAGTCCCATAATGTTTGATTTAAAGGTTGATGTTTAAAAACCTGAAAACCAAATTTAGGAAATAGTTTTTAAAAAATGAACAAATTGTTAATAACTTGTAAATTAGTTAATTAATGCATGGCTTCGCTCATATCTACTTTGTTTTTTCCTTTTTTTACCAGTAAGATAAACGGAATGCAAAATAGAAAAAGCAAGCCCAAATAAAGGAAAATATCCATATAGGATAAGACCGAACTTTGTTTGGTAATGCCAAAATCTATGACCTTATACGCTTTTTGCAATGCCACTTCGGGGCTAAATCCCTTAGACATAAATCCTCTTTGCAAAGCATGTAATCTGTTTTGTACTTCAATTCTTGTTGGGTCTAAATGTGCAATCAGGTTTACACGGTGTTCCTGACCAAAACGGGCAATGAAAGTGGTGATAATGGCAATTCCGAAAGAACCTCCAAGCTGACGCATCATTCCGGTAAAAGCGGCACCTTCACCAATACTTTTTCCTTTTAATGCTGAAAGCGATAAGGTTGTAATGGGAACAAAAAGAAATCCTAAACCAAATCCACGAACAATAAGCGGCCAAAACATATGCTCTTCGCCGGTATCTGGTGTCATAATATCATGCATCCAATACGTAAAAACAAAAAACATCAAAAATCCGAGTGCCACCAAATAGGTTTGAGGAACTCCTTTTTGTATCATCTTACCAATAAAAGGCATCAGGACTGCCACAGTGATAGAACTCGGAACTAAAAGTAAACCCGCATCTGTCGCTGTCCAACCCAAAATAGATTGGGTATAAATCGGCACAATGAATGTACTTCCATACAATCCAAATCCCATGATAAAGCTCATTACTACACCGACTTTAAGGTTACTGTCTTTAAGTACACTTAGGTTTACAATAGGGTATTTATACGTGAGTTCGCGCCAAATGAAAAAGAATAAGCCAAGGAAACTGATTACGGCTAAAGTGCTAATCGTATTGTCATTAAACCAATCGTCCTGCTGTCCGTGTTCTAAAATGTATTGCAACGAACCTATAAAAGCAGATAGCAATCCAATTCCCAACCAATCGACCTGATTGGCTTTTAGTTTTTCACCATACTTTGGACTTCGGACAAAAGTTAAAGTCAATAGTGTTGCTACAACTCCGATTGGCACATTGATATAGAAAATATAAGGCCAGGAAAAATGATCAACAATATAACCACCTAAAGGCGGACCAAGCGTTGGGCCAACAATAACTCCCATTCCGTAGATAGCTTGCGCCATTCCACGTTTTTCGATAGGATAACTTTCGGTGATAATGGTTTGCGCTGTTACTAATAGAGCGCCACCACCCAAACCTTGGATAAATCGGAAAGCGACTAATTCCCAAATGGTAGAGGCATTTCCACACATGAAAGAAGCAACCGTAAAAATGATAATCGAAGCAGCAAAGTAATTTCTACGACCAAATTGCTGTGACAACCAACTCGTCATCGGAATTACAATAACGTTTGCAATTGCATAAGCAGTGATTACCCAGGCTACATCAGTTAATGTGGCACCAAGGCTTCCACGCATATTGTTAAGCGCAACGTTTACAATCGTGGTATCAACAATTTCGAGCAACGCACAAAGCACTGCGGTAATCGTGATGATTGTCCTGCGAAAACCATATTCTACTAAATCTTCCTGAACTACTGGTGCTTTAGCCATTTTAATTGTTATTTTAAATTTTGAATTCTAAATTTTAAATTATTTCAAAATAACATCAACATCGGCATTCATTCCGGAACGCAATAATTGCAGTTTGTCTTTTGGATTGTTTTCTGTGAAATTAATTCTAACAGGAAGTCTTTGCACGGTTTTTACAAAGTTTCCACTGGCATTATCTGGAGGCAAAAGGGAAAATTTTGAACCGGTTGCCGGAGAAAATGAAGTGATTTCACCTTCAAATTCAGCACCCGGAAACGCGTCTATTTTTAGTTTTACTTTTTGACCCGAACGCATTTTGTCTAATTGCGTTTCTTTGAAATTGGCAATAACCCAGGTTTCATTGTTGTTAACGATGTAAAATAATGATTGTCCCGCTTGTACCAATTGTCCCGGTTGAATGTCAACTGTAGAAACCTGACCGTCAATAGAAGCAGTGACAACAGTGTAACCCAAATTCAAATTAGCAGCATCTAAACTTGCCTGTGCTTTTTTGATATTGGCAGCTGCCACTTGGACTTGTTTATTACTTACGTTAGTTCTTGCAGATGCTACATTTCTTTGAAAAGCGGAAGCTTTTTGTTGGTCAATCAAAATCTGTAACTGGCTTTGCGCTTCCTGTTTGGCGGCTTCGGCTTGTTCAAATTGTTGTTTTGTAATCGAATGATTTTTGTACAAATTATTATAACGGTCAAAGTCGGCTGAAGCTCTGCGTAATCTAATTTTAGCCGTTTCAATTGAACCATTGGCAGATTGCACGTTTGCGTCAGAAACAGAAACACCTGCTTGTGAAGTTCCGATATCGGCTTTAGCCACTTCGAAACTATTTTCGGCTGCAGCCAAATTCGCTTTAGCTTCTTCGACTTTCACAATGTAATCGTTGTTATCAATCACAAAAAGAGTATCGCCTTTTTTGACAATATCATTGTCTTTAACCAAAACTTTGGTAATATATCCCGAAACCCTTGGGATTATTGGATTCATTTTTTTTGCCACTTGCGCGTCATCAGTCGTTTCGTGTGACAAAGAATGAATGTATTTGTAACCGCCATACACTATTCCTAAAACCGCAAGGGCAATGAATATTAAACGGAATTTTTTATTTGTAGCTGCTTTATTTTCCATGGTTTTGAATATTTTATTTTTGATTGATGTTTAATGACGCCGTTAATTTTCCGGAAGCAAATTGTAATTCGTAATACTTTTGAGCCACATCGGCTTTAGATAACGCCTGATTTATTTTGGCCTGTAATTGTTGAAAGTCAGCTTCCAGCAAATCATTGGTATCCGAAAGACTGTTGTCGTATTTGTCTTTTACGATTCTGTAGTTTTCAGTCGCCTGAATAACAGCTTTGTCGTAAACCAAACTTTGTTTCAACGAAAGATTGTAATTTTCCTGTGCCTGAAACACTTCTTCTTTGATTTGGTCAGTCATTAGCGATAAAGCGATTTCCGTTTCTTTGGTTTTGCTTTGTGCCAGTTTTACGTTTTTACTGTTTTTGAAGATGTTTGATAAATCATAAGATAAACCAACACCAACATTCATGGCATTCGTAACAGTAAGCACATTATTCAAATCAAAAGCTATGTAACCTCCGGTTAAAGACAATGAAGGATAATAGTTTGCTCTGGCGATTTTAATACCGCTTTCGGCCGCCTGTTTTTTAAGTTCCAATGATTTTAAATCGTTTCGTTCGCCTTGCCCTGAATTTACCTGATTGCTCGCCATGTCTCTTTTTACGGCTTCAATATCGATGTCGACTAGAGTGTTTTCAGGTAATTTTAATAAAGTGATTAATTTGTAGTTGGCAATAGAAGTGTTTTTCTTAGCATTATCCAACGATAATTGCACATTGGATTGTTGTAGTTGCGCTTTCAGCAAATCATTTCGGGCAATCAGACCGTTTTCTTCCATAGCCGTAAAATCTTTCACACGCTGGTCTGCAGTTTTTAAATTGTCTTCAATCAGCTCAGTCATTTGCTGGGCTTTGTAAAGACTGGCAAACAATTCTACGACTTCCAAACCAATTTGCTCTTTAGAATGCTTTTCAGAGAAGGTTTCTGCTTTATACATACTATCAGACTCGTTAATGCTGTTCTTTAGCTTAAATCCATTAAAAACAGGCATAGATGCATTTACTTGTCCCAATAGCAATTGATCAACTTTCAATGGTTTGGCTGGTTCAGATGAGGTGCTATTCGACTGGAAATTTGAATCGACATGAGCGCTCGATAATCTCAGGTATTGTCCGGATGCTTTCACACTTGGATAACGATTATTTTTGGTGACGTCTAACTCTAGTTTCGCTGTTTGTACTTTGGCTTTGGCTAATGATGCAGCATCGCTATTGCTGACAGCCATTTCTACAGCTTCTTTCAAGGTAAGTAGTTTTTTTTCTTGCGCTTGATTTTTGGTAAAAACCAGAATCAGCAAGGCGATTAAAACCAATTTGTTAATTTTCATATACAAGTAATGCTTTTATGGTTTTTTGAATGTGCTGTGTGAGTGTAGTGGCGATATAATTTTCGTATTCGGCTTCCGTTTTTAAATCAAAGATTTTCATGTATAACGGCTTGTTCATGTGGAATTGGAAATAGGTTCCCATGATAATAGGAGGAAGCAGGGCAACATTGATGTCTTTGTGGAATTCGCCGCTATCTTGTCCTTCTCTGATAATGTTTTTGAATGTCTCTAAGTTATTTTGTTTCATTTCGGTGAAGCTATCAAAGTTCAGTTCTCTTTTTTTGGTAGAAAACTCAAAGTGGATAATTTGATAGATGCAGCGGTTTTTGTTTATGCGGCTGATATAAAGCTCAACCATTTTGTCAACCTTAGCGAAAGGAGGAATGTTTTCATGGTAAAGGCTTTCCAATTGCAGGCGCATATCTGAAATCCTGTTCAGTACTAAGGCTTCCAGCATTTTCTCTTTAGAACCAAAATAATAAGATATCATGGCAATATTGACATTGGCTTTTTTGGCAATATCCCGAACCGATGTTCCATCAAAACCTTCTTCTGCAAATAACTGTTCAGCTACCTGAAGAATCTCTAATTGTTTTTCATTAAATTCAGTCATGATTTGTGTGTGTTTAAACCGAGGACAAAATTAAACAACTGTTTAAATTAAACGTTTGTTTAATATATTTTTAACATGAAATTAACAAAAAAGCAACCATAGATAAATACTATAGTAAATAATTAAAATATTAATTATCAATGCTATATAAAAAATTATCTAAAGTATATTTTGGATAAATGTAGAAATGCCTGAAATAGGATTGCTAGCAATGAATTGAATAAAACTACTGCCAATGATGACTCCTTTTTGGTGTTTTGTGGCTTGTTCAAAAGTGGTTTTGTTGCTAATTCCGAAGCCAATTATCTGCGGGTTTTTCAAATTCATGGATGCGATTCTTTCGAAATATTCTAATTGATTGTCGTCAAAACTATCTCTGCTCCCAGTCACACTAGAACTGCTGACCATATAAATAAACGCATTGGAATTGGCGTCAATCAATCGGATTCGCTCTTCCGAAGTTTGTGGTGTGATTAAGAAAACCATAGCAATACCATAGCTTTCAAAGAGTTCTTTGTATTCAGAAATATAAATTTCTAACGGCAAATCCGGGATTATCAAGCCGTCAATACCGGTTTCCTGGCATTTTTTTAGAAAGTTATCTGCTCCAAATTGCAAAATGGGATTAAAATATCCCATTATGATTAACGGAATTTCTACTGTTTCTCTGATGTCTTTGATTTGCTCAAACAGAATTTCGGTCGTCATTCCGTTTTTTAAAGCTTGTGTAGAACTCGCTTGAATAGTTGGTCCATCGGCCAATGGATCGCTAAAAGGCAAGCCGATTTCAATCATATCAACCTTGTTTTCGGCTAAACTTTCAATTAAACTTTTAGTGTCGTTTAAATTAGGGAAACCTGCTGAAAAATAAATAGATAGTATTTTTTTATTCTCTGATAATTTGTTTTGGATTCTATTCATTTTTATAAGTTGAAATAGTTGATATACGTATTCAAATCTTTATCGCCACGGCCGGATAAATTAATTACAACAACATCTTCGGGCTTGAATATCTTTTGATGCAAAACCGCCAAAGCATGTGCGCTTTCAATCGCTGGGATAATACCTTCGGTTTTGGCTAATGCAATTCCGGCTTTCATAGCGTCATCGTCTGTAATAGCGATGAACTCAGCTCTTTTAGTCTTAAACAAATGCGAATGCATTGGACCGACACCAGGATAATCCAAACCTGCAGAAATAGAGTAGGGCTCGGTGATTTGTCCGTCCTGCGTTTGCATCAACAGTGTTTTGCTTCCGTGAATTACTCCGATTTTTCCAAGGATAGAAGTCGCGGCACTTTCTCCGGAATCAACGCCTTTTCCGGCTGCTTCAACAGCGATGAGGTTTACGCTTTCATTATCCAAAAAATGATAAAAAGCCCCGGCAGCATTGCTTCCACCACCAACGCAGGCAATCACATAATCCGGATTTTCTGTATTTTCATGTTCTAAAAGCTGCTTCTGAATTTCCTCTGAAATCACACTTTGAAACCGTGCCACCATATCGGGATAGGGATGAGGTCCAACAACGGAACCAATGATATAAAACGTGTCAAGAGGATTGTTAATCCAATCACGAATCGCTTCGTTAGTAGCGTCTTTCAGGGTTTTTGATCCTGAAGTTGCGGGACGAACTTCGGCTCCAAGCATCTTCATTCGGGCTACATTTGGTGCCTGGCGTTCAATATCGATTTCGCCCATATATACAATGCATTGCAAACCCATAAGTGCACAAACCGTTGCGGTAGCTACACCGTGTTGCCCTGCACCGGTTTCGGCTATGATTCTGTTTTTGCCTAATCTTTTGGCTAACAATATTTGCCCAATGGTATTGTTGATTTTATGTGCGCCGGTATGACATAAATCTTCGCGTTTTAAATAGATTTTGGTTTTGAATTCTTCCGACAACCGTTTCGCAAAGTACAATGGCGTTGGTCTGCCGACATATTCTTTCAGCAGCGAATGAAATTCGTCCTGAAAAGAAGCTTCAGCAGTTATGGATAAATACTGTTGACGCAACTCTTCCACATTCGGATATAACATTTCAGGGATGAATGCGCCGCCAAATTCGCCATAAAATCCATTTTCGTCTACATTGTAACTCGTTTTCATAGTTTATTTCTTAAAAGCGTTTATAAGCTGTTTTGTTTTTTCTGTTGATTTTAATCCGGGCGATAATTCCAGTTTGCTGTTGCAGTCAATTGCAATGCAATTTTTGGAATGATCTTTTTTAAGAAATGATATTATTTCTTCGATGTTTTCTACTCCAATTCCCCCACTTAAAAAGTAAGGTTTGTCTAAATTATAGTTTTCTAAAACAGACCAATCGAAAGTAAGACCGTTGCCTCCATAATTGGTTCCCTTGGTATCAAAAAGAAAGCAATCGCAATAGTTATAATATTTATTTAAAGTGTTAAAATTAAATAGGTTATAGACGCTAAATGCTTTTATCACTTTAAATTTGTTTTGCTGTAATAAATGACAAAATTCAGGACTTTCATCTCCATGTATTTGAATAAAATCCAATTCATATTGCTTTACTTTTTCCTGAATTTCTTCCAATGAGGCATTGACAAAAACACCAACTTTTTTTATCGCCTTTGGCAAATTTGGAATATCGTCTTCAAAATTGCGCGGTGACTTTTCATAGAAAATGAAACCCATAAAATCAGGCTGCAATGAAGCTATTTCGCTGATATTATCAGGAAACTTCATACCACATATTTTGATTTTAACTGTCATTATTCTTTTAGTTGATTGATAAATTGCTCCAGACTTTTGCCTGGACTGTCAGTTTTCATAAAATTCTCTCCAATTAAAAAGCCTTGAAATCCGTGACTTCTCAATAGATTTATGTCGTTCGTTGTGGTTAAACCGCTTTCAGATATTTTGACAAAGTCATTCGGAATGTGATTTACCAAATCAATACTGTTCTGCAAACTCACTTCAAATGTTTTTAGGTTTCGATTGTTTACGCCAATCAAATCAAGGCTTGGCATGATACTTTTTTCTAATTCTTCCAGGTTGTGGACTTCAAGTAAAACCTCTAAAGCCAGTGATTGCGCAAACTCCGAAAGCTGTTTGATTTCTTCTTTGGATAAAACGGCAGCAATCAGCAGAATGGCATCAGCACCAAAGGCTTTAGCTTCCAATAACTGATATTCATCTACAATGAATTCCTTGCGCAATAACGGAATCTGGACTGATGCTCGTGCCAAAAGCAAATCTTCTAACGAGCCGCCAAAATATTGTGTGTCAGTTAAAACAGAAATTCCTGAAGCACCCGCATTTTCATAACCTTTCACCACTTCTTCTGCCGAAAAACTGTTGTTAATTGTGGCTTTAGAAGGCGAACGGCGTTTGTGCTCAGCGATAATCCCAAATGGTGAATTGATTATCGACTTGCGCAAAGAGTTCGTTTTTTTATTGAACAAATCGGAGTTTTCCAACTGCGCAACCGAAACTATGCTCTTCTTCAGAGCAATTTCCTTCTTTTTACTGGCGATTATTTGATCTAAAATACTCATGCGTTTTGGCTGATTTGTTGCAGTTTTTGTAATTTTTCTAAAGCTTTTCCCGATTGTAAACTTTCTTTGGCTTTAGCAAATGCATTAATTATTGAAGAATTCTCAACTGTTGAAATCGCCAGCGCTGCATTGGCACAAACCACATTTTGTTGTGCTTCAGTTCCTTTTCCGGAAATGATATTCATAAAAATTTGCGCTGATTCTTCTATGGTTTCTCCGCCTTTAATTTCTTCGAAGTACAATTTTGACAATTTGTAATCATCAGCATTGACAATACTTTCAGAGTTTTTGGTAATCATCTTGGCATCGGCAGTTAACGAAATTTCATCATAACCATCCAAAGCATGAAGAATCGTATAATTCACATTGGTGTTTTGATACAAATACGCATACATACGCGCCAATTCCAAGCTAAAAACGCCAACCAATTGGTTCTTTGGAAACGATGGATTCACCATTGGGCCAAGCATATTAAAGAAGGTTTTAACGCCTAATTCTTTCCGAATCGGACCAACATTCTTCATCGCCGGATGGAACAAAGGTGCATGAAGTATGGCAATATTGGCTTCGCCCATGCATTTGGCAAGAAAGTCTTTTTCATTGCTGAATTTCACGCCTAATGTTTCCATCACATTACTCGATCCAGAAATGGAAGAAACTCCGTAATTTCCGTGCTTTGCAACGTGAATTCCGGTTCCGGCAACTACAAATGAAGCAAGTGTTGAAATATTGAACGTATCTTTTCCATCACCACCGGTTCCGCATAAATCTATTGTATTGTACGCAGAAAAATCTACCGAAATACAAAGTTCCAAAAGCGCCTCACGAAAACCTGAAAGCTCCTCAATGGTAATGTTCCGCATCATATAGACTGTCAAAAACGAAGCAATTTGGCTTGGATTATATTGCCCAGAAGAAATGTTGACCAGAACTTCTTTGGCTTCAGCTTTTGAAAGCGTTTCGTGATTTATTAATCGGTTTAAAATTGTTTTCATGAGTTTACCCAGTTTTCTAAAATTTGTTTGCCAAAAGGCGTCAAAACGCTTTCGGGGTGGAATTGCACACCTTTTACATCAAAGGTTTTGTGGCGTAGTGACATGATTTGTCCGTTTTCATCTGTTGAAGTGATTTCCAAAACAGTTGGAAAATCAACATTGGCAACTACCCAGGAATGATAACGCCCGACTTCAAAATCATTTGGCAAACCATTAAAAAGCGTTTCGTCTGTTACAGATTGCGTCACTTTTGTAGCAACACCGTGATAGACTTTATCAAGGTTTATAAGGCTTCCGCCAAAAACTTCTCCGATGGCTTGTTGGCCCAAACAAACACCAAGTATGCTTTTGCTTTCGGCATACTTTGAAATCACAGCTTTGAGCAAACCGGCTTCATCTGGTATTCCCGGACCTGGTGATAATAAGATTTTATCAAAAGCTTGTAATTCTTCCAATTCAAATTCGTCGTTTCTGAACACAGTAACTTTTGTATTCAAATCTTCCAGATAATGAACAAGGTTGTAAGTGAAACTATCGTAGTTATCTATAACTGCTATCTTATTACTCATGACTTTAATAATTGTTTTTTTGGTATTCGTGAATCTTCGATTTCATAATTATATTGTTTCTGCTAATTCCAAAGCTTTATTCAAAGCTCCTAATTTATTATAAACTTCCTGCATTTCGTTTTCTTCCGAAGAACTTTCTACGATTCCCGCGCCAGCCTGATAATGCAATTGATGATTTTTGGACAGGAACGTCCGAATCATAATGGCGTGATTAAAATTGCCTTCAAAGTCCATAAAGCCTATCGCACCGCCATAAAAGGTTCTGTTGGTATTTTCGATTTCTTCTATTAATTGCATGGCTTTGTGTTTTGGGGCACCGCTTAACGTTCCGGCGGGAAAGGTGTTGGCAACCAAATTCATTGAACTCCCGGTTAGTTTTCCGGTGACTTTGGAAACCAAATGAATCACATGCGAAAAGAACTGTACCTCTTTGTATTTTTCCACTTTGACTTCAGTACAATTTCGGCTTAAATCATTTCGAGCCAAATCAACAAGCATAACGTGTTCGCTGTTTTCTTTAACATCTTCGGATAATTTTTTGGCCAATTCGGCATCTTGTTCGTCGTTTCCTGTTCGTTTGAAAGTTCCGGCGATTGGATGTATTTCGGCATGCTTATTAGAAATTACGAGCTGCGCTTCGGGCGAAGACCCAAAAATCTTGAAATTTCCATAATCAAAAAAGAACAGATAGGGTGAAGGATTTATATTTCGCAAAGCGCGATAAACATTGAATTCATCACCTTTAAAAGCTTGTGAAAATCGTCTGGATAAAACTAATTGGAATACATCACCACGATGGCAGTGTTTTTTGGCTAAAGCTACATTCGATTTAAATTCGGCATCAGTCAGATTAGAAACCGAATTCCCTTCTTTGGTAAAGCGATAACTCGCAAAGGTTTTGGTTTGCAATAGTTGCTCAATTTCCTTGATATTATTGGTGTTGTCAATGCTATGGCAAAAGATATAGGCTTCGTTTTTGAAATGATTGATGGCGATAATATTTTGGTAAACCGCATAATACAAATCCGGAATTGCTAAATCATCGGTTCTTTTCTGAATGCTTATTTTTTCGAAATATTGCACCGCATCGTAATTGATATAACCAAACAAACCATTGTTAATGAACTTGAAGTTGTTGTTTTCGGGTTTGAATCGCGAGGCAAATTCTTCAATCACTTTTGGAACATTCACAGCAGTGGAAATAGCAATTTTTTCAGAACTTCCATCAGGAAAAGAACTCACAATGGTATTATTTTCAAGTTTTATCGAAGCGATAGGATTGCAGCAGATATAGGAGAAACTATTGTCGGCAGTATGATAATCGCTGCTTTCGAGCAAAATGCTATTTGGAAACTTATCCCGAATTTTGAGATAAATGCTAACCGGCGTAATCGTGTCGGCGAGGATTTGTTTGTGCTGTGTATGTAATTGAAACTGTTGCATATGAAAGTTGTTAAAATGAAAAAAGACCTGCCGTGAATGACAAGTCTTTTATATTATTTGGATAAATGATACCAATAATGGACTATTTCACGACGACTGACGTAAACTATTCCACCACCAAGTATTATTTAAAATGTTCATATTTTATTTTTTGTATTAAACAAATATAGGAATGTGTTTTTGATTTCCAAACAAAAAATAAAAAAACCTCGAAAATTTCTTTACGAGGTTTTTCATAGCAATAATTCCCTAATTAGAACTGTAGGTTAACAGTTAAGTCGAAATCATCATTGATCGCTTTGTCTCCAATGCTTTCAAAGAAGCTTTTTGAACCGTATTTGATATCGTATTTAGTTCTGTCAATTTTTACAACAGATGAAGCTGTATTTCCTTTTACTGCCAAATCAAAAGTTACAGGGTTTGTAATTCCTTTGATTGTTAAATCAGCTGTTACAGTATAAACACCAGCTGCTTTTGTAGCAATTTTTTTGAATACTAAAGTAGATGTTTTGAATTTTTCTGTACTAAAGAAATCATCTGATTTTAAATGTCCGTCTAATTTTGCTTTCCAATCACCTGATAAATCAGTTGTGTTTACAGATGTCATGTTTACAGTGAAATTCCCACCGGCAACTTTTCCTTTTTTGAAAATTAATGTACCGTCTTGGAAATTAACAGTTCCTGAGTGTTCTCCGGTTACTTTTTTTGCATTCCAGTTAATGGTGCTCTTTTCAACATTGATTTTTTTACTTTGTGCTGTAGCTACTGTTGTTCCGAAAGCTACGAATAATGCAATTGCAATTGTTTTTAAATTTTTCATTGTTTTTAATATTAAGTATTGATTATAAATTTATAAATAATTCTTCGTTTGATTTGCGCACTTTAACATAGTGTTGGGTTGTGTCTTCTTCGTGACGATAACCAACAGTAGCAATTAAAGAAGAATTTAATCCTAGTTTATCCAGACCAAGTATTTCATTGACTTTTTCAGGTTCAAAACCTTCCATTGGTGTTACATCAATGTTTAATTCGGCAGCAGCATTCAAAAGATTTCCCATTCCTAAATAGGTTTGTTTTGCTGTCCAAATATTTCTTTTCTCTACCGGAAGTGTCGTAATTTTTGACTTCATGAAATCACCATATCCTTGTATTGCTTCAGTTGGCAAACCTCTGGTTTCTGATATATTGTTTAAATAATTATCAATTTCGTCATCACCAAAATCAGTTATATTAGCAAAAACCAATAGTTGTGATGCTTCTACAATTTGAGATTGTCCCCAAGCTGCAGGCTGTAATTGTGCTCTCAATTCAGGATTGTCAATGATTAAAACTTTGTAAGGTTGTAATCCATAAGACGAAGCTGATAAACGAATCGCTTCTTTTAAAGTTTCTAAATCTTCTGCTGATACTTTCTTTGTAGTATCAAATTTTTTGGTGGCATAACGCCAATTGGCGTTTTTTATAAAATTTGTCATAGTCAGTTATTAATTAATCGTTCTGTATTTTTCTAATAAGGTATTCAATTGTTCTAACTCGGCTTGAGTTAGGTTTTTTGCAAAAAGCTTTTCGTGTTCCAATACAAAAGGATCTAATTCATTTAAAATATTTAATCCTTTTTGTGTAATCAGTACTTCAATTTTTCTGCGGTTATCCGGGCAAACTTCTCTGGTTACAAAATCTTTGAGAAGTAATTTGTCAATCAGTCGGGTAGTGTTGCTGTTTTTGGCTAACATTCGTTCCTGAATGATGCACATATTAGCAGGACAACCTTTTTGACCACGAAGTATTCTCAAAACATTATATTGTTCGCTCGATAAATCATATGGTTTCATTATTTCAGCAAACTTATCATTGATAACGTTTTGCGTATACATAATATTCAGAATGACTTTTTTGGCATCATCCATAGTTACTGTCGATTTTATTACGTCTTCTATTTTCATAATTACCAGTACAATATTTGTAGGTACAAATGTATAACATATTTTCATTTGTATATACAAATGTTTGTTATTTTTTTGTTAATTTTTAATAGAGTGGAAGTTTAGCCTTTTATCAATGGGATTTAAAATAACAATGAAGTATATTTGTTATTCAAATAATAAAAGATGAATTTATCACAAGAAGACTGGAAATCAAAATTAGAAAACGATCCTAATGCCGTTATCCTTGATGTTAGAACAGAGGAGGAATGGAATGAAGGGATTATTCCCAATGCCGTTTTAAACGATATATATAAAGGACAGGGATTTCTATATAAATTAGACGAATTGGACAAATCCAAAAACTATTATGTCTATTGCAAAGCTGGTTCAAGAAGTGCTCAAGCCTGTGCTATCATGAACCAAATGGGTTTTGAAACAACGTTTAATCTGGAAGGCGGTTTTATGAAATGGAAAGGCGATGTTGCTTTTCGCGATGAAAATTAATTGATGCCAAATGAACATTCCAACGTCAAAAAATCCTCGTGTTGTTATTATTGGTGGCGGTTTTGCCGGAATAGCAATAGCCAAAAAACTTCGAAATAAGAATGTTCAGGTGGTACTGATTGACAAGCACAATTACCACACATTTCAACCTTTATTATATCAGGTTGCAACTGGCGGATTAGAAGCCGGTTCTATTGCATATCCAATCCGGAAAGTTATTCAGGAATATAAAGATTTTTATTTTCGATTGACTTCGGTTAAAGAGATTGACACCAAAAATCAAAAAATAATCTCCGAAATAGGGGATTTGGATTATGACTATTTGGTCATTGCCACAGGTTCCAAAACCAATTATTTTGGCAATAAAGAAATCGAACGCAATTCGATGTCAATGAAAACGATTCCACAGTCGTTAAATATTCGAAGTTTGATTTTGGAAAATTTTGAACAAGCGGTTTTAACCAAAAATCAAGCGGATAGAAATACCTTAATCAATTTTGTTTTGGTTGGTGCCGGACCAACAGGTGTGGAGCTTGCCGGTGCGTTGGCCGAAATGAAAAAAGCAATCCTTCAAAAAGACTATCCCGATTTAGATATTGATAAAATGCAAATCAATCTTATTCAAAGTGGTGACAGAATTTTGAATACGATGAGTGAGAAGTCATCTAAAGCTGCTGAAAAATTCCTGCTGGATTTAGGTGTGAAAATTTGGAAGAATGTCCGAGTAACCAATTATGACGGAAGAACGATAACCACAAATACCGATTTAAGCTTTGATTCTGCCACCGTAATTTGGACAGCAGGCGTTCAAGGCGTTAAAATAATCGGACTAGATCCAAAATCTTTAATTGAAAAAGTGGAAAGAATTCGGGTAAACCAATACAATCAAGTGGTTGGCTATGATAATATATTTGCCATTGGCGATATATGTTCAATGGAATCAGAAAAGTATCCGCAAGGTCATCCCATGATGGCGCAGCCGGCCATTCAGCAAGGGAAATTGTTAGGAGAAAATTTGGTTAAGCTAATCCATAAAAAACCGATGACTCCATTTGAATATAACGACAAAGGTTCGATGGCCACTATTGGACGAAATCTGGCAGTTGTCGATTTACCGCATTATCATTTCAGTGGTATTTTTGCCTGGTTTGTATGGATGTTTGTGCATTTGTTTTCATTAATTGGCTTCAAAAACAAAGCGGTTGTTTTCCTCAATTGGGTTTATAATTATATTCGTTTTGACCGCGAAGGACGATTAATCATCAGACCATTTAAAAAGAAAAGTTTCACTACGTTTACGAGTGATGAAGTTTAGATTATGAAAAAAGTAATTCTTTTATTTCTCATAACTCTATTGGTTTGCTTCGCCAGTTCGCTTACGCTCGTGTCCTGCAAATCAACTTATCTTGATTCAAAAAAATCACCAGCTTTACTAGATATAGCTAAGGAAAATGACAGCAACGCTTTTGTCAATCTTCGAAATTACAGCAACGATTTTGTGTTTGATATGAAATATGCTACAGCCGATAATTTCCTAAAAGAAAAAGTATATCCTTGTGATGAATGTTTCCTGCGGGTTAAAACGGTGAAAGCTTTATTGGAAGCCAACAAATCGTTTTTGACAAAAGGCTACAGAATAAAACTCTACGATTGTTACCGACCAAAAGCAATTCAGAAAAAGATGTGGAAAATCGTTCCCGATGCTAATTTTGTGGCGAATCCAAAGAAAGGCTCTATTCACAATCGTGGTGGCGCAGTCGATATTTCGCTGGTTGATTCACTTGGTGCAGAAGTTAATATGGGAACCAAATTTGATTTCTTCGGAGAAGAGGCAAGTCATAATTACCAAAACTTATCGGAAGAAATTTTGGCTAACAGAAAATTTTTAAAAGAAATTATGCTGCAACACAACTTCAAATCGTTTGATTCGGAATGGTGGCATTATAATTTAAACGGAAGTAATAAAGACGAAGTTTCTAACCAGAAATGGCATTGCGCTGACTAATTTTCAACACACTTCAAATAGTTGATAAAGTAACTTTCGGGTTGATAGGTTTTTTTGTCCAGCTCAGCCGTAAATTCTGTTTTAAAAGGATAATCTATTGTTTCTCCGGCAAATTTTATTCTTATATAGGTTACAGGCGAAACTTTTAACTCTTCATAATTTTCCTTTGAAAACACAAATGAACCTATCAAAATCCTGCTATTTGGGCTATTCTCATTTTGAATTAATGTACCACAAGAGTCATTTCCGACATATATCAAAGTCACAATTTTACCATTATTTAATTGCAAATAAATACGTGAATTCGCATCAAAACAATTGGCTTTGATAAAGCCTGAACTTCTTCGTAAAATTTGTGCTTCAAGACCCAAAATACCATTGTTGCTGGTCAGGTTAAAAAAAACATTGGTAGAATTACCCGCAAAACTTCTCTCAAAAACGATAAATTGTTTGGTCGATTTATAAGTACCTAAACTATCGGTGACATTGGTATCTATTTCGCATGGCTTTTGAGAAAATACATTCAGGCTGGCAAAAAGAAATAAGGCTAAAACTATCTTGTTCATTATCTATTTTAATTTGCCGCAAAGTAAAACTATTTTATTATTATTTACATCAGTTGTGAAAAAACAATACACATTTCCGCCATCTTTAATTTTCCATTTTTTGCGAATGTTTTCAACCGTTTCCGGAAAATTCCGAGTGGTAATATTGGCTTTTTTGTTTTCCAAAACCGATTTCATATTTGATTTGTTGTATTCAAAGCAGTTTTCAATTTCAAAAACTCTTCCCGGAAAATCAATCAAAGTATCCGAAGTATAAAGATGCGAATGTTGGTGCAGCTTTTCAACCTCAAAATGAGTTGTAATTTCATCAAATCCACCCGATTTCATGATAGCGGCGTTGGGTTCGTAAACATATTTTTTTGGCAAACTATAATTTGAAACTGATGCGTTTCCGAGTTTAAAAGTAAATTTTTCTGTCGCATCTTTTGTCAGGTTGCAAGTGACAATTTCAATGCTTTTAGAATAATTTTTTTCTAAAATCCAAAGCAATTCTTTGACTTCATTTTCCAGCGCAACAACGTGAATGGCTTTTACATTTTTCAATTCTGATAATCCGGCGGTTATATCAAGAATCGGAGCTGTTTTTATCATGATGTTATTGGCAAATCCAAAATAAAAATCCAGCAATTCAGGAACATTCGGCAAACAATCTTTAAGCATAAATACTTTGCCTTTAGCATCATTTCGTCTGGAAGGATCAATATAAATCCAGTCGAACTTTTGATTTAATTTTGCCAGAATTTCAGAACTGTCACCTGCAAAACATTCCATATTTTTTAGATGCAATTGTTCAATGTTATGCGCAACAATTTCCGATAATTCCGGATTGATTTCGCAATGAACTAGCTGATTTACTTTTTTGGAAAAATAAAAATCATCTACACCAAAACCGCCAGTCAAATCAATCAGTTTGTCGCCGGAAATTAATTCTGATTTGTATTCAGCCGTTTTTTCAGAAGAGGTTTGCTCAACAGAAATTTTGCCTGGATAATATATATTCGAAGTTTTGAACCAAGTGGGAAGTTTGCTTTCGGCTTTCTGTTTGGCCGCAATTTGATTTAGAATTGTTGTCCAGTCCGAAGCTGGAAATTTGTTTTTTTGCAACGCTAATTTAGATACATCAACATTTATATTTGAAGTAATAAACTCTTGAATTTCTTCCGATAAAATGGATTTATCCATAGGTTGTAAATTTCATTAAAAATAAAAAAAACTCGCCAGCAATGACGAGTTTTTAGCAAATTTATATAAATAATTATTATGGTTGCGCAAAAGAAAATCTAGCTCCACCAGAAGCAAAGATGGCGTCCATTCTGGCTTTTTGACCTGCAGAGAACATGTACATTCCTCTATCATCAGTATAATCCATATAATTCATAGTCATTTCAACCGGAGCTCCTGAGCAAGTACTGTAATGTGGATAAGTAGGAACGCCATAATTTGGTGCGTTATGAGATGGCGTATCAGAAACTAAATCATTTCCGCAAGTAGCATCACCCCAAATATGACGAAGGTTTAACCAGTGACCCACTTCGTGAGTTGCCGTTCTTCCTAAATTATAAGGATAGCTTGAACTTGAATTGCTGTAAACACCAAAATACAATGGGTCGATTACAACGCCATCAGTAGCAGATGAACCGCCAGGAAACTGGGCATAACCCAAAATTCCACCACCAATAGTTCCAACCCAAAAGTTTAATTTTGTAGATGGACTAGTCGGATCTAATCCGCCTTGTTTTGATTTCTTGATAGCATCTCTTGTTCCCCATGAAGTTTTAGTAGTTGCTTTTCTAATAACCTGGTCTAAAACAAATGAGATTCCAACATTAGCTTTTACACCTGAAAACAAAGCCGGAACTTGATTATAATCAGTGTTTTGAGCATTGAAATCTTTGTTTAAAACATCAATTTGAGATTGAATTTGAGCTTGAGAAAGATTTCCGGCCGCATTTCTATACAACACATTTACAACAACAGGAATTTCAATTTTGCCATTTACCAAACGATATTGGTTTGGGTTTCGTAAAGCATTTTCAGTAAATTCCTCGATTTGACTCATCTTTACAGCCAGTTCCGGATTTTCTTTTAATTGTCTTTCCAGTACTTCCTGAGAAGCACAAGCTCTTTTTGATACTTTAGGGGTGATTTGTGAATCATCTTCTTTTTGACAAGAAAACAAAGCCATAATGATGGCTAAGGATAAACAGGTTTTTTTCATTTTAATTTGGGTTTTTTTTCGCTGCGCTCCAGATTAAATAATTTTCTTAATCTCAAATGCCTCGAGTGGTTAATTAATTAGCACAATTTTATGAAATATTTTAGCAGTTTGCTAAAAAAGGATGGCTACTTTTCAACAAATCGATGAACAACATCAATTTTTAGGATTAACCATTAATTGCCCAATAAAAAAGAAAGAAATAAACTATAGGTTAATTATTGAAAATATAATTCAAAATATTAGCACCCATTTTTAATGCTTTTTCGCGCACTTCTTTTGGGTCATTATGAACTTCCGGATCTTCCCAGCCATCGCCCAAATCACATTCAAACGTGTAGAGCAATACCAATCGGTTGTCAATAAAAATCCCAAACGCTTGCGGACGTTTGCCATCGTGTTCATGGATTTTTGGTAATCCATTGGCGAAAAGATTTGGCTTTTGAAAAATAGGATGGTTTGCAGGCACTTCAACCAAATCATTGTTAGGGAAAATACGTTTTATTTCTCTGCGGATATATTGATCCATACCATAATTGTCATCGGCATGAAGAAATCCACCGGAAAGTAAATAGTTTCTCAGGTTGCTGATTTCGGCATCGCTAAAAACCACATTGCCATGACCAGTCATGTGTACAAAAGGGTAAGAGAAGATTTCAGAACTTCCGGGTTCAACCGTAGCCGGTTTTGGTTTGATATAGGTATTAATCGTTTGATTGGCGTATTTTATAAGGTTTGGCAATGAAGTCGGATTCGAATACCAATCACCACCGCCACTGTATTTTAGCAACGCAATTTCCTGAGAGAAACCTGTTGCTGAAATCAATACAATAAAAAGGAAAAATAGTTTTTTCATGTTAAGCTTCATTCTTAAAAACCACGCTGTGACAAGCCACAATAGCAGCTGTTTCTGTACGTAACCGTGTTGTTCCCAAAGATACAGGAATAAAATTAGCAGCAATCGCCTGTTGGATTTCTTTAACAGAAAAATCACCTTCAGGACCAATCAGTATGGTTACGTCTTCATTGGGTTTTAATTCATTTTTCAACGATTTCTTAGCTGTTTCCTCGCAATGTGCAATAAATAATTGTCCGGAATTTTGAGTTTTGACAAAATCTTTAAAGCTGATAGGGTCGTTTAATTTTGGCAAATAATAATGCAAAGATTGCTTCATCGCTGATTCTAAAATCTTCTGAAACCGATCTATTTTGATTACCTTTCTTTCGGAATGCTCACAGATAATTGGCGTTATTTCCTGGATTCCAATTTCGGTTGCTTTTTCCAAAAACCATTCGTAGCGTTCGTTCATTTTGGTAGGAGCAACAGCTAAATGCAAACGAAATTTTGATGCTTGCTGTTTCTCAAAAGAAACAATTTTTACGGTACATTTATTATCTGATGCAATGGTAATTTCGGTTGTAAATAAAAAGCCTAAACCATTTGTAACGTGTAAAATATCGCTTTCTTTTTTACGCAGCACTTTAATAATATGCTTGCTTTCTTCTTTGTCAAAAACAAAGGAAGTCTGGGTTTCGTTTATCGTTGGATTATAGAATAACTGCATCGTTTTTAAAATTCTATTCGTGCTTTAGAAACCACATTAGCATCCGAAAATTTATCGTGTAAATATTTTTGATAACCTACAATTCCAATCATCGCAGCGTTGTCTGTAGTGTATTCAAATTTGGGAACAAAAGTTTTCCAGCCGTATTTGCTCTCAGCATCTTTCAACGTCTGACGAATACCCGAATTCGCAGAGACACCACCACCAATCGCAATCTGGTTTATTCCTGTTTCGGCTACAGCCAATTTCAATTTATCCATTAAAATTTCGATAATGGTATGCTGCACCGAAGCACAGATATCGGCTTTGTTTTCTTCGATGAAGTTTGGATTTTCGTGCACATTTTTCTGAACAAAATAGAGTATCTGTGTTTTTAAACCGGAGAAACTAAAGTTCAAGCCCGGAATTTTTGGTTTGGTAAACGGATATTTTTTTGGATTACCTTCTTTGGCAAATTGGTCAATCAATGGGCCGCCGGGATAAGGAAAGCCTAATATTTTTGCTGTTTTGTCAAAAGCTTCACCAACAGCATCATCAGTAGTTTCGCCAATAATTTCCATATTGAAAAAGTCATTGACTTTCACAATTTGAGTATGTCCACCCGAAATGGTCAAGGCCAAAAATGGAAATTCAGGTTTGTCAAATCCTTCTTCGTCAATAAAATGTGCCAGAATATGAGCATGCATGTGATTCACAGCAATCAGCGGAATATTCAAAGCCATAGCTAAAGATTTTGCAAAAGAAGTGCCCACCAAAAGTGAACCCATCAATCCCGGGCCTTGGGTAAAAGCGATAGCTGACAACTGATTTTTAGTGACATTAGCTTTCTTTAATGCCACGTCAATAACCGGAACAATATTCTGTTGGTGTGCTCTAGAAGCCAGTTCAGGAACGACACCACCATACTCTTCATGAATGCTTTGTCTGGCTACAACATTGGAAAGAACAACATCATTTCTTAAAACTGCAGCTGCAGTATCGTCGCATGAACTTTCAATAGCCAGTATAAAAACTTCTTCAGGATGCATAAAAGGCGCAATTTTTGATTTATATTTGACAGTCGATCTGAGAAAATCAAATGTAAAGATTTTTACAAAGGTAATTTTCTTTCCCAAGTCAAAAGAATAATTGGAAAAAATTAAAACAAATAACGGTTTTAAAAGATTTCGAAAAATACTTATCCGCACTATTATTGCGCTGTTACTGCTATTGTTACTGCTAAGCATAGCGCTTTCTCTTCCGGTTGTGCAAACTAAAATTGCACATTATGCCACCGATAAAATCAACAAAGAATACGGAACTCACATCAATATTGAAGAAGTTGCTGTAACTTTTTTTGGTGGCGTTAAACTCAAAAAAGTTTTGATTTTAGACCATCATAACGATACGCTGATTTATTCACAACGTATTAAAACCAGTATTTTAGATTTGAACAAGCTCATAAATGGGAAGTTGCTTTTTGGTGATTTGCGATTGGATTATTTTTATTTGCAAATCAAGAATTACAAAGGAGAGAAACACACGAGTTTGGATGTATTTGTTGATGCTTTTGATGATGGAAAAAAGGCTAGTGGTAAGTTTCTGATGAAATCGAAGAATGTTTATCTTACCAACAGCCGTTTTGTTATGCTGGATTATAACAGACCAAATCCCAAAGATGTTGATTTTACCAAATTAAATGCACACCTAAAAGATTTTCAAATCAAAGGTCCAAATGTTACGACAAATATAAACTCCATGACTTTCCACGACCATCGTGGTGTTCAGGTCGACAATTTAGCAGCAAATTTTACGTATACCAAGTCAAATATAATTCTGGAGAAGTTAGAAGTAACTACCAAAGAATCTTTTTTGAAAGGTCATGTAGTTTTAAAATACAACAAAGACAATCATGATTTTAGTGATTTTAATAATCGGGTAAAATTTGATGTAACCCTTGACAGCACTACATTGGCAACCAATGACATTCGTCATTTTTATAAAGAATTGGATAAAAACCAAAAGTTTTCCCTGAAGTCAAAAATCAAAGGAACACTAAATGATTTTTACGCGACCAATGTTGATTTAAAAGATTATAAATTTTCGACCATCAGAGGCGATGTCAATTTTAAAAATCTGTTCCCACGTGCTCCCGGAAAGTTTTATATGAAGGGAGATTTCAAACGAATAACCTCAAATTATACCGATTTAACGAAACTGTTGCCGAATATTCTCGGGAAAAAACTGCCAACTTCTTTGCATAAACTTGGGCAGTTTAATTTTGTCGGAGATATTGAAGTCACGCAACAATACATTAATGCCGATTTTGTGATGAATACGGCACTCGGAATAATTGAATCCGATTTGCATATGTCTGATATCAATAACATTGACAACGCTAAATACAACGGAAATATCATTTTGGATGGTTTTGATGTTGGCGACTTAATCAATGATAAAACCATCGGTAAAGTGAGTATGAATATTGATGTTGATGGTAAAGGATTTACTCGAAAATACATCAACACCTCTTTTGCAGGCGATGTTTATCAATTGAAATATAACGGTTATAATTACACCAAAATTATTGTAGACGGTAGCTTCAAACAGCCAATATTTAAAGGAGAATTCTATGTAAATGATCCAAATTTATTTATGGATTTCAACGGAATTCTGGACTTATCCAAAAAAGAAAACATCTACGATTTCCACTCCAAAATTGATTATGCCAATTTGGTAAAACTGAACTTTATTAAAGATTCCATTTCTGTTTTTAAAGGCGATATCGTAGTAAAAGCAACCGGAAATTCTTTTGACAATCTGAAAGGAAATCTGTTACTTACGAATTCCTCTTACCAAAATAAAAAAGACTTGTTTTTTGTGGATTACCTAAACATCAATTCGAGTTTTGATGCCAATGGAGAAAGAGCAATTGTTATCAATTCTCCTGATGCCATTGATGGTTCGGTGGTTGGAAAATATAAATTCAACCAATTACAGAAAATGGTAGAGAATTCTTTGGGAAGTTTTTATTCCAATTACAAACCCAATAAAGTGCTACCCAATCAATACCTGAAATTTGATTTTGATTTAAACAGTAAAATTATAGAGATATTTAATCCGGATATTTCTCTTGCCAAAAACACAAAATTAAAAGGAAACATTAGTTCGGACAGCAAGAATTTCAAACTCGATTTCAGTTCCCCAAAAGTAGTTGCCTATGACAATACGTTTGATAACATTTTAGTTCAGGTTGACAACAGAAATCCTTTGTATAATGCCTATGTTCAATTAGATTCGATAAAAACGAAGCATTATAAAATCAGGGATTTTAGTATGATTAATACGTTTTCGAATGATACGCTACAATTCAGAACCGAGTTTAAAGGCGGAAAAAAAGGCAATGATTTTTACAATCTGAATTTTTATCACACGATAAATAATGAGAATAATAACGTGGTTGGTTTTAACAAATCTGAACTGCAGTTCAAAGATTATTTATGGTTTTTAAATGAAAAGGAAAACCCTGAAAAAAGTAAAATTGTCTTTGATAAAAAACTCAGCAATTTCTCGTTCAATGATATAGTTCTGTCACACGGAAACGAAAGCATCAATTTTATTGGCTCATGGAATGGTAAGAGGAATAAGGATTTGCAGCTCACATTTGACAATGTCAATCTGAATAAAGTCACGCCCGATGTCGAGAAATTTAAGTTTGACGGAAACCTAAACGGGAAGATTAATTTCAAACAAAGCAATGCCATTTTTCAGCCTACATCAACCTTGCAGATAGACAGTCTAAAAGTCAATGATATTGCGCTTGGGAAAATGAATTTGGATATTCAGGGAGACGAAACATTGCGTAAATTTCATTTGAATTCCAATTTAGAAAATCAAAATGTAGAAGCTTTTGCTGCCAATGGAGACATTCAGATTGTTGATGACAAAACCTTATTAGACATTGATTTGAGTTTTGATAAATTCAACCTTGGCGTCCTAGGAAAAATAGGAGGAGATGTTATTACCAATATTAGAGGATTTGCTTCCGGAAACGCCAGAATTGATGGTGATATTAACGATTTAGATTATAACGGAAGACTGTTTGTTGATGAGGCCGGATTGACAATTCCGTATCTAAATACCGATTATGTGTTTGATAAGAATTCCGTAGTTGATGTTACCGAAAACAAATTTATAATCAGGGAAACCAATATTACCGATACTAAATTCAATACCAAAGGAAATTTGAGCGGCTATATCAAGCACAAACAATTTGGCGATTGGCAGTTGGATTTGTCTATTTATGCCAAACGACTTTTGGCTTTAAATACGGTCGATCAGGAAGATGCGGCTTATTATGGAAATGCTTTTATGAATGGCTCGGCAAGTATAAAAGGGCCAACCGGCAATTTGATGATAAAAGTGGATGCGGAATCCGCTAAAGGGACGGATATTAAAATTCCGATAAACGATGCCGAAGCCATTGAAGACAGCAAATACATTCGTTTTAAAACGCCTGAAGAAAAGAAAAAGAAGGCAAATGCAAACGTTGCGCAGGCTAATAATTACAACGGACTTGAATTGGAATTTAATTTTGAGATTACCGAAATTGCCAATATTGAAGTAATTCTTAACAGAGAAAGTGGCCACGGTATGAAAGGCAAAGGAAACGGAACGCTGCTGTTTAGAATCAACACCTTAGGAAAATTCCAAATGTTCGGAGATTTCTCAGTGGTTTCCGGTTCCTATAATTTTAAATACGGTGGATTAATTGATAAGAAATTCGATGTAAAAAAAGGAGGCTCTATAAATTGGACTGGAGATCCAATGGCAGCAGTTTTAAATCTTGAAGCCGTTTATAAAACTACCGCAAATCCTGCGGTTTTAATTGACAATCCATCATTCAATAAAAAGGTTGATGTTGAAGTTATTATTGGTGTCAAAGGAAATTTGACCAGTCCTGAACCCGATTTTAATATCAATTTTCCAAATGTCGGAAGCTCATTAAAATCGGAGATTCAATATAAACTGGATGATAAAGATGCCAGACAAACGCAGGCGCTTTACCTGCTTTCTACAGGTAGTTTCTTGAGTCAGGATGGAGTTAACCAAAATCAGTTATCCAATAATTTATTTGAAAAGGCCAGTAGTCTTTTTAGTGACATATTCTCGGGAGATAATGATAAGATTTCTATAGCACCTGAATATATTGTTGCCGACAGAACTCCGGGACAACAAACGGACGGACGATTTGGCGTTACCGTTTCTTCTAAAATAAATGACCGAATTACGGTTAACGGTAAAGTCGGTGTACCTGTTGGCGGAATTACCGAAACTGCCATTGTTGGCGACCTTGAAGTGCAGTACCGTGTGAATAGAGACGGTACGCTTAATTTGAGAGTATTCAATAAAGAAAATGACATTACTTATATTGGTCAGGGAATTGGATACACTCAAGGAATAGGAATGTCTTACGAAGTTGACTTTGATACTTTTAAAGAATTGGTAAACAAGATTTTCAAAAAAGACGTAATTGAAACAATTCCACCCAATGTCAAAATCGAGGTAGATGATTCAATGCTTCCTGATAGTATTGAGAAACCCGAAGAAAAAGACAAGAAAAATGTAGAGCTAAAGCCAAACCAAGAGGCAATTCCGGTTGAGTAATTGCATCGCAATCTCGCTAAAAATCTAATAAATTAAAAAAACTTATCAACTAAAACGTTTGAATTTGTTCATTATATTAATAATATAATAATATGGGTCAAACAATGGTTCTTCTTTGCTAATTTTACATTTTAATACTAAAAAAAATGCCAAAAGCTATAAAAAAAATTGGTGTACTGACTTCAGGAGGTGATTCACCCGGAATGAATGCAGCCATTCGTTCAGTAGTTAGAACTTGCGCCTATCACAACATTGAATGTACCGGTATTTACAGAGGTTACCAGGGAATGATTGAAGGCGATTTTAAAGAAATGGGAGCAAGAAGCGTTAACAACATCGTAAACAAAGGTGGAACCATTCTAAAATCTGCGCGGTCAAAAGAATTTATGACTGTGGAAGGCAGAAAAAAAGCCCATCAAAATTTAGTGAATGCCAACATCGATGCTTTAGTAGTTATCGGTGGAGATGGTTCTTTTACCGGTGCCGAAGTTTTTAACAATGAATTTGGCTATCCTGTAATGGGAATTCCAGGCACTATTGATAATGATATTTTTGGCACAAGCCATACATTAGGATTTGATACCGCTTTGAATACAGTGGTAGAATGCATCGATAAAATCAGAGATACTGCCAGTTCACACAACCGTCTTTTTCTTGTCGAAGTTATGGGAAGAGATGCAGGTCACATTGCTCTAAATGCCGGAATTGGCGCAGGAGCAGAAGAAATCCTTATTCCTGAACAGGATTTAGGTTTGGAACGTCTGTTGGAGTCATTGCGTAAAAGTAAGGCTTCCGGAAAATCATCAAGTATTGTGGTTATTGCCGAAGGCGATAAAATAGGGAAAAGTGTATTCGAACTTAAAGATTATATAGAAGAGAATATGCCTGAATACGACATCCGTGTTTCCGTTTTGGGACATATGCAGCGAGGCGGCGCACCATCTTGTTTCGACAGAGTGTTAGCCTCACGTCTTGGTGTAAAAGCTGTGGAATCACTATTGGAAGGAAAATCAAATTTTATGGTGGGTATCTTAAATGATAAAGTCGCACTTACACCATTAGAAAATGCCATCAAAGGTCATTCAGAAATAGACAGAGAATTATTAAGAGTATCTGATATCATGTCAACATAAAGAGGGGATTTGGTTATTTGGTTATTCGGTAATTCGGTAACAAATAACCAAATAACCAGATTAACACCCGAGGCCAAAGGCCGAATTGAACGAAGTTAAATTAACAATTAAAAAAAAATGTCAAAAGTAAAATTAGGAATAAACGGTTTCGGAAGAATAGGAAGAATAGTATTTAGAGAAACTTATAACAGAGATAATGTAGAAGTAGTAGCCATCAATGATTTATTAGATGTTGATCATTTGGCTTATTTATTAAAATATGATTCAGTTCACGGTCGTTTCAACGGAAAAGTAGAAGTAAAAAATGGACAGCTATATGTAAACGATAGATTTATCAGAGTTACTGCCGAAAGAGATCCAAAACTAATCAAATGGGATGACAAAGATGTTGATGTAGATGTGGTAGCGGAATGTACCGGTTTCTTCACAACGATTGATACGGCAAAAGCGCATATCGATGGTGGTGCCAAAAAAGTAATTATTTCAGCGCCTTCGGCTGATGCTCCGATGTTTGTTATGGGAGTAAATCACCTTGATGCTAAAGCCACTGATACTGTAGTGTCTAATGCTTCATGTACAACCAACTGTTTGGCGCCATTAGCCAAAGTAATCAATGATAATTTCGGAATTGTGGAAGGTTTGATGACGACAGTTCACGCTTCAACATCGACGCAAATGGTAGCTGACGGACCATCCAGAAAAGACTGGAGAGGCGGACGTGCTGCAAGTGTAAACATTATCCCATCATCAACCGGAGCTGCAAAAGCAGTTGGAAAAGTAATACCAGCATTGAACGGAAAACTTACAGGTATGTCTTTCCGTGTTCCTACGGTTGACGTTTCTGTAGTTGATTTAACAGTTAAAGTTGCCAAAGAAACTTCGTATGACGAAATCATGGCTGTCTTGAAAAAAGCTTCTGAAAATGAATTAAAAGGAATCCTTGGTTTTACCGAAGATGACGTAGTTTCTCAGGATTTTGTTTCTGATCCAAGAACCTCAATCATTGATGCTAAAGCCGGAATTGGTTTGAACTCAACGTTCTTTAAATTGGTTTCCTGGTATGATAACGAATATGGTTATTCAAGTAAATTGATTGATTTATCTGTTCACATAGCAAATCTTTAACTCATAACTCATAATTCATAACTCATAATTCCATATGAAATTACTAGTTGATAGTGGATCTACCAAAGCCGATTGGATTGCCATTGATGATAACGGAAAAGTACTTTTCACTACGCAGACACTGGGTTTAAATCCGGAAGTTTTAGATGAAGCCGAAATAATCAATCGTTTGGAAGACAAATTCGATATTTCGCATAATAAAGACAAAGCTTCGCATCTTTTCTTTTACGGTGCCGGTTGTGGAACCGATAGAATGAAAAACTTTTTGACCAAAGTGTTTAAGCAATATTTTACCAAAGCGATTGTTTCGGTTTATGAAGATACCTATGCCGCGGTTTATGCGACCACGCCAAAAGACGAAGAAGCCATAGTGTGCATCCTTGGAACAGGTTCTAACTGTAGTTATTTTGATGGTAAAGTGTTGCATCAAAAAGTGCAATCGTTAGGCTATATCGCCATGGATGATTGTTCAGGAAATCGTTTTGGAAGACATTTGTTACGAGGGTATTCTTTTAACAAAATGCCGGCTGAATTAGCCAAAGAATTTCAGGAAGAGTACAATCTTGATCCGGATTATATCAAGCATAATTTATACAAAGAGCCTAATCCAAATGCCTATTTGGCAACCTTTGCCAAGTTTTTGATTAAACACAAAGACACCGATTTCTGCAAAAAATATATCTACGCCGAACTGGAAGATTTTGTAGAAAACTATATCATGCAATTTGAAAATCACAAAGAAGTGCCGGTGCATTTTGTGGGTTCAATAGCGTTTTATCTGAAAGATGAATTAGAAGAAATTTTAAACAAATACGATATCAAAATTGGCAACGTACTCCGAAGACCAATTGACGGTTTGATTGCGTATCATATTTTGAATAAATAAAATAACGTCATTGCTTCGGGTTCTCGATACGATTTTTGCTTCGCTGCGCTACACAAAAATCACTCGAACTGACGAACCCTGATGCCGTCACTTCGAGTGTCCGCCGCGGCGGATGTATCGAGAAGTCATAATACAAGGTCTACTATAAACGTAGGCCTTTTTTTTCGGCCTTAGACCCGAGCCCGAAGGGCGAACGGATGAAATAATCTGCAGGCGAGTGTCAATTAATTGAAAAATCCGTAAAAAGAAAAGCTGTTTGAGCAGGGCCGAGCGTAAAGAAACAGTTCAGCGAACTGTTTTAGCGAAGGAGCCAGGAGGCGCGCTGGCAATAGCCTTGATTTTTTGTTTCTTTTGCATCAAGGCAAAAGAAAATAAACAAACAAACCATTATATTTGTGAAAACATCACTCATGGAAATAGCAATAATAGCCCACGACGGAAAAAAAGCCGACATGGTTCAGTTTATCAATAAAAACAAAGCCATACTTCAAAAAGAAAACATAAAACTAATTGCTACCGGAACAACAGGAGGCAAAGTTGAAGCCGTTGGGATTAAAGTAAAGAAAATGCTTTCCGGACCACAAGGTGGCGATGCCCAAATTGCGGCACGCGTCGCCGAAGGAAAAACCAAAATGGTATTGTTTTTTAAAGACCCAAACTCAAGCCATCCGCACGAACCGGATATTAATATGCTGATTCGGATTTGTGACGTTCACAATGTGCCTCTGGCAACCAATGAAGCTACCGCACAATTGTTATTGTTGGGCTTGGATGAGATAAAGTAACTATTACCCAACTACATCATCAGCTTTATTCTCAACAAGGGTATCTAACTCTGGTTTATCTTTTTTCCATTTAAGAAATCTGATTTTCTTACGCTGTAGCAAATGATTTACCACTTTATGCTCTATATAATGATGAAAAGGTAAGAGCATAGCAATCAAAATGATTTTAATAGAAAGAATTTTCCAAGGCTCACCATGCGTTAAATCGTGAATGGCAGTGTCGAATAGCAGAATCAGGAATTCAAAAAAGAAAATAAAAGCAAAAAAGCTCAGGCCTCTGATTATCGTAGTACTCGAACTAAAAACGCCCAAAAGCACTAGCAAGATAAATACGGAAGCGAGCCCTGCTGTTATACCCATGTATTGGATGTTGTGGCTTGCCCTCGTTTCTGCTTCCATGCGTTGGTTTTCATTTTCAATCTCCAACACCACCAGGTCACCTTCTTTAGACAATGCCGCCGCACTGTCTTTGTATTGCATCCAAAGCTGTTTGTAGTGATAGGCTTTCTGATAGTTTCCATTTCGCGAAAAGAGTGTGTCCAAATTGGCATAGCGCTCCATATGATCCTCAACATTATTGCCAAAGCCTGTGCCGGTATCTGCTTTAGCGTAATAAGCGGCTGCACTATCCGGATTATTGAGAAGTTTATAATAATTACCTGTTAGGGCATAGTAGTTCCAACTGTTGATTTGGTCTTTTCCCATTGCCGATTTCATTTTTTTTAGAAAATTCCGTGCCGAATCTTTTATGCCCAGTTTTGTATAACAGTTGGCAAGCTGCCCGTAATAATCATAGAGACCACCGCTGGATACATTTCTGAAGTAATTTTTTTTGATGTCATCCTTTTGCAATAGGCGCAGCATATTTTCATAATCATTAGACATACTATAAATATCCAACAGGTCTTCATCTTCCGATAAAGGGTTGTGCCTTTTTTTGCGCAACTTGTTGGTTTCCTTGTAATAATACTTAGCCGTTTCAAATTCACCCACATTGGTATAATAGTGCGTCAGCAGGTGATAACCACCTTCTATCCAGTCGGGCCAGTTTTTCTTTTTACCGGTTTCCAGTATTTTCAAGGCATATTCCTTTGCCTTTGAATACTGTTTTAAAGAATTGTAAAACCAAAACATTTGCCAGTAAGTGTTTAAGGCCACACGACCATCACCAACTTTTTCTGCCAGCGCGAGCTGTGTTATATACGATTTGTACTGTAGCAATCGTTCTCCTTTGCTATTGTGTATATACCCCATAGTCACTCCCACCTCGTACGCCAATGAATCAAAACCGTTTTCTCTTGCTATAGCATTAGCTTCCTGAATTAGCTCAAAACCTTTAGCGGTATTGCCCTTTATTTGATATTGTAGACCACTGCTGTATAAATAATACCATCCCTGGAATTCCTCATTTTTTTCTGCTTTGGCCAGGGCAAACATTTTGTCTAAGTACTTCTGGGCTTCGTCGGGCCCTGACAACCCAACTATAAAGCGATAGGTGCGCAATTGAAGGTCTGCATTATTGCTGAGCTCGGCGTTGAGTAATATGCCTTTTTTGTATTTGTCCATTTCCGCTGGCCTCACCGATGAAGCTATTTTTTGGTAGAGGCTGAATTTTGCTTCAGGATCTTTTACCTTTTTTAATTCACGGGTAAGACTGTCAATTATAGGTTCATTCTGCGCCTTTAGATTGGATAAAGGGAATACAATTATCAGAAGAAAAAATAGTAATCGTAATCGCATAGTATTGTTTTTGAGGTAAATATAAATAAAATACCTTACAGATTGTAGTTGCTACTACTTCAAATTTATCTTGTTTCAGAAATCTTTGTTGGCGGTTGTAGTTCTTTATGGTTTTGGTAAGAAGATTCAAGTTTACACTGTTTCTTTACATCAGAACCAGAACAATCTCTAAATTATATAAAACCCACCATACTATTATATAACATAGTACCAGCAGTTTAGCTTAAATTTGGCATACAATTCTAACGATAGGCGTAATGGAAAAGTATTGTACAATCCTACTAGCTACATTCCTTATATGCTCCTGCAACCCAAAGGAGCAAGACAAAAACATCGTTATAAAGAATACCCAAACTATTGATACCACAAAACATAAAGCAACTGCCAAGGCTGTGAATGAACAACTGGCAGATACCATACGGATGGTCGTAAAGGACAAGAAAGGAAGCTACACCGCCATTGGAACTATTGATTCCATACATCCTCGGATTTATATAAAGTTTACCAACAAAACTACCGGAAGCTTACACGCCATGGTTAAGCCATTACCATTAGGAAGTGAAGGTAACATACGGTTTAACCAAATACTGTTTCCCAACAAAATGGCTGATGGCCCCTTTGGCCACGACCTATTCATAAAACTAAAACAAACTGGCGAACACACCCTCATCATTGGTCATTCGTTAATGGCTGAGAATCCTCATAGCGGAAGGTTTATGGTGGAGGTAATTACGAATTAATAGGAGAGGCGGGTGCTAGGTCTATATGGTATACGTTTAGTATTCTGGAGTTTGCTTTTGAATTCTCTTCACCAAATTGTCTTCCCGCTTAATCATGTTTTCCAATTCTTTCTTTTTTGGTACATTCTCGTTTTGATACTTTACTATTATTGATGTAGTCAGTATTATCTTTAAAATGGCATGGCTGTCCTCAATGGAGGCTTCCTTATCAATAATAGTCTTGGAAAGTTTGTCGAGCTCTTTACTTTTTTCAAAATACGCGTTGTTGCTTTTTTGAATAAACGCGAGTATCTTTTTTCTTGTTATACTGTCCTTTATCAATTCTGCCTGATTCCTTGCCGACGCGTAAAAATCAATAGACTTACGGTTATAGCTATAATAGCCGTCAAGAGTCTCTCTTGTATCCAGATTGTCAATGTCTGATTCTAATTGTTGCAATTCGGGGGTATTTAAAACCAGTTCCTGGTATAATTCCTCCACAAGATTCCCTCTTGAACCTGACCTAAATGATACTTTTTCCTTTAGCGCTTCGGGGATTTCTTTTTTGTTGGGAGCTTCGGCTCTTTCGTTTTTACAGGAAAATAAGGTGATTACGGTTAAGAGTAACAATAGTTTTTTCATGGGTTTGTTTAATAGTGGTTTTAAAGATAGCAAAAAGTTCAACAAGTAAACTTCATTATTGTCATACTGACGATGGAAGCATCTCTTCCAACTTCACAATATTTCTGTAACACCAATAAAGCAGCACAAAGCCAAAAACACCAAAGGAACAATCAATCAACTGCCAATAAAACGGAATGCCTCTTATAGGTCCGGCGATAAACGCTAAAGGGAAAACCATACAACAGGCAATCATCCCGAATTGAATTACCCAAATATTCTTTACAGGATCTCTCAACGGACCAATAAACACAACCGCAATGACAAGGTGAGCAAAAGCAAGCCAGTCAGTGCCATAACTCAGGTAAGGATACTTTGCGTTGGTGTCTTTTACAGCAAAATAAACCTGATTAATCCAGTTTTGTAAAGTTACGGGAAGCATAGAACTATCCGAATGTAATAGCGCCAATTCCGATTCGATAGGGAATGCGGTAATACCGCTTAATGCCAATCCTATTATAAAAAGGATAATTAGGTTTTTTATTCGTTTTCTTAATTGGGTTTCAGTTGATGATGTCATAGAGATTGCTCTATATAACCCAAATATATAAAATTCCTGATGTTTTCTTGTAGCGTATTGTAGTTAGAGAGAATAGAATTATTTAGGTACGGATTGCAAATTCGCACTATTTAGGTAGTATATAATTCAATAAACACAGATAAATAATCAATCTTTTTTTATTACTTCTGTATTTTCTTTTAATGCTTTCGCTATATTAGAAAACTTTACTAAATCTAGCATTATGACATCTAAATTAGCCTGAAGAGTTATACTGCTTATAAATGCTCTCAAATATGGAAAACCAATCGGAATTGAATTTGTAAAAAAATATTCAGGAACTTCATCAAAGCTATATGATTTGTCAAATTCAAAAATAAAAGTCGGATTAGCACTAATCAATACCTCTTGAGTTCCTTCATCAGTTGCTTCAAAAAATAAGTGTAATTCATAAATCCCGGTTGTTTCAAAATACTTTCCAAATGGTTTAAAAGACATTTTTATCTTATATTCTATAGTGTTATCTATATCTACAGAAAATCTTGGAATAGTAAAGTCGACAAATTTAAACGCTTTAGGTGCTTCTTCTTGAATCATAATGATAATGTATTAAAAAAAGAAAAAGACCCTATGTTTTTAGGGTCTTTTTCTTTATGGGTATTATAAGAGTATTCGCTTGGCGGTTCTGCTAAAACAGCTGAATTACAAATAAGTTGAGAAGGGCTATATCTTCTTGCTTTAACTGGAGAATTAAATATTTCACCAACTAAAACATGATTAGAAACACCTAATTCTAAAATCGGATTTTCAACTTTGATTAATATATTTTCTGTAATGAATAATATATCTTCTTGCGGAAATAAATTTCTAAATTTTTCTTCCAATACAATTTGTTTATCAGCAAATTGTCTGTCTTTCTCAAAACAATGAACAGGCTTAACTTCTATAATATGTGTATCTATAATAGAATCAAACTCGTATCTTATCTCTAAATATTTGTGGGTGTTATATAAAGCGAATAATTCTTCTTTTAAAAAATTTGTTGCTTCTTTCATAACTTTGTATTTAATATATTGATAACCTCTTTACTTATTTTGTATGCTTCAACGCTTTGGTCTTTTTCAACCTTAACATTTTTGTAATCTGAAATAGTTCTAAATTTACGCAATAATACAATTTGGTCTCTTACAGTTTTCGCATAATATTTATCATATTTCACACTTAATGCATTATGAATTAAATCTATCGGATATGTATGTGAATCTTTGGACATAGGTCTCCCTTTTGATTTAGCGATATCTTCCGCCACTTTATCAAAAGTTATTCCAATTCGATTTAGCGTATGACTAATCATTTGGAAAACTCCATAATAAGAGCAGTGTACGCTTGGAGCATAATTATATTGTTCTTCAATTAGCACTTTTGCCGCATCGAGATTAAAACCAGATTTTTCTTTTAAAAAACTCAATTTTGCGCAAAGATATAAAATTAAACACTTAATAAAAATATAAATAATGTTACAAACAAATTTAATCAAATATAATGATTTTAAGATACATCCGACAAAACGGATATTTTTTTTTACAATTGCTACCCAAAAAACTAACATTTTCAGGCAATTTCCGGCCAAGAAAAGCTAAGCAAATTATTGTAACAACCGACTTTTAGCCGTCGTTCTTAATCAATCAATTCTGCGATTTGCATTCCAATTTGGCTATTAAAATTTTCCAAGCCTTTAGATTTTCTAACAATAAATCTTGATATAACTCCTTTCTGCTGGCTTCCAATGGGTTTAATTAATTCCCGTGCTTCTGTATCAAAAGCTTCATAACTTCCTGCGTGTCCTTGAGAATCGATTTCCTTTTTAAATGCAGTTTCAAAATCGTGTTCTAAAATAACTAATTTAGATAGTGGAGCTGTGTTACTATCCATTATTTTAACTACATCAACATTATCAATAATATCATTAATAGTTATACCAAAACAATTAGCAATATTTGTATTTGAAGACACCTTATTTACGGAGTTGTCATTATCAAAAACTACAATGATTGGAATTTTAAATTTTGAATATAACCGCCAGTATTTTGGAATTTGATTTTTACCATTTACTCCAATGACTGAAATCCCCATAGGATTACAATCAATATCCAAAATAGACAATAGTTCTGGAATTACCAATTCTTCTGTTTCTCCTTCAACCAGTACTAAGTACCTTGCAAAAAAGCCTTCATTAAGTTTGAAATTTGAGGTTGTTTTATAATACTCTGACAAACTTTCTAAAGTAACTTTGTGTGCTGGAACACCAGTATCTATGCAATGTTGCATCAATTCAGTTTTTGAACAAGTAATTAATTTTGTATGAAGTTTATTTTCATTTTCTTCGTCATCAATTTTCACAACTCTTCCGATTTCATCAAAAAATTCAGTGTCAATAAATGAATCGGAATGGGTTGAAATAATTACTTGCATTCCTGATTCTGCAATATCTCTTAATTCCGAAAATAAATGTCTTCTAGCTTGTGGATGCAAAAACAACTCAGGTTCTTCAAGTGCTAAAATTCCATTCATAGCACCGTCAATACTTTTAAAATTTTTCGCAAAGCTTTTTAGTAAAGCAATTAGAATAAGATTTCTCGCTCCTTCTCCTAATTCTGATAAGTCTAATGGTTTGTCTGCACTTTCTGGATCAATTCCAAGAATTTGCATTGTTTTAAAATAATTAGTTGGTGTGAAAGGTTGAAAATCAACTTCCAATTGAGTTTTAAATTTTGGAAGTAAGGCACTATAAAACTCTGAGAAATCTGATTTAAAAAGACTAAAACCTGGAACTGTATCGAATATTTCTACAAGCTCTCCAAATTTTTTGTTTAATTGACTTTTGATTTCTTCAGTAACATTTTTATGGAAAGCTTTTCTAATTCTTCCAATTAGAGTCCAATCATAAAAAGATAAATGCTTGTCTAATGTTCTGTCTGCGCCAAGATAAGTTGAAGGAAAATCTTCTTTAATTTGACTTGTGAATGGCATTTTTACTGTTTGGTCCCAATTAGAAAAATATGTAATTCCCCATTTACTTTCATGTGGTGAAAATTTTACGCTGCGACCATTATCAAAGAATAAGCTAATTTCAATTTCAGCTTCTTTATTTCTTAGATAATAATCATGTTCTTCAAGCTTTTCTTTACCAATCCAACTTTCTCCGCAAATTAAATCTATTGCTCTAATAAGATTTGATTTTCCAGAATTATTTTCTCCAACTAAAACAAGAATTCCAGATTCGGGATAGTTAAATTCTAAATCTTTGATTGATTTGTAATTCTTGATTTTAATTTTCGATAGTTTCATATTTGGTTATATTTCCTTAATAGTTTTAGACAATCACGGCTAACTTATAAACAGCCGCAACACCGCCTACTTACAAGCATACTTTTTTACTCCCGATAAAACTTCTGTGGTATTTGTTCCGGTAGGACAAAGCTAAAGTAAGAATAAAATTAACAAGTGGTTGGTTTTTGTTAATAATTTTCCCTTCGACTCATGATAATTATCGGAACCGGGTGAATGAAAGAAATGGATTCCCGCCTGCGCGGGAATGACAAAAACGATCTGCAGGGAAAGACAATCTTTCGATAAGGCTTCAACATTTTGTCGACGTGGCTTCGACAAACCTTCGACGCAGCCTCGACAAACCTTCGACAAGGCTTCGACAACTTGTCGACCGTAAGCATGAAAAGAGCACTTCTAAATCCCAAGGCTTCGGGACAGGTGAAAAGTAAGAATCCTTTTAGTGCCTCATTTTGAACAAAACAATGTAAAAACTTATGTAAAAACTTATGTTAGAACTTGTTACTGATTGATATTTACCTAAATTTGTGCCTCTTAAAACAGGATGCTATGAAATCGAAAATTACCTTATTATTACTATTATCTACGCTATTCGCACATGCCCAATTGGAATTTGAGGAAAAGGTGGTGATAGACAAATCGCTGTTTGTTTCATCGATGAGTATTTATGCTGCCGATTTTGACGGAGATGGTGATAAGGATATTTTGAGTTCCTCCCAATCGGACAACAGGTTGGTATGGTTAGAGAACCTCGATGGTACGGGTAACGATGTTGCACTTCATACCATTTCATCAACCATTCAGACACCTTGGGGCGTTTCTGCCGCCGATTTTGATGGTGATGGCGATATGGATGCTGTTGCCGCCGCCTCGAGTAGCAATAACGTAATTTGGTATGAGAATACCGATGGCAACGGTACGTTTGTACAAAAACAGGCTTCATATGCCTTTCAGGTAAACCTTGTAATGTTCGCAGATATGGACAATGACGGTGATACCGATGTAGTTTGGTCTTCCAAAGCAGATGGTACCATAAGAGGTTTTAAAAATGATGGGTTGGGAAATTTTGGTAACTCATTTAATGTGGAAACCGGTGTTTACTCTGTCGTGAGTATTTACCTTGCCGATGTGGATGGTGATAGTGACATCGATATCCTGTCCGGCTATTCGCTGGACGGCACTTCATACTCGTTCGCATGGTACAGAAATAATGGTACAGCAACCAGTTTTGGCAGCAGGTTATTCATATCTAGCGCCCCATCAATCACCTCTGTACATGCAGGCGATTTGGATGGTGATGGTGATATGGATGTGGCCTCGTCAACAGCAGGTGATGACAAAATTGCCTGGTATCAAAACACCAATGGTCTGGGCGTGTTTGGTACGCAACAGGTGCTGACGACAACGGCAGATAACGCTCAGGTGGTAAACATAGCCGATGTAGATGGTGATGGCGATAAGGATGTGGCTTTTGGTTCTATTGATGACCAGACTATCGGGTGGTTCGAAAATGTAGACGGCGCCGGGAGTTTCGGCAGTGAAATTGTTATATCAACAAATCCCGGTTCCATAAGGGAAATTAGTTTTACAGATATGGATGCCGATGGTGATTTGGATTTCCTTGTTTCTGGTGGCAAAATTACGTTGTTCAATAATACCAATGGCGCAGACACTTACATACCCAATATCCTAACCAAGCATATTGATGGCGGACGTATTGTGGCTGCGGATGATTTAGATGGCGATGGCGATAAGGACATCGTTGCCGCTTCCTATTGGGATGATAAGATTTCATGGTTTAGAAACCTCGATGGGCAGGGCAATTATTATAATACGCAGACTATCCTGTCTACTGCATTGAACGGAGCAAGTTCGGTTTTCATTGGAGACGTTAATGGCGATGGGTTTAAGGATGTATTGGCTACGGCTTATCTGGATAATGATGTAGTTTGGTTTAGAAACACAGATGGCCTTGGCAATTTTGCAGCCCCACAAGTTATAGATACTGACCTGTATCTTTCCTCCAGGGTATACCTTTCTGATATCGATAATGATGGTGATATGGATGTGTTTGCTTTAGGAACCACACGAATCGCATGGTACGAGAATCTTGATGGAGTAGGTGGCTTTAGCGCCCAGCAGTCCATAGATAATATTGCCAATTTTACCATGTATGATATAGCTTTCGGTGATTTGGATGGCGACGGAGATAAGGATATTTCCGTAGCGGGAAGTTATGGGATGATGCGCTATATTAATAGCGATGGCCAGGGTACTTTTGGTGGAAGGATATTGGTACAAAGTACTACGAATAAAGGGGTTTCCACCAAAATTACAGACATCGACGCCGACGGTGATAATGATCTTGTCTATCTCGGCTATGTGGGTACCGACAATTCCAACGCTTTTGTGGGTTGGTCAGAAAATTTAAATGGATTAGGAAACTTTGGTCCGATTCAAATCTTCAGTACTCTCGTTTCCTATCCTAAAAGTGTTATAGTTGGCGATTTTGATAATGATGGCGACATGGATATAGCTTCTTCTTCAACAGGCAATGGTGGTCTTATAGCATGGTATGAGAATACGGACGGTCAGGGAGCTTTTGCCAATACACAACAGATTATTTCCCAAACAATCATTAGTCCGAACAACCTATTTGCTGCGGATATCGATAACAATAATACCTTAGATATTGTATCCATCTCTGAAGATGATAAGATTTCGTGGCATAAAAACTCAGGCATCCTGCCAGCAAATAGTATTAGTGGAAACGTTCGTTTTGATTTGTTGGGCGATGGCTGTACCGAGACCGATCCGTTATTAAGCGGAATCTTGGTGGTGGCCACAGATAATGCGGGCACTAATGCTACCTTCACTCAGGAAAACGGACACTTTCAGATTTATACGACTGAAGAAGGCACGGTAACCACAAGAATCGCATCGCAAGCTGACTATTACGCACCAAGTCCGGCCACTTTTGTGTCTAATTTCACAGGTCAGGGCAACGCTGACGAAGTCAATTTTTGCGTACAACCCATCGGTGATATTCATGACTTATCGGTTAGCTTTTATCCTACCAGACTAACAAGACCGGGTTTCAATACGTATTATCAGATTGTTTATAGAAATGAAGGCAACACCTTATTAAGCGGTTCCGTTAGTTTTGAGTTTGACAGTTCGAAACTAAGCTATCTGGGTGCAAGCCAGACTGTTTCTTCACAAACCGCCAATACTGTGACCTTTAATTTTACAGGGCTTTACCCTTTCGAATCAAGAACTATCAACTTAGAATTCTATGCCTTTGCACCTCCTGCAACAAATGCTGGAGATGTATTAACACCCACAGTTACCATAAATCCCGTAACAGGAGATTACACACCGAGTGACAATGTATTTTCCAGTAGCCAAATAGTGGTAAGTTCCTATGACCCTAATGATATTACCTGTCTTGAAGGCGACCAGGTACTGATAGCAGATGCCGATAAGTACCTGCACTACCTCATACGCTTTCAAAACACGGGCACAGCAGCTGCCACCACTGTTCGTGTAGACAATGTCCTGGATAACAAACTGGATTGGACCACGATGAAATTGGAAAGCCTGAGCCACCCGGGCAGGGTTACTATCCATAATGGCAGTGAGGTGAGTTTTCATTTTGACAATATCAACTTAGCGGACAGCACCCATGATGAACCTAATTCTCATGGTTTTATCGCATATAAAATCAAACCGCTAAACAATATAGTTGTTGGTGATATTGTACACAATACCGCTTCAATCTATTTTGATTTCAATCCCGCTGTTGTTACCAATACAGCAGCAACAACCTTTGTTGAAGCTTTGTCTGTGGTAGATTTTGAAGCAGATACCGTTTTTGTCTATCCTAATCCTACGAATGGGATTTTGAATATTGTTTCCAAGGTTTCAATTGAAACCATTGGTCTCTTTAATCAGCTGGGACAATTGGTGCTTTCAGGTAAAAATGTTTCCACGATTGATGTTTCTTCTTTGAGTCAGGGTGTTTATCTGATGACTTTAAAGGATATATCAGGTACAACCTCTACAAAAAGGATTGTTAAGAAGTAATAACAATGTTGGTTCGTTTGATTAAGTAGGAGAAAATAACCTGGAGAATAGACATGTAGGTTTCGCTACATTTTTTAATCATCTGAATGACTTAAACGATTATAATTGCTGTTTGTCAATTTTATTTTTTTTGAAATAGAAACACCTATATATTTAAATTACCATAGCATTAGTAGGTTAAGTTTATGGTAGATTTGGGGCAAAAAGGGTGAAAAGAAATTTTCACCTTTTTTATTTTATGTACGATTTTCTTTCTTCTTCCTAAAGATGCCTAACCTTTTCTTCCTCCATATCCAAATTATGCTGTAGCTTACGAACGATTCCTTCATCCAGATTTCCATTCTTACGGTTCTTTTTAATCAACCATTTTTGTTGCTGTTTAAGAATGTTGAGATAGATGATTTTACCTTCGGCGGTCATTTCGGTGTCTTCGGTTAGCATTTTGCTGGCTTCCCATTTGTCGGCAATTTTTTGGAGTAGTGGCTGCTCTTCCAACGCCTTTCCGTATTGGTTTTTTAATTGTTCCAAGGCAAATTCCGCCATCTCGTATTTCAGCAGTTTATACTGTTGTTGTTCTGCTGCTTCCTGTTCGGGTGTCATTAGGCGCATTCTGCGTATAAAGTAGGGCAGTGTTAATCCCTGTAAAATCAGGGTTAGCAGTATGACCACAAAAGTGATAAAAAGAATAAGGTTCCGTTGCGGAAAAGGATTTCCATTATTTAAGTATTCCGGAATCGATAAGGCTGCTGCCAACGATACCACACCGCGCATTCCCGTCCAGCCAATGATGAAGGGAGTTTTCATTCCGGGGTTAGTTGTTTGGGCAACCGTGATAAAATTGCGCATAATCAAGGTAGTGATTACCGCACCGTAAGCCGCCAGTATTCTTACTACAATCAAAACAACCGTAATCAATACACCATAGCCAATCGCCGAAGTTAAAGGGACGCCTTCCTTTTCAAGTCCGTCAGTAACCGCCGGAAGCGATAGCCCAATTAGGGTAAACACGAGTCCGTTGAGTACAAAAATAAGACTCTGCCACACATTATAACCCCGCACACGCGAGGTACTCGTAAGGAAAGAATACCGGTTATAAGATAAATACAACCCCGCACTCACAACAGCCAACACTCCCGAACAATGAGCTTCCTCAGCCGTAAGATAAATGATATAAGGCATTACCAGGGTAAAGACTATATCCATATTGGCATCGGTAGGAAGGTATTTGTGGAGTTTCATAAAAAGCAGTCCAATCAGCAGCCCAATGGCAATACCACCCAATACCATCCAGGAGAAACTCACCACCGCTTTCGAAAAGATAAACTGAGTCGTACTAACCGCAACTAAGGAGAACCTAAAAATGATTAGCGACGAAGCGTCGTTCAAAAGACTCTCGCCTTCCAAAATAGAGGATATGGTGCGTGGGACTTTTACAAATTTTAAAATGGCACCGGCACTTACGGCATCGGGAGGCGATACTATGCCGCCTAATAAGAAACCTAATGCCAGTCCAAATCCGGGTATAAAATAATCCGCGACTAAAGCAACAGACATTGCCGTCAGGAATACTACGACAAAAGCAAAGCTTAATATAATCCGGCGCCAATGCCAGAGCTCTTTCCAGGAGATAGCCCAGGCTGCTTCATATAACAGCGGCGGAAGAAATATTAAAAATATAAACTCCGGATTTATTTTTATGGTTGGAATTCCCGGAATGAAACTAATCAATAATCCGGCTATGATCAATAAGATAGGGTAGGCAACCTTAATCTTCTCGGCTATCATCATGATGAAGACTATGGAGAAGATGAGAATGAGGTAAAAGGGGAAGCTGTCTAACATGAGTTGGAATTTAAATAGCTACAAAGATAGGGTAATTTGGTGATGCGGTTATTTGGTTATTTGGTTTTGGAATAAGTTTATAAAAAATCCCCAACTGTTTACACAATCAGGGATTAGATGAGTTATGATAAGTTATAATAAGTATTAGTTGCTTAACGAACTTATAAAGTTATCGGTTAACAATCTTCCAATGTTTGGATTATTAAAATTGATGTTTACACTAAACAGATTGTTGTTTATAAAACTATTGTACAAATCCTGAGTCAGTAATAATTCACCGGTTTTGGGATCATATAATCTTGTTTGCACTTTGTAGAAATCATATTTTCCTATTTTCATATCGGCGCTCGTCAAATCAAATTTGAGCGTTTCAATATTAGAATAGGTATCATTCATTAATTTAATTATGAAATTTTTATGTTCTTCAAGTGATGTTATTTGGGATCCTGCTAAAGATTCAAAAGCGGCAGTAAAAGTATTTCTTTTATCTACTTCAAAACCTATTAAATGCGGGCTGGTTGGTTTAGCAATTATTCCACCCGGAAGCCCTTTTTTTTGTAATTCTTCAACCTTCTTTACATCGGTGATGACATAGTTCATTGGAATTTTTATTTTCCAGTCAAACCGATAACAAGTGTATACACTGTTTTCTATTTTGCCGTTTTCAGTCTCTTCAGTAGGAGTAGCGGTCAAAACTTCTTTGTCATTAGTTTCCTGAGAAAAAATGAAGTTAGAAGATAATAGCAGTATAAGGAATGCGAATTTTGCTTTCATTTTAGTTTTATAATTGGGATTACCAAAAGTAGAAAAAACAAATTGTTTTCACAATCAAGGATTTGTTTTAAAGGTCTATGCCGAGCTGTTTCTTTATTTTAGGTGCCAGTTTGGCTTTAACCAACGCATGCGATTGCTGCAGGTAATGCTGCCATTCATTGGGACGCATTTTACTGATGTCTTCAATCAGCACCCATTTGTATTTGGCAACATAAGGAGCAGGTTTAAAGTATAAGCGGTTAGCCATTTCATCAAATTCTTCTTCGGTAACTTTGAAGGATGCCGAAGTAGGCGATTGGTTTAAGCCTACTACACAGAACATTTTTCCGCCAACCATAAATACCAAATCATTACCCCATTTAATGTCTTCTGTGACATAAGGAAGTTCGAAGCAGATATTTTTGATGTCGTCTATGTTCATTTCTGTTATGGGTTATTTGGTTATTTGTTGATTCGCATTATCAAATAACCGAATCCACGAATAACCGAATTATTTAACTGCTGTCATCGAAATCTCCACATTCACGCCTTTTGGTAAACCAGCAACCTGAACGGTTTCGCGTGCCGGTGCTGTTTTCTCGTCAAAGTAACTTCCGTAAACGGAATTGATACGAGCGAAATCACCCATGTTCATAATAAAGATGGTCGTTTTTACCACGTTGTCAAAAGTCATGTCGGCAGCTTCAAGAACGGCTTTCATGTTTTCCATAACCTGTTTGGTTTCGGTTTCTATATCATCAAGGACTAATTCCATAGTCACAGGATTCAATGCTATTTGCCCCGAAGTATAAAGTGTGTTTCCAACCAAAACAGCTTGGTTATAAGGTCCAATTGGCGCTGGCGCTTTGTCTGTGAAGATTATTTTTTTCATTGTTATGTGGTTATTCGTTTATTTGGTTATGCGGTTATCTGGTTATCTGGTTATGCGGTTAAATATCAAATAACCAAATAACCAAATCCACAAATTACCTAAGCGTTTTATCTGCCTGATTTCGTTTATCCCATTTGATATCGCTCAAAACTCCCGATTTTATTCCGATAAAAAATCCCCAATACGGATTATCTCCAAACGGTACCCAATTGAAATCCATTCGCCAACTCAGCAAATCCCGTTCAAATCGAAGCTGTGTAAACGTAACTCCTTTTTGTACAAAATCATAACCTGTTGAAGCACCAATTTTCCATTTGGGTGTTAAATCAGTATTCATAGAAACCATTAGCGAGTTTCCGGTTATTTTTTTCTGACGGTTGTTATTAGAATACGTCAAAGAATAGGCAAGGGTGACATTCCAAGGCAATTTATATTTAAAGAGTTCATTTGAAGCATTGTCTTTTTTGTCATCATCGTCACCAAATTGGCTCTGTCGTCTGTCACTCAAATCGGTATTGCTACCAAACAAATCGTCTTCACGACCACCATTTCTCTCGCCTTGGCTATTTTTATTTTCTGCATCATTCCCATCGTCACTAGAGAAAGCATAGTTTAAAGTCATATTAGCGCTGGTCATTCTAAACAAACTACCACCGTTGTCAATGTTCCAGGTATCGATTCGTCTTCCGGTGTTGCTGATTGCGTAAGGATCGAGTGTCATACCAAAATTTACATTCATCTTTTGTTTAAACAATAGTGTACCACCGCTAACACGTAGTGGAGACCATTTTAATGAATCGGCAGTAATATCATAATTTGTTGAAAAATTCAGGTTGTTCAGCAACATTATTTTTTTAGGCTCTGTTTTGGTTGTATCTTTCTCGGTTACTTTAGCTTCAAAAGTATTACTCAAATTAAATCCTAAATTATTGGACATGTTTTTTCCCGGTGAACCAAAAATTCCGTTGTCAAATCGCGTGTACTCTTTTATCATGGTACCACTTCCGTCAGAATCGTAGGTGTCATAGTATTTTGAAAAACTTGGCGTATAACTATAAGTTACATTTGGACGCATTACGTGTCGGATTGCCTGTATTTTTTTCTTCTCACCAAAATTAAACGTTCCATAAACAGTTGTTCCTAATCCGGCGCTAAAGGAATAGGTTCTAAAGGCATCAAATCCTTGTACTTCATTATCAACGACTCTGTTCTGCGTTGGGTCATACTGACGTCTAATCGTTTTTAAATACCATACTTCATTGTAATTCATCGAAGTTGTGGCACTAAGATATTTAAAGACTTTAAAGTTTGTACTCAGCGGAATAGAGTGTTGAAAACCAGTTTTAGCATCCCTGAACATTTGCGGTTTAAAGAAAAGCGAATCGGTAGTCTGAATTCTGTTTTCACCTCTTAAGTTGTATTGTAAATTGATATTCTTAAAGAAGCCCTTTTTTGTTCCGTCTTTTGGTGCAAAAGGATACATTCGGTCAACACTCACTTGCAAAGTAGGCAAGGTCATGTTAATTTGTTCTGTGTTTGTATTTTGCGAATGTGTAGCTGTTATAGACATATTCACTTGTGGCACAGAGTTGAATGTTTTAGAATAAGAAATCGAAGAGCTCAGGGTGTTGTTCAATCTTGAACCTACGTTAACCTGATTGATAGAATTGATAAAATATTTACTGCTTCCAAGATTTACCGAAGCTGAAAAACGAGAGTTCGGATTTGATTTAGAATCTTTGGAATGTGACCATTGGATGTTGTAAATGTTAGTTCTCGAATAATCAGGATAACCTCTTTCGCTATTGATTAGGTTTTCAAAACGGATATTTACATTTCCAAAAAATTTATATTTCTTGGCATAGGACGATTCGAAACGCATGGCATAACTTCCGTTGGTGTAATAATCACCAAGAACGGCAAGGTCGTAGTTATCGCTTAACGCAAAATAATAACCACCATTTTGCAATGAAAAACCTCTGGTGTTACTGTCGTTATAATTTGGAACAATTATTCCGGAACGGCTTTTCTCTGACATTGGAAAGAAAGCAAATGGCAAAGCTAAAGGTGTTGGAACATCGGCAATAACCATATTGGTAAATCCTACTACCACTTTTTTCCCTGGTACTAATTTTACTTTATTGGTTTGAAAATAATATTCAGGGTCTTCTATGTCTTGCGCTGTGGTAAATCGCGCTTTTTTCATAAAGTAAACGGAGTCGTTTTCTTTTTTTGTGATTTCGGCTTTTACTTTAAACTCACCCTGGTCTGTTCTTGAATTCCAAACCAACGCTTTTTTAGTTTTAAAATTAAACCGGATAGAATCGGGTTCGACAACATTACTTCCTTGTTTAAAAAGAGGTCTTTGTGTATAAACTCCGGCAGAGTCTTTTATCCTTCCGGCATAAACTTCATTTTTATCATAATCAATGACAATGATTCCCGATTTCAGTTCAATATCCTGATAATAAACTTCAGCCTGATTGTAGAGTGTGATTAGCTTTTTCTTTTGGTCAAACTTTTCGTAGTCAACTGCTTTACGTTTTATCTTATCTTCCAATAAAGGCTTTTTCTTGATGCTGTCAGGTACTTTAACTTCGGTTACTTCTAAGACAGGTTCTGTAGTTTTTTCAGGTGTAGTTTGCTGATTTTTAGGAGGGAAAGAAGTGGTTTGCTTCGGACCATCTTGTGAATATATTTTTGCGTTTCCCAGTGTTAGGAAAATTGTTAAAAAAACGATATAAAATAAGTTTCTTTGCAAAGGTTTAATACTATTTTTGTAGAAATATGGCTTGATTTTTGACGAGGCAAACTTACACAATATTTCCGGTCAAAAATAAGGAAATATTGGTATTATAACCTTTCGGTTTTAATTAAAATTAACTTTTGAGTTTATGAGATTTTTAAATAGCATAAAAACCTGTTTTACAGTGCTTTTCTTTTTTAGTATGCTGAATGTTTTCGGACAATCAGATGCTAATAAGTTTTCGATAGTATTGGATGCAGGTCATGGTGGAAAGGATCCCGGGAATTCCTATCACGGATATGTTGAAAAAGACATTGCTCTAAAGACCACTCTTAAAGTGGGTAAATTTCTTGAAAGAGAAAAGGATTTTGCAGTGACCTATACCCGTAAAACTGACGAATTCATAGAATTGGTTAACCGTCCAAAAATTGCCAACAAGATTGATGCTAATTTATTTGTTTCCATTCATTGCAATTCGGTTAAGAACTTTGAACCTGCCGGAACAGAAACATTTGTAATGGGACTTTCAAGAACCGATATGAACCTGGAAGTTGCCAAAAAAGAAAACTCAGTTATATTACTGGAAGATAATTACAAAAAAAATTATCAGGGATTTGACCCAAGTAAACCGGAAAATTTGATAGGATTGCAAATAATCCAGGAAGAGAATTTGTATAGCAGCATTAGCCTTGCCACAACCATTCAGGACAATTTCACCAATCGTTTAAACAGAAAAACAAGAGGGGTAAAGCAACAACCTTTATGGGTTTTAGATGCCGCCAAAATGCCGGGTGTTTTGATTGAGTTAGGTTTCTTATCCAATAAAGAAGAAGGTGAATATCTAAATTCTGATGAAGGGCAAACCGAAATGGCACGCCAGATAGCAAACGCTATTATTCATTATAAAAAAATGTACTTCAATGAAACTTTAACCGAAGAAGATATAAAGGACATTGATAAAAAATATGCCGAACAAAAGGAAATTGCGGATTCCGTAATTACGAAACCTGATGACTCGAGCCCAAAGGGCGAACAGGCAAAGCAAACTGTAAAAGCGGAACCTGGTCAGGTATTATATAAAATTCAGCTCTTTGCCAGTTCCAAAAGGAAAGACTTACATTCAAGTGATTTCAAGGGATTAAAAGATATTTCGTTTACATTTGAAAACAATCTATACCGTTATTATTACGGTAAGTCATATGATTTAGAGTATACGAGAAAAATGTATAGTGAAGCCAAAAATCATGGTTTTAAGGATGCATTTATTGTCATGTTTGCCGATGGAAAAGCGTCAGCTTTAAAATAATTAATTAAGTAGATTTTGAAACTAATAAAACAACTAAGGATAATAACAATAGCAGCGTTTGCTATTTTGTTTTTTTCTAATACAGCCCATTCTCAAAAATTTAAAGTAACACTCGATGCAGGTCATGGCGATCATGATTATGGCGCCGTGTATCATGGGCATATTGAAAAAAATATTGCTTTAGCAGTAGTATTAAAAGTCGGTAAACTATTAGAGAAAACTTCCGGTATTGATGTAATTTATACCCGAAAAGGAGATCAGTTTATTGATTTGGTTGAGCGTGCTAATATAGCCAACAGAGCTGATGCCGATATTTTTGTTTCCATACATTGTAATGCGAATGCAAACAACGCTGCAGATGGTTGTGAAACGTATGTAATGGGTATGTCTAAAAATGCTTCCAATCTTGAAGCGGCGAAACGAGAGAACTCGGTTGTAACTTTAGAGAAAGATTACAAACAAAAATATGAAGGTTTCGACCCAAAATCTCCTGAATCTTTTGCCGGAATGATTATGGCTCAGGAATTATATTTAGATCAGAGTATTGCCCTAGCGGGAAAAGTCCAGGCACAGTTTATTGGAATAGGCAAGAAAAGCCGTGGCGTTAAGCAAGCACCTTATATGGTTTTGCACAAAGCGTACATGCCAAGAGTTTTGATAGAAATGGGTTTTATTTCCAATCAGGCTGAAGGGGCAAAACTTGATTCAGAAGTAGGACAGCAGGAAATAGCGGAATCTATTGCCAATGCGATTATCGGTTACAAAAAAGAATATTTTGGCACCAGTGATAATGATAATACTATCAAGCCATCACAACAAATGGAAGAAGTGAAAAAGCCAGATACAATCGCTAAAAAGCCAACAGTAAAAATACCTGAGGGTAAAAAACCGGAGCCAAAATTGGAGCCAAAACCGGAAGTGGTAACATCTGGAGTAGCTTCATTCAAAGTACAGCTTTCAGCTAGTGGGACAAAATTAGAGACGATTCCAAGTAATTTCAAGGGTTTAAGTAATATTTCTGTTTCAGCGGAAGGGAATTTATACAAATACATGTATGGAGAAACGACCAATTATGAAGAAGCAAAACGACTATTAGCCGAAGCCAAAGCCAAAGGATATTCATCAGCCTTTTTAATTGCTTTTAAAAATGGTAAGAAAGTATCAGTTCAGGACGCATTAAAGCAATAATAACAAGGAGTTTTAATTATTTATTTTAACTTTGCCACTCGAGTCTCGTCCTAAAGACGAGACGAACAGTACAAAATAAAAAAAAAGATTTACATTGAAAATCACTAGAGAAATCAAGACTGCAATTTTAGTAATTGCATCTATTTTATTATTTATTTGGGGTTATAGCTTTTTAAAAGGCAGAGACTTACTTACTGATTATAAAACATTCTACGTTCAATATGACAATGTTGAGGGTTTGGTTAATTCGGCACCTATAACAATCAACGGACTTAACGTTGGAAAAGTCAGCGAAATAAAATTCTTAGGTACGACAGGCAAAATCCAAGTGTCATTACAAATCAAATCTGATTTTCCTTTTTCAAAATCAAGTATTGCTTCTATCTACGAACCAGGTTTAATTGGAGGCAAGCAAATTATGATTACGCCTAATTTTGAAGATAAATCGGTTGCCGAATCTGGAATCACTTTACAAGGTGATGTAAAACCGGGTTTAACTTCATTGGTAGCAGAACGATTAACACCACTTCAGGAAAAAGTCGAAAAAATGGTAGTTTCTGCGGATGCGCTTCTTAAAAATGTAAACTCTGTTTTGGATTCCAAAACCAAAGCGAATCTAAAAAGCAGCATTGCCAATCTTGACGAAACTTTAGCCGAATTCAAAGTGGCTTCCAAATCAGTAAACGAAATGTTAGCTGAAAACAAAGGAAAAATCAACTCAACCATGGCAAATGTGGATAAAGCATCCGCTAATTTTGCTAAAATATCGGATTCGATTTCTAAAGCAAACATTGGTAAAACGGTTAAAAGTTTAGAAAAAACATTAGCAAGCGTTGATAAAATAATGGCTGACGTTCAATCGGGTAAAGGGACTTTAGGGAAACTTGCCAAAGATGAAACGATGTATACTAACTTATCCAAATCATCAAAAGAATTGGAATTGTTACTGCAGGATTTTCGTTTAAATCCAACGCGTTATGTAAACGTATCGCTCTTCGGAAAGAAGAACAAACCTTATAAAGCACCCGTAAACGATACTATTAAAAAGAAGTAAAGTGTAAGCCATGATGTATATCGACAACATACTTTTTGCTATCATCCTTATTGCGGGAATTGGTTTTTTTGCTAAAAATGTAAAGAAACTAAAGCGCAACATTAATCTTGGTCATGATGTTAACCGCACTGATAATCCATCAGCACGCTGGAAAAACATGGCAATGATTGCGTTGGGACAATCCAAAATGGTAAAACGTCCGGTTGCGGGATTGCTACATATTATAGTATACGCCGGCTTTATCATTATCAACATTGAAGTACTTGAAATCATTATTGACGGACTTTTCGGAACACACCGAGTATTTTCATTCCTTGGTGGATTTTATGGTTTCTTAATTGGTTCTTTTGAAATCCTTGCGTTATTGGTTTTAATAGCCGTAATTGTTTTTTGGATTCGAAGAAATATTATCCGATTAAAGCGTTTCGCCAGTTCCGATTTGAAAGGCGCGCCAAAAAGAGATGCTGATACGATTCTGTATTTCGAAATGGTTTTGATGTCGTTGTTCCTACTTATGAACGCAACCGATTTGCATTTTCAGGCAATGAATTCCGGAAACATCATTTCACAATATATTAATCCTTGGTTTACTTCATTAGATTTGGCTCAAGTTGAAGCTATTGAACTAACAGCTTGGTGGATGCATATTATAGGAATCTTGGTCTTCCTGAATTATTTATACTATTCAAAACACCTGCATATTCTTTTGGCTTTTCCAAATACGTATTTTGCCGATTTGAATGCTAAAGGAAAATTCGATAATCTGGAAAGTGTTACCAAAGAAGTAAAACTGATGATGGATCCAAATGCCGATCCATTTGCAGCGCAACCTGTTGATGAAAACGCGGTTCCGGGTAAATTTGGAGCTTCTGATGTACAGGATTTGAATTGGGTACAATTGCTAAATGCCTACACTTGTACCGAATGTGGTCGTTGTACTTCATCCTGTCCGGCAAATCAAACCGGGAAAAAATTATCGCCACGTAAAATCATGATGGATACGCGTGACCGAATGGAAGAAGTGGGAAGAAATATGGATGCCAACAAAGGAGTTTTTGTTCCGGATAATAAATCGTTACTGAATGATTATATAACGGCAGAAGAGCTTTGGGCGTGTACATCTTGTAATGCTTGTGTAGAAGAATGTCCGGTAAATATCAGCCCGTTGTCAATTATCATGGATATGAGACGCTATTTGGTAATGGAGCAAAGTGCTGCGCCACAATCGTTGAATGCAATGATGACCAATATTGAGAACAACGGCGCACCATGGCAATACAACCAACAAGACCGATTAAATTGGAAAAATGAATAATAACTGAATCAGGATGTGATTTATCGCATCTATTAAAATAAAAACAAATGACCAAAAATGTGAGGCTTGGGAATTTGTCAAATGAATGTGAAATATTAAAAAATTTAGAAAAAAAATGAAAGCGGAAGACATTGAAAAAAACTTGCAAAGTATTACCGAAAACGGCCAACATTTAAGCCCGATTTTACCTGAAGGAATTAAGAATTATTTAATCGATATTGACGGAACTGTTTGCGACGATATTCCAAACGAAGAGCCGGAAAGAATGCTGACTGCAGAGGTTTATCCTGATGCATTAGTTACGTTAAACAAATGGTTTGACGAAGGTCACATTATATTCTTCTTTACTTCAAGAACAGAAGCACACAGAGAATATACCGAGATTTGGTTGAAAAAACATGGTTTCAAATATCACGGAATTCTATTCGGAAAACCACGTGGAGGAAATTACCACTGGATTGACAATCACTTGGTAAAAGCAACCCGTTACAGAGGAAAGTTCACCAATTTGATAGAAAAAGAAGTTACCATTCAGGTGTTCGATGACGAGCATCACGACTAGGTAATTCGTGGATTTGGTTATTTGTTGATTTGAATTTTCAAATAACCGAATAACCGCATAACCGTATAAACATTAAAAAATGTCAGAAGTATTAAATGTGCCAACCATGGCAGAAATGATGGCTCAAGGCAAACAACCCGAAGTACTGTTTTGGGTTGGTTGTGCCGGTAGTTTTGACGACAGAGCAAAGAAAATCACCAAGGCATTTGTGCGTATTTTAAATCGTGCGAATGTCGAGTTTGCTGTTTTGGGTACTGAAGAAAGTTGTACCGGTGATCCGGCAAAACGTGCGGGAAATGAGTTTTTGTTCCAAATGCAGGCGATGATGAATATCGAAGTGCTGAATGCCTACGAAGCTAAAAAAATTGTTACTGCCTGTCCGCATTGTTTTAATACCCTGAAAAACGAATACCCTGAATTGGGCGGAACCTACGAAGTTGTACATCACACTGAATTCCTAAAACAATTATTAGATTCAGGAAGATTGACTATTGAAGGTGGACAATTCAAAGGAAAAAGAATTACGTTTCACGATCCATGTTATCTTGGAAGAGCAAATAATGTGTACGAAGCACCAAGGGATTTAATCCAAAAACTGGATGCTGAGTTGGTAGAAATGAAACGCTCAAAAGCTAACGGTTTATGTTGTGGTGCCGGTGGTGCCCAAATGTTCAAAGAACCGGAACCGGGAAACAAAGACATCAACGTAGAAAGAACCGAAGATGCCTTGGAAACCAAACCCGAAATAATTGCGGCTGGTTGCCCATTTTGTAATACGATGATGACGGATGGTGTTAAAGCCAAAGAGCAGGAAGCGAATGTTAAGGTAATGGACGTGGCTGAATTAATCGCTAACGCACAGGATTTATAGTCTGATTAATGAATTTGAAAACAAAGATTATATTTTGTATTTGTTGTTTTGCTTTTTTTGTTTCTAATGCGCAATCCGTTTCAGATACAATTCCGAGTCAAAAAAAGGATTCTATTCAGTTAAAATTCAAGTATAAAAGCCTAATCATTCCGGCTGTTTTTATTGGTTACGGGATTTTTGGATTGGAAAGTGGTCAGATTAAGGGTTTCAATTCCGGTATTAGTACTGAGGTTACAGAAGACATTGATAAGAAGACATCCATTGACGATTTTTCACAATATGCACCAATTGCAGCTTTCTATGGTTTAAGCCCTCTTGGAGTAAAAAGTAAAAATAATTTTAAGGATAAAACGATAATCTTTGCGACATCTTATCTTTTAATGGGATTGACTGTTAATGCCTTTAAAAAGACAGCTTCTGTAGAAAGACCGGATGGAAGCAGCCTTAATTCATTTCCTTCAGGACATACAGCAACTGCCTTTTTGGGAGCCGAATTAATGATGCAGGAATATAAAAATGAATCGGTTTGGTACGGAATTTCAGGCTATATTGTAGCTGCAGGAACCGGAGCTTTCCGAATGTATAATAACCGACATTGGCTTACCGACGTTGCAGCCGGAGCCGGAATAGGAATTCTTAGTGCTAAAGCTGGTTATTGGTTATATCCAATTACAAGCAAATGGTTCACAAAAAAGAACTCGACAAATACTAAAACAGCAATGATTCCGTTTTATAATGGAAAGACAACCGGTTTTGCATTTGTAAAAACATTTTAATTAAAATTATGTATATCCCTTTTGAAAATTTACCTGAAGACTCTAAAATTTGGATTTACCAATCTAATAGAAAATTTTCAGACGATGAAATGACTGAAATCGAAAATGATTTAAAAGCATTTGTCGAAAATTGGTCAGCGCACGGAACTGGATTAGAAGCTTCATATTTATTGAAATACAATCGTTTCATCATTCTTGCTGTCAATCAGGAAGTGCAACAGGCAACGGGTTGTTCTATCGATTCTTCTGTGAATTTTATTCAAAATCTGGAACAAAAATACGAAGTTGATTTGTTGGATAAAATGAATGTGACGTTTAAAAACGGAGAACACATTGCGCATAAATCGTTGATTGATTTTAAACGAATGGCTAAAGAAAAAGCCGTGACCGCCAATACCATTGTTTTTAACAATTTGGTGAATAGTATCGAAGAATTTAACGAAAACTGGGAAGTTCCTGCTGGCGAAAGCTGGCACAGCCGTTTCTTTTAAGCCCTAAATTCTATGAAAAGGTTATTAGTCAGTATAGGTTTATGCACAGGATTGCTGTTTTTGGTTACGAATTGTTCGTCAACTAAAAATAAGCAAACAGCTGTTGTTCCTGTAGCTGAACCGACGCCTGAAGTAGTTGTTCCAATAGATGAAACTGTTTATCATCCACATCCCAGAAAGAACTTTTTCCCTGAAACTGATATCGAAACACGTTGGGTTGACAGTATTTATAATCAAATGTCTTTTGATGAAAAAGTAGGACAACTATTTATGGTTGCTGCCTATTCTAATAAAGATGCCGCTCACGTTGCCGATGTTGAAAAGTTGGTTACCGAGAATAAAGTCGGTGGATTAATCTTTTTTCAAGGCGGACCAATGCGTCAGGCACGCCTAACTAATAAATACCAATCACTTGCTAAAGTTCCTTTGTTTATTGGTATTGACGCCGAATGGGGTTTGAGCATGCGAATCGATTCAACCTTCCGTTTTCCGTTTAACATGACTTTGGGAGCCATCAAAGACTTGAAATTGGTTGAGAAAGTAGGAACAAGTTTGGCTAAGGAAAGCAAAAGAATGGGAATTCATTTCAACTTTGCGCCGGTTTTAGATATCAATACCAATCCAAAAAACCCAATTATTGGGTATCGTTCTTTTGGTGAAAATAAAGTTAGTGTTACGGAACACGCTATTGCCTTAATGAATGGCGCACAAGGTCAGGGAGTTTTTTCTACAGGAAAGCATTTTCCGGGTCACGGAGATACAGCAACCGATTCGCATACTTCTTTGCCAACCGTTAATGCTACTTTAGATCATTTAGATAAAGTAGAATTGTATCCCTACAAGCGAATGTTTGATGAAGGTTTGGTTTCGGTAATGGTAGCGCATTTGAATGTTCCTAGTTTGGAGCCAAGAGAAGGTTATCCAACTTCTATTTCCTATGATGTTGTTACCAAATTGCTTAAAAAGGATTTAGCTTTTGATGGACTTATTTTTACTGATGCCTTAAATATGAAAGGTGCAGCCAATTTCAGAGCTCCAGGCGATATTGATCTGGAAGCTTTTATGGCGGGAAATGATATTTTACTTTTTGCAGAAAATGTACCGCTTGCCGTAGAAAAAATTTGTGTGGCGTATCAGGACAGTCTTATTTCAGATGAAAGACTGGCGCAATCAGTAAAGAAGATTTTACGCTATAAATTCAAAGCAGGATTGAACAACTACAAACCTATTGAAGGCATCAATTTGTATAACGATTTGAATCCGAAATCGAATGAAACGCTGCAGTATGAATTGTATGAGAATGCGGTTACCGTTGTAAAAAATGATGGAAATATTCTTCCAATTAGAAACCTGAATCAGAAAATTGCCTATGTAAAATTAGGTGATGACACCAACAGCTCGTTTGTCACTACTTTAAAGAAATATACCGAAGTCACCGAAGTTGCTGATGCCAATATTGACAGCTTAATGGTTAAGTTAACCGATTATGAAACCGTAATCATTGGTTACCACAAATCGGATAAATCCTGGTGGAAAGCACCTGAACTAACAGTGCCTGAATTACAGGTAATTGATTCGATTGCCTCCAAAAAGAAAGTGATCATCGATTGTTTTGCCAAACCGTATTCCTTATCAAGAATTTTGAATTTTAATGAAATACCGGGTGTAATTGTATCCTATCAAAATGGAAACATAGCACAGGAAGTTTCGGCCGAATTGATTTTTGGAGCGATTGATGCCAAAGGATTGCTTCCGGTTTCTATCAATAGTTCATTAAAGGCTGGCGATGGAATCACTACTCAAAAACTCAACCGATTGGGTTTTGCAACTCCGGAAAGTGTTGGTATGAGTTCAGAAAAACTGAAGCAGATTGAAACCTATGCACAAAAAGCCATTGATGGAAAGATGACACCAGGTATGCAGGTTTTGGTCGCCAGAAAAGGGAAAGTCATTTATCAAAAATCTTTTGGAAAACAAACCTATGAAGGCGATGTTAGAGTGAAGAACAGCGATTTGTATGATGTAGCATCGGTAACCAAAATGGTCGCTACTTTGCCAAATGTGATGCAGGTTTACGACCAAAAGAAAGTGACACTTGAAACTACTTTAGGCGAAATGTTGCCAATATTCAAAGGTTCGAACAAGCAGAAAATTACGTTTAAAGAATTGTTGTCGCACTATGGCAGAATGCAGGCGTGGATTCCGTTTTACACCGCTACATTAGACTCAGCCAAAATGCCAATGGAGAAATACTATCGTAAAATGTATAGCGAAGGATTTACCAAACGCGTTTCGGATAGTTTGTATTTAAGAGATGATTATCATGATACCATTATGAAGCGAATCATCGATAGTCCACTGATTGATAAAAAAGAATACCGCTACAGCGATTTTACCTTTATCATTTTGAAACAATATTTGGAGAAAATCATGGGCAGGCATTTGGATGAATTGGCTGCGGACAATTTCTACAAAACACTTGGGATGAATAATACACTTTTTAATCCGTTGCATAAATTTGATAAAAGTGTGATTGCTCCAACCGAAATCGATACTTATTTCCGTCATGATACCATTCAGGGTTATGTTCATGATATGGAAGCCGCAATGGAAGATGGAGTAGGCGGTCATGCCGGAATCTTTTCCAATGCTATGGACATCGCTAAGATGATGCAGATGTATCTGCAAAAAGGAAATTATGGTGGCGTTCAGTACTTCTCAGAAGCTACGTTCAATGATTTTAATACGTGTTGGTTTTGTGGCGAAGGAAATCGTCGTGGATTAGGATTTGACAAACAACAAATAAGTGGTGCCGGTCCAACATGTGGCTGTGTTTCGATGTCGAGTTTTGGTCACACTGGTTTTACGGGAACTATTGCCTGGGCTGATCCGGAAACGGATATTGTTTATGTTTTCTTATCGAATAGAACCTATCCTGATTCTAATTTGCCAAACAAGCTTTCAAAGGAAAACATCCGTGAAGACATCCAAAAAATCATTCAGGAAGCGATTATTGAGAAATAAATTTATTCGTCGTTATAATCAGAGTTGTCAGATTGTTTTTTGGCTTTGGCCGATTTTTCTTTTTGATTGTTGAACTTTATATCGCTAATTTTTTTATCCATATAATATAACTCGTAATCGAGGTCTTTGTATTTTTCGAAAACTACAAAAAACAATTCCGCAGTGAAGTCTTCATGTTCTGTTTCGCCAAAATAGATAATACTCAGGTTTGGTTTTTCTTTAGTTCCAAAATTTACCGGAATTTCTACATTCGTATAACCTTCCTTATCGAACTGGTCAAAATAGTCTTTGACGGCTGGATTATACTCGGGCAAACCTTCCCAATCCATCTTTTTGCCTTTCTCATTAAATAATTCGAATTTGGTATATGGAATGAATTCAGCAACATCAATAACTCCCAGATATCCTTTATAATCAGCCAAGCGATAACGAATTTTATTTACATTATCTATAAGTGAAAATCCGCTTAATTTAGCTCTGTTGTCAGGTGTTGATAGAATTTTTGCTTTAACCATAACTTTCTTCAATTCATCATTCTTGACCTTTAAATCTCTCATGCCAAATACACTAACGTTATCGACCAGCTTAGCTTTTACAATTCGGATTTTGATGTCTTCATCTTTTGTTTGAGCATTTATGTTTAGTGCGAATAAAATAAAAAGGAGTGCTTTTTTCATATCATTATAATTTTTTAAGTAACAAACGAAATCCAAAAACAGGAAGCTCGCCCTGCATAAAATCTAAATCTTCCGATCTTTTAAATCCTATATTTTCATACATTTTCCAAGCTGTTTGCATTGCTTTTGTGCTGTGAATGATTACTTGTGACAGCTTTTTATCTTTGGCTTTTTGGATGCAGGCTTCGGTTAAAAGTTTTCCCAAACCTTGTCCACGAGTTTCAGGATCAATGGCAAGCAATCTAAAAGCCGCAGCGTTGGTTTCTGAGGTCGCAGTGCCACCAGAGCCATAGTATTTCATATCAGCAAAGAAAACAACTCCACCCAATACTTTGTTGTCTTCTGAAACGATTACTAAAAGCTCAGTATTCGGTTTAGTAGTAAAATCACCAATATTCGAAAGCATGGCATAATAGGCGGGCTGTTCGGTTGGTTTTGGAAATCCGTCAAGTTGTGAATAAACATTAACCATCAGTTTGCCAATGGCTTCGAACTCATTAGGCTTCGCATTTCTTATCGTATAATTTTTAGCCATTTTTGGGTTATATGGGTATTATTGAAAAATCGAAAAAAAAACTATAACAAAATAAACATAAATATTTACTACTTTTATAGAAATAAATTTAATAAAATGAAAAATTTAAAAATTCTTATCGTACTTATCGGTTTGTTTTTCCTGATAACATCATGTTCAAGTGAAAGTAGTGCAGGATACGGAACCATGAGAGTCATTGGAAAAGCGACCTACACTAATCCGGCTGCGGGCAGAAACACTACAACAACGCTTAACAATGATGTGGTATTGACCAGTTTTAAAATCAACGTTAATGAAATCTCATTCAAATATGCAGAATCAGATGATGACGATGATAATGAAAACGGTGACAACGACAATGACAACGGAGACGACGACCATGATGGTTTTTTTGACGGAGACGATGAAGTCGAGTTAAATGGCCCATGGGAATTAGATTTACTAAATCAAATAGCCCCAGTCACTACTGTATCTGTTCCTAATGGTACTTATGAAGAAGTAGAATTGGAATTAGGGAAAAATTTAGTAAGCACTTCTCCGTTGTATAACAAAACAGTAGAAATACGAGGAACAATTAATGGAATACCATTTGTTTTCTGGCATGATTTTGAGCAGGACTTAGAAATTGATTATGAAGATGCCGGCCAAAATCTTGTAGTCAGCAACAACTCTTTCGATTTAGTTTTTAACTTCGATTTAAACCAGTTGTTGAGTGAAGTTGACTTGAGCGCAGCAGTTGATGGCAATGGTAATGGCATTATTGAAATTGGGCCAAACGATACCGATGGAAACAATGCTCTGGCTCTAACATTAAACGAACATCTGGGTGACTGCGGAGAAATGGAAGGTGGAGAGCATGAAGATGGTGATGATGATTAATCAATTGGAAATTTAATTCAAATAAAAACCTATCTTTTTAGATAGGTTTTTTTATGTCTTCTTACTAATAAAATATTCAATTGAAATCACAATAAGTATTCCTGCAACATAAGAAATAATATCTTCCCAGGAAAAAGAAGTTCCGATAACGGTTCTGGCAATTTTTGAATGTTGTAATTCTAGCTTTTCAACAATATTCAGGTATTGCAGAAATTCTATCGCAAATGAGAATAGCAAGACAAATAGTGCAGCAGTCAGCACTTTTAATTTAAAAAATGACTTTACAAAGCAATAAATTAGGATTACAACCAGAACATCTCCAAAGTAAGGACGCACAAAGTTGTCATGTACATAAAGCGCAATTAGCGTCTCGATAATGAAAAGTGAAATAGTTAATGCAAAATATTTCAGGTCGAATTTTATCATATCATTCCTCACCATCATCATCCAGTTTGAATGGATAATCGCCAAAAAGGCCGGCTAGTTTTTTAGCTTGATATGTCTTTCTTGTAAACTTATTAGACAGCACTATAATCGTAACTTTCTCTTTTCGTAAGTTGATAAAACAGGAAGTGTTTCCGTGCCACCAACCGTTATGATAATAATAAGGTTCGCCTTTTTCAAACTCTGACATTCTGATACCTAAACCATAATTACGAATTCCTTTGGCTTCATAACTATATCCTTTATACACCTTTTTGAGCAAATCCGGATTCAGGAAAAAAGGAGCATAGCGTGCTTTGTCGAATTTCAATAAATCTCTCGGAGTGGAATAGATGTTTTTGTCACCATAAATTCCGTCCAGATAATCAATTCCAATTTCTACATTATTTCCTTTATAAGACGGAGCAATGATGTCACGATCTTTTGCAATGTCAAAAACAAAGGTATTGGTCATGCCAAGCGGTGCAAAAATCATTTCTTTCATTGCTTCAGGATATTTCAATCCGGTAACCTTTTCAATAATCAAGGCAAGCATTGCATAATTGGTATTGCAATAACCAAATCCGGTGTCGGTTGGTCTCTCTAAAGTAATTCCTTTCTCTACCATAACCTTTACAATATCTTCATTGGTCAGGGTTTCTTTTTTATCCCAATTGCCATTTTCAAAAGTAAAGTAGGCGTAATTTCTCATGCCGCTACGATGATTAAGGAGTGTTTGAATAGTAACTTCAGGATAAGGAAAGTTTTTGATAATCGTATTTACCTTTTGGTCCAAGGTAATTTTTTTAGCATCAATAAGCATCAGAATTGCTGTAGAAGTCAATACTTTACTCACAGAAGCAATATGCAATGGCATATTTTTAGAAATCATTTCCCCAGTTCTTTTATTGGCATAGCCCATATAATTTTCATAAATTATCTGACCGTTTTTGGCAACCAAAAAAGCTACGTTATCATTCTTCTCTGACCATGTTTTTTCAAAATAACGACTAACGCCATATTTTTTGTCATTGATATAAGCCGAAGTAAGTTTTGGCAATTCCTCTTGCAAAGGCTGCATTACCGGAATACCGTTTTTATTCATTTTAATTATGCCATCATCCGTCTTCTCTTGCTTTGAACAAGAAATAGTAAGCAGAATAATAGCAAGCAATTGGGTAGTATAGAGACTAATTTTGGATGTCATTGCAATAATATTGAAAAACAAATATAATTATTCATTAAAGGCATAAAGTTACTTTTTAAGAAAGCTTTCAACATGTTTTTCACAATTTTTTATGATAAATTTATAAAGCTTTACTAATCAATAGCAACGATAAAATTGGGCAGAATTTATTTTTCAAAAAAAGTTTTGAAAACGTTTTCGTTACTACTACTTTTGGCATCACAAAAAAGTACCCGATGAAGTTTGGAATTATTAAAGAGCGAAAAAATCCACCCGATAGAAGAGTAGTTTTCACTCCGTCAGCATTAGTTCGTTTGCAAAAAGAGCATCCCGATGCCACAGTCAAAGTTGAAAGTTCGGATATCAGAGTTTTTACTGATGAAGAATATAAAAAATTAGGCATTGAAGTAGTTGATGATGTTTCAGATTGCGATGTTCTTTTTGGGGTAAAAGAAATTCCGGTTGATTATTTAATTCCAAATAAAAAGTATTTCCTCTTTTCGCATACCATTAAAAAGCAAGTGCATAACCGAAAATTGCTTCAGGCTATACTTGATAAAAAGATAGAGTTATATGATCATGAAACTATAGTCGATGCAAGTAACAGACGTTTGATTGGCTTTGGTCGTTATGCAGGAATTGTTGGAGCATATAATGGTTTTAGAGCATTCGGGATAAAATATGAGTTGTTCAATTTGCCAAAAGCAGAAACGCTGCAAACAAAAGAAGATTTAGTTGTTCGCCTGAAAAGACAAATTTTGCCAAACATCAAAATTGTTTTGACCGGTCATGGCAAAGTCGGAATGGGAGCAAAGGAAATTCTTGATGGCATGAAAGTAAAACAGGTTTCTCCGGAGGATTTCTTAAACAAAATATATTCAGAAGCTGTTTACACCCAAATTGACGTTTTGGATTATAACAAGCGAATTGACGGCACTGTAGCTGGAGATAATAATGATTTTTATAAGCATCCTGAATCTTATACTTCTAACTTTGAGCGTTTTACCAAAGTTGCTGATATCTTCATGGCAGGTCATTTCCACGGAAACGATGCTCCGGATATTCTGACTCTTGAAATGCTTCAGGCATCCGATTGTAAAATAAAAGTTGTTGCCGATATTTCCTGCGATGTTGATGGCCCAATAGCCTGCACCATAAGATCATCAACGATTGCGGAACCGTTTTATGGTTTTTTACCAATCGAAAACAGAGAAGTTCCTTATACGCATCCGGGTTCAATAATGGTTATGGCAGTTGATAATTTGCCATGTGAATTACCAAAAGATGCGAGCGAAGGATTTGGCGAAATGTTTATGGAACACGTAATTCCGGCTTTCTTCAACAATGATAAAGACGGAATTCTGCAACGTGCCAAAATTACCGAAAACGGAAAACTAACAGAACGTTTTGCTTATTTACAGGACTATGTTGACGGACACACCGTTCACAGCTAAAAAATCCTTTAAGTTAATAACTATATAATAATCCCGATTCGCTCGGGATTTTTTGTTTTTAAAAAGTTACTATATTTAGCAAAATTATCTCTTATGAAAAGAATTGCCTTTATCGGATTACTGTTCTTAGGATTTCAGGTTACTGCGCAAAGCGTGCAATCGCCATCCAAACAAATCACTCTTAATTTTTCCTTATCAAAAAATGGAAATCCGACTTATGAGGTTTCCTATAAAAACAAACCCATAGTCCTGAATAGCCGTTTGGGAGTTAAGTTAAAAAGCGGAGGCGACTTGACGGCTGATTTTAGTATCGATAGTGTTCGCCAAAGAACCATAAATGAAACTTGGAAGCCAGTTTTGGGTGAGCAGTCCAACATCAAGGATAACTACAACGAACTAACTATTGCGCTTTCGCAAAAGACAACCGGAAGAAGAATCAATATCATTTTCAAAGCCTTTGATGAAGGTGTTGCTTTCCGTTATGATTTTCCAAAACAAGCCAAGTTGGATTACTTTATTATTTCAGATGAAATGTCTGAGTTTAACTTGACTGGCGACCACAAAACATTTTGGATTCCGGGCGATTTTGACAGTCAGGAATACGCCTATAACGAAACGAAACTTTCAGAAATAAATACTGAAAAAATAGATTTGAATAATGGAATTGGTTTAAAAAGCATTGCAGGTAAACATGTTATTCAATCACCGTTAATGATGAAATCGACAGATGGTTTGTATCTTAATATTTTTGAAGCGGCTGTGGTCAATTATCCAATAATGCATTTGGATTTGGTGCCAAACGAATTCAAATTAAAATCACGTCTAGTTCCGAATGCTATTGGCGATAAAGCCTATTTGCAAGCACCTTGTGTTTCGCCTTGGCGTACCATTATGATTAGCGATGACGCGCGCGATATTGTGAGCTCTAAAATGATTTTAAATCTAAATGAACCATCAAAAATTGAAGACACATCGTGGATAAAGCCGATGAAATACGTTGGTGTTTGGTGGGAAATGCATGTGGGAAAATCAACCTGGGATTATGCCGGTTCACAAAACGCACAAAATGCAGCTGATGGTCAGTTAAAACCAACCGGAAAACATGGAGCAACAACAGAAAATACTAAACGTTATATTGATTTTGCTGCCAAAAATGGTTTTGATGGCGTTCTGGTTGAAGGCTGGAATGTTGGCTGGGAAGACTGGTTTGGCAACTGGAAAGAAGATGTTTTCGATTTTACAACGCCTTATCCTGATTTTGATTTAAAAGCCGTGAATGATTATGCTAAATCAAAAGGGATTAAAATGATTATGCATCACGAAACCTCTGGTTCTGTGGCGAATTACGAGCGACATTTGGATAGGGCATTAGAATTAATGAAAAAATATGGTTATCCGGCTGCGAAGTCGGGTTATGTTGGAAGAATCATTCCGCGTGGCGAATTTCATGATGGTCAAACCTTGGTAAATCATTTCAACTTTGTGGCTCGACGATTTGCAGACTACAAATTGATGGTAAACTCGCACGAAAGCTCAAGACCGACAGGTTACAGCAGAACCTATCCAAATTATATTGCAGCCGAAGCAGCGAGAGGAACAGAATTCAATGGCTGGAGTAACGGGAATCCGCCAATGCACGAAACCATTTTGCCATTCACCAGATTACTTGGTGGACCAATGGATTATACACCCGGAATTTTTGAAATCAAGATGAATCACTACGATCCAAAGAAAACGGAACAAGTACATACGACTTTGGCTAAACAATTGGCACTATATGTAACCATGTATTCTCCATTGCAAATGGCAGCCGATTTACCTGAGAATTATGATCGCTATTCAGATGCTTTCCAATTTATAAAAGATGTCGCAGTTGATTGGCAGGACAGTAAATATTTAGAAGCTGAGCCTGGAGATTATCTTACCGTTGCCAGAAAAGACAAGCATTCAGAAAAATGGTTCCTCGGCGCTATCACTGATGAGAATGCAAGAAGAACCAAAGTAAGCCTTGCATTTTTAACGCCAGGAAAAAAATATAGAGCCATCATTTATCAGGATGGGAAAAAGGCACATTGGCAAAATAACCCAAAGAGTTATGAAATTATTGCTAAAACAGTTACTTACAAAGATTTCATCCAATTAAACATGGCAGCGGGTGGCGGAACTGCTATTTCTTTTGAACCAATTAACTAATCCAAAACTATATTTATGAGTACAACCAAAACCAATTATCCTGCGCTTTATACCCTTATTACAGTCTTTTTCTTTTGGGGTTTTATTGCTGCCGGGAACAGTATTTTTATTCCTTTTTGTAAAAGTTATTTTTCTTTAGATCAATTTCAATCACAGCTGGTTGATTTTGCTTTTTACACTGCTTATTATATTGGCGCTTTGTTGCTTTTTGCTTTTGGAAATAGCAGCGGAAAAGACATTGTTGGAAAATGGGGTTACAAAAAAAGTATAGTGTACGGATTATTGTTTTCGGCACTTGGAGCCGGAGCAATGATTTTGGCTGTTGAAGCTAATTTGTATGCCGGAATGTTAGTAGGATTGTTTATCGTAGCATTAGGTTTTTCATTGCAACAAACGGCAGCAAATCCGTTTGCAATTTTATTAGGTAATCCAAAAACAGGAGCAGACAGGGTAAATCTTGGAGGCGGAATCAATTCATTTGGAACAACCATTGGACCGATAGTAGTGGCTTTAGCCTTATTTGGAACTGCAGCTTCGGTTTCAGAAGACCAGATTAAGAGTCTGGAATTAAGCAAAGTTGTTATTTTATATGTTGGCGTTGGATTACTATTCATTGCAGCAGCAGGCTTATTTTATTTTTCCAAAAAGGTGCCAGCAGGCATTTCAGATGAACCAATGGAAAAAGCGAACAAAGCTTTATGGACATTAATTGTAATGACAATCTTATTGGCAGCATGCTTTATTCCAATTTTTAAAACATATCAAATTGATACAGCAAGTTTGAGTACTGCTGATATGGCTGATTTAGAGCAATACAGAATGAACTGGCTTTTAGGCGCTTTGGCCGTGGTAGTTGGTGGAATATTATTTTCGTATGCTTCAGCACAGAAAAAAGCCGAAGGTTGGGGAGCAATGCAATATCCGCAGTTGGTTTTGGGGATGCTTGCCATTTTTACTTATGTCGGAGTAGAAGTCGCTATAGGAAGTAACCTCGGAAGTTTGTTGAATCTGAAGGAATTTGGGAGTCTGCAATCGTCTGATATTGCTCCTTATGTTTCGATGTATTGGGGAAGTTTAATGATTGGACGTTGGGCTGGTGCCATTAGTGTTTTTAATTTAAAAGGCAGCAGCAAAACATTAGCATTGATAATTATTCCGTTGATAGCATTCGGAATTATCTTGGGCGTTAATATTCTTTCAGGAAAAGATATGAAACCTTTGTATTATTATGTTTTCTGTGTACTTATTCAAATTGGTGCTTTCTTTTTAAGTAAAGACAAACCAGCCAGAACCTTAATTATTTTCGGGGTTTTCGGAATGTTAGCAATGATAGTTGGTTTGTGTTCATCAGGAACTATTGCAATCTATGCTTTCTTAGCTGGTGGTTTAGCCTGCAGCATTATGTGGCCGGCAATTTTTAGTTTATCCATTATTGGTTTAGGAAAATATACTTCTCAAGGTTCGGCGTTTTTAATTATGATGATTTTGGGTGGTGGAATTATCCCACCAATACAAGGAAAACTATCTGATATCATTGGAATTCATCAATCCTATATTATTACGGTTGTTTGTTTTGCCTATCTGACATTATTTGCCTTTTTGGTAAAAGGCATTTTGAAAAAGCAAAACATTGATGTTGACACTATAGAAATGGATGAAACCCATTAATCCGAAAATTAGATAAATCAAAAATCCCGCATCGTCTTTCAACTTTGCGGGATTTTCTCATCAAAACCTAACCAATCAATCTAACCTAAACTTATTTATTTTCTTTATCGTCTTCAACTTTTGCTTTTGTACCATCAGCTTTGTAATAGTAGTAATCGTTATCATTATAGTTTGATGCTGTATAATTGTCATCGTTCCAATGATTGTTGTAGTTGTAAGCATATCCGGAGTTACTGTAACCTTTTATGCGTCCAACGGTATCAACGATTTCGCCTCTTCGGTTGTAAATGATTCTCATTCCTCCAATTTGTGCAAGCGCAGTTCTGTTGTATTTCATATAAACAGTTCCGATACGACTTACCCTATCTCTGCTGTCATAATTGATAAACGTGTTACCAATTCGTCTTACTCTACCAAAACTATCATGTTCAATTCGTGTACCATAATTTACTGGTCTTCTTGCCTGAACTGTAGTTCCTCTTTTTCCGGCGCCTTTATAAAAGTAATCGCCTTGACTGTCTTCCGGACGAGTGTTAAAATCAAATTCTCCATTTGGAAAAACGAAAAACTCAATTCCTCGCTCAGTAAATGAGATTGGCTCATCAAAGCTAAATCTCGTTCTTTTTTCTTCACCAGATTTGTTGATTATTTCTGATGCATTCGCTACACTTCCAACCAGTAAAATGCTAGCTACTAAAAGGGTAATTTTTTTCATAATCATTCTAATTTGAGTTTTTTGCTTACTCTTTCGATTTTCAGCTTCTTCGAACAAATTTTATTGTTGATTAGGACTTTTCAATAGGTGTGCCAAAACGCAAAACAGAATTCTTAAGGTTTGATTAAGATAAATTAACTGATGGATATTCAGCATTTTAAAAATCGGATTACTGATTTTATTTCCAAATTAAATTATTATAGCTAAGAAATAATTGCATTTTTTTAGTACATTTGTTGCCGATTTGCAAACAGAAACAAACAATCATTATCATATTATCAATGAAAAACCTACTACTTTCATTTTTCTTTCTTTTATTAGTTACTAAAGGTTTTGGTCAGGAATATATTCCTTATTATGGTTCAATAGTAGAACAATGTTCTCAGGCAAATATCACCAACAATTTAACAGCCTACGAAGCATTGGGATTAAAAAGAAGAGGAACTGTCTCTCTGCAAAATACTTTAGATTGGCTAAAAAACAAATACCTTGAATTTGGTTATACAGCAAATCAAATTGTGGAAGATTCCTATACGTATACTGGTTCAACAGCAGTATGTAAAAACCTTATTGTTACCAAAGTCGGTACCGTTTATCCAAATACATATGTAATTGTTTGTGGTCATTATGATTCCATTGGTGGCTCAGGAACTAATGATAACGGAAGCGGATTAGTTTCTATTTTGGAAACTGCCAGATTGTTGCAAAATATCCCAACAGAATATTCAATTAAATTTATCAATTTCAGCGGAGAAGAAGACGGTCTAAAAGGAAGTCAGCATTATGTGAGCGCTATCGTAAACGGAACTACTCCAAAAATGGATATTCGTTTGGTTTTAAATTTGGATGAAGTTGGTGGCGTTGCTGGTTTGACTAACAATACAATAACTTGTGAAAGAGATACAAATAATTCTCCTTCAACGAATAATGCCCAATCAAGCATTATGACTAACCAATTGATGACTTGTGTCGAATTGTATTCTCCTTTAAACGCACAACTATCTTATGCTTATGCTTCGGATTATATGTCGTTTCAAAGTAATAATGAAATTATAACCGGGCTTTTTGAAACCAATGAAACAACCCATAAACACACTAATACGGATTTGTTAATTTATATGGATCCTGTTTATAATTATAATGTTGCCAAAGCTACAATTGGAGCCACAATGCATTTTGCTGTGGCTGCAACATCAGCTTTGGGAAACGACCAATTTCAAAATGAGAACCAAGTGAGTTTCTTTCCAAGTCCGGCCAAGGATGTTTTGAATATCAACATTGGAAGCATCATCGATACCGATTATTCTTTTTCTTTAATTGATTTGCAAGGCAAAATAGTTATTAATAAACACGTCGAAAATGCACATTTGATAGAGACAGTTTCTTTAGATGGTTTGTCAAAAGGCATGTATCTTGCGGTTTTGCAGACATCGAATAAAAGAATTGCTAAGAAAATTATTGTGGAATAATTTGATTAGATAATATAAAAAAGCCTCCCAATTTGGAAGGCTTTTTGTTTTATAGCTTATCTTTTAGATAATATCCGGTAACGGAATTTTTGTTTTTCACAATATCTTCGGGTGTTCCTACTGCTAGAAGTTGTCCACCGTTTTCACCACCTTCCGGACCTAAATCAATAATCCAATCGGCACATTTTATCAAATCCAGATTGTGTTCAATCACAATAATCGAATGGCCTTTTTCAATTAATGCATCGAATGAAGCTAATAGTTTTTTGATATCGTGAAAATGCAAACCTGTCGTTGGTTCATCAAATACGAACAATGCTTTTTCTTTGGTAACACCTTTTACTAAAAACGAAGCCAGTTTAATACGCTGTGCTTCACCGCCTGAAAGAGTTGAAGAAGATTGTCCCAATTGCACATATCCCAAACCAACATCTTGCAGAGGTTGTAGTTTCTGAGTGATTTTTGTCTGTTTGTTTTCGGTAAAAAAGGCAATAGCATCATCGATAGTCATCGTTAAAATGTCATCAATATTTTTACCTTCAAAAGCTACTTCCAAAACTTCTTTTTTGAAACGCTTTCCACCACAAGTTTCGCAAGGCAAAGAAACATCGGCCATGAAAACCATTTCTACATTTATTGAACCTTCGCCTTTGCAGGTTTCGCAGCGTCCACCATCAACATTAAAAGAGAAATGCTTGGCCTGATAACCACGAACTTTGGATAGCTTTTCTTTGGCATACAAATCGCGAATGTCATCATACGCTTTGATATAAGTCACAGGATTTGAACGCGAACTTCTCCCAATTGGGTTTTGGTCAACATATTCAATGTGTCTTATATGCGAAAAACTTCCCGATAATTCTGTGAATTGACCGGCTTTGTCTCCAATGCCTTCTAACTTTTTCTGCATCGCCGGAAATAGAATTTTCTTTACCAACGTACTTTTTCCACTTCCCGAAACTCCGGTTATAACTGTTAAGCTTTCTAATGGAAAAGCGACATCTACATTTTGAAGATTGTTTTCTCTAGCGCCTTTTATTTCAATAAAATTGTTAGACTTTCTTCTTTTTTTCGGAACAGAAATTTCTAATTCTCCGTTTAAATATTTTGCTGTTAAAGAATCAGCTTTTAAGATTTCATCAAATGTTCCTTCGGCAACTAATTCACCACCAAAAGTTCCGGCTTCGGGACCAATATCAATAATCCTGTCAGCAGCTTTCATAATATCTTCATCATGCTCAACCACAATAACAGTATTTCCTAAATCACGAAGGTTTTTCAAGACTTTGATTAAGCGCTCGGTATCTTTTGGATGTAAACCAATGCTTGGTTCATCGAGTATATACATTGAACCAACCAAACTACTTCCAAGCGAAGTAGCCAAATTAATACGCTGTGATTCACCACCGGAAAGCGTGGCCGAGTTTCTGTTCAAAGTCAGATAATCCAGGCCAACATCACTTAAGAAAGCTAATCGATTATTGATTTCTAATAATAAACGTTTGGCAACTTTTTGATCATATTCTGAAAGTGTAAGTTCATTAAAGAAAGGAATTAATCTCTTGATTGATAAATCAACTAATTCCGAAATGGTTTTTCCTCCAACGGTTATATAGTTTGCTTCTTTGCGTAAACGCTTGCCTTTACAAGTTGTACATTTGGTTTTACCACGATAACGTGACAACATTACGCGATTCTGAATTTTATAATTTTTCTCTTCCAGTTCATGGAAGAAATCATTCAATCCGGTGAAATAACTGTTGCCTTTCCAAACCAAATCTTTTTGTTCGTCAGTTAATTCGAAATAAGGCTTGTGTATCGGAAAATCAAATTTATAAGCACTGTTTACCAATTGGTCTCGATACCAACTCATACTTTCACCACGCCACGGAAATATAGCATTTTCAAAAACAGAAAGTGCTGTGTTCGGAATCACCAATTCATCATCAATACCAATGATATTGCCGTAACCTTCGCAGGTTGGGCAAGCACCATAAGGATTATTAAAGCTAAAAAGATGAATGTTTGGTTCTAGAAAAGTAATGCCATCCAATTCAAAATTAGAACTAAAAGTCAATCGCTTATTAGAGTCCAATTCCTGAAGATAACAAATGCCTTTACCTTCAAAAAAAGCAGTTTGCGTTGCATCTGCCAAACGATTGAAGAATTCTTCTTCCTCTTTAACTACGATTCGGTCAATAATTAAAAGAATGTCTTTATTATCAAAAGAATGTTGATCAATTTCGTCTAAACGCACCATTTCGTTGTTCACCAAAATTCGGGCAAAACCTTGCTGTAATAACACTTTTAGTTTGTCTTCCAATTGTCTTCCTTGTTCCAAATGAATAGGTGACAGGAGCAGCCATTTGCTGTCTAAAGCAAACGTTTTAACTTTAGCAATAACATCGGTGACGGTATCTTTTTTTACTTCATTTCCCGAAACCGGTGAAAAGGTTTTCCCGATTCGGGCGAAAAGCAGTTTTAAATAATCATAAATTTCGGTAGAAGTTCCGACGGTTGAACGCGCATTAGTTGTATTTACTTTTTGTTCAATGGCAATTGCCGGCGCAATTCCTTTGATGTATTCCACTTTTGGCTTGTCCAATCTTCCCAAAAACTGACGTGCGTAAGATGATAAACTTTCCACATAGCGACGCTGGCCTTCGGCATATAATGTATCAAATGCCAAACTCGATTTTCCTGAACCCGAAAGTCCGGTAATGACAACCAATTCGTTTCGTGGAATTACAACATCCAAATTCTTTAGATTGTGGATTTGAGCGCCTTTAATCAGGATGTTTTTCTTAGGTTCAAGAGTAGCAATTTCAGTACTTTTCATAGCAAAAAAAGGAATAAACGCAAAGGTAATCATTTCCCAATTTATTTCTTATAATAGGTCGTAACCAAATTGTATCTATTTCTATAAATTTATTGAAGAATTAGATGTGGATTTATCAAAATTTATCAGCAACAAAATAATGTTCATTAACTTTTTTTTTATTTTTTTTCAAAATTAATTTGTTTAATTCATAAATTTTATGTTAAATTTGGTCAATAAATAACTCTCAAACCCCATTTGCCTATATAAAAAATTACTTTTTAGATTAAAAAACTCTCTTTTTTAACCCTTACTAAAAGGTAATATTATGGCTAAATCAAATCTTTCTGATGCAGTATTAGTTAATAACTACATCGCTGGTGATGAGAATTCTCTTGCTTTATTAATCGACAGACACCAATCCAGAATTTACGGATATATCTTTTCCAAAGTTTCGGATAGAGATTTAACGGAAGATATTTTTCAGGAAACTTTCTTCAAGGTTATCCACACGCTAAAATCAAAAAAATATTACAATGAAGAAGGTAAATTTCTATCATGGGTTTTGCGAATAGCAAGTAATCTTATTGTGGATAAATTCCGTAATGATAAAAAGATGCCTCTAAAAAGAGATACTGAGGAATTCTCTATTTTTTCGAACATAAAAGATAGCTCTCTGGATATTGAAAAAAAATTAATCAAAAATCAAGTTGATATTGATTTAAAAATGATAATTCAAAAGTTGCCTCATGATCAAAGAGAAGTGATTATGATGCGTTATTATTCGGATATGAGTTTTAAGGAAATAGCTGATTTTACTGGCGTTAGCGTTAATACAACACTTGGAAGAATGCGTTATGCGATTACGAATTTAAGAAAGGTCATAGAAAAAAATAAAATTTATTTACCTTCTTAAACAATAAAATATATTTTTTTGCGTTATTATATAAATCTCTAAAACCAATTTCATTTTTATATGGCAAAACTTTACTCTAAAAGAAAATTAGCACCAAAAAAAATGTTACCTAAAAAAGAAACTATTCGTTTAATCCTTCAATATTCATGTGCATTAAATATTGTTAAGATTGGTAACATCAATTTCGATCTCATTGCTAATTAAAGCACCCCGTCTCGTTTAAACGAGACGGGATGTTTTTTTATAATACTCATCCAACACTGATTTTCTTCCAATAAGTTTGGTAATTGGGTCATTTTCTATATTCCAGCCTCTTGCCGGAGAATATTCTCTGCCATACCAAATTATTTGAAGGTGTAAATCGTTCCAAAGTTCTTTTGGAAAAATAGCTTTAGCATCTTTTTCGGTTTGTTGAACATTTTTTCCATTGGTTAAATTCCAGCGATACATTAATCGATGGATATGTGTGTCTACAGGAAAAGCGGGAACGCCAAAAGCTTGTGACATCACCACACTAGCTGTTTTGTGACCAACAGCCGGTAACTCTTCTAAAGCTTCAAATGATTGTGGAACAAGTCCGTTATGTTTTGCAATTAGTATTTCCGACAATCCATAAATGCCTTTTGATTTCATTGGAGAAAGGCCACATGGTCGTATAATTTCTTTGATTTCCTCTACCGATAGTTTCACCATATCATAAGGATTGTCTGCTTTAGCAAATAGGATAGGAGTAATTTGATTGACACGAACATCAGTGCATTGAGCCGAAAGCAAAACGGCAATCAGCAAAGTGTATGGATCTTTATGGTTAAGCGGAATTGGAATCTCAGGATAAATCTCTTTTAACGTATTTATAACAACTGTTGCACGTTCTTGTTTGGTCATTTTAACTAAATTTGAATCGTAAAAATACTAAATAAAACTCAGCAACTTTAAAAAATGACAACACTGCAAAAAGGAGACAAAGCACCTGATTTTTCAGGGTTTGACCAAGACAATAAATTTCACCAATTAGAAGATTATGCCGGGAAAAAGTTGGTTGTTTTCTTTTATCCAAAAGCGGATACACCAGGATGCACAGCAGAAGCTTGTGATTTAAGGGATAATTTTGAACGGTTTAAAGCTAATAATTATGAATTACTTGGCGTTAGTGCTGACAGTGCTAAAGCTCAGGCTAAATTTAAAACTAAATTCCACCTGCCTTTTCCTTTATTGGCAGATGAAGATAAATCAGTTATTGAAGCTTTTGGCGTTTGGGGGCCAAAAAAATTCATGGGCAGAGAATATGATGGTATCAACAGAACTACTTTTGTTATCAATGAAGAAGGAATAATTGAGGAAGTTATTACCGATGTGAAGACTAAAGTACATGCAGCCCAGATTTTAAAATAAAAAAAAAGCCAAGAGTAAATCTTGGCTTTTTATTTATACTTTCTGCATTACTCTGTTCGGGTCATATCCAAAAAGTTGGTGTTTCTTTATGATTTCTGCAATTCCTGTAGGAAGTAGTTCTTCCCAACCAGGAGTTCCGGTACTAATCATTTTCAACACTTCACGTGAGAAAATTTTAAGATGTCCTTTGTCAAAATCAGTGATATCAACTACTTTTCCGTTATAAGCAAAGAATTTGTACAATTCTTTCATACGAGGATGCACTTTTAGATTTTGGGAATTAATGATTTCTCCGGTTTCATCTTCCATTGGATACAAGAAAACTTTTAAATCACGGTAGAATAATTTTCCGAATGCTTCCAGAATTCCACCACTCAAATGACGGTAATACTTTTCGTCAAAAATGTCAATCAAATTATTTACTCCCATGGCCAATCCCATTCTGGCTTTGGTATAGCTGGCAAAATATTCGACTACTTTATAATATTCCTGGAAATTTGAAATCATTACAGTTTGACCTAACGAACATAATAATTCGGCTCTGTCCATAAAATCTCTTTCATCAATTTCACCTTCAGAGCGCAGGTTTGATAAAGTTATTTCGAAAACTACCAAGGCATTTTCTTTTTCAACTTTGCTTTCTTCGAGGAACATTTTTAATGATTTCTCATACATGTCCATATTTACCTGAGTAACAGGACGGAAACTTCCTCGTAATGCTAAGATGTTTTTCTTGTAAAGAATAGAAGCCGGAAGAATATTTTGCCCATCCGGACCAAACATTACCGCATCGGTCATACCATTTTTTACTAACTGTAAACTCATCAATCGGTTATCCACATTGGCAAAACGTGGCCCGGAAAAATTGATTGTATCAATCTCTAGTTGATCTTTATCTAAATGATCATATAGATAACGCAATAATTTTTTTGGGTCATTGTATTTATAAAACGCACCAAAAATCAAATTAACACCAAGTACTCCAAGCGTTTCCTGTTGTAATCTGGCATCATTTTCTTTAAAACGGATATGTAATGTGATTTCATTATAATCTTCATCAGCCTCAACTTGGTATTTTATGCCAACCCAACCGTGACCTTTGAATTGCTTTGCAAAATCGATAGTCGAAACAGTATTGGCATAACTAAAAAACAATTTGTTTGGATGTTTGTCTCTGCTTAATCGCTTTTCTATTAATTCAACCTCGTGACTTAACATGTTTTTTAAACGGCCTTCAGTAACATACCTACCATCATCTTCAATTCCGTAAATAGCATCACTAAAATCTTTATCGTAAGCAGACATCGCTTTCGCAATGGTTCCAGAAGAGCCACCAGCTCTAAAAAAATGTCTTACTGTTTCCTGGCCGGCGCCAATTTCTGCAAAGGTTCCGTAGATATTTTCGTTAAAGTTAATTCTCATTGCTTTGTCCTTCAATGAAGGAATTTGCTCTATAACTTTATCTCCTTTTAATTTTATATAAGAATCTGATCTTTCCATAAGAAGTTTAATACTTTGGCAAAGTTACTAAAATACCTTTTTTATAAAAGATAATTAACTCCTATTTTTGTAATTATTTACATTTAAAAAATTACTTTTATAAGTAGTTAAAAAACAGCATCAAAAATCGTGCTATTATGCAAGTTTATTTTCTTGGTACCGGGACTTCACAAGGCATTCCAGTTATAGGAAGTAATCACCCAGTTTGTAAAAGTGCTGATCCAAAAGATAAAAGATTGCGTGTTTCGGTTTGGGTTAGCTGGGAAGAAAATTCAGTTGTCATTGATTGTGGTCCCGATTTCAGGCAGCAAATGCTGACTTCCGGTTGTGAAAAACTTGATGCCATACTTTTTACACACGAACATGCTGATCATACTGCCGGTTTGGATGATATTCGCCCTTTTTTCTTTAGACAGAAAAAGGATATTCCGGTATATGCGCATTCTCGGGTTTTAGAAAACCTAAACAGGCGGTTTGATTATATTTTTGAAACGGAGAACAAATATCCGGGAGCACCCGGAGTTCAGACTTTCGCAGTAAATAACAATGAAGATTTTAAAATCGGGCAAACTAAAATTACGCCCGTAGAAGTCAATCACGGAAACCTTCAGGTTTTTGGTTATCGAATTCAGGATTTTGTATATTTAACCGATGTAAAAACTATCGATACCGCTGAAATTGAAAAGCTAAAAGGAGTAAAGGTATTGGTTGTGAATGCTTTGCGCGAAGAACCACATCAAACACATTTTAGTTTGCAGGATGCATTAGATTTTATACATTTGGTTCAACCTGAAAGAGCTTATTTGACACACATCAGTCATCTCTTGGGTTTTCATGAAGAAGTTCAGCAACGATTGCCGAAAAATGTGTTTTTGGCTTACGACAATTTAACAATTACGCTTTAGTTTTATGAGAAAATCACTTTTTTTATATCTTTTTATTATTGCTGTTTTGATGAATATTTTTACCTATAAATATTTTACATCAAAAGCGGAAGACGAGCAAAAAGCAAAATCGGAAGTATCGGATACAGCTTCTGTAAAGCCCACGGAAGGTACCATTACTAATGATCCCGATGTTTTTTCTTTGGAAAATAATGACCGTGCTCAAAATTATTTGTATGAAAGTTATAAAGTAAATGATGTTCCTGCTTTTGCCGAAAAAGTGAAACAGGCACTTTTGACTTATAATGATAGCCCGGAAGGAAACAAATATACCGATCAGCCAAAAATGGGTGAACAGAAGTTTATAATCAATAGCATGAAATTAATAAACCATCGTTGGATTGTTGCCAATTATAGCAATGGTCAACTTTGGGGAGAAGTATTGTTGAAATATTTTGTTGAAGAGAATGGCAGTATTTCATTTGAAGTAATGAATTCTTATTTATATCCTACTAATTTAAATTAGTAGTTAACACATTTGAGTATGAAAAAAATTACCACGATTTTAATTATAGTACTAATCGTTACTTCATGTAAATGGATTGATCAGAATGAGGATGTAGCTGCCGATGCAAAAGCTGCCGCAGCTGTAAAAGACTCTACTATGGTTAATGATAAAGATGAAAATGGCTGTTTAGCTTCTGCCGGTTATGTTTGGTCAAAGGTGAATAAGGAATGTGTAAAAGGTTTTTCTGGTATTCAGTTAAACCCAACAGACAAACAGGACAATCAGGACGAAACGTTGAGCGCTTATGTGTTGTTTAGCGAAGATGCCAGTCAGGCTGAAGTGTTTCTTCCAAAAGATACCACTTCTATAGTTTTAACAAGAGCAGCTGAAGGCAAACCATGGATTTTAAAAGAATGGCAACTCGTTCCATGGAAAGGATATGTACTCAAAAAAGGCGCTGTGACTATGTTTGCCGGTGATGGTGAGATAGGTAAAAAGGAAATAGAAACCGATACGGAACAATAGCAATTGCAATAGCAATAACAAAAAAGGTCTTGAATATAAATCAGGACCTTTTTTATTTTATGATTGTAACCAATTTTTAAAATCAAAGAAGTTTTGTGGCGCCACGCCATGACCCACAGGATATTCCTTATACACCACTGGAATTCCCAGACTTTCTATAACGGGTATCGATTTTCGTGCCCATTCAACTGGTATGACCTGATCAACGGTTCCATGTGAAGCAAAGATTTTCAAATTACTAAAATTATTGTTTTTGAAATCATCAACTGCAATTTCTGTATTCAAATAACCACTCATAGCAACCAATCGCTGTACTTTTTCAGGATACGACAAAGCGACTGCGTAACTCAAAATAGAACCCTGGCTAAAACCAATCAGTGTCACTCTGGCTGAATCAATAGGATAAGCATTAACCAACTCATCAATAAAATAGGCAATAATGTCTCTCGATTGTCGCGCCTGACCAATATCTGAAAACTTATTTTCATCGGCATCAAAATTAATCGCATACCAGGCATAACTTCCATACATCATGTTATAAGGTGCGCGCGCAGAAATAACATAATACTCATCCGGAAGTTCGGATGCAAACGAAAACAAATCTTCTTCATTACTGCCATACCCGTGAAGCAATAGGAGTAAAGGATTTTTGTCCAGTTTTATTTTAGGTTCTCTTACTAAGTGTTGAAGCGATAAACTCATTATAGGCTTTTAAAAGTGTTTTGGAATAACTTACCTACCAATGGCAACTCTCTTTTTTGACCTTGTAATGCTCCCGAAAAACCATAAACCCAAAGGATGAAATAAAAAAGGTAAAAGGCTGAAGTAACTGTCCAGCTATTGGCATAACCTACAAAATAGCCCAGCAAAAAGAACGAAAGAAACAAACCTAACGCTTGTCTGATATGAAAGGAACCAAAATCGCTTCTGTTTTCTTCCTGATTCATAAATATGGCTATCACACAACCAATGATGGTTAAGTAAGCAACAATTGCCGTGTTTTTTGATTTTTCAAAATTTTCCATAAACTGTTTATGATAAAATTAATTTTCCTTGATTGTAAATTCCGATGGCTTTTCCTTTCATTGGTTGTCCAAGAAAAGCCGCATTCTTTGATTTTGACAAAATATGCGCTGCGTCAAATCTCCATTTATCTTCTGTAGTAAACAATGAAATTGAAACTTTATTTTTTGCTGCAATCTCTTGACCTTCAATTTTTAAAATAGTTTTACCGAAAGTCAATTTCTCTATTATTTTTTCTAAAGGAAGTACGGTTTGCAATGCTCCAAAAGCACTTTCTAAACCAATCGTTCCGTTTTTAGCCAAATCAAATTCCATCTTTTTGTTTTCAATGTCAATCGGATTGTGGTCACTCGTGATGCAGTCAATCGTATTATCTTTAATTCCGGCAATTAATGCTTTTCTGTCTTCTTCAGTTCGCAGTGGCGGTGACACTTTGTATCTCGAATCAAAACCTTCCAGTTTTTCATCTGTCAAAACCAAATGATGTACGGCAACACTGCAAGTAACGTTTAATCCTTTTTTCTTCGCTTCTTTGATTAGCGCTACTGATTTGGCTGTCGAAATGGTTGGAATGTGTAATTTCCCGCCAGTATATTCCAATAAGAATAAGTTTCTGGCAACTATCAGTTCTTCGGCTAAGTTGGGAATTCCTTTTAATCCTAAGCGTGTAGAAACGATTCCTTCATTGGCAACTCCATTTCCCTTGATGTTTTCATCCTGGCAAAATGCGATTACTAATCCATCAAAATCCTGTACATACTGCAAGCCAATTTTCATCAGATTGGCATTGGACAAACTCTTTCCATAATCTCCAAAAGCTACTGCTCCGGCGTTTTTCATATCATAGAGTTCGGCTAAATCTTTTCCTTCACTTGCCTTGGTCAAAGCACCAATCGGAAACAACTCGGTAGCAAAACCTTTAGCTTTTTGTTTAACAAAATGTACTTGTGATTGATTATCAATGATAGGATAGGAGTTGGGTTGTAAAGCAATGCCTGTAAATCCACTTTTAGCCGCTACTTCCAATCCATTGGCTATGGTTTCCCTGTCTTCATAACCCGGTTCACCAAATGAAACGCTGGTATCAAACCAACCTTGCGAAATATGAAGTCCTTGCTTTTCAAATTCCTGATGTGTATCCGATTTGGGTAATGATTTCCCAATTTTCTCGAAGATGCCATTCGTAATTTTTACATCAACTGTTTGGTTGTGAAACGGACTTTTCGGGTCAATAATCGTGGCTTTTCGGAGGATTAGGTTCATTTTACAAATTTTTGAATGAGTACTTCTAATGCTAAAAAGAGTAAGGCTAAAATCACAAACCATTTCCAGATTTGCGTGTCGGTTCTATCGGTCTGAATGGTATTGAATACAGTTTCGATATCATCAATTTCGGTAAAGTTGCTTGCAGCATCTGGGTTTGCCAATGCCAAATTACTTTCGGTACGATTATAATTAAAACTAATATTCTGCACCAGATTCGTTCCGTTAAAGATACTAAAATTCCCGGCTTCTGTCGGATTGTCATTAAAAGTCATTTTGACTTTGGTGTTCAACAATTGTTGCACGGGAATAAAACTTTCGGTATTGTTTTTTACCGTTAGTATCTCATCTTTTGACAACAATGCATCCACTACAAATGGTTGGTCTTCTCCAATAATAAGCGCATTTACACCGGTTTTCTGACTGCTTTGCGTCATATTGTAAAAGGTTGGAACTATCAGTGGTGAGTTTTGGAAATTACTGTTGGTTTTGTTGATTGGAGCCGCAAAAACATATACTGAAGATAAGTCATTTGGCAACGAAGTCAGAAACGGACTTTGATCATCATAAGTCAATATCGATGGCGTTGTGCTGCTCAAACCGAAAGCTATTTTAGTCGTCGGATATTGAAAATTATCAATCTTCTTTTCAAACACCGAACTGAATAACGGATGATTAAAATTGATTTTTGTTACCTTTTTATCTGCCTGTGTTGCGGTTTTGAATTGCATTGCACCAAAGTTGGCTAAAAACGAATTCAACGCTGTTGGATTGCTTTCCTGAGCCGGAATGACAATCAGGTTTCCACCTTTTGTGACAAATGATTTTAGTGTAGTTTGCAATGCCTGCGGAATTTCTTTTAATTCATTCAGCACAATCGCATCTTGTTTTTCTAACAGATTATAATCCAAATTCGCTAGCGGGAAGTTGTTGTAACTGAACTCATCATTCGTATAAATACGCGCCAGGAAATTACTCTTATCTGTATCACCAATACTGATAACATTGGTCAGACTTGGTTTTGAAATACTGAAGTAATAGGTGTTGTCATACGCTAAACCTTTATCAGCAACGGAAACATAGCCATGAAAATCTTCTTTTGGAATGGTGAAGTTGATGGTTTTAGTATTGGTTTCAAAGTTAATCAGCGTTTTAGCTGTCAACTTATTTTTATTGTACAAGGCAATTGGAATATCCTTGAAGTCTTCGCCATTTGCGGATAGTTTTATTCCAATTTCATAAAAGCTGTCCAGTGTTTGTTGAATATAAACACTGTCAATGGCAATGTTATTCTTCTGTTCTGCTTCGGGAATGATGAAGTACACATTATCTTCTTTTCTAAAGCTTTTGGTTTGATTGGTTTCTAAACCAACCGCATCTGTAATAACAATAATATCTTTGTTGAAAGCAGATTTGCGTGCGTTGACTTTTGCAATCAAATTATCCAAACGAAATGCCGATGCACTGTATTTCAAGTCCTGCAAATCTTTTTGAATGGTCTTGATATCGGTGTTCCAATAATTATCCGAATTAGTAATCAACGAGAAGTTTTGTGCTTCGGGAGTATGCTCCAGTAAATCCTGAACGGCGCGTTTTAAGAGTTCCCCTTTTTTGCCTTTGGCCTGCATACTATAGGAATTGTCCAGAATAATATACATTTCATTAGTATTCATTTTACTGTCTTTGGCAGCAAAGAAAGGTTGGGCGAAAGCCAATATCAAAAAGGCAAGCAGCAATAAACGGGTAAGAAGCAGCAACCATTTTTTGATGGTGGAGCTTTTTCGGGTTTGTATTGAAAGTTCTTTTAGGAATTGTACGTTGGTGAAATACTCTTTCTTGAAACGACGTAGTTGAAATAAATGAACCAGAATTGGGATGACCAATAAGAAAAGAAAGTAAAGGACTTCTGGGTGTTTGAAATTCATTTCTAATTTTGATTTGTCAAAAATAGCAATCAATTGTCAATTATCAACTATTTTTTCTTCTTTTTCGCCGCTCTTGTTTTCAATATATTTCTATTAACTGACGTTCCGGTTTTTTTCTTGGTTTTTGATGGACCGCCAAGGTTAACTTTTGTATTCTTCTTTGCCTTCTCATGAAAAGACGCGCCACCTTCCAGTTTGTTGGTTTTCAAAATGACCTTCATTTTCTTTTTGTCTTTTTCAAACTCCAATAGGCGTGTAGCCACTTCAACGGTTGTCGGCAAATCTAAAATCTTGATTTCCTTATCCATCAGCATTTCTGCTTCTATCTGGATTTCCTGCTCATTCGGACCAATCAAACTAATCGCAATACCCGATTTGTCGGCACGACCCGTACGACCAATTCGGTGAATGTATTGTTCCGGAACTTCCGAAAACTCTACGTTGATAACATGTGTCACATCCGAAATATCCAAACCTCTAGCCATAACATCTGTGGTAACAATTCCTCTGATTTCACCAGCTTGAAAGGAAGCCATAGTCTGCAAACGATAGTTTTGTGATTTGTTCGAATGGATGATTCCAAATTGCTCCGGATAGATTTCATCCAGCTTGACTGCCAGTAAATCGGCCGTTTTTTTATTGTTCACAAAAAGCAATACTCTTTCTAAAGCTTCGTCTTTTAGCAATTCTACAATCAGATTTGTCTTGGTCAAAAAGTTAGGCACAAAGTAACCTAGCTGTTCTATTTTTTCTAATGGTGTTCCCGATTTTTCTAGAGTAACTTCATCAGGAAAATCAAAGTACTCTTCCAACATATCATCTACCTCATCGGTCATGGTTGCCGAGAATAAGATGTTCTGACGTTTATTCTTTAACATCGATAAGATAGAAGTAACCTGAGTCCTGAAACCTAAATTCAGCATTTCGTCAAACTCGTCAATCACCAGTTTTTGCAGACTGTCAAAACGAATAACATTGTCCAGAGCCAAATCCATTACACGACCCGGAGTTCCAACTAAAACATCGATTCCCTGATAAACGGATTTCTTTTGTGTATTAATATTCACACCACCGTAAACACCGAGCGTTCTTACCGACATGTATTGCGTTAACTTTTCAACTTCAGCAGCTATTTGAACTACCAATTCACGTGTTGGCACCAGAATCACAATTCGTGGTGTATCGGTTGCAACAAACTTCCATTGTTTTAATATTGGCAATAAATAAGCAAAGGTTTTACCCGTACCTGTTTGTGCAATTCCCATCACATCGCGGCCTGACATAATCACTGAGAATGATTTCTCCTGAATAGGCGTAGGCGTTGTCAGCCCCAATTCGTCAATGGCTTTTTGTAATGATTTAGGAAGATTGAATTGCTCGAAAGTGCTCATTAGTATTGTAATTTGGCGCAAAGATAGGGAATTCAGATTTAGCAGTTTAGAAGAATCACCTAAGTCTTGCCTAAGGTTTGTCTCGTCCCACAAATCGGTTTTCGCCATTTAAGAAGCCAATGGCTTTTGCAACGTTCTTTATAATGCTTTCTTCAGTTTTTAAAGCAGAAATATAACGAATGATTTCCTTTTGTCTTGAGGGAGGCAATAGTTCAAAAGTGTTGCGTGCTTCTGGGTTTTCCTGAAGTGCTTTTACAAGTTCAGGATGCGGTTGTAACGTTCTGTCGTTTGGGTCAAAGGCAATGCTGACATCAATCATTTCCCCAATTCGTTTAGGCGAATTGGTAAGCATTGTGGTGTTGATATACAATCTCCATTCGCCTCTATACCGAACCAATGTTTGCGTGTAGGGTTTACTGTTAATTGTTCCAAAAATAGGAATGTAACCTTTGTCCTTTCCGGCTTGTTTAAAAATAACCTTTAGGACTTCTTTCGGAACAAACACAAATGGATTGATACCGATTATACCGATTTCAGCTTTGAATTTCTCCATTGCTCATTTCTGAATAAACCTTATTATGAGTTGGTTAAGCTGCTAATTTTTTAAATTAAAGCCCAAGGCTTTTAACATAAGCCTTGTTATCCGATGGTCTTCCCAAGAATTCATTAACCGCTTTTACAATATCTTTTTGAGTTCCGTTAGAAAGGATTAATTGACGGTATCTGATTCCGGTTTTAGTATCTAAAAGCCCGTTCTTTTCAAATTGGGTAAACATATCCATCGCATATACTTCAGACCATAAGTAGCCATACATATACACCGGATGTGTATTCACGTGTATCCAGTTAGCCTGATAATGTGTTTGTGCATAGAAATCCATGACATCCAATTGCTTATTGGTTTGTTGCCAAATGTCATCGGTTGGCGTTGGATTAGCCGCGTTGTATTTGTCATACAGATTCATGTCATACAAACAACGTTGCAGCATTTGTATAGCCCCTAAACCAGAGCCCACTTTTTTAGACTCAAGCATTTTATCAAAAGTTGCCTTTGGCAGTGTTTCTCCTGTTTTGTAGTTTTTGGCAAACGTACTTACAATGCCGTAATCCAAAACCCAATTTTCAAATATTTGAGACATGGCTTCTGTAAAATCGGCTTTTGATTCCTGTTGAACCGAGAATTCACCATGATAAGACATCATGTTCATAATATGTCCAAATTCATGAAACAGCGTTTTCAATTCTTTCTGGCTCAATAGCGAAGGTTGTGTTTTAGTTGGTTTTGTGAAATTCCCAAGCAACATGGCTACCGGTATTTCTTTTCCTTTTCCTGAAACTATGTTTACACCATAAAACCAGGTTTCTTTATTTGGTCTTGGAAATAAGTCCAAATAAAAGCGTCCTTTCAGTTTTCCGCCTTCATATACCTCATACATATCTACGTCATCATTCCAAACCGAAGGATTAGCTACTTTTTTAAATTCTAATCCCAATAGTTTTTGATAAATGTCCATCATTCCTTTTAGGCATCCTTCCATTGGAAAGTACTCGCGTAGTTCTTCGTTGTTAATTTGGTATTGCTTTTTGATTATCTGATTTTTATAAAAGGAAACATCCCAAGGTTCCAATTTAGCTTCCTGGTTGGCTGTTTCGACTTTCTTTTCAGCATCTAAAAGTGCCACATCGTTCTTTGCTTTTTCTTTAGAGCGGCTAATCAAATCATTCAGAAAATCCCATACGTTCTTTGGATTTCCGGCCATTTTCGGAACCAATGCATACGCCGCATAGGTTGGGTATCCCATTAGTTTCGCCAATTCGTCACGCTTCTTTACCATTTCGTCAAGAATCGCCAGATTTTTATCGGCAGCTCTGTTATAAAATTTAATGTAATATGACTTTCTTGTTTCTTCTGATTCCGCGTTGCTCAAAACAGGATCACTCGTTGAGTTGATAATCGGGATTTCATACTTTCCTTCCGCCACTTTGTAGGTCTGTTTAAAACTTTCCGGTAAACCGGCAGCACCTTTTTCATCAAGGATCAAGATTTCTTTAGAGGAATTCATATTAGTAGAGTAAGAAGAAGAGAGTTCCCCAATTTCCTTAGTCAGGCTTTTGTATTTAGCAAGCTTATCAGCACTCAGGTTAACTCCAGAACGCTCAAACCCTTCTATCATATCATCTACCAATAGCTTCTTATTCCCTTTAAGTTGTTTATAGGCTGCCGACTTTTTAAAACCAATCATCTTATCATAAATTCCTTTATCAGAATAGATAACCGTTCCGAGTGAATCAAGCAACTGATAACTGGCTAAGCCTTTCTCACGAATAGCGGCATCGGTAGAAACCCAGTACAGCATAAAGCAGTTGTTACTTGTGGTTCCCATTTTGTTTTTGATTTCATCCATAGCACCAAAAACATTGCTGAAGGTTGCTGTTTTTTGTTTCTTAATGGCAGCAACCATTTTGCTTACTTCATTAATGGTGTGGCCGGCATAGTTTTCCACATTTTGTGAAGTTACCTTCGCATAGTCAACCACTTCATTGCTGGCCACAAGGAATGGATTGTTTGAGGCTTTTATATTGGATTGAGAAAAACTGTTAACTGAGAATAAACAAATAGGAAGTATTAAATAAAGCAGTTGCTGTTTTAAAGACATGATGTTGTATTTTATATGAGTTTTATTGGACGCTAAAGGTAATCATTTTTTCAAATTACGAATTGCGATTTGTGTTAGAGTGTTCTACATGCGTTTTTGTTACATTTCATTGCACAAAAAACACTCGAACTGACGGATAGAGTACTAGCGCCACTTCGAGTGTTCTCGATAAGCTTAATTTACAATTCAAGCTTTTTTCCTTTGTATTTTATAGGTGTATCTCCAAAGCGTTCCCTTAAAATGGCTTTTAGTGCAAATAGCCGGTAAAGCTTCAGATCAGCAGGCAGCTCGTCATTCTGTCTGTCAAAATAAAACACAACCAGTTCCTTATCGCTCATTCCTCTAAAATGCGGCTTACATCTTTCAATTTGATTGATATCGTCAATGCTTAGTTTTATTTCAAATCCTTTTTCCATTTGGTTAGCTTTAAATACCATACTGTTATCAAGGACTGGTAATTAATTGCTAAACAAACTTTACAATAAAACCTATAGCTATAAAGGCATAAAAAAATTGTGCATAACAATGCAATCCCGATAAAATTGTGTGGTATTTATTCCAAGGAGGAGTAACAAATGTAAGAAAAAATCAGATGCAACGTTTGAAAATAGTAAAAAAGTTCACTGTTATAATTGATCACTAACCTGAAACTGTTTCATTTCTTCCAAAGGCTCAATGGCACCGTAATCTTTCCATATTTTTGGGTCGTAGCGTTTGAGCTGCGTAAATTTAAATTCTTCTTCATTGATTGCTTCTATGCCTGCATCAGAACTTTCAGATTTAAGGATGTTCAGGTATTCTTTTTTGGTTTTCATATTGGCTTCAATTTTAAGGTCAATAGCCAATACATCTTTTTCCTTATCCGTGAGTTCAATAAATTTTAAAGGCCTGTTAATATAAATATACTGACCTGTTTCCAAGGTGGCATATTGAAGATAATAGCCGTCACCTGAAGGATTTTGTTTGTAAATGATGGTTCCGTTGCTAACGTTTTCAGATGATTTTACTCCGAGAAGGAATTTCATATTAAAACCGCTTACTTTTTCCCCTTCCGCTAAAGTATAATCGGCGCGTAATACGGCATAATCGCTTTCAGAAATATAGAGTTTGCCAGTATATATTGCTTTACTTTTACGTGGTCGGAATGAGAGCACATATACAAATTCATGGTCTTTTGAATAGACAACACCTTCATAGGTGTAGTCATATATTTCGGGGTTTTTGACAAAGTTAAGCTTGTCGCTGTAGAGAAAGTTATTTTGGCAAATAAAGGAATTAAGGTCTGATTTTGAAGTAGTCAACTGGCTTGGTTTATTTTTCTTATTCTTATTGAAATCTTTGCGCAGCGAAATAGTATCGCGCGAGCCAAACCAACCACTTTTAACCCGATAATATTTAGTAGTATCTAAATGCTGCAGGATTAGGTTTTTGGATTTTTCCTCTATATCGTCAAGCGATGACGAATTATTTTCATCCTTAAGTTTGATAGCTTTGATGACATCGAGTTTGGATAAAAAAGATAGTTTGTCTTCTTTTTTCTTTGTGACAGTGTAATAATTACAAAGCATGTCACTGTATACCACCGGCGGCTGGGAGATTAGTTTAGATGTAAATTTTTTTATCTGACTGTTTACTGATTTTAAAGCATCCTTAGTAAAACCTGTTGATTTTTCGATATCAAAATTTAATGTTGAAGGTTTTAGTCCACTAGTTTCCCTGAAAAAAACTTTGTTTTTTACGGGTTGGAGCTCGCTTTTATAATGCTGGTTTAGATGCTTTTTAACTTCTGCCATTATGCTTAATGCATTTGGTTTTATATTGGAGACGTTGACATTCTCGAGTTCAACTATCCCGGCTTGAAGCGAAACAATCAGTTGATGGCTTTTGAGTTCGTCTACAGTCATTTTACGATTTTGATATCCCAAATAGGAAACATCAATGGTAGAAGCATCACTGCTGTTATTTTCTGAAATGGTAAAATAGCCTTCTGCATTAGAAACTACATTTTCCGAATTGTTGATAATTACATTAGCATAAGGAATACTTTCATTGGTTTTAGCATCAACAATTTTTCCGGTAATGCTTTGGGCGACGCTTGCCTGTATGGTAAGCATGATTGAAAGGATTGTAAACAGTTTCTTTGGCATAAAGTTAAAGTTAGATTAGTAAATAGAGACGTTACGAATGTAAGTAAAATTCTTTACTTTTTAAAAGATAGATAATCAATTTTCTTTTCAAAATCCTTCAAAAACACCTAACCCAAATAGCGCGAAGTCATATTTCACTGGGTCATTAGCATCAAGTTTGCGCAAAGCAGCATCTAACTCAGCTAAGGCTTTGCTATCGTTTTGCTTACGCGTAAGTAAGCCAAGTTTTCTAGCAACATTTCCGGAATGCACATCAAGCGGACACGAAAGTGAAGCAGGAGAGATGCTTTTCCAGATACCAAAGTCAACGCCTTTTTTGTCCTGCCGAACCATCCAACGCAGAAACATATTGATGCGTTTAGCAGCAGAACCTATTGACGGATCAGAAAGGTGTTTCATCGTTCGTGATTGGTGAGCAATCTCAAAGAACAGTTTTTTGAATTCGGCTATGGAAGGCTGCATGGTCAGCGCTTGTTGGTTTTTAGCGAAAGCCATTTCAAGGCCATTATGAGTAGTATAAATATGCTGCAGTGCTTTGACAAAGGTTTTAAAATCGTCGCTGTTAAAGGTGCGATGCACAAAACCATCGAGCTTTTCCAATTGGGTATCGTTGTGCCACATAATGAAATCATAAGGCGAATTGCCCAGCAGTTCCATCATTCGTTTGCTGTTGTTGATAATCATCTTGCGGTTTCCCCAGGCAATAGTGGCTGTCAAAAAACCGGCAATCTCAATATCTTCTTTTAATGAAAACTGATGCGGAATCTGAATCGGATCGCTGTCGATAAAATCTAAAGTATTGTACTGAATCACTTTTTCGTCAAGGAATTCTTTGAGTTCGGCTTTATTCATGACCGCTTATTTTTTGGGCATAAAACCCATCATTTAAATCGGTGCTTCGCTGTTGCGGAATATAGAAAAATCCCTGTTCAAAATATTTTACCTGTTCGGCATTAACACAAGGCAAATTTCCGTTACCGGTTACCCAAAAGAACGAAGTGTCAACCGGAGAGTGATAGAGCATATTTCCAACACTGTCACCTTTGTATTCGGGCTTCCATTTAGAATTTGGTTCCGGAATAAGGATGTTCTTTAAATGAAATGTACTGTTTTGAGAAAGCAATGCATTTGCTGTCAGGTTTTCAAAAGACAACGGAACAAAGACTAAAATCCCAACTACCATTAAGCTTAAAGCATAGAAACGAAGTATCCATTTTGGATTGGTAATCCATAACGACATCCATAACATCAAAAAGAACAAAGTGAAATACACATAAAAGCGATACTGCGGTGAACTAAAGCACAATACGACTGCCAATACTAAAAAGGCAAAATAGATTGTCCAAAGTGCTTTTGGCAAACGCTTTTTGAAGATTATAATAGGCGTAACTAAAAGTGTCAGCAGTGATGCAATCCCGATATAACGCGACATGCCATTTTGTAAAAAGTAATGCTTGACAAGATCCAATGGCGATGCGCTGGAAAAAGCAGCGTGATCGATATAAAAAGAATGCATCACACCTTTGCTAAAGAAGAAATTCATGATAATGGCAGGAACCGTATAATCCAAATCATCCATTCTGAAACAAAGTAACGGAAACAATGGATAGCCTGTGAGCATGGTGTTTTTTATAACAAATAAGAGCAAAACTATACCACCAAGGCTACTTACTAAAAGCAGTTGTTTCTTTAAAACGGCAAAGTGCTTTAGCAACAAAATCAAAGGAAACAGCAATAAAACAAAGGCAGTAACTTTTATAAAAACAGCAAACAACGCAAAGATTGTAATGATAATGAAAGTGTCTTCAGTAGCTTCATTTTGGAGATACTTCGAAAACAAAATAAGCGCAAATACATACACCGGAAAATCAGGTGAAGGCGAACTGATAAATTGAAACAGGAATGCATACGTCAACGGCAATAAACCAAAAAGTAAATCCATTCGATTGCCTTTGGTGAAATAGGAGTGCAGCTTTTGAAATGCAAACAAATTTACCAATAACAAGCAAAAGCCATTCAAATCATTAAACTTATCATAGAGAAACGAAAAACTATACACGCTTTGCGTAATATGCCAACCGCTGGCTTGCCCAAAGAACAGATGCAAATTCGCCAATCCTTTGACAAAGCCATACTCGTTGAGCCATTTGATGGTTTGGACATAATAGCTTTCGTTATCAATGATAAAAGGCAAAGAAGCACTTTGTGCGATTATCAATAAACTACTGAAGGCAAACAGTATTTTAACTGTAAACGAGAACGATTTGATTTTGGATAAGGTCGTCTGCCAAATTAAAATAAAAACCGCTTTGTTACGGTACCAAAAAAGAATAGAGAGTACAATTAAAATAGCATGAAACGCAATAGCAATCGGACCAAAGAACGCCCATATCGTAGCCAAAAGTGTAATGGGGAATAATCCTAAAATAGTGGTTGTGATAATATCATACTGCCTGATGCGAAGCGCTTTAGAAAAGGAAATACCAAAGCTAAATGCTGTGAAGAAAATATAAAGCCAACTAAGTAGAATTAGTATCATACCATCAAACGATTAGTCCGTCTTTCATGACCAACTTTCGGTCAGCCATATTGGCAAAAGTCTCGTTATGGGTAACGATAACAAAGGTTTGCCCAAATTCATCTCGTAATTTAAAAAACAACTGATGCAGGTTTTCAGCAGATGCTGTATCCAAATTTCCGGAAGGTTCATCGGCAAAAATAACAGCCGGTTTGTTTATCAAAGCGCGGGCAACCGCCACACGTTGTTGTTCACCGCCGGAAAGCTCGTTTGGTTTGTGGTTTATTCTGTCGGATAAGCCAAGATAATCCAATAATTTTTTGGCTTCCGCTTCTGTTGTAGCTTTTTCTTTTCCTGCAATATAGGCGGGAATGCAAACGTTTTCCAAAGCGGTAAATTCGGGTAACAATTGGTGGAATTGGAATATAAAACCAAGATGTGTATTTCTGAACTTAGATAATGCTTTGTCTTTCATTATCAATAAGTTTTCTTTGTTTATCTCAAGTGATGTATCACTTTCTTTTGCAGGATTGTCGAGTGTGCCCAATATCTGTAACAAAGTCGTTTTCCCTGCACCTGAAGCTCCAACAATGGAAACAATTTCACCTTGCTTAATGTGTAAATCAACGCCTTTTAAAACATGTAAACTATCGTAGTATTTATGGATATTTTTGGCAATAATCATTAGAATGAATTTTTCACAAAGTAACAAAGTATTTTCTTTTATTGAATAGTATAGTTTTTATTTATGCTTGAATAATTTTTAAAGTTGTGTTAATTAAATTATTTTGTTTAATTGTTTTCTACATTTGTTAAACAAAATAATTAATTCTTATGAACAGTACCATTGAAAAAGAATTATTTGAAATGATCGGAGACAATCATCAAATGACTTCTGCAGAGACACCTTTACGTGTTGATGCTTTCCAAAAATCAGATAAAGATAAAATGTTAGCCATAGAAAACCATTTCTTTCAAATCATGGAAGAGCTTGGACTTGATATGACCGATGACAGTCTGAAAGGAACGCCACACAGGGTAGCCAAGATGTTTATTCAGGAAATATTTTCAGGTTTGAATCCAGCCAACAAACCAAAAATATCAGTTTTTGAAAATACATATCAATATGATAAAATGTTGGTGGAAGCAGATATCAGTTTCAACTCTACTTGTGAGCATCATTTTTTGCCCATTATTGGAAAAGCACATATAGGTTATGTTTCCAGCGGAAAAGTAATAGGTTTATCCAAATTGAACCGAATAGTCGATTATTACTCAAGAAGACCACAAGTTCAAGAGCGTTTGATTATGCAAATCTTTAATGAACTTAAAACAGCTTTAGAAACTGAAGATGTTATTGTGGTTATGGAAGCCAAGCATTTATGTGTTTCGAGTAGAGGAATTAATGATGAAAGTAGTTTTACTTCAACGATACAATACAGTGGAATTTTTAATGAAAAAGAAAATAGGAATGATTTCTTTAGCTTAATTAAGAAAGAGAAATAAATAAAGAGAGTTGTTAGGTTTTTTTGAATGAAAGAATCCTCAGTTTATTTGGGGGTTCTTTTTTTATTAACCAAAAATCCTAAGCCACAAGCACGAAGCATTTTCTTTTCGAAAGCCCAAAAGAAAGTAAACTGTCCAAACAGGAATCCGAAACTTACAAGCAACACCTGATATACCGGAAAGATAAGGATAATGTATAACGGATAATATTCCCAAGGATTGGATTTGCTGATTCCGAGAAAAGCTAAGATGGGTTTTGAAAGATAGGCTGAGGTTGAACCGGTGACTGCAAATACTACAATAATGACAAAAACCTGCCAATTTGATTTAATATTCCAACGTTCTTTGAAGTTTGCCATTTATTCTAAAAGTTGTACAAAGCTACTTAATTTATGGTCTTGGAGCAAATCCGCCCAACTGTTGTTTGTTGGCAATTTGAAAATAAATCATATAGTTGTATATCAAATAGTTCACTTCATAACCGTAATGAATGTTGTTGTCATAATTGATTTGCATTTCATATAGATTCGGATTGAAACGTTGTGGCTGCATTGCTCTGCGGTTCCATTCCGAAACAAAAATCTGATTGCGGCTTTCTAAATAACTTTCCGAATAAAAACCTCTTGGTTTGGCGTTACCGTATAGCCAGGAATTAAATCCACCGTCAATAATAATGACTTCATATTCTAAGGAATCATTGGCAATCCTGACAACATCTGAAGCTTTTGGAGCGTCTGATGTTTTTGCTTTTGTTGTAATATTTTTATCGAAATGACAGGAAGCTAAAGCAACAATTAGAAGTAGTGGAACAATTATCTTTTTACTCACGCACATTGTTGTTTTTCGGTATTCGTGACCCGAGCCAGAAAGGCGAACGGATGAAATAATCTTCGAATTCATGGCTAATTAGTTTGCATAAAATTACTAAAAACAAACACTACTTGTTCCAACTTTAACATATAAAAAAACCACGCTTAGCTTGGTTAGATTTATAATTCAAAGTTATAGACGGCAAATTTTTTAAAATGATTCCGAACGAAAGTATGCTGATCTTTATCACTCATCTTATCTGTATTTTGGACTTCAATTTTAATAGAGTCGTACAGGTGATTTTCCTTTAAAAGATTGTGCAACTCCATTTTTGCATTTGTTGGCCCGAATAAAATTATTTCATCAAATCCCCTGATAACATTCGCAATATTCTTGAAGTATGTATTTTGTTTGTGCTGCTCCTTATTGTGCATTATGTTTTCACTACGCTCAAGTGTTTCTCCCTTATCCTGAAAAGTATAATTAGAAGAAATAGTTTCAGTTTCTTTTATTTCTGAAGAAAATTCGATTAAGCACGCATTAGAATGGTCCATCCAAATACCTAATTTTTTTTTTGTTTTCATAGCTGTGAATTTTAATTAATTCTGCTTAACAAATTTGATGGTAAACAACGGATATATTGTTGTACTAATTAAGATAAAGATTATATGATTCACATATGGGGAACAAAAAAACCACGCGAATGGCGTGGTTTTCAAAACATTACTATGTTATATTATACTTTTTCTGCTTTTAACAAACTGATAACCTGTTCTGCCAATTCAGTTCCGATTCGGTCTTGTGCTTCCAAAGTAGCCGCACCAATATGTGGCGTCAAAGAAATTTTTGGGTGCATCAATATTTGAATTTCCGGAGTTGGTTCATTTTCAAAAACGTCTAATCCGGCAAATAATACTTTTTCTGAGTCCAAAGCTTCAATCAATGCTACTTCGTCAATTACACCGCCACGGGCACAATTCACGATACCAACACCATCTTTCATTTGTAGAAACTCATCTTTTCCAATCACATAACCTTCCTGTGCTGGAACGTGAAGCGTAATAAAATCAGCGTGTTTGAACACATCTTCCATTGGTTCAGTGATAAATTCAACATTGATGAATTGTCCGTTGTAGAAATCTACTTTTACTTCGGCATTATCTACAAATTTATCGGCAGCAATTACTTTCATTCCAAGTCCAAGTGCCATTTTTGCAACCGACTGACCAATACGTCCAAAACCAATAATTCCTAAGGTTTTACCACGTAATTCAATTCCGTTAGCGTAGGCTTTTTTCAAGCCATCAAAATTGGTATCACCTTCTAAAGGCATATTTCTGTTTGAATCCTGTAGAAAACGAACGCCTGTAAACAAATGTGCAAATACCAATTCGGCGACACTTTCAGAAGAAGATGCCGGCGTATTAATAACGTGCAATCCTTTTTCACGAGCATAGTCCACATCAATATTATCCATTCCAACACCACCGCGACCGATGATTTTCAGACTCGGACAATTGTCAATAATATCTTTACGTACTTTGGTAGCACTTCTCACAAGGATAACAGAAACCTTGTGTTCATTGATATAATTGGCTACCTGCTCTTGTGCAACCTTAGTTGTAATCACTTCAAAACCACCTTTTTCTAATGCTTTGATTCCGCTTTTAGAAATTCCATCGTTGGCTAATACTTTCATTTTTATTGTCATTGCGAGGAACGAAGCAATCTCATCTTAATGCTCATTCTTCATTATTATTTAATTATTTTCAGGAGCTGCTTCCCGCTTTCCGCGCTACATGGTAGCTTGCTTCAATCGGGGCTAGGGCTATCTATTAAACTGTAACTTCGTTTTGTTTTACAACTTCTTCCAGTTTCTTCATTACATCAACCAAAACCTGTACGCTTTCTAATGGCAGCGCATTGTACATAGAAGCTCTGTAACCACCAACAGAACGATGTCCGGCAATACCAGATATTCCGGCTTCTTTCCACATTTTGTCAAATGTCTCCTGATTCTTTTCGTCAACCAATAGGAACGTAGCGTTCATATTACTTCTGTCTTTTTTATCAGCTGTTCCAATAAACAATGGATTTCTGTCAATTTCAGTGTAAAGTAAATTCGCTTTAGCTTCGTTTACTTTTTCAATAGCAGCAATTCCACCTTGAGCTTTTAACCATTGCAAAGTCAATAGGCAGGTATATACCGCGAAAACTGCAGGCGTATTGTACATGCTTTCCGCTTTAATATGTTTTTCGTAATCCAATATACTCGGAATAGTTCTTCCAGATTTTCCTAGGATTTCCTCTTTTACAATTACTAAAGTCGCTCCGGCAGCACCCATATTTTTCTGTGCTCCTGCATAAATCAAATCGAATTGTGTAAAGTCTAAACTTCTTGAGAAGATATCCGAACTCATATCACAAACTACAGGAATGTTAGTTTTTGGAAACGATTTCATTTGGGTTCCAAAAATCGTATTGTTGCTTGTGCAGTGAAAATAACTTGCATCAGCTGGAATAGTATAATCAGTTGGAATATGATTGTAATTTTGTTCTTTTGAAGAAGCAACCACAACTGTTTCACCAAATAGTTTGGCTTCCTTAATCGCATTGTTTGCCCAGGTTCCGGTGTCTAAATAAGCGGCTTTTCCGTCAACTTTCATCAGGTTGTATGGCACCATCAAAAACTCCAAACTTGCTCCACCTTGAAGAAACAAAGCCTGATATCCTTTTCCTTCTAATCCTAAAAGCTCTAAAGCCAAAGCTCTAACTTCATCCATCACAGCAACAAAGTCTTTACTTCTATGCGAAATTTCAAGAAGCGATAGATCAGAATTATTAAAATTTAAAACGGCTTGAGCTGATTTTTCAAATACTTCTTGTGGCAAAATGCATGGACCAGCACTGTAATTATGTTTTTTCATGGTGACAGATTTCTAATTTGTGAGTTGCAAATTTCGGAAACCCCTTTTTAAAAAACGTTTAGAAATTGGCAATATTATAACGATGTTATTAACGAAAACGTTTTAGTTTATAACAATTATTTGGCGAATTTATGATTAAAAATAGTATTGACACAATTTTGTATCAATGAATTAACACTTATCAATAATAGAAGAAAAAACTTATGTGTTTTAAGTCTAACTAAAAGTTAGTATATTTGTTTAGAAGCTATTATAAATAAAAAAAGATAAAACTTTGTATTCATAAAAATTGGTTATTGAAAAAGGCAAAAAAAATAAAATTCAACTTTAAATTAATCAAGCTATTATGCTTGTTATTCTTAGTCTGTATTCCGCAGGAATTCTTCGGACAGGAATTCGAGTGGGTATATAGTACTAAAGGAACCGATCTAAATCCAAGTTTGCCACGAGGAATTGTAAAACAAATAATAACGAATAGCAATAATGATATCTATATAGCCGGATGGCTTGATGGAAATATTGATTTTGGAGATGGTCAGGCCGGATTTGTTCGTAATACCATGACATCAACAACTAGTTTTGTTGCAAAACTTAATGAAAACAAACAAGTTATATGGGTAAAAGAATTGAGAATGGCTGCCTATGCTATAAACACAATTATATTAGATGAAAATGAAAATGTAATAATAAGTGGTAGAGCTACTCCACACGCCACTACTTTATATTTCAATTCCAATCCGCCTAATCCATTGCTTCCCAATATTCTTGCTCCAACTCACGAAAATTTAACTCCTATAGATGTTTACGGGTTTATTTATAAATTAGATTCAAATGGAAATTATATTAATGCCAAATTGTTTAAAGACACACTAATCAGTAACATAGTAAAAGACCATAACAATATGATCATTGCTGTTGGATGCACTGTGGAATATGATACTGTTATTCCCAGTGACTATAAACAAAAATGGGGTTTTATAACCAAATTAGACACGAATCTAAATAGTATTTGGGAGAAAACAGTTAACAATCAAAGTAGTAATAGTAATAATGGTTTTGGGTATGTTGCTTGCGATAGTCAAAACAATATTTATTGCACAGGTTCGTATACTAACCGTTTTGTTTATGGAAGTACAACTTTGCAAGATGATGAGACAAGTCAATTTGTGAGTAAATTATCTCCAAATGGTGATGAAAGCTGGATTGTAGAGTTTCATGATTTTTCAGTATCTCAAATACGTATTGATAATTCAGATGGCATTTATTTTTTCGCCAATTATGCAGCGCCATTTTCTGTAGAATTTAATAACCGACTTGTTGAAAATCTACCAATTGTTTTAGACAATGAGTTGGTTTTGTTTAAAATTAACGTCAATGGAAACCATATTTGGAATATTCCAATGTATGGTAGAGGCGAGCAGGAAATAGGAGATTTTACTTTTAATAGTCTTGGCGAATTGATTATTCCGGTAAAATCGGGAAATAACACCGAATTTAATTTTGCAAATCATACGACTATAGCAACCAATACTGCCAATACGGTTATACTAAAAGTAGCCTCAGATGGAGATCTTGTTGATTATAAAAGAATTTATGAAAATACGGCACAAAACAGTGTTTATACTTATGCAATTCATACTGATTCTGATGATAATATTTTGATTGGTGGTACTTTTAACAAGACAACCGATTTTGATCCACATGTCTCTAATCAGCATATTTTAATTCCGGAATTGTTTGAAAATTTTGACACAGGTCTTTTCTTTAACGATTTTAGAGGTTTTGTTTTAAAACTTAAAAATTGTGAATCGATACCTTTTTTTGGGGATACTTATGAGTTTTGTTCAGGTGCATATCCCAATCCAACAATTGCCGATATAAAAGATAGCGGTCCAAATATAAGTTTTTATAGTTCAATGACTTCCAGTACTGCATTAGCCAATAATTTTCAGCTAACAAATGGTCAAACCTATTATTATGAAAACAATGTAGATAGTTGTGCTAATATTGGACGATTTCCTTTGCAGATAATCATTTTGCCACAGTCAAGCCCACCAATAGTTAGCGCTGAACAGCCTTGTTTTTTTCCGGAATTGCAACTCTCAAATTTGAATATTCAAGGACAAAACTTATTGTTTTATCTTAGCGCTTTGGATGAAGAAAGTGTTAGCGATAGTCTTTATGTTAATCCAAACACAACGTATTACGTTACTCAAAATGATAATAACTGCGAGAGCAATCGTGTTTCTTTTTCAGTGCATCAAATGATGTTGTTAACCGATAATTACACGGCAGCTGTTTGTGATGCTGATAAAAACGATACTGAAATTGTAAATCTGTCTCAGTATGTTCATTATTTTACAGGTTCATCTGGCAGTAATTTTTCAGCTTCCTATTTCAATTCACATGCTGATGCTTTGAATGATCAAAATTCTATTTCAAATTTTGCTAATTTTCAAGCTACAAACCAAACTGTTTTTATTCGAGTATTTTCAGATAATGACAGTTGTTTTGAAATTGTTGCCCTTAATCTGACAATGGTTTATCCACCAGTAATTACCGAAATAAAAGTTAATGATTTGGCAGAAAATAACACCGTTACAATTTTACCTTATGATGGAAATTACAGCTATTCATTGGATGGAATACATTATCAGAGCAGTAATTATTTTGAAAATTTAGATAGCGGCATTTATCATGCTTATATAAAAGATAATACGGCTGATTGTACTACTGTTTCTGCCCAGTTTTATGTATTAGCTTATCCAAAATATTTTACACCAAATGGAGATGGGACAAATGATTTTTGGAGAATAAAAATGTCGCAATTTCAATTTTCAATCAATGTTGAAATTTATGATAGATATGGGCAATTGATTACTTTCTTTGATAAGAATAGTGTAGGTTGGGATGGAAAACATGGCGGAAAAGAATTACCGGCAAACGATTATTGGTTTAAAATAATTAGAACCACCGATAAAGAAACTATTTATCGCGGGCATTTTTCTTTGATACGATAGTTTTTGAATTTTATATCGAAAGCAAAAACTTCAAAGTATCCACATTATCAGCGTAATCCCAAAGTTTAGGTTGCTGCGTTTGTCCAAAAGGAATCGAATTTGAAATCAAATCATTCGAAACAATACACTGAATTTGTTCGGCTTCGTTTGTCAAACGCTTTTGCAAATCAGCAATGTCTTCGTAGTATTCATAAAACACAGATGAAATAGGAGAGGCGTAGCTTGCATCTTCTTTCAGCGTCAGGAATTCGTTATCGAGTAATTTGAAATTACTCATTAGGAAAACGGCTTTGTTATAATCGTAGTTGTTGGAATATTTCTCGTAATAGATAACGTCTTTGTATTCATAAATTGCTTTAAAGAAAGCCTCAAAGCTGTAACCTTTTGGCACAAAAAGTTTGGAAACATTACGGCAACCCAATCCAAAATACCTAAAAATATCTTCACCAAGATTTACCAAATCGTCATGCGATTCTTTTCCGTTTAAGACAGCAACCGAGTTTCTGTTTTTGCGAATGATATTCGGCTTGTCTTTAAAATAGAATTCGAAATAGCGCGCGGTATTGTTACTTCCGGTGGCAATGATGGCATCGAAGTTTTCTAATCTTCCATCGGTGAATGAAATGTAATAAGATAATTTTGGCTCAACACTTATCAGATAATTGGCTAGAAATTGTATCAAATGCTGATCATTAGAAGAAGCTTTTACCAATACTTTATGACCGGTAATCAAGACCGAAAGAAAATCGTGAAATCCAACTAAAGGAATATTTCCGGCTAGAATCAAAGCAACTGTTTTTTGCTTCACCTCTGATAAGTCGTATTTTGACAACCATTCATTTAAATTGTCTTCAGCCAACGCTTCTGCCCAGGACTGAACCGCAAAGTAAACCTGCTCAGGTGTAAACCATCCGTTGTGTGATTGAGAAAGCGCCAATAAGTCTTTGAATTTTTCAAAATACAAATCGTTATGAAGTACATCATTACCTTCAAGCTGTTCGGCTAAAGTAAATTGGCTTAAAAACTTTCCTAGTTCAACAAAGGATAATTTAACGTTAATAGAATCCATTTAGATTTGGTTATGAAGGGTTTTGATTGTAATTTTGCACAAAAATAAGATAATAGAAAATAGAATAAAGAGAAAAGACAAATAATTGTCTATATTCTATTCTCTATGTTCTATTATCTAAAATGAAAAAGAAATGGCAATCATAATAACGGACGAATGTATAAACTGTGGTGCTTGCGAACCTGAGTGTCCAAATACTGCGATTTATGAAGGTGCAGACGATTGGAGATATAAAGACGGAACCAAACTTAGAGGTAAAATAATTTTGCCTGATGGCACCGAAGTAGATTCGGATGCGGCACAAACGCCAATCTCGGATGATATTTATTATATCGTTCCGGGTAAATGTACCGAGTGTAAAGGTTTTCACGAAGAGCCACAATGTGCGGCTGTTTGCCCTGTAGATTGTTGTGTTCCCGATGACAATCATGTCGAAAGCGAAGAAACACTTCTCAACAGACAAGCATTTCTACACAATGAATAAATAAAAAAATCCTGAGCTTTGACTCAGGATTTTTCATTCAAACGCACACTGTTATTTCTGCAAATTGAATACTTCAACGGTAATCTTATCCGTTTTCTCATCATAGGTTTCTAAAACTAGGTTTCCGTTAGCATCAAAGTGGCCAACCGAAAATTTATCTTTGTTTTTATAGATGTAATTATTGTTTGATGTTCTTCTCAATAATGAAATAGCATTTGGGCTCGTAACTTTATAACCGGATTTGTCAGCAAGCACATGATATCGTTCTCCGTTATAGGAGTAATAGGCAGAGTGGTCAACATCAACAATTTTTACATCTCCGTCAACACTAACTTTAGTAGTTACCGTTGCCTGAGTTGGTGTAGGTTGAATATCCGTATTCAATGTCCCGCTTGGCACATCTTTGAGCTCGATATTCTGAACCTCTTTTATTTCTTCTTTTTTAACAACTTTATGTTCTCCTTTATCGTCTTTTACCGTTGTAGTTGTTATTACTGTTTCGGTTTTCTTGTTTTGATTTTGCGCCTGAATGTTCAATGAAAGTAAAAGAGCAGCTGCTCCCAGAATTATAGTTTTCATAATAATTATATTAATGATTAGTATGATACAAATTTACTTTCCAACAGCTTGAATGACGTTACATCATTTTGAGTTTAAGTTATACCTTTCACATAAAAAAAACCTGAGTGTTAACTCAGGTTTTATATTCGTTATATTGTAATCAAATTAGAACTTGAAACTAAGTCTGGTATAGTAATAAGCTCCGTTAAAGCCCATTTGAACGGCATCCCAATAACCACCGGCTTCTGTATTTCCGGATTCGTCTTGTTTCGTTGGATAAACATTGAATAAATTATTGCTTCCTACGGTCAATTTTACTTGTTTGATTATTTGGAATCCAAGCGTTAAATCGGTTACGATTTTTGGATTGTAAACATTGTCCGCACCTGCATAATCCACAAGAACTACTTTACTGAATCGGGTGAATGCTGTTCCTATATCAAACCATTTTCTTTCATAGTTTAAGTTTAAACCAAACTTATTATTTGGTGCAGATGCTTTTAAGAATGCAATCTCACGTGCTCCGAAGAAAGTTTCCTTGTCTAAAGTTCCGTTATTTACATGAGTAACCTGCATGCTGTTGATGTTTCCAATTAATGTGGCGCCAAATTTAGAGCTTCCAAAAGTATTTCTCCATGACATAACAACATCAATACCTTGCGTTACAGTGCTTACACCATTCACAAAAAATTGTGCCGAATCAACACCCATGTTTAATGCAGTAGCATCAAAATAACCGGTAAGCACAATTCTGTCGCTTACGTTTATTAAATAACCATCGATAGTTGCTGTAAATTTCCCGAATCTACCAGTCAAACCTATAGAACCATTTCTTGATTTTTCTTCTCTTAATTTATCAATTCCAAAACCTTGAGTAACCGCGCTTCCATTGGCAGCCAATAAAACTTCAGAGGCACCACTCGCATTAAAGTTGGTGAAACTTGTGTTAAAGTATATTTGAGCCAAAGATGGTGCTCTAAACCCTGTACTAAACGAACCTCTTAAACTTACATTATTGCAAAGTTTATACTTGTATGCCATTTTAAGGTTTAGTGTATTTCCAAAGTCGCTGTAATTTTCATAGCGAAATGCTGTACCTAAAAGGAATTCATCAGACACATCTAACTCAGCATCAACATAGGCGGCAACACTGGTTCTTTGTTCATCAACTTCATTTTGTGGACTAAAGCCAGGGAATCCCTGAGAACCACCTGGTCTTGGATTACCCGAAACAGGATCAATTGGAGCGAACTGTGTTGGTGGAGTAATGGTTGGGTCAATCGGATCTCCGTTGGTATCATAAGTTGCCCAGGAACCTTCTTCTCCGGCAGTAATATCGTATTGTTCTATTCTGTATTCACCACCAAAAGCAAAGTTAAGACCATTTAAAACCGATTTAAAGTTTCTCGAAAAATCTAAATTAGTTGTGTTTTGGGTCAAGCTAAACCCACCGGCATCAAACTCGGTTGGAGAAAGTTCTTCCAAACTCGCATTAAGAGTTCCTTTGATGGTATAATCAAATTTATTTTGACCAAAAGCATTGCTTAAATCAATTTTCCAGTCACCAGCCTTGGCTTTAAAACCAAAAGCGGCAGAATTATCAATTATTTTTGAAGTGATTCTTGGCGTATAACCACCAGGGTAAATTGATTCTACAACTCTTTCACCGTCATTTCTGGTAAAAGCATAGGCATCAGTATTTCTATCATTTCTTCCACCAAAAGTATAAAAGTCAATACTTTTCGAAAGCGGAATCTGTATGTTTGCCATCAGATTATAACTCTTGATTTCGGCATCCCCAAAACCTTTTCTGAAATCAAAAGAAGGACGAAGAGTTTTGTCTTTTGACAAATATTCTCCGGTGAAATTTGCAAATCCACCATTCTTTCCAATTTTAACACCATAATTGGCTCCGGCTTTTACCGAAAAACCATCATAGTTCTTGTCTTTTCCATAAGAGTTTCCGTTTCCGTTTTGGTCTAATCGAAAACCTGGCGTGTTTGGCGTTCCAGGAAGAAAATCGCCTTCGGCATCATTTCTGTAAATTCCGGTTGTAATCGCCCCATTGAATTCATTGACATTATCATTTAAAACAATATTAATTACACCCGCAATAGCATCAGAACCATATTGTGCAGCCGCACCATCACGAAGAATTTCTATTCTTTTGATAGCGGTTGCGGGAATAGCATTTAAATCGGTTCCGGTGTTACCACGACCACGGGTTCCAAATAAGTTGATTAACGAAGATTGGTGTCTTCTTTTTCCATTGATTAAAACCAAAGTTTGATCTGGTCCCATTCCTCTTAATGAAGCCGGGTCAATGTGGTCAGCTCCGTCAGAACCGGATTGTTTATTGGCATTAAATGAAGGTGCTAAATATTGAAGCAATTCGTTGATTTCAATTTTACCACTTTGTGTTGTGACATCTTTTACATTAATGATGTCGATTGGTACAGCCGAATTTACAACCGTTCGTTTGGTATTTCTGGAACCTACAATTTGTACTTCTTGTAGTGCCTCAACTTTTGTCGAATCCGATTTCGTTCCGGTGGGCTCATTTTGAGCAAAAACTACCGAAATCGGTGCAACCAATAATAGTAAAGTAATTTTTTTCATAAATGTTTGGTTTGATGTTAGTCCTGCAATTTAATATTTTTTTGATTGGTTTTTTAAGAAAATTACCGAAAAATTCATAAGTATTTAACACTTAGTCGATTAAATTTGTTTTTGTAATTGTCTTTTATTAAACTTGTTTACCCCAAATTTATGATATGAAAAGGATAATTCTATTATTGCTTTTGATATTCAGCAACAGCGTTTTATCTCAAAACGTCGAGAAAACAATTGTATTAATTGATTTCGACACCAATCTCCCTATAGAAGATGTAACCGTTTATATTGCAAAAACAAAACAGACTTTGTTAAGCAACGCAGAGGGAAAAGTTACTTTTGTCTTAAAAGGGATTTCTACAATACAAGCAACTCATTCCGCTTATAACGAAATCAAATTAAGATCCACACTCCTGAAAGAGAAAGTTAATGTGTTTTATTTAAAAAACAATGTGAACGGTTTGGACGAAATCATTGTTACCAAAAAGCATCCCCAAAAAATACTGAATGAATTGGTTCATAATTCCAAAAATAAATTAACGATTCCGGCACGATTAAAAGTCTATTCCAGAGAGTTTTTAAAGCTCAATGGGAATTATGCTTATTACAATGACGGACTGCTGAATTTTCAATTATATCGAAATGATAAAAATTTTAAGAACACAATTTTAATTGAGCAAAACAGATCTTATGGTTTATTAAATGATGAAATCAGAGATGATGCCTTGGGGTACAATCTGGATAACATCATGGAGAATTATTATAACTTTAAATACCTTAATCCTCTTTTAGATGTTGACAGCAAGTCAAAATATGATTTTTTGATTAAAACCTATTCCGCCAATTCTGATTATAATTTAATGGTTGTAACTCCCACAGAAGGTAATAAAGGTTTGCGTGATGATTACACCATACTTTACGACAGAACGAAAAAATTGATTGTAGAAGTAAGTACCATAGTTTCTCCAACTACACTCGCCAATGTTAAAGAGAAGAAAGTTGTTGGATCTAAAAATATTTATAAATCTTCTTTTAAAGCAATTTATAGAATTGAAGATTCCGAATATTATTTAATAGGTTCAAAAGAAGAAATCGGTTTTGAAAAAATTGAAAGAAAGAAAACAACCGATATCGAAGTTAAGAATTGCTTTGTAGTAACTCATTTCAATGATAAACCCTTCACTTACAAAGATTATGAGGCTTTTAAGGACAAAACATTGTACAATAAAAAGAACAGCATATTAACCAATTACTGGGATGTTTCCGGACTAACATCTACCCGTGAGGAGCAGAAAATAATTGCTTCCTTCGAAGATTAAGAATCAGCTGTCAAACCTCTTCCAAAAGCTTTTTGCTTCTTGATTTTATTACGCTATATTTGCACACTTTTTATAACAAAAATCAAAAATGAAAGCAGGAATTGTAGGATTACCAAACGTAGGGAAATCAACTTTATTTAATTGTTTGTCAAACGCAAAAGCACAAAGTGCCAATTTTCCGTTTTGTACTATCGAACCAAATATTGGTGTGGTAAATGTTCCTGATCCAAGAATAAACCGTTTGGAAGAATTGGTAAAACCGGAACGTGTTCAGATGGCAACTGTTGATATTGTTGATATTGCAGGTTTGGTAAAAGGAGCAAGCAAAGGTGAAGGTTTAGGAAATCAATTTCTTGCAAACATCAGAGAATGTAATGCAATAATTCACGTGTTGCGTTGTTTTGATAACGATAATATCATCCATGTTGATGGCAATGTAAATCCGATTCGCGATAAAGAAACCATCGATATTGAGTTGCAGTTGAAAGACTTGGAAACTGTTGAAAAACGTTTGGAAAAAGTAAATCGTGCGGCTAAAACAGGTAACAAGGAAGCGCAAACTGAAAAAGCCTTGTTAGACAGAATCCGTGAAGCGTTATTACAGGCAAAATCAGCCAGAACGGTTACGGCTCAAAGCAATGACGAAGAAGTTTTATTGGAAGATTTTCAATTGATTACCAACAAACCCGTTTTATACGTTTGTAATGTTGATGAAGATTCGGCTGCGACCGGAAATAAATATGTGGATCAGGTTCGTGAATTAGTAAAAGATGAAAACGCCGAAGTTATTGTTTTGGCTGTTGGAACTGAAGCGGATATAACCGAATTAGAAACCTATGAAGAACGTCAAATGTTCCTGGAAGATTTAGGTTTAAAAGAACCAGGTTCAGCAGTTTTGATTCGTGCGGCTTACAAACTTTTGAAACAACAAACTTATTTCACAGCCGGAGTTAAAGAAGTTCGTGCGTGGACAATAAACATTGGCGATACAGCACCAAAAGCGGCCGGAGTTATCCACACTGATTTTGAAAAAGGATTTATCCGTGCCGAAGTTATCGCGTTTGACGATTATTCTAATTTAGGTTCAGAAGCAAAAGCTAAAGAAGCCGGAAAGCTGAGAGTAGAAGGTAAAGAATACATTGTAAAAGACGGTGATGTGATGCATTTCCGTTTTAACGTTTAATTCGTTTTATGAAGAAATTAGTATTTACAATCTGTTTAGTTGCTTTGGTAAGCAATGGTATTTTTGCTCAAAGTAAAATTAGACTCGGAGTTAACGGCGGGATGACTTATTCCAGTTTCAGAGGCAATAAAGCTGCAGAAGAACTCGATGCAGGTTTTGATTTTTTAGTTGGAGTTTCTGTGGAATATCCACTCAAAGATAAATTGTCTCTATTGGCTAATTTGTCTTACGACAGAAAAACTGCAGCCGGAACTCCCAGTGGGTTTATTCCTAATCCTGAAGATCCTGCTATTGGGAACCTTAATGCAGAAGCTAATTATCAATATATTACGCTTCCGATAGTATTGAAATATAAAATCGGAGCTAAGCAAAGTTTTTATGCTGATGCTGGATTATTTGTTGGTTATTTGCTAAAATCTCAAACACATGAAGATTACTACAACTCTACTGATGACACAACAAGTTCAAATAAAAAGTTAGATGCCGGTTTGGTTCTGGGTTTCGGTAAAAATTTCAAACTTAAAAACAATCAGGAAATTACCATTGAGCTTAGAGAAAATCTCGGGTTGCTCAATACCAGTAAAGTGAATGTATCCGGAGGGAACTCAGTTAAAACAAATTCACTAAACTTGATTTTAGGTTATTCATTTGATATAAAATAAATTCACATTAAAAAAAGCAACCTGTAGAAATTCTACAGGTTTTTTTATGCTCAAAAACTGCCAACTGCTACTGAATAATGCCAACTATTTTTTGTCAATATCATTATTAATAACTTCTGATTTTATACTTTTATTTCCATGCGATTTCCACTATATTAGCACCAACTCGATAATTTTCAAATGTCAGATCAAAATCAATATACAGAAGACAATATCCGTTCGTTAGACTGGAAGGAACACATTCGTATGCGTCCCGGAATGTACATCGGAAAACTCGGTGACGGTTCTTCACCAGACGATGGTATTTATATTCTTCTCAAGGAAACCATTGACAACTGTATCGATGAGTTTGTCATGGGTGCAGGGAAAGTCATTGAAGTAACCATCAAAGACAAAATGGTTTCTGTGCGCGATTACGGTCGTGGCATTCCGTTAGGGAAAGTTGTTGATGTAGTTTCCAAAATGAATACCGGTGGAAAATACGATTCAAAAGCGTTTAAGAAATCGGTAGGTCTGAATGGAGTGGGAACCAAAGCGGTGAATGCGTTGTCCAATTATTTCCGTGTGGAATCGGTTCGTGACAACCAACAAAAAGCGGCTGAGTTCTCTGCCGGAAATCTTACCATCGAAGAAGATATAGTTGAATCAACCAAGCGAAGAGGAACCAAAGTTTCTTTCGTTGCCGATGAAACCATTTTCAAAAACTACAAATACCGTAACGAGTACATCATCAAGATGCTCAAAAATTACTGTTATTTAAATCGTGGTTTGACGATTTATTATAATGGTGAAAAATACTTCTCAGAATATGGACTAAAAGATTTATTGGAAGAAACCATCTCGGAAGATGATATGCAGTATCCGGTAATTCATTTGGAAGGCGAAGACATCGAAATCGCTTTGACACACAGTAAATCACAATATTCAGAAGAATACCATTCGTTTGTAAACGGCCAGAATACCACACAAGGAGGAACACATTTAGGTGCTTTCCGCGAAGCAATTGTAAAAACCATCAAAGAGTTTTATAACAAACCTTTTGAAGCTTCGGATATTCGTAAATCAATTGTTTCTGCGGTTGCAGTAAAAGTAGAAGAACCTGTTTTCGAATCACAAACAAAAACCAAATTGGGTTCTACCGAAATAGGTCCGAAAGGGCCATCGGTGCGTACATTCGTAAACGACTTTATCAAAACAAAACTTGATAACTTTTTGCATAAAAATCCTGAAGTTGCTGATTTATTACTGCGCAAGATTTTACAAGCCGAGAGAGAACGTAAAGAACTTTCAGGAATACGTAAATTAGCGAAAGACAGAGCAAAGAAATCAAGTCTACACAATAAAAAGCTACGTGACTGTCGTGTGCATTTAACCGATGCCAAAAACCCGAGAAGTTTAGAAAGCACATTGTTTATTACCGAGGGAGATTCGGCTTCGGGTTCGATTACCAAAAGCCGTGATGTGAATACTCAGGCGGTTTTTAGTTTACGTGGAAAGCCTTTGAACTCCTACGGAATGTCAAAGAAAATCGTCTACGAAAACGAAGAATTCAATTTGCTACAGGCCGCTTTGGATATCGAAGAAGACATGGGTGATTTGCGTTATAACAACATCGTAATCGCTACCGATGCCGATGTCGACGGTATGCACATTCGCTTATTGTTGATTACATTCTTCCTGCAGTTTTTCCCTGAGTTGATTAAGGACGGACATTTATACATTTTGCAAACGCCGTTATTCCGTGTGCGAAATAAAAAGGAAACCATCTATTGCTATAGCGACCAGGAACGTGTTGATGCGATTGAAAAACTAAAACCAAAACCTGAAATCACACGATTCAAAGGATTGGGAGAAATATCACCTGATGAGTTCAAGCATTTCATTGGTGAAAGCATCCGATTGGATCCGGTAATGTTAGATAAAGCCACGTCAATTGAGACATTACTTGAATTCTATATGGGTAAAAATACACCGGACAGACAGGTTTTCATTATCAATAATTTGAAAGTGGAATTGGATGTGGTGGAGAAAAATTAATTAAAAGATACTGAATAGTCAGCATAAATGAACAACGACGAAGAAGACGATATAATTCCAAACGAAGACGAGAACGAAAACAACGAATCGTTTGATGACGCTGCCGATGAAGGTTTTGAAGACCTCAAAGGTTCAGGTGATCATTTTTACGATCATGAAGAAGTCAATCCCGAAGATACCATTACCAAAGTTACAGGAATGTACAAGGATTGGTTTCTGGATTATGCTTCCTATGTAATTCTAGAGCGTGCTGTTCCTGCCATTGAAGATGGTTTCAAACCGGTACAGCGTCGTATCATGCATTCGATGAAGGAACTTGATGACGGGCGTTACAACAAAGTGGCGAACATTGTTGGACATACCATGCAGTATCATCCACACGGTGATGCGAGTATCGGTGATGCAATGGTTCAGATTGGTCAAAAGGATTTGATTATCGACATGCAGGGAAACTGGGGAAATATCCTCACAGGTGACAGCGCTGCAGCTTCGCGTTATATTGAAGCGCGTATTTCTAAGTTGGGCCACGATATTTTATATTCTCCAAAAATTACCCAATGGGGAATGTCTTATGACGGTCGACGTGCTGAACCAATAAATCTTCCGGTTAAGTTTCCGTTGTTATTGGCGCAAGGCGCAGAAGGAATTGCGGTTGGTTTATCCACGAAAGTGCTACCACACAATTTCATCGAGCTTATTGAATGTTCGATTAAGGTTTTAAAAAACAAACCATTTACGTTATTCCCTGATTTTCCAACAGCTGGAATTGCAGATGTCTCCAATTATAATGATGGTTTGCGTGGCGGACGTGTTCGTGTGCGTGCCAAAATTGGACAATTGGATAAACAAACCTTGGTGATTACCCAGATTCCGTTTTCAACCAATACTTCAACTTTGATTGATAGTATACTGAAAGCGAATGAAAAAGGAAAAATCAAAGTCAAAAAAATAGAAGACAATACGGCTGCCGAAGTAGAGATTTTAATCCATCTTCCGCCAGGCGTTTCTCCTGATAAAACTATTGATGCGCTTTATGCATTTACGGCCTGCGAAACTTCGGTGGCGCCATTAGGCTGTGTAATTGAAAATCATAAACCGTTGTTTATTGGTGTTTCTGATATGTTGAAAATTTCAACAAACAGAACGGTTGATTTGCTAAAACGTGAGTTGGAAATCCAGTTGGATGAACTCGAAAACAAATGGCATTTTGCTACGCTCGAAAAGATTTTCATTCGTGAGGAAATGTACATCGATTTCAAATTGTATTCCGACAGAGAAACACTTTATGTGTATATGTATGACCGTTTCAAACCTTTTTCTAAATCGTTTGTGCGCGAAATCAATGATGATGATTTGCAAAAGCTGACGCAGATTCCGATGATTCGTATTACGCGTTTTGATTCGGATAAAGCGGATGATGCAATTTCCAAACTGGAAGCAGAAATGGAAGAAGTAAAGCATCATTTGGCTCATATCATCGACTTTGCTATCGACTTTTTCCAAAAGCTAAAAGACAAATACGGAAAAGGCCGTGAACGTCAAACGGAACTGAGAAGTTTTGACAATATCGAAGCAACTAAAGTGGTTTTGCGAAACACCAAACTCTACGTAAACAAAGAAGAAGGTTTCTTTGGAACCGGTTTGAAGAAAGACGAATATGTAGCCGATTGTTCGGATATTGATGATGTGATTGTGTTCCTGCGTGACGGAAAAATGATGATTTCAAAAGTGGATGACAAGAAGTTTGTTGGGAAAGACATCATCCATATTGCGGTATTTGATAAGAACGACAAGCGTACCATTTACAATATGATTTATCGTGACGGAAAAAATGGTTCGACATTCATTAAACGTTTTAATGTTTCGGGCGTTACACGTGATAAGTTTTACGATTTGACTCAAGAAAAAGCAGGTTCGCAAGTCTTGTATTTCTCGCATAATCCAAACGGTGAAGCCGAAGTTATTACGGTTTTACTGCGTCAGGTTGGAAGCATCAAGAAACTGAAATGGGATTTGGATTTTGCCGATATTGCTATCAAAGGAAGAGCTTCACGCGGAAATACGGTAACCAAATATCCAATCAAGAAAATTGAATTAAAGGAAAAAGGAATTTCGACTTTGCGTCCGAGAAAAGTCTGGTTTGATGATACAGTTCAAAGATTAAATGTAGATGGAAGAGGTGAGTTGCTTGGCGAATTCAGACCAAATGACAGATTATTGCTTATCAATCAATCCGGAAAACTGAAAACTATTATTCCGGAACTGACGACGCATTTTGATGAAGATATCGTGGTGATGGAAAAATGGAATCCAAACAAACCGATTTCTGCGATTTATTATGATGGTGAAAAGGAGCGTTACTTTATCAAGCGTTTCTTGGTCGAAAACGAAAACAAGGAAGAAATCTTTATTACTGAACACGAAAAGTCGCAATTGGAAATTGTTTCTACAGATTGGCGCCCAATGGCTGAAATTATTTACGCCAAAGTAAAAGGCGTACAAAAGGATAACCAAACGATAAACCTGGAAGAATTCATTGCGGTAAAAGGAATCAAGGCATTAGGAAATCAACTGACAACAGATAAGCTAAAACAAGTGAATCTATTGGAATCATTGCCTTATGAAGAGCCTGAGCCTGAACCGGCAGAAGAAATGGAAGTCAGCGACGAAACGGATGTTTCGGATGATATACAGACAGAAACAGGCGATGATGGACAAATAACTTTGAGTTTGGAGTAACTACTATGATAAAATTTGACATCAATTAGAATTTAATATTGTAATTATATAACTATATATAAAACAAAGGGTTGTATATTTATACTGTAGAAATTAATCTACAAGTAAATTCAATTAAGATGAAAAGGGTATTCATTTCAGCCATAATAATGGCTTTAGTATTGGTTTCCTGTACTAAAAAAAGTGAAGGAAGTACAACAACCGTTACTTCCGATGATAATGCTACTGAGAAAGTCGAAGTAGTTAAAGATACAGTTAACGAAGAGCCGGAAACATTACCAGCGCAACTTTATGCGTGTTCCATGCATCCGGAAGTGCAGGGAAAACAGAACGATGAATGTTCCAAATGTGGCATGGCTTTAACAGAGCTTGTACCTGGAGAAACCAAATAAAAAAAAACAAATATTCTTTGTACTAAGTATTGACCTTGCTATACCAATAGTAAGGTTTAATTATTTGATGGCTACTTCACTTTTATTTAAAAATTAAATTCTCTTTATGAAACTTTATATTAAAAATATGGTCTGCAGCCGTTGTAAAATGGTAGTGAAATCTGTTTTTGAAAATATTGGAATAATACCCATTTCCGTTGAGTTGGGTGAAGTTGAAGTGAAAAATGATATTGCAGAACATCAAAAAAAGGAATTGATAAAGCAGCTTCGAAGTATTGGTTTTGATTTAATTGATGATAAGAAAAGTAAAGTGATTGATAAGATTAAAACATTAATCATCGATTTAGTTCAGAATAAAAGCAATAATTTAAAAACGAATTTATCCGACTATCTTTCTCAAGAATTGCATCAAGACTACACCACTTTAAGTAACCTCTTTTCGGAAGTAGAAAGCACAACTATTGAAAAGTACTTTATCAATCAGAAAATTGAAAAAGTAAAAGAGTTGATTATTTATGATGAGCTCTCTTTAAGTGAAATTGCATATTCCTTAAACTACAGCAGCGTTTCACATTTAAGCAATCAATTCAAGAAAACAACCGGTTTTTCGCCTACCTATTTCAAAAACTTAAAATCCATAAAGCGGAAGCAGATTGAAGATTTGTAAATTTTGCAAATCAAACCCAAAATTGTGCAAACCTGAAAAATTTTTATCAGGGAACTTTGTGTCATTATTAATAATATTTAAAAATTTTAAAAATGGTACACAAATATCAAATAACTGGAATGACCTGTACAAGTTGCGAAGCAAAAGTAAAATCTGATTTGCTTATGACTGAAAATGTAACGGATGTCAGCGTTTCAAAAGAAGATAATTCTGCAACGATAACTATGAGCAAACACGTTGCATTATCAGATTTGCAAAAGAACCTGAATCCAAAATACAGTATTTCGGCAATTAATCACAGCGAAATTACTGAACAGGCCAAGAGTTGGTTTGAAACTTACAAACCTATACTGCTCATATTTTTTTATATTGGATTAGTAACGTTACTTATTCAGCTCAAAAATGAAAGTTTCAGGAGCATGGAGTGGATGCGTCATTTTATGGTGGCTTTCTTTTTGGTATTTTCCTTTTTCAAATTATTAAACCTAAAAGGTTTTGTTGAAAGTTATGTCATGTATGACGTAATAGCAAAACGGTTACCAATCTGGGGTTATATCTATGCGTTTACAGAGTTAGGCCTGGGAATCGCTTTCCTGATTGATTTCAATCCACTGTTTACCAATGTAGTTACTTTTATCGTGATGTCAGTTAGCATAATAGGCGTATTACAATCAGTTTTGAATAAAAGAAAAATACAATGTGCCTGTTTAGGAGCTGTTTTTAATTTACCAATGAGCCAAGTCACTATCATCGAAGATGCTATAATGATTGGTATGAGTGGAATAATGATTCTTAATCTAATTTAAAATGAAAAAAATACTGCTGATATTAGTATCATTTTTCATAATTTCATTTGCAAATGCACAAACACAGCAAACCTTTTATACCTGTGTAATGCATCCGGAAATCCATGTCACAAAACCAGGAAAGTGTCCGAAATGCGGTATGAATCTGACCAAGGAAAAGCCAAAGTCGGTCAAGAAAAAAGTAGCTTTTCCGCAGCCAAAACCTGTTGCTCCAAAAAAAATGGATGTTAAAAAAGACAGCATTCCACCAGTAACAACTGCAACAAAGCCTAAGGTTACTATTATTTCAAAAAAGAATGACCCACCAAAAACTGTCCGCTATGACTTATATGTTAGGGATACGATAGTTAATTTTGGAAACAAACCCAAACGGGCTATAGCTGTCAACGGCCAGATTCCAATGCCCACATTAACCTTTACCGAAGGCGACACCGCTGAAATTTATGTCCATAACGAATTAGATGAAGATACTTCGCTGCATTGGCACGGATTGTTTTTGCCCAATCAGTATGACGGTGTTCCAAATCTGACGCAGCTGCCTATCAAGCCGCATACAACGCATTTGTACAAGTTTCCAATCATTCAAAACGGAACACATTGGTATCACAGCCACACCGAATTACAGGAACAAATCGGAATGTATGGCTCTTTTATTATGAACAAAAGAAATGAAGATCCAACCTTCCGGAATGGAATTGATGATTTGCCTACTGTTCCGATTATTTTGAGTGAATGGACAGACCTGAAACCCGAAAACGTACATCGCATGCTGCACAATGCTACCGATTGGTTTGCCATTAAAAAAGGAACTACCCAAAGTTATGCTGAAGCGATAAGAAGCGGCCATTTTAAAACAAAGATTATTAATGAATGGAAGCGAATGAATGCCATGGATGTCAGTGATATCTATTATGAAAAATTTTTGATTAATGGGCAAAATGAATCCTCACTTCCTCAATTTAAAGGTGGTGATAAAGTCCGTTTACGAGTTTCAAATGGTGGGGCTTCCTCATATTTCTGGCTGACCTATGCTGGTGGAAAGATTATGGTTGTTGCCAGCGATGGCAATGATGTAGAACCTGTTGAAGTAGATAGGTTACTCATAGCCGTTTCGGAAACCTATGATATTATCGTTACTATTCCTGACGATAAAAAGGCGTATGAATTATTGGCAACACCTGAAGACAGGACAAAATCAACTTCTGTATTTATAGGTGATGGCATAAAGCAAACAGCTTCTCGTTTGCCAAAGCTCAAGTATTTTGAAGGAATGAAGATGATGAATGACATGATGAAGATGAATGGTGATTTGGATGATATGGGAATGAAGATGTCTTACAACCAAATGGATATGAATTCCGTAATGTATCCTGAAGTTACAGGTGATGAAACTCATGCCAATGACAACGAACATTCCAATGAAATTATCACATTGAATTATGCAATGCTCAAATCACCAACCAAAACTAATCTCCCACAGGGCACAACAATAAAGGAATTGAAATTTGAACTGACTGGTAACATGAACCGCTATGTTTGGAGCCTAAACAACAAAGTGGTTTCGGAAACCGATAGAATCCTAATTAAAAAAGGAGAAATCGTGCGTATGGTCATTCATAACAATTCAATGATGCGCCATCCCATGCATCTTCACGGTCATGATTTTAGGATACTAAACGGTCAGGGTGATTATTCACCTCTTAAAAACATCATCGACATCATGCCGATGGAAACGGATACTTTAGAATTTGCAGCAAGCGAAAGTGGCGACTGGTTTTTTCATTGCCATATTCTTTATCATATGATGGCTGGTATGGGAAGAATCTTCTCCTATGAAAATTCGCCTCCAAATCCGGAAATCCCAAATCCCAAATTAGCACAGCGAAAATTATTCGCTGACGACAGGAAATTTCACATTATGACTGAAAATGATTTTGCGACAAATGGAAATGACGGTCATTTCATGATTGCAAATACCCGTTGGAGCATAGGCACAGAATGGCGATTGGGTTATACTGACATGCATGGTTATGAAACCGAAACCCATATTGGACGCTATATTGATAAGATGCAATGGATTATGCCGTTTGTAGGTTTCGATTGGCGTTACCGCAAAATGGATGAAGGCGAAATGGAAACAAACCTGTTCAATCAAACCAATACCAAAGACAATCGTTCCGTATTGAGTATCGGTATCGAATACACACTTCCAATGCTTATTAAGGCGCAGGCTGAATTGTTTACTGATGGTAATTTCAGACTCCAATTTGAACGAATGGATATTCCGGTTTCAAAGCGACTCCGAATGAGTCTGATGTGGAATACCGATAAGGAATATATGGCAGGACTGCGTTATATCTTCACACGCAATTTTGGCGTAACAACGCATTATGACAGTGATATGGGATTTGGTTTGGGAGTCAGCCTGAATTATTAAATGCCCAAGATTTCAAATGACAAACTCCGTCAGAGGCGGGATTTTTTTAATTCAACATTTATTCCTTGCCGCAGCGTATTATGAATTTCAGCAAGCTTATCGACAGTTTTTATCAAGTCCCAAATTTCGGCATCTGAATGGTCATTTGCTTTAACGTCGACTTCATAAGTGATATTTTTAGCTGGTTCACCTTCGCTTCCAAATTCTCCAGAAACAATAACTTGTACGGAATCAATTTTCATATTTCTTTTGCTGGCTTCTCTATATAAATCATTGCAAAAACAAGTAGCCAGCGACAGGAAAAGTAATTCACCACCATTAATTGACGAGCCAAAACCTTCGGGTTTCGGACTAATCGAAATGGGTTTTACTTTATTTTCTGTTTCAACAGTCACTTCATGAAGTTGAAAAGCGCTTTTTACTGATGCACTAATTTTCATAGATTAAGGTTTTTCTCCAACGGCTACGATCATTTCGCATGGTCCGGTAAAGCCCGTTTCAGATTCAAACGTTTGAAGTTCTCTTTCAATTTCCTCCCAAATAGCTTCTTTCTCAGTGTTGGTTAAATTACTCATCATTTGATGCAAGGCGCCAAATGATTCCTTTTCAAATTGCACACACGCACTTGCTGACGGAAGCTGTAAAGGCGAGTCAACAAGTTCTGATTTCACATTTATAAATCCAGCCTGTTCAAATGCTTTTTCGAGAACGCCTTCGGCACCTAAGCTAAAAGGTCCGGGTTGTCCCGGTAAAGGTGGTGGCAATTTTGCTCGATTGCGAATAATAGAAACAGGAATTGAGAAAAACTTATTTTTTTCTGGGGTTGAATAAACAATAGCTGCTATTTTTCCGCCTGGTTTAAGTACCCGCAACATTTCTTTTAATGCCCGCTGCTGGTCAGGAAAATAGATAAGCCCAACTCTGGAAATAACGGCATCAAATGTTTCATCATCAAGAGTCAGGTTTTCACCATCCATTACTTTTGTCTTGATATTACTTAACCCATTTTGTTCTGCCAATTTTTTGGCATATTCCAAAATATTGGAGGAAATGTCGGTCGCTAAAACTTCACCCGAAGGACCAACTTTCTTGGCTGTTGTTATAGATTGTTCACCTGCACCTGCAGCGATATCAAGGACATGATGTCCGGTGCTAATGCCTGCCATAGCAAGCATTTTTTCAGTAGCATTACCAAGCCACTTATTCAGTGTAGGACTCCACCGAAACCAGGCATCGGCTGCTTCTTGCCACTGATCGTGAGTTGTGTTTTTGTATTTAACAGGATCAAATTGTGGTGTTGTTGGTTCCATAATATTTAGAATTTAAGCTTAAAGGTAGCATTAATTATCTAAAACGTTCTGAATCAGTCTAAATAAAATCAAATCCGCATTCTCGACGTTAACATCGTTCAATTGTTTAAAATCTATTTTTTGAAGCAGTTTAATTGAGCTTTGATTTTCTTTATGCGTTGCTGCATCAATTGTTTTTATTCCAAGTGTTTGATTCGCATACTCAATAACTTTTTTTGCCGTTTCGAGCATAATTCCCTGACCCTGATATTCCGTTAAGAGCTCGTATCCAATTTCACATTTATTAATATCATTCTGAAAGTCAAATAAGCAAATTGTACCAATAAGTTTATCTTCCCCTGTCTTTGTAATTGCCCAATATAGAAGTTCATTGTCAATTATACTTTTGATGAAACTCAAGGCATCGTCTAGTGTTTTGCTTGGTTTTCTGTCAAGGTATTTATTTATCGCTGCGTCCGAACGCAATCGCAATATTTCTTCAGCATCACTTTTTGAAAGCTGCCGAAGTGTTAGCCTTTCAGTTGTTAGAATTGGGAATATTTTCGAGTCTGTGGTCATTTGTTTTATGAGAAATTGTCTGTCAAACGGCTGTTGTAGGCAGTTTTATTTCTTAATATATTCATCCCTTAAATCCTTTCCAGCTTCAAAATACGGTTTACTTGGATTTTTAATGACATAATTTTTTATAGCAGTTCTTTCCATTGAATCAATCCAGTTTTGCCCGTATCTATCTTCAATTTCTTTACTCATTACATCTTCATAACAAAAATAATTTAAACCTTTTGGTGGTCCTGTACAAGTTCTTTTTCCCTCTTTCGCAATCATACCATAAGGTTTAATAACTATGTTCAGCTCATCTAGAGTTCCTGCAATACAATCATAAGAATAAAGAACTAATTTGTTTTTCTTAATATCAAGTTTTGCTTTTTTAATTTCAAAAGGGCAAATAGTGTCAATAATTTCAATTTTTTGTTTCGGATTTTTGCGTATCACTTTTTCGTATTCTTCCCAGGAATAAATTTTTATTGAACCGTTAGAATCCGGTTTAGCTGTAACAACTTTCTGTGATTTTTCGCAACCTAATAAGATTATTAAAATTACGATAGTTAAGTTCTTCATGGTTACAGTGAAGTTTATGAAATTGCCTACAACTAATTAATAAGCATGACACTCATACATTATCCATAGCTAATATATAAAAAAGATTACAAATGGCTAACTTTCTAGCCCTGATGGCAGAGAAAATAAAAAGGCTTTCAAATCGAAAGCCTTTTTTATTGTAACGCACAGCAGGAATTGCCATTACTGATAAATTCTGAACCGTTCGCTCCTAATTCGTTACATCTTCATCTTTTAATTTCCTGTCGATAATCTTGTTGTTATGCAGCTTGACAGGTTTTCTGTTTTTCTTCATTCGCAGGTTTAGGAATTCCACGAATAAAGAGAAGAAAATAGAGAAGTATAAATAACCTTTTGGTATCGTTCCGACTTCGACATTGGCACCAAATCTAAAATGTGCCAGGTGAGAACCTTCGGCAATAAGCATCACACCAATTAAAATCAGGAATGATAAACCAAGAATTTGTATCGTTGGATGTTCGTTGACGAATTTAGAAACCGGTCCGGCAAAAATCATCATGATTACAATTGAAATCACTACCGCTAAAATCATAATAATCAACGCGCCGGCATGTCCAAATCCACCTTGTTCAGGTTCGGCGTTGCTTACCATTCCGATGGCCGTTAAGATACTGTCGAAAGAAAAAACGATATTCAATAACGCAATCTGAATGATGGCTGCAGATAAACTATTGCTGGCTTTGCCAGTTGTGCCTTCTTCTTCGCCTTCCATTTTGTGATGAATTTCGGAAACCGATTTGTATAACAGGAATAAGCCACCACCAAAAATGATAAGACTTTGTCCTGTAACTCCGGCTTCAAAAAATCCCCAGTCAACATGAAACAGCACTTCCTTTAAACCCATTACCCATGTAATTCCAAACAGCAGGATAATTCTAAACACCATGGCAAGCAATAACCCAACACGTCTTGCTTTTGGCTGGTCTTCGGCTTTTAATTTTCCGGAAACGATAGAAAGAAAAACGATGTTGTCAATCCCGAGAATGATTTCAAGAAAAGTCAGTGTAAGGAGTGCCATCAGGGCATTTGGCGTAAATAAAATTTCCATGTTTTATAAGTTGGTTTGTGTTTAATCTAGTTTTGTTACAGTGCCACGTGATTTTTTGTTGCTTCCCACAAAGGAATATTCAAAAGTATAGCTATTCTTTTCAGTAAACAAAATTTTCATGCTGATAGCTTTTTCTTCGGCCATGTTTTTCGGATGCAGTTTCTGCAGTATGAATTCGCAGTCATTTACCCAACGCACTGAAGCCGAATCGGTTTTTCCGTTATAGGTTTCAATCTGAAGATTTTCTGTACGTGTAAAAGTTGATGTATGTTTTTTGCCATTAATGTCCTGTGTAAATTCAAACTTTCCGGTTTTGAAATCCTGGCAGTTGCGTTCCTTTTCCGAGCAGGAAACGAGTAAAAATGTGAATAGGAGTAAGGTTAGTTTTTTCATTTTTAAAGGTGCTATGGTTCTAAGTCACTAAGGCTCTAAGGTTGAGAAATAAAAACTCAGCACCTTAGTACCTTAGCGCCTTAGTTACTTTTTTAGTTTATCTAATTCATCATCCGTAAAATTCTTAATGCTTTTTTCTTTGGCAAATTTTTCAGCGTTATAACTATTCGATTTGTTCTTCGGAATGGATAGCGAATTCCATTCGGTTTGCTTTAGCATTTTGGCATAAAAAACAATCTGACCAATATGATACGGATAATGCGCCAACTGACGGTTTATGGCTTCCATCACGGAGTGGCCTTCATTGCGAATGTAAATAATGGTTTCAAGTTGGTCAGGAGTTAACGAATTGATAGCGTTGAAAAAACAATCCCAGCCTTTGTTCCAACTAGTCATTAATTCTTCTTTGGTATTGATAGTTTCTTCGAATTCGCTATCTCGATTTCTCCATTCTTTCTCGCCATCAGTAGTCAAGAAATCTGTCCAGCGGGAAAGCATATTGCCCGAAAGATGTTTTATAATAACCGCAATCGAATTGGTGTCTTCATTTACAGAAACGAATAATTGCTCAGGTTCCAATTGCTCGATTGCTTTTTCTCCTATAGTTTTATAATACAGAAGTTGCTTTTTGATGCTTTCTAAATAAATATTATTTATCATGATGAAAAAGTGCGTCGGTTAGTGTTTTGATTCCCTTAAACATAAAATAAACGGCTAAAAAACAGAATGCAATTCCAAAAGCCAATACCAAATAATGCCAAACATTCTGCTTATTGATAAACGCATTATAAATTACGCTTGGTCCAATAAACATTAGTGGCAATGCATAAAGCATATACTTGATTCCTTTGTCTAAAAGTTGTTTGTTGAGAGGCATTTTAAAATTTTATTTGGATTCCGACTCCGTTTTGATTGGCCACTGCGTTTAAGTCAAAATCTACTGAACCCGTATTTTTTAGTCCGTCGTTATAGGATTTGACAGCTTCTTCAATCTTTTTTGACCTTCCGGATAAGACAGGAATAGAGACTGCAACCATGCCAACACCGGCATAGGTCAGTGCAGTTGGATATTTTGTATCTGAAAACAAACCGACAGCCAAATCAATAACTGACAGCGTTACTCCTAATCCAAGCAGCGTTGCACCAATTCCTTCTTTTGATTTTGCCTGCTTATAAAGATGTAGCGCATGCAAATTAGAAGCTAATATTTTCTTAACCTGATAACTCGGAATCTGTTCATTGTTCTGATAGATTTTTCCTTTTTCTAATTTGAGTTCAACAGACGTGGTTTTTTTAAGGGTAAGTCCTTGTGAAAAAGCAGTAAATCCAAATAGTAATGTAAATACTAAAAGTAAGTTTTTCATAGTGTTTATTTATTGTAATTATCAACCGCTTTTCTAACGCTGCCAAATTCTTTTAGCAATTCAGCTGCTTTTTCATACTCGACCGGAATTTCACCCATAATCATTTTCACGCCACGATCAACAAGTTTGTCATTGCTCAATTGCATATCAACCATTTTGTTTCCCTTGACTTTCCCAAGCTGAATCATCGTTGTGGTAGAAATCATATTCAGCACTAATTTCTGAGCGGTTCCTGCTTTCATACGGGAACTTCCGGTTACGAATTCAGGTCCAACCACAACAACTATCGGAAACTTTGCGGTTAACGCTATCGGACTTCCTTCATTGCAGGTAATGCAGCCCGTAACAATGTTTTTTGAATTGCATTTTTCCAAACCGCCGATAACATAAGGCGTAGTTCCTGAAGCGGCAATTCCTATAACAACATCGCTGTCCGTTATGCCGTGTTCCTGTAAATCAATCCAGGCCTGAAGTTTGTCGTCTTCGGCATTTTCTACCGCACGTCGAATGGCTTTGTCACCACCGGCAATAAGTCCGTTAACCAAATCAAACGGAACACCAAAGGTTGGTGGGCATTCCGAAGCATCTACAATTCCCAATCTTCCTGAAGTTCCGGCTCCAATATAGAAAAGCCTTCCGCCGAGTTTCATTTTTTCTACGGTTTTGGCAACCAATGCTTCAATCTGTGGCAATGCTTTTTCCACCGCAAGTGGAACAGTTTTATCTTCTTTATTGATATTGGCTAACAAATCGGCAACCGACATTTTTTCTAAATGTTCGTAGTGTGAGGATTGTTCGGTGGTTTTGGTAAAATTCATTTTTTATTATCTTAAAACGTGATGTGCCAATACATTTTGGACATCATATACATTAACCGATTTATTGAATTGCTTGATGATACTTGGATTTGCTTCGCTTGAAACCCAGATTTTCAACACAGCCTCAAGGTCAAATGTTCCTGCAGTTTCAACACTGAATCTTGAAATACTTTTGTAGATAATAGATTTGTATTCGATTTTGCTTCCAGTAATTCCTTGTTTCTCAACCAAAATAAGTCGTTTGTTCGTGAAAATAAAAGTATCGCGGATAAGCTTGAATCCCAATTCAATTTGCTCTCCTTCAATAAGTAGTTTTTGATACTCTTTAACTAAGGTTTCCTGATCAACTGATCCGGCGTTTCCTAATAATGCAGAAAATAATCCCATAAATTGTTTTTTTATTTCAGAGTGGCTAAGGTACTAAGATTTTTGCTTTTGGCATAAGCCTATTTTAATCTCCGCGGCTAAACTTATATATATCACCACCATTTTTTGAACAGTTAATAAAAAATTGTTTGGGTAAGCCTTTGCTGCAATCAATTACTCTTGTCTTTCTTAAATTGCAGTCTGCTGAATTTGTTGAATAAAGCAATTTGTTATTTTTCAGATAATCGGGCAAATTATCTGGATAACCAACATAATAGTAGCCAAAAAATTTGTTTTTTATGTCATATATTTTGATATTGCTCGTGCCATGGCATATGTCAACATGGGTTTTGAATACAAAAAAGGAAGTGAGAATCTTATACTGTTTTCCTGTATTGGTGCGGACAATCCCCAAATATTTAATGCTGGTTTTATTGCAGTTTTTTAAACCTGACAAATCATAAGTGTATTGCTTCCCAATACTATTTGCCTTTAAAGCTTTTAGCTCAAGTCTTTCGAGTTTGTCACATTCCGGACATTCTCTATTGATTACTGTAAACGAGCTTAAAACTACCAGACATAAAATTATTAATACTATTTTACGGGTTGTTTCCATAGGCTAAATTTACAAAGTTTTTGCTTTTGGTTTAATCTAAAATCCTCTACGTTTTTTTTCATTTTCATAGGAAGTATATTCTTCATGCAATTTTTCATATGACTTAGCTTTATCCTTGTCCTTGGCAATCACTTTTCCTTTTCTGTACATGCTGGCTAATTCTAAATACGTTTTGCTTTCAAAATAAGAACCTTTCATATACCATTCTTTTTTTGAATACAATGAGGTTATATAATCGGGTTGTAAGCTTTTCGAAAACCATTCAAAAGCCTTTTGCTCATCGGGAGCGATAGCATAGGACACATGCATTTTTTTTCTAAAATTCTTAATTCCTCCTGTTGAGAGATCTTCGATTATACCATACTTATAAATCATGCCTAAATAATACGCTGCGTTGGGACTGCCTTTGTCAGCTGCTTCTGTAAATGCCGCGATTGCCTTTTCCGGGTTTTCTCCTGCCACACTTTTCACACCACTATAAGTAAAGCTCTTACTGTCATACCACTTGCCAAGTTCTACCATGGCATCTAGACTGCCTAATCTGGCGGCTTCTTTTAAATAAGGAGTGCGTTCTTTTCCTAGTTTGGCTTCCATATCTGACATTATCATGATAGCATCTAAGTTCTTGTTTTTAAAGGCATGATTAAACCATTCCTCTCTTTTTGGGACGAATTTGGTACACCACAAATCATAACTTGAAAGGTATAAAATCATTCGCGCGTTTATATCTCCATTTGTTGCTCTGTCTATTAAGGGATAATAATATAACGTTCCGAATCGTTTTTCTTTATTCTCTCTTTCAATATCATCACTAACTTTTTTCTGTCTTTCGGCTTCTGCTGCTTCTGCTGCCCTTCTTTGTAATTGTGCCGGAGTTGGCGCAAACAGGTCTACAATTCCAGTCGCTACTTCGCTTATTTGCTGGCCTTGCTGATAACCTTTAGTAAAACTGTCGACCGCACCGGAGCCGCTACTTGTCTTCGTGACCATAGGATTGCTAACTGGTTTGCCATCTGTTTTGAAATGTGCTAAAGGATCATTGCCGGAAGTGTTTGCAGGTACACCATTAACTTTCGTTTGTCCGGGATTGGTATTACTTCCTAAAGTGGTATTGGAATTTCCGCTGTTTGATTTTTGAAGTATAGAACTAATTTTACTGGCAGTATCATTATCACTAATACTTACCCAACCAATTCCCGAAGCAGTTGGAGAATTACAACTTGAACCGCCAACAGATTTAGGCTGAAGAGCCATAGTTTGTGTATCGCCAATAGAATAAAAAGTGGCTGAATTACTCTCAAGCACTTTACCTTGACAATTGTATGTCAGTTGCAAATGAATGCTGCTAAACGTTATAGTATTGCAAATGCCTTCGAGCTGTGAGCAGCTATAAAATTTGCCGTTTTGATACCAACCTTTATTTTTGTCAACATCGACCTTAACTAATTCTACGGAATATTCTGTGCCATTTGCGGCCGAATTTATTGTAGAATTGGCAGCAGTTCTCAATAAAGAAATCCGAATGGTTAAAGTATAGGCAAATCCCCGACCATTACTTTGCGTATTGTCAACATATTTCGTAAAAGTCTGTCCGTTAGCAAAATTGGATAATAATGCTAATGCAATCAAAAGGAATTTTTTCATGTATTGGTTAGTTTAATTTTTAAGGAAGGACATTTTAGACTTGAGTCTGCGTAAACTTACCAATAATTTACCGACATCCAACATTATAAAAAACTCGCCAATACAATTCCTAAAATAATCATCGAAACTTTAGCGATGTTGAACTTATGTCCTTCGCTGCTCTCAAAGATAATGGTGGAGGAAATATGGAATAGAATCCCAATGACAACAGCGGTGATTTGAGTGTAGTATTCGTTGAGTATTGGAAGACTATCAGAAACTAAAGTTCCTAATGGCGTCATTATGGCAAAAGTTAGCATGAAGATAAACAGTGCTATTTTATTTAACTGCGCATTCAGAAAAAATGTTGTTAAGATAATGGCAATAGGTAAGTGGTGAATGGCAATTCCGTAAGCTAAATCGTGATGATGTCCAACAGGGAAACCTTCTAATAGAGCGTGAATACACAAACTGATAAAAAGTAACCAAGGTATTTGTGTCAGTTTATCATGTCCGTGAACGTGTCCGTGTTCGGCACCTTTGGAAAAGAACTCCAGAATGATTTGGAATAGAATTCCGCACATGATAAAAATCCCAACGCTTTTGTTGTCACTTTCATACACATCAGGAAGCAAATGCATGACGGTTAACGACAATAAAAAAGAACCGCTAAACGCCAATAACAGTTTTAGGTTTTTCTTTGCTTTTGGTTTAAGCAACAAGGCAATTAAATAACCGATAAGTACTGACAGTAAAGGTAATAAGTAATTCATTTGTTGGTTATTCGGTTATTCGGTTATTTGGTTATTTGGCTTTCGAATAACCAAATCCACAAATAACCAAATCCACTTTATTTAAAAATCATTATTAAACGTTCGCTCGTATTCTTGTGGAATTTTTTCAACTTATAATCACCAAAAGTATCCAATAAATAAATCCCGGTTTCGTTCATCATATTCTGGAAATCTTCCAAAGTATAGGCTCTTACTTTTTCGGTAAAATGAAAAGCTTCTCCCTTGTCTTCAAAATCAATTTCTTTAATGATAAAACCATCTATTGCAAAGCGTTTGATGTGAAAAGTGATTCCGTCTATTTCTTTGGTTTCTTCTGGAATTAAATTATCAATCACGACTTGTGAATTCATAAAATCAATCACGGCAAAGCCATATTCTGACAGGCTTTCTTTAATAGCAACCAAAGTTTTTATATCGTCTTCTCTGTTTTCAAAATAGCCAAAACTGGTAAACAAATTGAAAATAGCATCAAACTTTTCATTGAAAGGTACACGCTTGTCATGCACCACAAAATGCAACGTGTCATTCTTGTTTTTATTGGCTTCAGCAATACTGTTCTCAGATAAATCGGCACCAACAACATCAAATCCCAATTGGTTTAAATAAATAGCATGTCGTCCTTTGCCACAAGCCAGATCAAGCACTCTTGCTTTCTCAGGCAAGTTTAAATAATGCGTGAGATTGTCCATGAAAATTTGCGCTTCACGATAGTTTCTGTCTTTGTAAAGGATGTGATAATAAGGCGTATCAAACCACGAAGAATACCAATTTTCTGATTTTGTATTTGTAGTTTGAGATTTTAGATTTTCTGGTGTAGACATTTATTCTTTTCAAATGAATTCTGAACGTGCAAATTTAGTGTATTTTTGCCGATGAATTTATTGGATATGGAGAATTTTAAAATGATTGCCAAAACCTTTTTTGGTTTTGAAGAAATATTAGCTAAGGAATTGCAGCAATTAGGCGCGCAGGATGTTGAAATCGGAACGCGTGCTGTTAGTTTCAAAGGGGATAAGGGTTTTATGTACAAAGCCAATTTGTCGTTGCGTACAGCTTTGAAGATATTAAAGCCGATTTATTACTTCAAAGCGACGAATGACCAGAATTTATACAAAGGCATTCAGGGTATTGATTGGTCGAAATATATCGGCGAAAGCCAAACTTTTGTGATTGATACTACGATTCATTCTGATAATTTCAAGCACTCGCAGTTTGTTTCGCAAAAGGCAAAAGATGCTATCGTTGACCAATTCCGTGAGAAAACAGGGCAACGCCCAAGCATTGATAAGGATTTCCCCGATTTAAGAATTAACATTCATATTGACCGCGACCAGGTTTCGGTAGCACTTGATACTTCGGGTGCTTCGTTACATCATCGTGGTTATAGAACGGCAACGAATATTGCTCCGATTAACGAAGTACTTGCAGCAGGAATGTTGTTGCTTTCGGGTTGGGATGGAAGTTCTGATTTTTTGGATCCAATGTGTGGTTCGGGAACTTTATTAGCGGAAGCCGCAATGATTGCCTGCAATATTCCGGCGAACATCAACAGAAAAGAATTTGCTTTCGAAAAATGGAACGATTGGGATAACGATTTGTTTGACCAGATTATCGATGCGTTGATGAAACGAACCCGTGAATTCCATCATACCATTATTGGTTACGACAAAGCGCCAAGTGCGGTTCAGAAAGCAAAAGACAATATTATGAATGCCAATCTTGACGACTATGTAAGTATCATTCAGGGTGACTTTTTTGACAGTAAAAAAGAAAATACCGGACCATTGCAAATGGTTTTCAATCCGCCATACGGTGAACGTTTGAATATTGAGTTGGAACGTTTTTACAGAGAAATTGGCGATACTTTAAAGAATAATTATCCGAATACTAATGCCTGGTTTATCACGGCAAATCTGGAAGCCTTGAAATTTGTCGGACTACGACCATCACGTAAAATCAAGCTTTTCAACGGAAGTCTGGAAGCGCGTTTGGTAAAATACGAAATGTATGAAGGTAGCAAGAAAGGGAAGTATATGAACTTAGAAGAATAGTTCCCAGTCAATCGTTATTCAATTTCCAAGTAATGTATTCGCCTTCCTGACCTAAATTTAAAAAATTATTGTTTTCCAATATACGCTGTGAAGCAATATTTGAAGGGTCAGTTTTTGCAATTATAGATTTGACATTTTCCTGTTGAAAAGCCCAGAGCGCCATTTGATTTACCGCTTCTTTCATATATCCTTTGCCTTGAAATGCAGGATAAGTTCCATATCCGATTTCAATTTCTCCATCATCATTTGGCGGACCTTTGAAGCATAAGTCTCCAATCATGCAGTTTTGTGCTTTGTCTATTATTGTCCAAAAAGTGTACAATAAATTGTCTTTTGGAGATTCATTAATGGCAGGCAATAGTTTTGTGGTGATAGCATTTTTTACCCTGTCATTAATTGTTCTTGGAATAGGAATAATAGTAAGTCCAAGTTCGTTTTCAAGAATATTATCGGCTATAAGGTAATTTTCCAGTTGGTTTTTAGTAAGGGCAACTATTGAAATCCGAGTTGTTTCTAACTTCATTTGTTGCTACTATTTTCCATTTTTTGTTTCGTAATCTATTGCCTTAATCATGTTTTTTAACTGATTAGCATCAATGCGTTTGGCTTTGATAACTTTATTTCTGTCTAAGATATAAATAACAGGCGTAGAGTAAACATCATACTTCTCAATAGCATTGTTATAATGCGCGCCATCATAAACGTTTATCCAAGGCAACTTGTGTTCGGCTATATATTTCAGATATTTATCGACTTCGTGCTGCATGTAAACGCTGTATACTTTTACGTCTTTCTTTTCTTTTAACAAGTCATTATACTGTTCCAATAGTATCGGGATTTCTTTTTGGCAATGACCGCAATCAACATCCCAAAAAACAAGAACGGTATATTCTGCTTTGACTTCGCTTAACTTGACAAACATTTTGTTAACCTGATCAACATTTTTATAAAAAACATTGGTCATTTCTTCGCTGTTTTTAGCGTCTTCAAATCCCATGGCTTTTAACTTCGGAAAATCTTCGGCCTTTGTCATAAACAAATCCTGAGCAGTAGCACCAACCAATAGCGGCTTTAATTTATCGGCACGCTTGGTAATTTTTTGCACAATATCATTGTCTTCATATATGCCATTGGCTTTTCCGGTTTTAAAATACTTGTCAGACATGTGTACAAATACTTTGTCAAATCCCATTATTTTTGACGTTTCATACTTGTAGGTGAAATGCGCCAGTAAAAGTTTGTAGGTCAGCGTTCCCGGTTTGGTCTTGTCCATTATTTTGTCAATTTCAACAGCAACAGAATCAGGATGCATAACGACAATAGATTCGAAATACCTTTTTATTTTATTATTGAAAAAAGGATTTCTAATGGTGCCATCATCTTTGAAATCGACATTGTCCCAAAAATGTTTTTTATAGTATTTGAATACCTGAATGCTGTCTGGTCTTCCGTTAGAAGCTTTTGGAATGTCCTTGAGAAGTTTTTCCACTTTAAGATTCATCACATCAGCAATATAAGTTCCTTTATGGTCAGCAATAAACTTTTCTTCAAAATCATTAATCTTATTTTCGATTTCTTTTTGTTTGTTATTTAACGCCAGTGTATCTTTCTTGGTCGCCAAGGTTAAAGTTTGCTTATAAGCCTGAAAGTCTTTGTTTTGTTGGTTGATGTATTGCACATAGCTAAAGAAATCATTTTCCAATGGCGAATTTAGTGCTGTTAACTCTTTACCAATATTCTGGCTTGCTTCGGTTTTGAGTTCAAGATTTTGGGTGTTATCATCGACAAAGAAATCAAAGTAGATTCCTTTAGCCTGGCTTACCAAAGAGTAAATTCCCTTATCGAGTTTTCCTTTTCCTTTAAAAACAATCTTTCCGTTTTTGATATTGGTGCAAGTATCCTTGATTAAGGTTTTGTCAAATTGATAAAAGGTTAGATATGCTAAGGTATCCGGAGCGTTTTTTAGATTAATCGTAATCTCATAACCCGATTGGGCTACTGCAAATAAAGAAGAGAAACAAAAAATTGTGGCAAGTAGCAATTTCTTCATAAACAAGCGATATTATTTCTTTAAAATGATTTTAGAAATTCAAAAATAGTGCATTTAAAGACAGCAACAGCACCCTGAATTTTTAAAGTTTACTTAAAATTACAGCCTTATTTCAATCTGACTAAAGGATGATTCAATCCGTTGACGATATTTTTAACCACCTGATATTTGTCAATGCTCTCAAAAAGCTTGGTCAGATTCCTAAAACCATAGGTTCTGGAGTCAAAGCTTGGCGATATTTTACGCAGGTTGGTTCCAATGTTTGAGATATACGCTTCATCATCTTCATTGGCTGAAATATCAAATGCTTTGTCAATAATCGAAAGATTTATTTTTGGAGTAGCATCTGTTTCTTTTACGGCGACTTCTTTTGTACTGGCTTTCTTTTTAGCAACCGGAATTGCTTTTGGTTCCACAAGAAGGTTTTCGGTAAACGTAAAGATTTCACACGATTGAACAAACGCACTTGGGGTTTTCTTTTGTCCGATGCCCATCACAAAAAGACCTTCTTCCCGAATTCTTTTGGCCAAACCGGTATAATCGCTATCACTTGAAACGATGCAAAAGCCTTCGGTGTTTTTGCTGTGGAGAATATCCATAGCTTCGATAATTAGGGAACTGTCGGTAGAGTTTTTCCCTGTAGTATAGGCAAACTTTTGAATTGGACTGATAGAATACTGATTGATAATTTCTTTCCAGCCATTCATATGTTGTTGTGTCCAGTCGCCATAAATTCTTCGAATGGTGGCTTTCCCATATTTGGAAACTTCTTCAAGAATTTCCTTAATTAGTTTGGGCTGGGCATTATCACCATCGATTAAAACAGCGATATTAAATTTTGTGTCTTCCATTATTTGGTTATTTTCTGGAAATAAAGATAACCTTTTTAAAACACTTATGCTGATTATTGATTATCCTACTTCGCGAATGCCTTTTAAAAACAACCAACGCATGAATATCTTTTCACCATCAGGAGTTTTTACTGCCTGGAATTTAGGTGCTGTAAGTGTACCAATGACAAAGGCTGTGATTGGAATATACAAACCCGTTAAGTTGGTATATTTATCTACCAGGAAACGAAACGAAATGAATAGTATTGCAAAGCAAACAAGGTTATAAAGGAAAGCTTTTACTTTTTTGGACATAATATTGAAATTACGAATTACGAATTATTTTTTCTTCTTCTTAGATTCCTCTTTCTTTTTAGCTTTTACCGTGGCTTTGTAAAGCGGAATAAAATAAGAAACGGTATAGTTGAATCCAACACCAAAATCTCCATTATAGGTTCTGTTAAAACCCGGAATATAGAGATTGTCAAAGTTATTGGGACGTTTTTGAGTTACCAATCGGTTTAGCCTAAAACTAAAACCTACGAAGACGTTGTTAAATACTTCGGCTTTCATACCGGCAACGACTTCTATCCATTGTGCTGATAAACCATTAAATTTTTCACCTGAGATGATTACGGGAGATTCTCCTAAATACTGGTTAGGATTATAGACTTGATAGCTATTTAATGTCTGGCTAAAACTACTCACACCATAACGCAATCCAACAGAAATAATGTTCTCCATATTTCCCCAGTTCTGAAAAGAGTTGTAGTCAAATCCCGCTTTTAGATACGTTCCTTTTGTAGTAAAGTTGACTTGGTCATCATTAACCGTTTTGTCTTCATTACCAATTTCGGCAGCCAAATAATGCCTGCGTGTCAAACGATAATCGCCAACCAATTCCAATCCACGGTAATCGGTTTCATAAAACGAACGTGTTAGTTTGAATAAATCAACTCCAACACGCAAACCATAGCGTTCTTTTTTGGGAGGAATGCTGTCTTTTTTTGTCGTAGCTTTCTCTTGTGCATTTCCTAAAAACGAAAGCAACAGTAGGCAAACACTAAAAAAGAATTTTGATATGTGTCTCATTTTCGGTTTCAATGTTTGTTGTTAAAATGTTTATGTCTTGTATCCAAATGCCGTCAGCTATTGCTCCATCCGTTTTGATAACACCAGTTGGAAAAGCATTCAATTCAAAAATGGTTTTGTAACCACAGGCTCTGGAAACAAAAACGTTTTGACGTGTATAATTAAATTGAAGCGAATCTTCATTCGCACCGCTTGAACTTGTGCTGTTTAGTATCAAACTGTATTTGGTTGTATCTTGTGTAATATTCAGCGGCAATTCGAGTTTGTTGCCATTGAAAAGATACCGGTCAGGATCTGTTTCCGGGAGAGATGTATTAAAAACTATAAAATCAGCAGCACCAACTGCTTTGACTTTTAAGTTTACGACAGCCTTCAGATTTGCCGGGTTTGAAACATCATAAAACTCCAATATCAATCGAGGAGTCGTTTCGTCTATGCAGATATCGTCCTTTTCACAGCTTGAAAGGCTTATTGTAATTAGTAACAGGGCAAGTATTTTTTTCATATAATTTATTTTTGTCAGTCTGAGCTTGTCGAAAGACAGTGTGACAAATTTCTATCGTCTTTCCAAAAGTACAACATTTTCCACATGATGCGTTTGCGGAAACATATCTACCGGACGCACGCGTGTCACTTTGTATTGTTCATCCATCAAGGCTAAATCTCTGGCTTGTGTAGCCGAATTACAACTAACATACACAATCTTTTCTGCCCCAATTTTCAGCAATTGCTCCACAACATCTTTATGCATTCCGTCACGTGGCGGATCGGTAATGATTACATCGGGTTGGCCGTGTTGCGCAATGAAATCATCATTAAACACATTCTTCATATCGCCCACATAAAACTCACAATTGGTGATGTCGTTGCGTTTGGCATTTTCCTTTGCATCAGCAATAGCTTCGGGAACGGCTTCTACGCCAATAACTTTTTTGGCTTTTTTGGAAACGAATTGTGCAATAGTTCCGGTTCCGGTGTATAAATCGTAAACGACTTCATTACCTGTCAAGCCTGCAAATTCGCGTGTGATTTTGTATAATTCATACGCCTGATCAGAGTTGGTTTGGTAAAACGATTTGGCGTTGATGCTAAACTTTAAACCTTCCATTTCTTCCAGTATATAATCTCTTCCTTTATACAATTTGATGTCCTGATCGTATAAGGTATCATTCGCTTTACCATTGATTACGTATTGTAGAGAAGTAATCTGTGGAAACGTGGCATAGATATAATTCAATAACAATTCGCGTTGTGATTTATCTTCCTGAAAGAACTGAATCAGCACCATGATTTCTCCCGTTGAAGCGGTTCTAATCATCAGCGTACGCAACAAACCTTCGTGGTTACGAGCGTTAAAGAATGGCATATCGTGTTCGGTTGCAAATTCACGGATTGCATTTCTAATCGCATTTGATGGATCTTCCTGCAGGTGACATTTCTCAATATCCAAAATCTTGTCCCACATTCTCGGAATATGAAAACCTAATGCCGGCTTTTTGCTTAACGATTGATCTTCGGATTGTATTTCTCTTTCGGTTAACCAACGCGTGTCCGAAAACCCAAACTCCATTTTGTTTCTGTAGAAGAATTGTTTCTCCGAACCCAATATCGGTTCAAAGTCTGGCAAGTCAATTTTACCAATGCGTTTCAGGTTGTTATACACTTCCTGATTTTTATAAAACAACTGTTGTTCGTATTTCATATTCTGCCATTTGCAACCACCACAGGCACCAAAGTGCTCACAAACAGGTTCAATTCGGTTTTCAGAATAGGAGTGGAACTTGATGGCTTTGCCTTCAAAATAGGATTTTCTTTTCTTTAAGGTTTGCACATCTACCACATCGCCGGGAACGACATTGGGTATAAAGATGACCTGACCTTCGGGTGCTTTTGCTACCGATACGCCTTTGGCACCGGCATCAAGAACAGTTATGTTTTCAAAGATGACTTTGTTGGTTTGTTTTCTTCCCATTCGGCAAAAATAGGGAAAGAAGAATCAAGAATCAAGAAGCAGGAGAAAAGAATATAGAAAATAGACTTGGGTTTGCTGTAACTAAGATTTTAAAACCAGCTGCGCCAAATATTAAAAAAATGGTGTATTTTAGCACAATCTCTAAAACATAAACAATGAAAAACCTTTTTTTAATTGCGGCGATACTAGTTTGTAGTATTGGAACTGCTCAAGATAAACAAGATGCTAAGCACGCGTCAAAACCTTTAAAATATGGACTTAAATTAGGTTTGAATTTTGCAAAATTAACCGACTCTGATTCTGGGACAACAAGAAATGGGTTGAATGTTGGAGCTTATTTAAATTATAAGTTTGCAGATAAGTTTGCTTTTCAGCCAGAATTGCTATACACAGCCCAGGGAATGAAAGAAGAAGGCACTTCTGAAGGAATTGACCTCAAACTAATTTATAAACTTGACTATATAGCGATACCATTGATGCTTAAATATTATCCGGTTAAAAACTTTAACTTCGAGTTTGGTCCCCAATTAGGATTCAATGTTAAAAAAGAATTAGAAGCAACAGGTAACGGACAGACTTTGACTTTTGATTTAGACGATTTCTTTAATGATAATGGTATTGATGCTAAAACCAATACATTTGATTTGGCACTAAATTTTGGTTTGGGATATGAACTCGAAAATGGTTTGAATTTTAACGGACGTTATTCGTTAGGACTTACTAAAGTTATTGAAGGAGACGATGTAGTTGATAGTAACGGAAACTCACAAGATATTAAGAACTCAGTATTTACCTTTGGGTTAGGATATACATTCAAATAAAAACTAATTTTCATTTAGATAAAAGCAACTTTTGGTGGTTTTTTTATGCTTTAAAGATTAGCGTCTGTTTTGTATATTTGAAAGATAGAAATTAAATTATAATGACAACCCATCTCGCACTTCTCCGTGGCATCAACGTCTCGGGACATAAAATGATTAATATGGTGGCTTTGAAAAAAGCACTTGAAGCCATTGGCTTTACCAATGTGGTAACCTATATTCAATCGGGAAATGTGTTTGTGGATACCGAAGAAGAAAGTCCGGGGAAAGTTGGTTTTTTGATTAAGCAGGAAATCTTTAAGGAGTTTGGGCATGATGTTCCCGTAATTGTCATTGGAAAAGAAGATTTGCAGGCGTGTTTGGATCGGAATAAATTCCTGAACGAAGAAGGCGTCGATTTAAAGAAATTGTATGTTTCGTTTATTTCATCGATGCTGCCCGACAATATGATTACCCAACTCAACTTAAACTTTATAAAGCCAGACGAAATTCAGTTGGATGGCAAACGTATTTATCTGAAATATGATATTTCTCCCGCCAAAACCAGACTCGATAACAAATGGATTGAGAAAAGCATGAATGTGGTTTCTACTACGCGGAATTGGAATACGGTGAATAAACTACTTGAAATGTTCGAGGGAAAATAATTGCCAATTAAAATAATCCTATAATAAATAACAATGATTTCGTAACTTTAGAGAATTATTCTATTATTAAATTTGACAAAAATTTTAAACAATCAACTATCATGAAAAGAAATGCAACCGCAGTTTGGAAAGGTTCCCTAAAAGAAGGAAAGGGAGTGATTACAACACAAAGTACCACATTAAACAACACACAATATTCTTTCGGTTCCCGTTTTGAGGAAGGCGTTGGAACTAATCCTGAAGAACTTGTTGCGGCAGCACATTCGGGTTGTTTTTCGATGCAACTTTCTGCTTTTATTGGTGAAGCGGGATTTACACCGGACAGCATTGAGACCAAATGTGTAATCGACTTACAGAATGGAAGTATCGTTAGTTCTACTTTGACTGTGGAAGCTAAAATCCCGGGAATATCAAATGATACGTTTCAGGAATTGGTTATTAAAGCAGAGAAAAACTGTCCGATTTCAAAACTTTTGAATACAGAAATTAGTTCGACTGCTACTTTACTTTAGTTGATAACTAGTATAATAACTAACCTCATTTCTTTTACAGAAGTGAGGTTTTTTTATTGATTAAAAATGTAAATTAGCTAATAAAATAAAATATCACTATGAGTTCAAAAGCCACATTTAAAAGTGCCATCTCGGGTTTAGAAGCTCCTGAAAATGATAAAATTTCCTGTAAAAGCATCAGAGTTCCCATTCTCAATTTGATAAAAGAAGACCATCCGGATTTAGATATGTCAAAAGATATAACAGTAGGTGAATTGAATATCTACAGAGAAAAATATATTTCAAAGTTTTTAAAATCCGAAGTAGGTGAGTTAAATGATTTGCATAAAAATGTGCTCAAATCATTAACCGATGACAAATCATTGGTTAGAAAAGTAGAAGACGAACCCGACAATAGAACTTTTGGTCAAAGATTAGCGGATAATGTGGCTGATTTTGGAGGAAGCTGGACATTCATTATTTGGTTTTTTGTGGTTATTATGGCTTGGATTGGGGCGAATGTTTTTCTGCTGATGAACAAAGGGTTTGACCCATATCCGTTTATATTATTAAATTTGATTTTGTCCTGTTTGGCCTCATTGCAGGCACCCATAATCATGATGAGCCAAAACCGCCAGGAGCAAAAAGATCGGGAACGTGCCAAGAAAGATTATATGATTAACCTGAAATCAGAATTAGAAATCAGAATGTTAGATGATAAATTAGACCATTTAATAATGCACCAACAGCAGGAATTAATAGAAATACAGAAGGTTCAGATAGAAATGATGAATGATATTTTGAATAGGATTGAGGGGAAGAAGTAGTTATAAGTTATGAGTTATAAGTTATGAGTTTTTGAAAATTTGCAGATTACAACTCATAATTCATAACTTATAATTCATAATTAAGTTTTACTTTTGTCATGGATGATTTCTCTCCAAAAGAAGGAATTGATATTAAAGAATTTAAATTACAAAAAATGTCAGTTTTAGAAAAAATGAGTTCAGCTGAAGCGATTGCTTTAGAAAACAAGTATGGTGCACACAATTACCATCCGTTACCAGTAGTTTTGAGTAGAGGAGAAGGCGTGTATGTTTGGGATGTTGAAGGTAAAAAGTATTACGATTTTCTTTCGGCATACTCTGCAGTTAATCAAGGTCATTGTCATCCAAAGATTGTAGGTGCGATGATGGAACAAGCGCAAACTTTGACGCTGACATCGAGAGCATTTTACAATGATAAACTGGGTATTTACGAAGAATACATCACTAAATATTTTGGTTTTGATAAAGTATTGCCAATGAATACAGGTGCCGAAGCTGTAGAAACCGCTTTGAAACTTTGTAGAAAATGGGCTTATGAGAAAAAAGGAATTAACGAAAACGAAGCACAGATTATTGTGTGTGACGGTAACTTCCACGGAAGAACTACGACTATTATTTCGTTTTCTAATGATGAAAATGCACGTAAAAACTTTGGTCCATACACAGCAGGATTTATAAAAATAGCTTACGATGATTTAGACGCTTTGGAAAAAACGATTACTTCTTCAAAAAATATTGCAGGTTTCTTGGTTGAACCAATTCAGGGTGAAGCCGGGGTTTATGTGCCAACAGAAGGTTATCTGGCGAAAGCCAAAGCATTATGCGAAGCGAACAATGTTTTATTCATTGCTGATGAAGTACAAACCGGAATTGCACGTACCGGAAAATTATTAGCCGTAAATCACGAAAACGTACAGCCTGATATTTTGATTTTAGGGAAAGCCATTTCTGGTGGCGCGTATCCAGTTTCGGCAGTTTTGGCAAATGATGCGATTATGAATGTCATCAAACCTGGCCAACACGGTTCTACTTTTGGTGGAAATCCGGTAGCTGCAGCAGTTGCTATGGCTGCGTTAGATGTGGTGAAAGATGAGAAGCTTGCTGAAAATGCAGAAAGATTAGGCGTTATTTTCCGTAGAGAATTGGCAAAATATGTTGAAACATCCAACATCGCGACTTTAGTTCGTGGAAAAGGATTATTAAACGCTGTTGTAATCAATGATACTGAAGAAAGCGATACCGCGTGGAATATCTGCATGGCTTTACGTGACAACGGATTATTGGCAAAACCAACACACGGAAACATCATCCGTTTTGCGCCGCCATTGGTAATGAATGAAGAGCAATTATTAGATTGTGTTGCTATCATTATCAAGACATTAAAGCAATTTGAAAAGTAATCAACAACCCTTTTTATAAACCAACCAAAAAAAACTTAATTAATTATGGAAGAAAAATTATCATTGAATGACTTAGCTGTTGAAGCTTTAAGAGAAAGTGCCAAGTGGTGTACGTTTTTAGCAATCGTAGGATTTATTTTTATTGCTCTGATGGTAGTCATGGGAGTTTTTATGACAGTCGCAATGACTGCAATCCCGAGTGATCCCTATGGCGGGGCAATGGGTGCAAATCCAATATTGGCTATGAAAGAATACTTTGGTGCGTTTTACATCCTGATGGCATTGCTTTATTTTTTCCCGGTTTATTACTTATACAAGTATGCTAACGGAACAAAACGAGCTTTAGAATCAAGCAATAGCGACGTGCTTTCAGATGCTTTGGTGAATTTAAAATCGCATCATAAATTTTTAGGAATAATGACTATCATCATGATTTCACTATATATTTTAGCAATCATTGGTTTTGTTATATTTTTCGCTAGTATGGCAAGCGGAGGAATGTAATTATTAAAAATATGTTTATTTAAAACCAGCTAATTCAGCTGGTTTTTTTATTTTTGGATTATGAAAAAACTAGTAATTCCATTTACACTTGTGGCCATTATTGTTGGTTTGTATGAACAATCAAAGGCCAAACCCAATGTTTATATTTTATGTATTACTATCGTGATATTCATGTATGGCATTATGAAATTAAGCGCCAAAACGCCTAGTAAAAATCAGGAAGAAAAAGAGGATGACCATGCTGAATAAAGGTGATAAAGTTTCGGTTTTGGATGATGCCATTGATGGTGTTGTGGTTGAAATCAATGGTTCGGAGGTTACTATTGAAACCACTGATGGTTTTAGTCTGACGTTTAAAAGCAGCGAGTTAATTAAGATTGGAAGTGGTAATGCGATGGATTTTAAATTTAATAAAAGCCAGGTGATTAGCGAAAAGGAAGTAGCCAAGCCAAACTATATCAACAAAGAGAAGAAAAACAAAAAAGAAATTCCGCCACCGGAGTTTGATTTGCATATCGAAAAGTTGGTCAAAAACTACAAGTCGATGAACAACTATGATATCCTGACTAAACAAATAGATACGGCAAAATCCCATATTGAATTTGCCATTCGAAACCGAATTCCGAAGATTGTCTTTATTCACGGTGTTGGAGAAGGCGTACTGAAATCTGACCTTGATTTTCTGTTAGGACGTTATGATAATATTGTTTTTCAAGATGCTAATTATCAGAAGTATGGACTAGGTGCAACGGAAGTTTACTTTAAGCAAAACACAAAATAGTGGGAACACAGATTTCACAAATTATCACAAAATAAATCTGTGCGAATCTATGAAATCGGTGTTTAAAATTCTTTTTCTTTGTAGTAATTAATCAATAAATCAACAAACTTACTATAGCTTTCCAAACCGTCTTTTTGTTGGTTGGCTTTTAGGAATTGATCATAAAAAGCGTGAAATCCTTTGTCAATAAAGGTGTCGTATTGTTCCCAAAAAAGCTCACTTTCTTTAAAGTTCTCAATGATTCCGGGATTGATTTTCGGTCTTAACGCTTTGAATTTTTCTTCGTCTTTCATAATCACATTCCCCAGACAATAGCGCAAAGCCACGTTATAAGCAGCATACTGAAAATACAAATCATCATTTTTGATACAGGCCATAAAGCCGATAAAGTTGCATTCGCTTTCGCTGGCAAAGCCAATTTGGTGTGCCATTTCATGACAAACTACATTTGGGAAACCATACATCGGTAACTTGTAATTCACCTGCGATTCATTGGTAAACGGATTTAGATAACCGCCAAAACCCATATAAGTCAAGGGCAAACTAAACAGTGATTTCTTTCGGCTTGGAATTTCATATTTGAAAAAAGGATATTGTTTGGCTAAATTGTCATAACCATTTTGCGTCATGTTGAAAATGCTGTCCTGCGAATACGGATTGGTCACTTTCTGATTTTTGTTGTGCGTAATGGCGAATTGTACTTCGTTGGTTTTGGCAATCAGCTTTTCGGTAAACGCATATAAATCTTCGTTGCTGTATTCTCTTTTGATATTCATTTTCTCAAACAGCGGCAGGCGATAATAATTCAATGCCCAAAGAAGATGAAATATAAAGTAGAAAACAGAAAGGCAGCTTACCACTTTCAGTAGATTATCCTTCCATTGTTTTTGCCATGTTTTTCGGGTTTTCCAGATAGAAATCAACAAATAAACAATTAGAATTCCATACATGATATCGCCAAAAGAGAACGGAATCCAGCCTAAAACGGTGCGCTCAAATCTCGAAGTGAAAACATACAATCCGTTGCTGTAATGGCGTTCAATAGTTTCGGGGAAGAAGGCTAAAACCTTCAGGAAAATGATTTGAAATAACAGAAAAAGAGGAAGTATATATTTGCGTTTCACGTTGCGATTTAAAATGTAAATATAATCACAATATCAATTTGCAAAGCAATTTAACTTTGTAACTTTGCGACTCGACATTTAAAAAAATAGAACTATAATGAGCCAGGAAATTAGAAACCTTGAACCAAAAGTACTTTGGAATAAATTCGCCGATTTGAATGCGGTTCCTCGTCCGTCAAAGAAGGAAGGACGTGTGATTGAATTCATGAAAAACTTTGGTAACAGTTTAGGATTGGAAACTTTTGAAGACGAAATCCGCAACGTAATCATCCGCAAACCGGCAACTCCTGGAATGGAAAACAGAAAAACTGTTGTACTGCAAGGGCATTTGGACATGGTGCACCAAAAAAATAACGACACTAATTTTGACTTCGATACGCAAGGAATTGACATGTATGTTGATGGCGATTGGGTTCGTGCACGCGGAACTACGCTTGGCGCGGATAACGGTTTAGGTGTTGCAGCGATTATGGCCATTTTGGAAAGCAAAGATATTCCGCATCCTGCGATTGATGCGTTGTTTACGATTGATGAAGAAACCGGAATGACTGGCGCTTTGAACTTAAAAGGCGGAATTTTAAAAGGAGAGATACTGTTGAATTTAGATACCGAAGAAGACGATGAAATTGATATTGGTTGTGCCGGTGGAGTAGACGTAACAGCAACCAGAAGTTACAATCCGGAAGAAACTCCGGAAGGCTCTGTTGGTTACACGATAACGGTTAAAGGTTTGAATGGTGGCCATTCCGGAATGGATATTCATAAAGGATTAGGGAATGCCAACAAGATTATGAACCGTTTATTGTTTGATGGTTTTGAGAATTTTGGTTTGCAGATTGCTGAAATCAACGGTGGAAGTTTGCGTAATGCGATTCCGCGTGAAAGCGTGGCGAAAGTGATTGTTGCGGGTATGTATGATGAAGCATTTGTATTTGATATGCAGGAAATCATTAACGATATTAAATTTGAATTTAAGACTACTGAACCCAACTTAGCCATCGAAATTGTAAAAAGCGATTTGCCTGCATCTGTTATGGATTTAGGCGTTCAGGAAGGATTGTTGCGTGCTATTTATGCCGCACACAATGGTGTTTACCGAATGAGTGCTGATATGGCTGACTTGGTAGAAACTTCGAATAATATTTCTAAAGTGGTTGTGAAAGATGGTGAAATTACCATTCAGAATTTAACGCGTTCCTCTGTAGAAAGTTCAAAATTTGATTTGGCTAATGCTTTGCGTTCGGCGTATGAATTGTTTGGTTGCGAAGTTGAATTTGGCGGAAGCTATCCGGGTTGGACACCAAATGTCAAATCAGAAATATTGGATTTATTAGTAAACATCTACGAAAAACAAAATGCTGCTAAACCAAGTGTTGTGGCTTGTCACGCCGGATTGGAATGTGGAATTTTGGGAACCAATTATCCAGGAATGGATATGATTTCGTTTGGGCCAACAATCCACGGTGCGCATAGCCCTGATGAAAGAGCATCGATTAAATCATCACAGAAATTCTGGAAGTTTTATTTAGAGATATTGGCGAATATTCCTGAAAGAAAATAGAGAAAAGAAGCATGAATAAAGAGAAACTTCGTTTAGAAATAGACGAGGTTTTTTTTTGTTAAAATATTGCAGAAAATAATATACTTTTAATACGTATTTTACGTTATATCAAAAACTTCAAAAATGAAAAAAATACTGCTTCTTGGTTTGATTTCCTGCCTGTTTTTGTCTTGTAAAAAGGAACATAAAATTGCCAATGTTGAACGTGCTTTTTATTATTGGAAAAGTGACAATTGGAATATTTCACAAAAAGAAGACTCTATTAGTAAAAAACTAAATGTAAAGAAATTATATGTGAAGTTTTTCGAAGTAGATTATAGTGATGCAATGGGCAATTTTCCCATTTCAAAAACACAACTTTATTTATACAATCTTGATAGTATTACTATTGTACCAACTGTGTATATAAAAAATGCTGTTTTCCTAAAATCCAATCAGGCCAGTTTGGATACTTTGGCAGATAACGTCAACTTTTTAATCACTAAATTTTATAAAGAAAAATTCAGAGAGGCCAAACCTCTGACTGAGTTTCAAATGGATTGTGATTGGACGTTGAAATCCAAAGACAACTATTTTTATTTTTTGAAAAAACTAAAATCCATTTCCCAAAAAGAAATCAGTTGTACACTGCGATTGTATCCATATAAATATCCGGATAAAATGGGAGTTCCTCCAGTTGATAAAGCTACTTTAATGTGTTACAATATACTGAATCCATTGCAGAACCATACAAAAAACTCCATATTGGATATTGATGAATTAGAAAGTTATCTGGATACAGATAAAATCTATCCGAAGCATTTAGATGTTGCTTTGCCTATCTATTCGTGGATGCAAGTGTATAAAAACGAACAGTTTTCGAATGTAATCTATACAGATAATAAGATGGTCAAAAAGTTGTTGAAGGAAATAAAACCGCTTTGGTATTCGGTAACCAAAGACACTGTTATCAATGAAACCTATTTGCGAATAGGCGATAAAGTAAAGTTTGAAGAAATTGACGCTCGAAAAATTGAGCAAACAATTCATTTATTGAAAAAATATGTAAGTTTCGACAAGAATACCACGGTTTCCCTTTTCCATTTAGATGATGAACAATTAAGCAATTATACCAATGAAGAACTTTCTGGGTTTTATAGCGCTTTTAGCAAGTAGCAGTCTTTTTGCCTGCGGATTTTATCCGTATGGTGAAGAACTTCGTTTTTCATTTTTTAATCCCGATTTGATGGGATACCATTCCTATTCGGAGTTTTATTATTCTGCCAATACATTTTCACCTCAAGGGGTTTACAGGGATTTTGATAAAAGACCCAATGACTTACTTTGGGTTAAATATTGCAAAAACAAGGTTTCCTATCAGGCGGTTCAAGAAGTATTGGGTGGGATGTCTGTTGGCGACATCAATCCAAGGTCAAAAAATGAAATGTTGCATTATTTGTATCAAACCAAAGATTATGAGGTAATTAATTATTTGAAGTTTGCCAAAAACTGTGAATTTTTCAATTCCTGGATGGAAGACCCTTGGGAGCGCAATGAAGTGCAATCGTCTCCGGTTCGAAGAAAATTGTTAAAGAATGCTATTTTGCTTTCCAAACAAACAAAGAATGAAACACTAAAGTTCCGTTATACTTTTTTAGCTATCCGTATGGCATTTTACAGCCAGGATGTGGTTAAAATCAGAACGCTTTTTGATACTGTTTTTAAAGCCAAACCTTCCAAAGACATATTGTTTTATTGGAGTTTGTATTTCAGAGCCTTAGCTGAAGAAGATAAAGCTTTGGGCAATTTTTATGCATCACAGGTTTTTGTCAATGCACCCGAAAAACGTTTTGCCATTTCACAATATTACAATAGAGATGTTCCTATAGAGCAAGTAGTAGCTTTTGCCAAAACCGATGATGAAAGAGCCAATGTTTATCTTTTCGCCGGGATTTTAAAACACGATAAATCATTGGAATATTTCAAAAAAGTATATGAATACCGTCCAAAGTTTGATGGATTGAGTTTTATGTTGTTGCGCGAAATGAATAAAGTGGAAGATTGGATTTTTACGCCTTATTACACTCTTTTTGAACCATCGATTGAAACCAACAGTTATTGGGATGAAGAGGTTTCTGTTTTTCAAACCGTACAGAAAAGGGTAGAAGGCGATCGAAATTACGCCGGAGAATTATTGCGCTTTATCAATACAATCGATTTGAATTCAGTTGAAAATCCTATGCTCTGGAAAACCTGTAAAGCTTATTTGTTATTCATTACTAAAGATTACAATGGCAGCATTTCCTTATTGAATGAGCTGGAAAAAGTCAAACAATCAGAATTGGTTACCAATCAATTGGAAATTATTGAAGCATTGGCTTTAACAGCCAATCAGGAATACGGAAAAGCGATATTGATTAACGAAGTGAAACCGATAATTTTAAGAAATAAAAACTATCAAAAGTTTTTGTTTGCCTTGGGAAGAGAACTAGAATACAAAGGCAACACCACAGATGCAGTATTACTGTATTCCACTTTAGGTAAAGGTTATGAGAATTATTATGAAGATCATAATTATTATAATAGTGTCTATTGGAAAACGGTGACCAATTCACCTGACAATTATTCTGATTTCTATAATGAGTATTTCGATTACATCAATGTAATGTATACGCCTGGGCAAATGGAAGCTTTGATTGACAATATTTATAAAAACAGAGATAAGGAAGATGAATTTTCAGTTTTTAAATACAGTGTTTTAAAGACACAATTACCTCTTTTATATGATTTATTAGGAACCAAATACATACGACAAAACAAATTGACTAAAGCAATGCAAAGCTTTAAGAAAGTTGATGCTAAACTTTGGAATGAAAAGTATTCTAACTGGGAGCATGAGAACAACGGATGGAATTTTGGAGATAATGTATTTGATGAAAATCCATTTTATGTTGTAAAATATACTCCGGAGTTTATTCCGGTAAAAGATGCTTTCCGCATTAATAAATACACCGTTACGCGACAACTGATTAAGTATATTAACAAAGCTGAAAATCCAAAAGAAAAGAACAAGGATTACTATTATTTTTTAGTTGGGAATTGCTATTATAATATGACTCATTTTGGCAACGCCTGGATGATGCGTCGCTACTACTGGACCAGCGGAGGAAATCCAACTACTATCGAAGATGAGAGAGAATATTACGAATGTCTTTCGGCCAAAACCTATTATTTGTTGGCACTTAAAAATGCCAAGACGGATAAGTTTAAAGCGTTGTGTCTGCGGATGATTGGCCGTTGTGAAAACAATAGATTGATTCATGCAGACAACGATAGATTTGAAGGCAGTTATGATCAGTTCCAAAATTATATTATGGGCAATAATAAATACTATCGGGAGTTAAAAGAAAAGTATCCGGATTATTATGGTGAATTGACTTCAAACTGTGATGCTTTCGGAAAATATTTCAGCGCCAGACGATAATAAAAAAGCTCTCCATTGGAGAGCTTTTCGTTTATTCTTATTAACCCAATAAGAACAAAAACAATAGAGGGAAAAGTAATCCGGCGATGGCCAGTTTCCAACCTCTACGTTTAAAGGTAAACTTTCCGGCAGGAATCATAATCGCTCCTGTAATCGCTATTGTGATTAATGATATTCCAAAGATATCAGAGTAATAAATCCACCAGTTAGAAGTGTTTTTGTGCAACTTCATCATTTGGCTGATGATAGGTGTTTTTTGAAAAGAAACAATTTCACCTTTACCAGTTTCCATATCAATTTCAACATCGTGTTTTTCGAATGAAATCTTGAAGGTTCCTTTTTTTACATTGTGACGACGAATTTTGTCATCAATACCAAGAGCTTTTCCCAAAGAATCAGCAAACGGTTCGTTGATTTTTTCCTCCGCAGGCAATTTAACTTCGATGGCTTTGGTTTCAATCGTATATTTTTCAGGATGCCAGCTTTCCCTGTGATTCATCAAAATCCCTGAGAAGGCAAAAGAAATGATTAGTCCAATATAAAAATAACCTAAGTCGCGGTGCAGGTTTCTGATAGTGACTTGCTTCATTTTTTAGAATTTATAAGATACTGTAGTGGTTAACATTCTTGGGGCAATAGGGGTAACGGTATTATCATCATAAACATAATAGCTAACTACATTTGCTAAGTTCGATAATCTTGCTCTTATTGAAAAATCTTTGATGGAATAACCAACTGATGCATCGAATTGTAAAAATCCGTCAACAGGAATTGGTTTTCTTGCCATTTCAGCAGCAGTTGACGCATTGTTTGGTCTTAATCTTCCGCCTAATCTTTCTCCGATAAAAGTTGATTGTAAACCAAATTCGAATCCTTTTAATTTGGTGTTTTCAAAAGTATAAAACGCACTTGCATTAGCGGTATGTTTTGGTGAAAATCTTAGATGTGTACCAGCATCATAGATATTACTTTTAGTATATTTTGTTTCGTTAAAACTGTATCCGGCGATTAATCTTAAACCTTTGTGGTGGCCTGTAATGTCTAACTCAACTCCTTTACTTTGGTAAGCTCCAGCTAATTCTTTGATGTTGGTATTGGTATTTCCGTTTGAGAAATCGGTCTGCGCTAAATTTCCGTAATCGATTAAATAAGTTGTCAAATTAGCAACCAAATGACCTTTGAAGAATTCGTTTTTAATTCCCACTTCGTATTGATCGATTCTTGAGTTTGGTAAAGCTTTTAGATTTCTGTCAGTTCCGGTGTTTAACACAAATGAATCAGAATAGCTTGCAAAAACAGAATTGTTTTTAGTTGGTTGGAAAACCAAACCTAATTTTGGAGAAAATATATTATCGTGTGTTTCTGTTACAACCGGTGCAGTTGGTGTTGAAGAATATGTGAATACTTCAGAGGTGTTTTCAAGATAGCTGTAACGTAAACCGGCTAATACTTTTACTTTTTGAGTAACTTCAATTAAGTCCTGAAAGTAAACTCCGGCTCTTTTAACATTGGCCAAAGTGTTAGTGTTTTTATCCATTGAAGGGATAAGTGTATTGGCGTAGGTTGGATTTTTGGCAAGAATCACATTCGGATTATAGATGTTGATTTTGTCATAATAATTGATGTTTTTGTAAGCCAAAGTGACAGTGTTACTTTGGTCGGCATCTGCACCAAAAAGTAAAGTGTGTTTCATTTTTCCGGTGTTGAAGGTTCCGGTTAAATCTGCTTCAACTAAGCTGTAATCTTGCTCTGAGTCTGTTTTTTGAACACCTCTAATCCAATCGCCATTGGCACGAACTAAGTTGTTGTTTGCGTTGTTAGGATCATTAATTCCTGCATTTGGTCTTAAACTCGACAATAAATCAGTGCTGTAACCTTGGTAAGAGAAAATCCCTTTCAATTGCCAGTTTTTGTTTAAATCGTGATTGATGGTAGAAGTAAAGCCTACTTGTTCTGAGTCAAATTTTCCCCAATCAAAACCTAAGAATGAATTTCTTGGCAATTCAACCACTTTATAATCAATGGTAGCCAAACCAAAGTCAGGTGTTCTGTTGTCACTTGTATAATCCGCTTCAACTAAAATATTTGTTTTTGCTGAAATGTCAAATAAGAATGATGGATTGAAATAGATTCTTCTGGTTTGCACATCATCTCTAAAACTGTTTCCTTGCTCATAGCTACTGATAAAACGGTAAGCCACAGTATTACTGTTGTTCACTGCTCCATAAACATCAATGGTAGGTTTGAAAAAGTTATATTCTGTCGTTCTGATACTCAATTCACCACCGTGATTGAATCTTGGTTTTTTGGTGATAAGGTTTAAAATTCCACCCGGAGCAACGTTTCCGTATAAAAGTGCGGAGCTTCCTTTTAAAATTTCTATACTTTCAAGCGAAGCTGTTTCAGGAATTAACGATCCGTTAAATCTCACACCGTTTTTAAATGTGTTAGCACCGCTAAAAGTAAATCCTCTTGAACCTAATTCTTCCTGATTGTTTCCTGAAGCATTGCTGGCACCTGCAACATAAATACCGTTAGCGTTTTTAAGCGCATCTGAGAGTCTTAATATTTGTTGTTGCATGATGGTTTCTTTACCGATTACCATAGAGGCTTGCGGTAAGTCAAGTGGTTTGATGTTGGCTTTTCCACCTTTAACCACGGTTTTTTGTTGTTGTGAAATAATCACTACTTCTTTTAAGGCTTCTCCTTTTTTGTTTTTTACTGTATCGTTTACAGCATAAAGTTCGTCTTGGAAATCATCATTGGATTCTTGGGCAAAACCAACGGCACTAGTAGTAAGTGTTAAGGCGAGAATTGTAATATATCTATACATTTATTTAGAATAAGTTAAAATAACGGTGCAAATATAAATACGAGATTTGAATTAAAAAAGTTTATTTAGACTTAATATAAATAATATTTTTCAACAAATTGATTTACTAATGTTTATAAATAAAAAAACCTTACTGTTTAGTAAGGTTAGAAGTGTTTTATGAAGAAAAAGTGCTTATTTTTTAGTCATTGCATAGCTTTCCGAAGTCGGTTTTCCTTGTTGCTTTCCGGAAATTGTTGCAACTAAACTAGTTCCATTTATTTTTTTATAAGTGATTTTTTGTGGGTAATCATGAGCTGGGTTTTCAAAAGCAAAAGTGTTATCTGCATCCGAAGTTAATTTAAATTGAACAGGCTCATCATTATTTTGTCCAACAACTGTAGCATTATAGGTTAATTCCTCAGCACGCTGCGTAAGCTTTATGCTTTCAAAATGAACCGTGTCTTTAGGGGTGATAAAATAACTGTCTCCGCTAAACGTGCTGTCATTTTGCTTTGTCCAGGTTTCCTTTAAGGTTCCATCAGGAAGTTTTTGTTCCCAATTGCCAACAAGCCAATTCAGCTTTTCGAGTTTGTCGAACTTTTTTTCGGAAGAATTATTTTTACATGATGCTAAACAGGCAAGAACAAGTGCAATAACCAAAGGAAGTTTGTGTGATTTCATAGAAAATGATTTATAAAAGATAAAAATAGTAAACTTATTTATCATTTTCATATTTTGGTAAGAAAGGAATTCGTTTTCTAATTTCAGAAAACTTCTTGTTAACGGGATATTGTCTATTAGCTGTAATATTATTAAAGAACAAGGCCGCAACAAGTAAAATTATACTTCCAACCAAAACAGGTGATATTACATACCAATAACCAAGATTCTTCAATTCAACAGAACCAGTCACGGCAATCAAAGCTGTTGCTCCTCCGGGTGGATGCAATGTTTTAGTTATTTGCATTAAAACAATGGACAATGAAACAGCAAGTGGTGCCGTAATCCACAAAATATCAGGAGCAAATTTTTGAACGGTAACACCAATTATGGCTGAAACTAAATGTCCACCAATTAGGTTTCTGGGTTGTGCCAATGGACTTTGAATTACACCATATACCAATACACTTGAAGCGCCAAAAGAGCCAATTAGATAAATCACATCAGAATGAGGTAAAGTTTTTGATTGCAAGTAAGCAATGATACCAATGCCAATAAACGAACCAACAAATGCCCAAAAGTGTTCTCTAAAATTAATCAGGGTCTCTCTGTAAAGAATATATCTTGTCCTACGATAACCTCTTTTTATTTTTTTGATTGGCATAACTATGCGCGATTATAATTATAAACTGTAAATGGAAAAATTAGTTTCGAAGTATATTTGGCAATCAGTGCCACTGCTAAAATTGGGAAAAACAAAGTATAATCATTTATCATTCCACATACCAAAAACAGAGCAGTAAAAGGAGCATGAATGCTGGCACTTAAAACAGCGGCCATTCCAATGACCATAAAATTAATCGGAATAACATTGGCATCGAAAAATGTATTTAAAATCGTAGCCATTAATAATCCCAAAAAGGCACCAATAAATAGGCTGGGAGCAAACACACCGCCATCGCCGCCAGAGGCTAGTGTGGCTGAAGTGACAATAGGTTTTAAAATAAGTATTCCGAGAATTGTTGCTATAAGACTTAGAGTAGTGACTGGATTGGTTGCCGAAAATATATCTTTCATGGCATGATAACCATCACCATATAATTGTGGAAATTCAGCCAATGAAAGACTCAAAATTAATGCACCAATGATAATTTTATGATAATCACTTGCAATTTTCCCGTATTGTCGTTTAAAGAACAACACCATTTTGGTAAGGAAAACAGAATTAATTCCGGCTAATATTCCCAACAAAATAAAATAAGGAATTGCATAAAAATGCCAAGTGGTAATGGTAACACTAAACAACGGTTCTTCGTTCATTAATAGTAACAAAGCAGAAGCTATCGTTAGCGCAATGATGTTGGTCAAAAAGAAAATCTTATTCGTTTTTTTGGCAATGACTTCCATCGAAAACAAAATACCGGCAATCGGACTGCTGAATAAAATTGTAATTCCGGCTGTAATTCCGACGCAAATCAGTTCCGTTTTATAGTTTCTGAAAACATTTTCTTTTCTATGTGATGCTGCACCAATTGCAGCCGTCGAGACAACGGTTGAAACTTCGATTCCGGTGGAGCCACCAAAAGCAACGGTAAACAATCCATTGACAAAATGCGATGGGATTTTATATAACGGTAAGCTTTTATTCTTTGATTTGGTCGCATCAAAAATTTCAGTAATGCCTTTGTTTTCTTTTTTCTTGAATAAATACTGGCGTAAAAAGTGAATGATAAGCAATCCAATAATTGGAAACACAAACATGTAAATAGTGTTGTTGGCTGCTTTCAAAAAGAAAATGCTTTCTAAATATTCCGTTGTATGCTTTAATGATATGGCCAAAAAGGAAGAAAGAACACTAATCAGCAACGAAGCTATAATCAGTTTTCGGGTTATAATTAGTCTGATTTTTTTTTTAATTTTTGTATAGGAAGTCATTTGGAGTATTGTATTTTACAAAATTAATGAATCATTATCCGAAAAACTTTAAATGCAATCATAAAACTATCCTAAACTTGAAATAGTAAATTTTAAACTTGAAACAAAAAGTTGTATTTTTGCACGCGAAATAAAGAACACAAAATAATGTTAGAAAGACTTCAATATGTAAAACAGCGTTTCGACGAGATTTCGGATTTGATTATTCAGCCCGATGTCATTGCCGATCAAAAGCGTTATGTACAGTTAAATCAGGAATATAAAGCTCTGAAAGATTTGATGGAAAAGCGTGAAGAGCTTATTAATGTTACCGGAAATATTGCTGAAGCAAATGAAATTATTGCTGATGGTTCTGATGCCGAAATGGTAGAAATGGCCAAAATGCAATTGGACGAAGCCAAAGAACGTTTGCCGGAATTAGAAGAAGAAATCAAATTCATGCTGATACCAAAAGATCCGGAAGATGCCAAAAATGTAATGGTTGAAATTCGTGCCGGAACTGGAGGAGATGAAGCTTCAATTTTTGCAGGAGATTTATACAGAATGTATACTAAATATTGTGAATCTAGAGGTTGGAGAACTTCTACGGTTGATATGAATGAAGGAACTTCAGGAGGTTTTAAAGAGGTTATCTTTGAAGTAACCGGAGAAGACGTTTACGGAACATTGAAATTTGAAGCCGGAGTTCACCGTGTACAACGTGTACCACAAACCGAAACACAAGGTAGAGTTCATACTTCTGCAGCAACGGTTATGGTTTTACCTGAAGCCGAAGAATTTGATGTACAAATTGATATGAATGATGTTCGTGTCGATTTCTTCTGTTCGTCTGGCCCTGGCGGACAATCGGTTAATACGACTAAATCTGCTGTGCGTTTGACACACATCCCAACCGGATTAGTAGCACAATGTCAGGATCAAAAATCGCAGCATAAAAATAAAGATAAAGCTTTGGAAGTTTTACGTTCGCGTTTATACGAACAAGAATTAGCCAAAAAACAGGAAGAAGATGCAACAAAACGTTCATCACAGGTAAGCTCAGGTGATCGTTCGGCAAAAATCAGAACTTATAATTATGCGCAAGGTCGTGTGACTGACCACAGAATTGGATTGGATGTTTTTGATATGGATGGTGTGATGAACGGAAAAATTCAAAAATTTGTTGACGAACTTCAGTTGGTGAACAATATGGAAAAACTAAAAGAAAGCGAAGTTTTCTAAATAAAAAAAGAGCTAACGAAAGTTAGCTCTTTTCTTTTACTTACTATCAGTAGACCCATTTGGGCTAAAGTCTAAATCCGTAAGCAAGTCTCAAAGCAATCATTCCCATTCCTTTTCCAGTTGTTCCATCATTATTCACTATTGGAAAATCAGTATAATGTTCGTATCGTAGACTGGCATCAAAATACTTGTTTGCGTATCCTATTCCAGGACTAAGAAGCAATGAAGATTCATCATAGTCGTTTGTAACGGCAAATGCACCACCAACTTCAGCCAATAAGTAAAGTTTATCTTTTAGAACAAAGGCTTTAAATCCACCTTTTACAGGTATGTATCCCAAATCATTATCATCACCATTGATGAAGAAATTATTGAATCCTGTAGTAAAAGTTAAAGAATATTTGGTTGATAAATCGTATTGTAATCTAACATCGGCGCCAACATTAAACTCATAAGGTTCTGCGCTTAATGGTACACCACCTGAAAGCCCGAAGCCAAGACGCCAGCCTTGATCATAATTTTCTGTTTTTGTTGTTGTTCCCGAATCTTGTGCAGATGCCGTAATCGAACCTGCTAGGAATAAAAGAACTGTGACTAATTTTACTGAATTTCTAAAAATAGTTTTCATGGTATTTAATTTAGATTAATAAAATGTAGTTTTTCTACACTTTTTCTCCTTTTATGATTTTAAGCAATACAACTACGACTGCAGCTAATAGTAAAAGATGGATAATACTGCCTGTGTTGTATATGAAAAACCCTAATGCCCAGAATATGAGTAATAATATCACGATTGAGTAAAGTAGATTTTGCATGATAGTTTGAAAATTATTTGTTAGTATCCAGTTTGTTTTGATTGACATCATTTAACATTACAAAGTTGCGTGGATTGTAGGAGGTTTATGTTATAACTTTTTTAGCAATAGTTATAACATTTCCATTTATAGAAAATCCTATGCGATAACATAGGATTTATAGATAAGGAGTAAAGTTAGTTAGTGGTTGTCTTCCGGAAGGTAAATGGTAAAAGTTGCTCCGGCATTTGGTTTTCCTTTGGCAAAAATAAATCCCTTATGGTTTTCAACAATTTTTTTACAAATGGCCAAACCAATTCCGGTACCAACATATTCATTCTTATTATGAAGACGGTTGAATAATACAAATATTTTTTCAGCATATTCCTGCTCAAAACCAATCCCGTTATCTGTAAAAGTAATTTTATAGAACTTGTCTTTTGTCTTTTTAGGAATCAATTCTTCCTCGAAAGCAATTACCTTTTTGCACGAAATTTTAATTTTCGGAACAGTGTCGGTTTTGCTGTATTTTAGTGAATTGCCAATCAGATTAGCAAATAATTGCTGGATTTGAAACGAAATTACAGTCATTACCGGCAACTTATCACTTTTGATAATCGCATTTTTTTCCTCGATTGATTGCAATAGATCGTTTTTAGCATTTTCTATTAAGTCATTCAAGTCGGTACTTTCAAAAACTTTCTCTGTTTTTGTAGTTCTCGAATATTGCAACAAATCATCAATAAGAATTCGCATTCGTTCAACAGAATTGTTGATTCGGGTCATGAACTCTTTTCCGTTTTCGGATAGGTTGTCATATTCTTTGTCAGCCAATCGGGAAACAAAGGTTTGAATTTTCCGCAATGGTTCCTGTAAATCATGACTGGCAACATAATTAAAAGCGACCAGTTCTTTATTACTGGCTTCTAATTCTATGTTTTGTTGTTCCAATGACAAAGAAGCCAAAACTTCTTCCGTAACATCACTGGTGGTTCCAATTAAAATTTCTTGTCCTGATTTATTGGTTACAATTCGGGCTGTAGTTCTAAAATATCTGACTTTCTTATCTTTTCTAATCACTCTGTAAGTAAATGGTGCCATGCTGCCATTTTCTATCATTTTAGAACTAGCCTCACTAAAAGCGGAAAGATCTTCAGGATGAATATACTTCATAAAGTTTTCCTGGCTAGCAAAAAAAGCTTTCGGTTCATAACCAAGCAGTCGATAACTGTTGTCTGAAAAAGTATATTCTTTGGTATCAACATTTAATTGCCAACTACCAAAACTACCGACTATTTCAGCCAGATTATTTGATTCATTCAACACAACCAGACTGTTGTTGGAAATTTGTAATTTATCTAAATCTTTAATAATTCGGGTATAGGAAATAGAGATTAACAAAAGCGTAATCAAAAGCGTTATATAAACAAAAATTGGAGTAACCTTGATGGTGTCTTTATAATACAATTCTCTTCCTTTTAATGTTTTTTTCTCATAAAGAATCATTTTATCTATTTGATTCCGAATGCTATCCATTGTTTCCTTACCAATAATTAAAGCTTTTTTTATTTCTTTATCATCTATTGATTTTTTTAGCGATAAATGCAAGGTAATAGAAAGATAATTTTGTCTTTTACTGATGAAAAATTCTAATTTTCGGAGATTATTTTCTTGAGCAGGATTATCTTTTGTATATTTTTTAACTTTAGCAAAAGAACCATCAATTTTCGTTTTGGATTTTATATAAGGAACTAAAAAGGTAGAATCTTTAGTGATTAAAAATCCACGCTGACCGGTTTCAGCATCTTTTATATACGACATTAAACGTTCCAATTCTAGGTTGATATCATAGGAATGAGTAACCCGTTTAGAAGAACTATCTAATACACTAATATGCTTGAAAGTTACGGCTGCAATGAAAAAAATAGCAAAAATAGAAACCACAAAAATGCTTTTGAGAAAAATAGCCGATTTATAGATTCTACTTAATTTCATGATTTCAATAATTTACAATCGAAGTAAAAAATTATCTCTGTTTAATCCCGAAGTATAATATTGCCAGTTTATGGTAACTACATCCGACAATACTTTTTTCAGTGTAGTAAAATCACTTGGCTTTTTTATATAGATATTGGCACCAAGTACAAAAGTTTCTTCGATATGTTCTTCTGAAGATGAAGTTGAAAAAATGGCAATAGCAATATCGCTAAAACGATCGTCTTTCTTTATTTCATTGAGACATTCAATTCCGTTTTTCTTTGGCATGTTTAAATCGAGAAATAAGACATTAGGCAAAACAGCATTTGGAGTATTTAAATAATCCATCAATTCTACGCCGTCATTAAATGTATTTACTTTTGTATTGATTTTCATTTCTTCAAATGCATCAGTAAAAAGCATCCTATCGTCTTCGTCATCGTCGGCCAAAATAATGTGTATATAATCCTTATCCATATGTCTTATTTTTTTGTGGCGATTTCTCTTCTTTTTGTTATTATTCGCTGAAAGGCTGAAGGTGTAATTCCGGTAACATTTTTAAATTGTGTACTTAAATGCGCCACACTCGAATAATTGAGTTGGAAAGCAATTTCAGTCAAGCTCAAATCACTGCTTACAATTAATTGCTTGGCATATTCTATTTTTTGCAAAATAATGTAATTCTCAATTGAAGTGTAGGTTACATCAGAAAACAAATTGGAAAGATAGCCATAGCTGTGACTCAACTTTTCGGCAAGATAAACGGAACTTTTGACATTAACTAGTTCAGGGCTGTGAATCATCTCAATTATGGCATCTTTTATTTTTTGAACCAAGACACTTTTTTGATTTTCGATAATATCAATACCATATTCTTTAAGCTCTTCGGTCAAAGCCTTAAAAACAGAAGCATCAATTTTCCCCAGAACATCAACTTCACCAAAACCTAATATTCGATAGTTGATATTATGTTTGATGAGTTTTTCTTCTAAAACTTTTCGGCAAACTGCGTTAAAATCAAATTTGATAAAGATTTTCATAAAAATGGATTCAGCGTTAATTATTGTAAATGTAATAAAATAATGCTATCAAAAAAGCCGTATTGTTATACGGCTTTTTCTTTCTCTCTAACCCCAACTTTTATTATAGCCAAATGATAGTAGATTTGAGTATCATTTGCTTTACAAAGATATCCTACCTTTTTAAGGATGGGTTATATAATTTTAGGGCATTGTTATATTTTTTCCACTTTTTAGTTTCCAATTTGTAACTTTGTACCACACAACTACAAAAATGACAACACAACAACTCGTTCAACAAATCCAACAAAAAAAATCTTTTCTTTGTATTGGTCTCGATGTAGATTTGACTAAAATTCCACAACATTTACTGGAACTCGAAGATCCAATTTTTGAATTCAATAAAGCCATTATCGATGCCACTCACGATTTGTGCGTTTCCTATAAACCCAATATGGCTTTTTATGAAGCCTACGGATTAAAAGGCTGGCAGTCGCTACAAAAAACTATTAATTATTTAAACGAAAAGCATCCTGAAATTTTCACCATCGCTGACGCTAAACGCGGAGATATCGGAAACACATCAGCGATGTATGCCAAAGCTTTTTTGGAAGATTTGAATTTTGACAGCATAACCGTTGCACCTTATATGGGCAAAGATTCAGTTGAACCATTTTTAGCTTTTGAAAATAAGTTTGCCATCATGTTAGCACTGACTTCCAATGAAGGTGCATTCGATTTTCAGACTAAAAACGCAGATGGAGAAGAGCTTTTTAAAACAGTAATTAAAACGTCTAAAACCTGGAAAAATTCACAAAACTTGATGTATGTCGTTGGCGCAACCAAAGCGGAATATTTTGCTGAGATTCGAAAAACAGTTCCAAATAGTTTTCTGCTCGTTCCCGGAGTTGGCGCTCAAGGGGGAAGTTTATATGATGTTTGCAGTTATGGTATGAATGATGAAGTTGGTTTGCTTATTAATTCATCCCGTGGAATTATTTATGCTTCCAACGGAAAGGATTTTGCTGAAAAGGCTAGGGAAGAAGCCTTGAAAATACAGCAGGAAATGGAAGTGATTCTTGCAAATAAATAGTCGTTTTGAAAACGTTTGCAGACCAACTCGGCACAATCCACACTTTTGAGAACATTCCGAAAAGAATCGTTTCTCTTGTACCTTCTCAAACAGAACTGCTATACGATTTGGGTTTGGAAGAAAGCATCGTTGGAATTACTAAATTCTGTGTGCATCCTTTTCATTTCAAATCGACAAAGAAAATTATTGGTGGCACCAAAAAAGTGCATTTCGAAAAAATAAGATTACTCCAACCCGACATTATCATTGCCAACAAGGAAGAGAACACTCAGGAAGTTGTTGAGCAACTTTCTAAAATCTGCCCCGTTTGGGTTACCGATATTATCACTTTGGAAGACAATTTGAAAATGATAACTGACTTTGGCTTACTGTTTAACAAAAGAACCGAAGCTCAAAAATGGGTGGATAAAATAAATTTTGCACACCAAAATTTTCTGAATTTTATCAAAGATAAAGAAGTACTAAAAGTAGCTTATTTTATTTGGGCAAACCCGTATATGGTTGCCGGAAACAATACGTTTATTAACGAAATGCTTAAATTCAATAACTTTCAAAATATTTATGAAAATAGGGAAGAACGTTATCCCGAAATAATTATCCAAAAGATGCGAATTCAAGGCGATCCTGATTTGATTTTACTTTCATCGGAACCTTTTCCTTTTACTGATGAACATGCTTTTGAATTAGGAAGATTTACACATCATGCCAAAACAGTTTTTGTGGATGGCGAAATGTTTTCCTGGTATGGAAGTCGGTTAATAAAAGCATTTGATTATTTCAAAAAACTACACGAAAGCATTGCATAAAAAAAATCCGGTGTTTTGGGAACACCGGATTCTTTAAACTAACCCTAACCAAAATAATAAAAAACCAAATTTATTACAGTACAAATATACGCTGCCTTTTTAGCTTTTACTGTTAAGGTTATGTTATACTTATGTTATTGATTTCTAAAAATTTAGATCTACTTTTTGTCCTGCATTGCAAATACTTGTTGCAGCAAAGTAGAAGTTCTTGAACTTAGGTTGGTTCTGATGTTTTTTTCTTCCACAGCAATCATTTTATAAACACCTTCTAACGCTTTATTGGTAGTATAATCGGTTAAATCAGGATTGACTTTTTTAACAAATGGAATGTTGTTGTATTTGGAGATAATATTTGTCCAGACTTTATCAGCTCCCACTTTTGCAAAAGAGTTTTTGATAACCGGATTGAATTTAGCGTATAAAGGAGTAGTCGTAGTAGATTGAAGATAAGTAGTTGCAGAACTTTCGTTACCCATCAAAATATTTTTAGCATCTGTAAAAGTCATTTGTTTTACGGCATTCACAAAAATTGGTGTTGCTTCTTTTGTGGCATCTTCTGCAGCACGGTTCAGCATTTTTATACCATCATCTGCAAGAGAACCCAATCCTATTTTTCGCAAGGCTTTATCTACTTTTTGCAACTCTTCGGGCATTAGGATTTTTACCGCTTCGTTTTTATAAAACCCATCAACAGCAGTCAACTTCGATACTTGTTTGGTGATTCCGTTATTCAACGCTTCTTTTAATCCACCTGCTATATCAAGGCTTTGTGTGGAGTTAGGAAGTTGATTGGCAATTTGTTGTAATTCGGCGCAACTCATAAAAACAAACATTAGGGCAAAAGCAGCGGTAATAGATAGGAACTTTTTCATAGTAAAATTTTTTTTCGATGTCTTGCAAAAATAAAGCCAAAAAATGAATGCTAAGCAAAAACAACTGTTTTATTATTGTAAACCATCGTTTTTCTTTCGGCATGCAATTTTATGGCTCTTGCCAAAACCATGCGTTCTAAATCTTTTCCTTTCATGATAAAGTCTTCTATCGAATGGCTGTGCGTTACCCGAGTAATATCTTGCTCAATAATCGGTCCTTCATCCAATTCTTCAGTAACATAATGACTGGTAGCTCCAATAATTTTCACACCACGGTTAAAAGCGGAATGATAAGGTTTCGCTCCGGGAAAAGCTGGTAAAAAAGAATGGTGAATATTGATAATTTTGTTTTTATACAATTCAATCAGATTAGGCGTGATAATCTGCATATAGCGCGCCAAAACAATGAAATCAATTTGGTGTTCTTTTAGAATTTCTATCTGAGCTTTTTCTCCGGCTTCTTTGTTCTCTTTGGTAAATGGAATGTAGTGATACGGAATCGAAAAGCGTTTGGCAACATTACTCAAATCATTGTGATTACTTATAATCAAAGGAATTTCTACATGTAATTCACCAGTGCTGAATCTCGAAAGAATATCATACAAACAATGATCATATTTAGAAACAAAAATCGCCATTCTCGGTTTTCGCTCCTGAAGCTGAACTGACCACGACATAGAAAAAGGAGTAGCTAGGTTTTTCTGAAAGTTATCCTTAATGTCATTCAAATTAAAATGGTCTTTAGCAAATTCACATACCAATCGCATAAAAAAGACATCCTGATCACCATCTACATGCTGGTCAAGGTAAATAATGTTTCCTTCAATAGAAGCAATATAGTTGGTAACAGCTGCTATAATTCCCTTTTGATCTCGGCAATGGATGAGTATGACAATTTTATTCATTTGATATTGAAATGCTTGGTTCTGTATTCCAAATCTAAACTTATTTTGCTTTGATTTTTGAAAAAAACTAATTTTTATGTTTTGTACTAATTAATAGTCCATTTTTTGAAAAATCCTTAAATTGCGTGCTCAAAACAGACACTTATTTAACAATGGTTCAAGAACAACCTTATATTCCTAAAAACAAAGTCAGAATTGTAACTGCCGCTTCACTTTTTGATGGTCATGATGCCGCTATTAATATCATGCGAAGAATCATTCAGGCAACTGGTGTTGAAGTAATTCATTTGGGTCACGACAGAAGCGTAGAAGAAGTGGTAAACACTGCAATTCAGGAAGATGCCAATGCCATTGCTTTGACTTCTTATCAAGGAGGGCATAATGAGTATTTTAAATACATGCACGATTTATTAAAGGAAAAAGGAGCAGGTCATATCAAGATTTTTGGCGGCGGTGGCGGCGTAATTTTGCCAAGCGAAATTGCAGAACTGCAAGCTTACGGAATTACCCGAATTTACGCTCCGGATGATGGTCGAGCCATGGGATTACAAGGAATGATTAACGATTTGGTTAAGCAATCTGATTATCCTATTGGTAACGAACTGAATGGTGAGCTAAAACATATTGAAGATAAAAATCCAACAGCTATTGCCCGTTTGATTTCGGCAGCAGAGAATTTCCCGGAAATTGCAAAACCTGTTTTTGATGATATTCATAAGATTAATGAAACCTCAAAGATTCCGGTTCTTGGAATTACAGGAACTGGTGGAGCTGGAAAATCTTCTTTGGTTGATGAGTTAGTACGTCGTTTTTTAATTGATTTTCCTGAAAAAACTATCGGATTAATTTCGGTTGATCCATCAAAACGTAAAACTGGTGGTGCTTTACTAGGAGACAGAATCCGTATGAATGCGATTAACAATTCCAGAGTTTATATGCGTTCGTTGGCAACACGCCAATCTAATTTAGCGTTATCAAAATATGTTGCCGAAGCGATTCAGGTTTTGAAAGCGGCGAAATACGATATTATCATTCTTGAAACTTCGGGAATCGGACAATCTGATACTGAAATCATGGATCATTCCGATGTCTCTTTGTATGTAATGACACCTGAATTTGGTGCCGCAACGCAATTGGAAAAAATCGACATGCTTGATTTTGCTGATTTGGTAGCGATAAATAAGTTTGATAAACGTGGTGCTTTGGATGCTATTCGCGATGTGAAGAAACAATACCAACGCAATCACAACCTTTGGGATACAAACCCCGATGAAATGCCGGTTATTGGGACAATCGCTTCACAGTTCAATGATCCTGGAATGAACACACTTTATAAAAAAGTGATGGATAAGATTGTGGAAAGAACTGGTGCCGATTTAAAATCTACTTTCCAGATTACCCGTGAAATGAGCGAGAAGATTTTTGTTATTCCACCACACAGAACAAGATATTTATCTGAAATTGCAGAGAACAATCGCAAGTATGATGAAACGGTTTTAACTCAGGTAGAAGTTGCTCAAAAGTTATATGGCATTTATAAAACCATTGAAAGCGTTTCCAGAAAACCAGTGCATTTAGACAAAGCCGGAGTTGATGTTAATGCTTTGAATTTCAATGATGATAACAAAGATTTTCTAAACCTATTAGTTAAAGAATTTGACAGAGTAAAAATGAACCTTGATCCATTCAATTGGGAAATAATCCTAACATGGAATGACAAGGTAAATAAATATAAAAATCCGGTTTATAGCTTTAAAGTGCGTGACAAGGAAATCAAAATCCAAACGCATACCGAAAGCTTATCACATACACAACTTCCAAAAGTAGCGCTTCCAAAATACCAGGCTTGGGGCGATATTTTGAGATGGAATTTGCAGGAAAATGTTCCAGGAGAATTTCCTTTTGCTTCCGGATTGTATCCGTTTAAGCGTGAAGGCGAAGATCCATCACGTATGTTTGCAGGAGAAGGCGGGCCGGAACGTACTAACAAACGTTTCCATTATGTGAGTGCAGGTTTACCGGCAAAACGTTTATCGACAGCGTTTGATAGTGTGACCTTATACGGAAACGATCCTGATTTACGTCCGGATATTTATGGAAAAATCGGTAATGCCGGAGTTTCTATTTGTTGTCTGGATGATGCCAAGAAATTGTATTCCGGTTTCGATTTGAGTCATCCGCTGACTTCGGTTTCGATGACAATCAACGGTCCGGCGCCAATGTTGTTGGGTTTCTTTATGAATGCTGCTATCGACCAAAATTGTGAAAAATACATTGTTGAGAATAATCTTCAGGTAGAAGTAGAAGAAAGAATCAACGAAATCTATAAGGAAAAAGGATTAAACAGGCCAAAATACAACGGTGAATTGCCACAAGGAAATAATGGTTTAGGACTTATGCTGCTTGGCGTTACCGGAGACCAAGTTTTACCAAAGGATGTTTATCAGGACATCAAAGTTAAAACACTGACACAAGTTCGTGGTACAGTGCAGGCTGATATTTTAAAAGAAGATCAGGCGCAAAATACTTGCATATTCTCTACTGAATTTGCGCTTAGATTGATGGGTGATGTGCAGGAATATTTTATTCAGAAGAACGTTCGTAACTTTTATTCGGTTTCTATTTCAGGTTATCATATTGCCGAAGCCGGAGCGAATCCAATTACGCAATTGGCATTTACGCTATCGAATGGTTTCACTTACGTGGAATATTATTTGAGTCGTGGAATGAACATCAACGATTTTGGACCAAACTTATCCTTCTTTTTCTCAAACGGAATTGATCCGGAATATGCTGTAATCGGAAGAGTTGCACGTAAGATTTGGGCGAAAGCCATGAAAAATAAATACGGTGCCAACGAAAGAGCGCAGATGTTGAAATACCACATCCAAACTTCCGGTCGTTCGTTGCACGCTCAGGAAATTGATTTCAACGATATTCGTACAACGCTTCAGGCTTTGTATGCGATTTATGATAATTGTAATTCGTTGCATACGAATGCGTATGACGAAGCGATTACAACTCCAACTGAGGAATCAGTGCGTCGTGCGATGGCAATTCAATTGATTATCAATAAGGAATTGGGTTTAGCCAAAAACGAAAATCCAATTCAGGGTTCGTTTATCATTGAAGAATTAACCGATTTAGTTGAAGAAGCAGTATTGCAGGAATTTGACAGAATCACAGAACGTGGCGGAGTTTTGGGCGCTATGGAAACCATGTATCAGAGAAGCAAAATACAAGAAGAAAGTTTGTATTATGAAACTTTAAAACATACAGGTGAATTTCCAATCATTGGAGTAAACACATTCTTGAGTTCAAAAGGTTCACCAACGGTTTTACCAGCCGAAGTGATTCGTGCTACCGAAGAAGAAAAGCAAGTGCAGATTCAAACCTTAGATAATTTGCATAAAACCTATCACGATTATGAAGATGAGCAGATTGCGGCTTTGCAGAATGCTGCAATAAATAACGAAAACATCTTTGAAGTGTTGATGAATGCTACGAAATATTGTTCACTCGGACAGATTACCGCAGGTTTGTTTGAAGTAGGAGGACAGTATCGTCGTAATATGTAACTTAGTATATTAAAAAAGAAAACCTCACATCACTGTGAGGTTTTTTTATTACAAATTTATTTTCTTATTCTTAGGGTATTTTACCTGATAGCCCAATTGCTTTTTGATCACTTGCTTTGGTGTAATTGTTATAGGCCAATATAAAATTCCTGTTTTTTCATCATACTCAGCACTATCAGTGTTTTCTTTTTCTACTTTAATCTCTTTATTTTGGCTTATAGGGATTCGGTCATAGATTCTAACAGTGGCATCAGTCGATTTATTATTACGCAAAGTGATTTCGTAGTTGCGGTCAATAATTCTGGTGCTTCCCAAAAATGATTTGTCTTTTAGGTTGTTGATTTGCTTGCGCTCAATAATCAGATTACTGTCAATCCCCATCGATATTATCAATTCTTCTTCTGTTTGATACGGATTGATAAATGTTGTGCCAGCATAACTTCCTTCGGTATAAATACTCGCATCACCTGGTAATAAATCGTATTTATTCCAGTCTTTTACTTTGGCAGTCAAGAATACATTTTCACTTAGTATTGGAGCTGAGAAATATTCAAATTCAGCAGGCATACTAAAGTTATCAATTTCTATTATGGATGGAGTGTCGAGCGAAGGAATAGAGTAGTTCTTTTTAATTTTAAAAGTTACAGTATTCATTATAATTTCCTTCTCGTCACCGGAACCTGTTGTGATTTCTTCTGATTTTACTTCGTTATCGTCTGAATCAATATCAGATCTTTTAGTTGAGCCATAGCCAACAACTACTACTTCCTGCAACGTAACACCACTGTCTTTCATAGTAACATTCATGGTGTTGCTGTATATGGGAAGCACAGCGTTTTCCATACCAACAAACGAATAAACTAATTCTTTACCGTTTTCTACTTTAAGGGTGTATCTGCCGTCAAAATCGGTTTGAGTACCAATGTTGGTTCCCTTTACCATTACATTAACGCCGGGTATTGGACCACCTTTATCTGTAACCACACCTGAAACTACTTTAACCATTGGGTTAAAAATAAAATTTTGTTTTGTTAGCGCAGCTCCGGCATTGTAGTTATAAGTATTAATAAAGTTTAAATATTGAGGATCTAATTGTGGTTTGTCGTTGTTAACAGTAGGGTTACCTGTTGACAAAATAAGTTTTACGTTATTCCAATCCTCACCGGTATTTTGGTAAACCTGTGCTTTGTAAGCAAATTGCAAAGCATCTTTTGAATTCTTGGCCTTAATTTCATAAGAAGGAACCCAGCCAGCACCTGAAACAGTATATTTCAGAATCAAATCCAGCGCAACGGCTTCATTGGGATTGTCTAATTTTATAATTATCTCACCTTTTGTTTCGTTAGAATTACCCATAATTTTTTGTAATTCCTGCTGCATGAGTTTTACGTCAGTATCTAAGGCTGCAATTTTTTTGTTGGTATCATACTTTTCCATTTTGATAATAGGAATACGTTCTCTGTAATGTTTGGAATGCAAAAGCAATTTGTCCATTCCAACGGCTTGTTGACTACTGCCTAAATTTTTATTGAGTGAAAGTAACGACTCTTCTTCATCGAGACCATTAATACTGCTTTGTAAAACAGCTATTTCTCTTAGTTTGGCACTGATTTCAGATTGAAGTGTTTTGATTTTATCTGACAATATTTTTTTAGGATAAGACACTACTTCATACGCAATAGATAGTATTGAAACATCTTTTAATCCACTGATTTGTATAGTGTTTTGACTTATAAATTGGGAAACATCTACAATTTTGAGGATATTAGCTCCTTTTGGAATAGTTACAGAAACATCCGAAGTGATTTGTGCTCCATTGGTATATACTATAACTTCTTTAGGTGTTGCTTTTGTTTTAATTTCGGTAGCAGAAACATAAATCGAAGTAGTACATAAAAGGAATAAAATGATTTTTTTCATCAGTGCAGTGATAATTAGTTTTTCTCGATATGTTCAAAGATATAAAACAAATGATACAGATTTCAGCATTCTTAAGAATTAGATTTATCCTCATTAAACTTTTTTACAATAGCTTTGAGTTGTTCTGCGCGGGCAGCTTTCTTGGATTTTTCCTTATCTTGCGCTTTGTGAAGCTTATCGTTATGTGCCTTAATATTTTTAGCATTGTTTCTTCCCATGTGTTAAAAGTACAAATTTTTGTTAAATTTAATCTTTGGCACAATTAATGGATAGCAAAAAAAAATCATTAATCATTAAAAAATAAATATTATGAAAAAGTTTACTTTAGTTTTAGCTTTTATCGGGATGATAACGCTACAAGGTTGCACAACTAACAATGATGACAGTATTGATAACGATACCATTAGTGAAGTATTTGAACTTAAAAATATTAATTTTGGTTTTGACGGAGGAAACAGTTATTCGATTTATCAAGTATTAAATCCTCAAATTTACCCTTCGGATAATATTCTGATTTATAGATTGTCGGGAACCATTGATTCCAGCACTCCAATTTGGCAATTAATTCCAAGAACCTTATATTTAGATGAAGGTGAGTTGGATTACGATTTTGATTTCAGCAAAGAAGATTTTACGATATATGCCGGCGGAACGTATGATTTGACTCTAACTCCAAGCTATATCACTAATCAAACATTTAGAATCGTAATTATTCCAGGTTATTTTTCAAATAAAATGAAAGCTGGTGTAGATTTATCAGATTACAATGCAGTTGTAAATGCATTCCATATTGACCAGTCTAATATTAAAGTGCTGAATAAATAATTTGTAATACAGTTTTATAAAAAAACCATCTCGAATAGAGATGGTTTTTTATTTATCTAAAAATCTAATTGTCTAAAATCTATGAGACATCAACCGTAGTGGCATCAGCAATCTTTTTATATGTTCCGTTTACTAATTTTTCTCTGATTGCATCAAAAGCAGTCAATGTTTCGTCGATATCCGCCAAAGTGTGAGAAGATGTTGGAATCATTCTCAACAAGATAATTCCTTTTGGAATAACAGGATAAACTACAATTGACAGGAAGATACCATAGTTTTCACGCAGGTCATTTACCATCACCATCGCTTCCGGTATAGAACCTTCTAAATAAACAGGAGTTACACAAGTGTTGGTATCTCCAATATTAAATCCGTGTGCTTTTAATCCGTTTTGCAATGCGTTTACATTTTCCCAAAGTTTGTCTTTCAATCCCGGATTGTCTCTCAACAACTGTAATCTTTTCAAAGCACCAACAGTTTGAATCATTGGCAACGCTTTGGCAAACATTTGCGAACGCAAATTGTATTTCAAATAATCAATAATGTCTTTATCTGCAGCAAGGAATGCTCCAATACTTGCCATCGATTTGGCAAATGTTGAAAAGTAAACATCAATTCCGTCCTGGCAACCTTGCTCTTCTCCGGCACCGGCACCTGTTTTTCCTAATGTTCCAAATCCGTGAGCATCATCAACTAAAAGTCGGAAATTGTATTTCTTTTTCATCTCTACAATTTCTTTCAACTTTCCTTGTTGGCCACGCATTCCGAAAACACCTTCTGTAATGAATAAAATTCCACCTCCGGTTTCAGTAGCCATTTTAGTAGCACGTTGAAGATTTTTCTCCATGCTTTCTAAATCATTGTGTTTGTAGGTAAAACGTTTGCCCATGTGAAGACGCACACCATCAATGATGCAGGCGTGTGCATCAACATCGTAAACTATAATATCATTTTTGGTAACCAAAGCATCAATAGCAGACATTATCCCTTGGTAACCAAAGTTTAATAAGTATGCTGATTCTTTCATTACGAAAGCCGCTAATTCTTTTTCTAATTGTTCGTGAGCATCAGTGTGACCAGACATCATACGAGCACCCATTGGATAAGCAGCACCATATTTAATAGCAGCATCAGTATCCGCCTGACGAACTTCAGGATGATTTGCTAAGCCTAAATAATCATTCAGACTCCAGTTTAAAATATTTTTTCCGTGAAATGTCATTCTTGGGCCAAGTTCTCCTTCCAGTTTTGGGAAAACATAATATCCTTCGGCTTGAGATGCCCATTTTCCTAATGGACCTTTATTGTTTTGTATTCTTTCGAATAAATCTTTTACCATAATCACTTTGTGTTTTAGTCGTGGCAAAAGTAATTATAAATTTAGTTTACTCCTAATGAAAATTTTGAACCATTAAGTGTTGAAAACCCAGATAAATCTAGCTGACCAATAATTTAATGATTTCAAACAACGTGTCCTTATCAACCGGTTTTGATAAATATTTGTTCATTCCAATTTCGATAACTCTGGTTTTGGTGCTTTCCATGACATCCGCAGTTAAAGCAATAATCGGAATTGATTTTTTGTCTTCGCCGGCTTCACCGTTACGGATGGCTATTGTGGCTTCATAACCATCCATAATTGGCATTTGTAAATCCATAAGAATAATGTCATAATCTTTCTCCATCAGTTTTTGAACACCTTCTTGTCCGTTGTTGGCAAAATCTACTGTAGTGTTCAGCCATTTTTTGGTAATCATTTTAATCACCATTTGGTTCATCGCATTGTCTTCAACAACCAAAATTGATTTTCCGTTTAAATCATAATCATTAGTTGCAGCACTTACTTCAATTTCATTTTTGACTTCAATATTTTCATAAGTCAAATCGATAGTAACAACAGTTCCCAATCCAGTAGTGCTATCAACTTTAATCTTGCCATTTTGCAGATTTACCAAATGTTTTACGATATAAAGTCCAAGTCCTAAGCCGCCAAATTTTCGTTTGTTGGTAATGCTGTCCTGTGAGAACGAATCGAAAATGCTGTTTATTTTTTCTTTAGAAATTCCAACTCCGGTATCACTTACCGAAAAGGTGATTTGCACTTTGTTGTCTTTCTCTATTTTAGCATCTAACTTAAATTTGACAAATCCTTCATTGGTAAATTTGAGTGCATTACTTAAGATGTTTTGCAGTATTTGACTCAATCGGGCAGCATCTCCTTTGACCATTTGTGGCAAATTATCTCCTTTGACGAAAGTAAATTCTAATCCTTTGTCCTTAGCTTCACTAGTAAAATTATTGGCCATGTGCTCTACAGTTTTTACCAAATCAAACTCCGTAAACTCAAGCTTTATTTCATTTTTTTCAATTTTGGAAAAGTCCAGAATGTCATTAACGGAATTCAATAAACTATAAGTCGAATACTTTATGATTTGACTGCCATTTTGTATTTGCTCCTCTTTAGAATCATTTGCCATTGATTTGGCTGTGTTCAAAATTGCATTCAAAGGTGTTCGCAATTCGTGACTTATATTGGATAAGAAATAGGACTTCAACTCGTTCATTTCTTCAGACTTCTGTAGTGCTACGGTTTGCAATTCTTCACGTTCGTCTTTTAGATTCCGAATTAAGTTCGCCATCGAAAGTGAAAGGAAAATTACCTCCATTCCGGTACCCAATTTTGATCCGTTTTCTGTCCAAAAAGTTAGTGGTAAAATGCTGAAATTTTTAAGAATAAAAACAACAAACCCGGCAATGAGAAAGAGTATGCCTGTTACAAAGAAACGGTCAATTCTTTCGGTTTTAATATAAATAATTAATACTGAAGTGATGATAAGTAACAATAAAACTAATCCCAATCCATTCGCAATAGGATAGGAGTATTGAAGTGCTTTAGGAATAAAAAATAATGACAAAAAAAGCAGTAAATCCAATGCGTACAAAACATAAAAAGCATTGTTTATAAAACGATTGTATTCTTTTATTTTCAGAAACACTTGAGCATAGCGACCTAAGAAGAAATTAGCAATGCAGGCAAATATAATTACGGCGTGCAAAGAAAACCAACCCGATTGTGGTGTAATAAATTGATAGAAATAGCCATCGATAGAAAATTGCAGCAAACCAATAAAAACCACATACATGCTGTAATACAAGAAAGTTTTGTCACGCATGGCAAAGAAAAAGAACAGATACAAAATAGCCGCAATAATCAAGATTCCGTAAAAGAAACCAAACACAAACTGTTCAAACGAAGTGACTTCTAATAAATGTTGCAAACTATGCAACACCATTGGCATAGAAAGCATTTCACCATCACTTTTAATATGCAGATAAAACTGCTGTTGTTCCTGTGGCGACAAAGTAATTCTGAAAATCGTTTTTCTGTGGTCAAAACTTCTTTCGGCAAAGGGAATAGCATCACCACTAATATATTTTGCAACCTGATTATTGTTTTTTATAATATACAATTCGGCTAAGTCGGTTATTGGTCTTGCCGTTTCAAAGAAATATATCAGTTCTTCATCAGTAGTATTCTTGAGCTGAAATCGCAGCCAATAGTTATGGTTTGTAAAGCCAAAGTCTTGATTTTCATTCTTCATTGGAACGAAATGAAAGGCTTTTATATTTTTGATTTGTTCAAAATTTACGTCAACTTTGCCAACGTCAACATATTCAGTTTTAGTATGTATGGATATGTTTTCGGATTGTTTTCCTTCTTGCAGAAGAAATTGTGAGGTCACATTTTGACTCAGTAATAGAAAGATGCCAATAAGGCAAAGCAAACTATTACATGCTTTGTTTGTGGTATTTGATAGCATGCTTGGGTTCGTTTTATTGTGGGTAAAGTAACTTACGAATATATTTGGCTTTTAGTTCTGTTTAACAATAGTATAAAAAAGATAAACAACTATTTAATTTTATCTGCTAATAAATCATAAAACGGTATATTTTAAATAACTTTGTCATCCTAATACTTCATTTAATTTCCATGCAACTCGTCTTTGCTTCCAATAACAAAAATAAAATCAAAGAAATTCAATTGTTACTTCCGCAATCTATTCAAATTCTGAGTTTGGAAGATATAGGTTGCATTGAAGAAATTCCAGAAACTGCTGATACAATTGAAGGTAACGCTATTCTCAAAGCGAATTATGTTACCCAAAAGTTTGGTTACAATTGCTTTGCAGATGATACTGGTTTGGAAGTCGAAGCTTTGAACGGTGAACCTGGTGTTTATTCGGCTCGTTATGCAGGTGAACAAAAAGATGCCAATGATAATATGGATAAATTGTTATTGAATTTAAAAAATAAATCCAATAGATCTGCCCAATTCAAAACAGTTATTACTTTAAACCTTAACGGAAAACAAACCCTTTTTACAGGCATTATCAAAGGAAAAATCATTGAAGAAAAAAATGGAACCAATGGCTTTGGTTACGATCCAATTTTTGTTGCCGATGGTTATGATAAAACCTTTGCCGAGTTGACGATAGAGGAGAAGTCAACTATCAGTCATCGTGGTTTAGCTGTCAAAAAATTGGTTGAGTTTCTCAAGTAAATCTTATTGCTTATCCCTTTTCTCTTATCCCTTTCAACTTTATCAAATCGTAACTAATTAATTATCAATAAATAACAAATTAGTTTTTATGGTTATTAAAACCTACCTTTGCACCCAATTTAAAATACAATATGAATAAATTTGAACAATTAGGTCTGAATGAGTCGTTACTGCTGGCGATCAAAGATCTAGGATTTGAGAATCCGTCAGAAGTGCAGGAAAAGGCTATTCCGGTTTTATTGGAACAAAACACAGACTTAGTAGCTTTAGCACAAACAGGAACAGGGAAAACGGCAGCTTTTGGTTTTCCACTAATTCAAAAAATTGATGCCGAAGACAGAAGTACTCAAGCGTTAATTTTATCCCCAACGCGTGAGCTTTGCTTACAAATCACCAACGAGATTAAACAATACTCAAAATATGTAAAAGGTTTACATACAGTGGCAGTTTATGGTGGTGCAAGCATTACAGAACAAGCCAGAGAGATTAAACGCGGAGCACAAGTAATTGTGGCAACTCCGGGTAGAATGCAGGACATGATTAATCGTGGTCTTGTGAACATTAAAAACATTAATTTCTGTATTCTTGACGAAGCAGATGAGATGTTAAACATGGGTTTTTATGATGATATCGTTTCGATCTTATCTGATACTCCGGACGAAAAAAACACTTGGTTATTCTCGGCAACAATGCCTGCGGAAGTAGCGCGTATTGCTAAGAAATTCATGCATGAACCGGCTGAAATTACAGTTGGACATAAAAACTCAGGTTCGGCTACAGTGTCACACGAATTTTACTGTGTGAATGCACGTGACCGTTACGAAGCTTTGAAAAGATTGGCTGATGCGAATCCGGACATCTTCTCAGTAGTTTTTTGTAGAACAAAACGTGATACACAAGCGGTTGCTGAAAAGTTAATCGAAGATGGATACAGTGCCGCGGCATTGCACGGAGATTTATCTCAGGCGCAACGTGATGGTGTAATGAAATCTTTCCGTGGCCGTCAAATTCAAATGCTTGTTGCAACTGACGTTGCGGCACGTGGAATTGACGTTGATAATATTACACACGTAGTAAACTATCAATTGCCTGACGAAATTGAAACTTACAATCACCGTTCAGGAAGAACAGGAAGAGCCGGTAAATTAGGAACTTCTATCGTAATCATCACTAAAAGTGAGTTGCGCAAGATTTCTTCAATCGAAAGAATCATCCAACAAAAATTCCAGGAAAAAACAATTCCAAGTGGAATTGAAATCTGTGAAATCCAATTATTGCACTTAGCTAATAAAATTAAGGATACCGAAGTTGACCACGAAATAGACAACTATTTACCGGCAATCAACGAAGTTCTTGATGGTTTATCAAAAGAGGAACTAATCAAGAAAATGGTTTCTGTTGAATTCAACCGATTTATCGCTTACTACAAAAAGAAACGCGACATATCTGGTGAAGGTGGAGAAAGAAGCGAAAGAAGTTCAGAGCCGAGAGAAATCAGAGCCGGAGATCCAGTTCGTTATTTCGTAAACATTGGTTCAAGAGACGATTTCGATTGGATGCAATTGAAAGATTTCTTAAAAGAAACACTTGATTTAGGTCGTGATGACGTATTTAAAGTGGATGTAAAAGAAGGTTTCTCTTTCTTTAATACTGATGGTGAACATACTGAAAAAGTAATGTCAATTCTTAACGGATTTGATATGAATGGAAGACGTATCAACGTTGAGATTTCTAAAAACGACGGTGGAAGCCGTGAAAGACGTGACCATAACGGAAGAAGTTCTGGTGGTTTCAGAGGTGATAGAAATTCTGGTGGAGAAAGAAGAAGTTCTGGTGGTGGAAGTTTCGGCCCGAGAAAAGAAGGCGGATTCAGAAGCGACAGAAACGATGCTCCAAGAGGTGAACGTTCTGACAAACCAAGAAGAGAAGGTGGTTTCAATCGTGATAGCGCAGCTCCAAAAAGAGCGCCAGGTTCTTTTCAAAGAGAAGAAAGAGCGCCAAGACGTTCTTCTGAAAACAATGACAGACCAGCAGGTCGTTCATTTGAAGCTGCTAAAAGCAGAAGACCAAGAAAAAGCTAAAGCTTAACTTTATTCCTGAAAAGGAAATTATTATAACTCCGTTTTTACTCAATTATTGAGGTGAAAACGGAGTTTTTTTAGGCGAACACCTGATTTTGTTAATTTTGTTCTAATTCTGCCATTAAACGTTACCATTTCTTAAAAGAGTTTCATACTTTTAAACCATCAAAATAAGCTATGAGATATTTTACAATTTTACTTTTCTTTATATTTTCTTCAAGTGCCATCGCGCAAGTCAATCCGATATCGCAAAAAGTTACAGGAACAATTGTCAACGATAATACATTATTGCCAATTTCCAATGTAAACGTTATTAATATAAACAAAGTAAAAGGCGTTACTACTGATGTTAAAGGTTACTTTGAATTGGAAGTAAGTGTTAATGATACGCTGCACATCGCTTTGCTGGGTTATCAATCATTGAGAGTAAGGGTAACCAATGACTGGCTTAAAAATGGTACGGCCAAATTATTGCTGACTGAAAAAGCTATTGCTTTGGAAGAAGTTATTGTCAAAAAATATGACTTAACAGGTTATCTTGAAATCGATTCAAAGCTTATTCCCGAAAAAGAAAATTACCGTTACAGTATTTCAGGTTTGCCACAAGGATATGAAACAGGAGATACTTCGCCCGGAGCTTTTACGAGAGTTTTAGGTTCTATTTTCAACCCCGCGGATATGCTGTATAATTTCTTTGGTAAGAAGTCCAATGAGCTCAAGAAACTCAAACAGATGAAAAAGGACGATACCGTTAGAAATCTGTTAGAATCTAAGTTTGACAGGGAAACGCTTGGTGTGCTTCTTGGTATTGATAAAAAAGAAATTGCAGAAATCTTAACGCGTTGCAGCTACTCGGAAGAGTTTATCAAAACTGCAAACGATTTGCAAATTATGGATGCCATCAGCGAATGCTATGAGCAATACAAAGTGTTGAAGAAGAAATAGATAAAAGAATAAAGACAGCTTCTCTGCAAGAAGAAAGATGTATAATGGCTAAAAAAGAAGCGTCCCGATTTAATCAGGACGCTTCTTTTTTCTTTCTTCTTTCTTCTTTCAACGAAGTGGTCTATTCTCATAATACCTCGCTTCAATCCGCTTAATATCCTTAATAGTATTTTTTGCCCAAAGCAAGCGCTTTTCAAGCAATTCTTCTTCTGTAAGCTGCCAGTTTACATCAGATTGGCGCAGGCGAGTGGTGATATCCTGAATAATAATAGCTGCCGAAACGGATATATTCAGACTTTCCGTAAAACCAACCATTGGAATTTTTAAATAACCATCTGCCTGATTCATTACTTCTTCTGATAATCCTTCTTTTTCGGTACCAAAAAATAAAGCGCTCTTTTTGGTTACATCAAATTCATGCAGCAAGCACGAATCGTTATGCGGAGTAGTAGCTATGATTTGATAACCTTTTTTTTTTAGTGTTTGAATGCAATTAGAAATGTTTTCAAACTTATTGATATCGACCCATTTTTGTGCGCCCATAGCAATTTCTTTATCGATGTTTTTACCAAAACGCTGCTCCACTATATTAATTTCCTGGATTCCAAAAACTTCGCAACTGCGCATCACCGCACTCGTATTGTGAAACTGAAATACATCTTCTACCGCAATGGTAAAATGATTGGTTCTGTTTGCCAACACAGTTTCAAAGCGTTCTTTACGGTTGTCAGTTAAAAATCCTTCGAGATAGGTGAGGTAATCTAGGTCAATCATGGTAATAGTATTTTGATAAGAAGTTATCTATTTGCTTCTGATATCCAGTGAAACTGTCTTTCTGCTAACGGGAATTTTTTATCATGTTTAACAAGTTCATAGAACAAAGTATCTTTTTTAAACACTCCTTCTAATTGAAGTATTTTTTTATTGATAAATTTATACTTCATCCCAAACAAAGGTACGCTGTCTGACATTCCTTCTTTAAAGTTTATCATTTGTTTGGACTTATCTGTTTCGTAAACAAAATAGGCTCTTCCGTATTTGTTCCAAAAAGTAGTGTCGGCTGTTTTGATGCTGCCCAATTTTCCTTTGTCAAATATGAAATCTTTCCATGCTAAAGTATCAGTAGCGTCAATAGCAATAAGCTGATTATTCTTTTTAAATGTCTTAATGTTGTAAACTCCTTGTGGTATAATGCTAGTTTCCTCTTTGTGCATTTGTCCATACCAGTCTATGCATTCGTATATGTTTAAACCAACAACAAGCACTATAAATGCAGTTTTTAAAACGATGCGTCCAACTCGTTGCCATCTTTTGGTAAAGTGATAATTATAACCTGTTGTCGGAATCGTCGGCTTATTGAGGATAAAGAAATTAAGGTACTTTCTGCTGTCAATTGCCAATAAAAAGAAACAGCAGATAACAATCTGCATCGAATACAATTTAACCGGAATATCATAGCACATATTCATCGCAAACACATTGACAAAGACTCCAAGACCAACAATCAGTCCAAGTGGAATGGTTCTTCTGTAAAGCAATAAAAGTCCAACAATAACTTCCATCAAGCCTGAAAAGAATTGGTAAGGCTGAGAGTAACCAATAAACATCCAACTAAATCGCATTGGCAGAAACTCACCCAAAGGTGTTGCCAACTGGCTTAGGTTTGGAAAGGGCATCTGTAATCCAAACAACTTGATAATTCCATAACTGAAAGCAACCATGATAAGGTTGTACCGAATTAAATTGTGCAGCCAATATTCGAGTGATCTGGATTCTTTTTCTTTTTTATTTAAAATTGTCCAAATAATCGCAATTACCAGCGAAAGTATAATGAAAGTATAAAACTCAGCCCAAGCATAAGAAGTGTCTCCGCTTCCATAGCCTTCAGTATTTAATTTTGGCTTCACATGCAAAAACCAATCATTGCATTTGAAAACAATCCACTGTATTCCTTTGGTGTAAAAATCCGTTACGTAGTTTAAGCCCGGTACATATGTAAGCCAAAACCAAGGTGTAATGGTCAGAAAAAAATAAAGAAAGAAAAACCGAAAGAATATTTTTTTGATATGTTTCATAAATTATGGTTTTGGTAAAAGTAGTAAAATAGTGTAATTTTAAGCAAAAAATATTTTGTATGAAAAAGAAGCTAGTCGTTTTAACCGGTGCCGGGATTTCTGCAGAAAGCGGTCTCAAAACATTCCGTGATGCTGACGGACTTTGGGAAGGTCATAATGTTATGGATGTCGCTTCGCCCGAAGGTTGGCATCGAAACAAGGAATTGGTTTTAGATTTCTATAACCAACGCCGAAGACAATTGCAGGAAGTTAAGCCAAATCAAGGGCATATAGTGTTAGCTGAATTGGAAAAAGATTTTGATGTCCATATTATCACGCAGAATGTAGACAATCTCCACGAACAAGCCGGAAGTTCAAAAGTTTTGCATTTGCATGGCGAATTATTAAAAGTACGAAGTACCAAAAATGAAGACTATATTTTAGATTGGAAACATGATTTGGTTCTTGGCGATGTTGATGATAAAGGCCATCAATTGAGGCCACATATTGTTTGGTTTGGCGAAATGGTTTCTGCTTTAGAAGAAGCTGTAAATATCACAGAACAAGCGGACTATGTAGCTGTTATTGGCACATCACTTCAAGTTTATCCGGCAGCAAGTTTGATGCATTATGCGAATTCAAATACCAAGGTTTTTTATATTGACCCAAGACCGGCAAGCATCAATAATTTGCAAAATCCGTTAGAAGTTATTGCTATGAATGCTACTGATGGCGTTCCGTTATTAAGAGAAAAGTTATCGAATTTAAAGTAAAAAACTCATAACTCATAACTCATAACTTACAACTAATCCTTATTTTTGCATCACAAAACAACAACACAACACATGTCACTAACACCATTAAACGCCGTTTCTCCTATTGACGGAAGATATAGAAGTAAAACCAAATCACTTTCCAATTATTTTTCTGAAGAAGCTCTAATAAAATACAGAGTTTTAGTTGAAGTTGAATATTTTATAGCCTTATGCGAAGCTAATTTACCACAGCTAAAAGGAGTAAACCCAAGCGTTTTTGATAGTCTGCGTAATCTCTATAAAAACTTTACTGCCGAAGATGCGCAATGGATAAAAGACACTGAAAAAATCACTAACCACGATGTAAAAGCGGTAGAATATTTCATTAAAGAAAAATTTGAAGCCTTAGGATTGTCACAATACAAAGAGTTTATTCATTTTGGTTTAACCTCACAAGACATAAACAATACAGCGATTCCTTTATCTACAAAAGAAGCTTTTCAGGAAGTGTATTTGAAGTCATTAATTGCATTGGTAGCAAAACTAAAAGAACTGGCGATGGAGTGGAACGACATTCCAATGTTGGCCAGAACACATGGACAGCCAGCTTCTCCAACACGCTTAGGAAAAGAGATTTTAGTTTTTGTAGAACGTTTGGAAGAGCAGATGCGTTTGTTGTTTAATATTCCGTTTGCCGCTAAGTTTGGTGGTGCTACCGGGAATTTTAATGCGCATCATGTAGCCTATCCAAATGTAGACTGGAAACAATTTGGTACCACTTTCGTGGAAGATACACTCGGATTGCAACATTCTTTTCCAACCACACAAATAGAGCATTACGACCACTTTGCAGCTTTTTTTGATGCGCTAAAAAGAATAAACAATATTGTCATTGACTTAGACAGAGACATCTGGACGTATGTTTCGATGGAGTATTTCAAACAAAAAATCAAAGCAGGTGAAATTGGTTCATCAGCCATGCCACATAAAGTAAACCCAATTGATTTCGAAAACTCCGAAGGAAACTTAGGTATTGCCAATGCTATTTTTGAGCATCTTTCGGCCAAACTGCCAATTTCAAGATTGCAGCGTGACTTGACTGACAGCACGGTTTTAAGAAACATCGGTGTTCCGATGGGACATACGTTGATAGCTTTTGACGCTGCTTTGAAAGGATTGAATAAATTGTTATTAAATGAATCAAAATTTGCTGAAGATTTAGAAAAAAACTGGGCAGTTGTTGCCGAAGCTATTCAAACCATTTTAAGAAGAGAAGGGTATCCAAATCCGTATGAGGCTTTGAAAGGGTTGACCAGAACTAATTCAGTTATTGATAAAAAAGCGATCCACGATTTTATAGGAACATTAGAAGTTTCAGATTCAATTAAAGCTGAATTGCTTCAAATCACTCCAAGCAATTATACCGGAATTTAATAAATAAAGGCATAAGTAATTAAACTTATGCCTTTATAATTTTGTGTTGTTTTAGTTATTGTATTAAAAAGAATAGGTTGTTGCTAATAAAATAAAAGCAGAAGAACCTGTTGCAGTACCATCTTTCTTGCTGAAAATATCTTCTGATGATGAATCAAATCTGATTTCCGGAATAAAAGTAAAGTTCCCTTCTTTATAATTAAAAGAAAGTGTATTGCCTATTATGCTTGGCATTGCTCCATAAATAGCCCCATCTTTGTCATCAAAATACTCTAATCTATAGGCCAAACTCCATTTGCCTTTTAAGGTATAGTTTAGATAGCCTACAAGTGAAAACCAGTTAGCATCAAGATCACTATCAATGTCATCCTCAACCATAGCATAAGTACCATTAAAGCCCAAAGTCAATTTAGCATTTAACTTTCTACTGGCAACCAAATCAAATTGGGTTTTGTTTTTATCTGATGCAGGATTTGCACTTCCAGAAGTGAAATTAAAGTAAGCACTACCTTTGTCTGCAACATAACCAATTTGACCAATAAAAGTTTTATTTTTTGATCCCGCCTCACCAGCAGTTTTAAAATCAGTTGGGTTAGTAATTCCGGCCATAAAGCTATACTTTCCAGAGGTATATTGCGCTTTAACTCCTGTGTTGAAAAATGGCCCGTTTGTAAAAGCATAAGACATACTGTAGTTTTTATTATCAACGGCGTCTAATAATTCGTATCCGATGTGAGTTCCAAAACTACCGGCTGTTACTTTAAAACTAGGTGTGAAATCATAGGTGACATACATTTGTTTAATCATAAAAGTAGTGGCTGCGTCGTTGTATGTAAATTCACTTGCTCTTGAGCCAAAACCTAAATCAACAAATACAGAGGCCTTTCCTAATTTATGAGAAGCTTCAATTGAAGCCATTCCAATTTCATAGGAATCGTGAGAATGTGTAAAACTGGTATAGCTGTTATCTACTTCTGCAAAGTCATATTTATAATAGAAATCGGCTGACCCAGCGAAAGTAGTTCCAGGTAAAATTGTTGTGCCTTCTTGTGCATTTGCGGCATATATCGCCAATAGGCAAAAACCGGCTATTTGAAAAAAGTTCTTCTTTAAAATTGTTGTAGTTGTTTTCATGTGTTGTTTTTTAAAAGTTAATTAGTAATGATTTTTTTAAGATTTAGACAATAGAAAATACCATCAACAACATCTGGGGCAAAAAGATGTTGTTGAAAATATTTTCAGTAAATAAGTGTGATTTTAAATAATTTATTTAGAGGAATTCACCGTGTTGTGTGATGTCCAGTCCTAATTCTTCTTTTTCTTCGCTTACACGTAAAGGTGTTATTTTATTAACGATAAAGAATAAAGCATAGGAAACCACAAAGGCAAATATTGAAACTAGTACTAAAGCTTTCAATTGTGTAAAAAACAAAGTAGCATCACCATATATTAAACCTTGATTGTCACCAACAATTGCATTAACAGATTTTGAGGCAAATACACCAGTCAAAAGCATACCAACCATTCCGCCAACACCGTGACAAGCAAATACATCTAATGCATCATCGATTTTACCTTTTGGAAATTTACTAACCACAAGGTTACTTACAATACTAGCTATAAAACCAATAGCAAGTGCAGAAGGAATTGACACAAAACCTGCAGCAGGAGTAATGGCTACCAATCCAACAACAGCACCGATACAAGCTCCCATTGCAGAAAGTTTGTGTCCCAATATTTTATCAAGGAATACCCAACCCATTGCGGCAGCGGCAGCAGCTACAGTAGTTGTTCCAAGAGCTTGAGCAGCAAGGCTTCCAGATCCAACAGCAGAACCTGCATTGAAACCAAACCAACCGAACCACAATAAGCCAGTTCCTAATAAAACATAAGTTATACGAGCAGGATTTGCTTTTTGCGCTTTCCTTTTTCCTAAAAACATAGCTCCTGCAAGAGCAGCCCAGCCGGCACTCATATGTACTACAGTTCCTCCGGCAAAATCTAATACTCCCCATCCAAAAAAGATTCCATCAGGATGCCAAGTCATGTGGCATAATGGAGAATAAATAAATAATATGAATAAAACCATAAATAACATATATGCCCAGAAACGAACGCGTTCTGCAAAAGCTCCTGTTATTAACGCAGGTGTTATGATAGCAAATTTTGCTTGAAACAAAGCAAACAATATAAAAGGAATCGTTGGAGCTAATTCCCATGCTGTATTAGCACTTACTCCTTGGAAAAACAAGTTATGGGAAGGGTCTCCAATAAAACCTCCAATTGAAGGTCCAAAACACAGTCCAAATCCAACTACAACCCAAAGTACAGTTACAATTACCATAGCTATAAAGCTTTGTAGTACTGTACTAATTACATTTTTCTTACCAACCATTCCTCCATAAAAGAAACCAAGTCCTGGGGTCATTAACAACACAAGTCCTGTTGCGCAAAGCATCCAAGCAGTATCTCCAGTATCTAATTTTAGATTAACTACGTGAGCACCTAATGTTGTCCCTTCTGGAAATAAATAAATTGAAAAAACAGATAGTACTAAAATTGTAATCAGAATTACACTTAAAATAATTTTTCTCATAAATATGGTTTTTTAATGTTAATTATTTGCTAAAACTATTAATAAATTATTGTAACCCCCAAATATTTATATATAAAAAGTTAATTTTTATTAAATTATTAAATTTAACCCTAAAAATTATAGGGTATGCATATAAAATAAAATATTTTTAGAATTTAATAACCCACTTTTTTAAAAACCATATTTTTCTTAAATAATTAATAATAAAAAAGGTATCAGAAATTAATCTGATACCTAATACTATTTTAAGTTTTAAAATTTTAAGAGTTATCTCGAATAATTCGGAGCTTCTTTAGTAATGGTTACATTATGCGGATGGCTTTCACCAATGCCACTTGTGGTGATTCTAACAAAGCGTCCGGTTTCCTGTAGCGTTGGAATATCTTTTGCACCACAGTAACCCATTCCGGCACGAAGCCCGCCAACAAATTGCTGCATGCTTTCGTTTAATTCGCCTTTGTATGGAACCCGGCCAACAATTCCTTCCGGAACTAATTTTTTGATATCGTCTTCGACATCCTGGAAATAACGGTCTTTTGAACCTTCCTGCATCGCTTCTACAGAACCCATACCGCGATAGGATTTGAATTTTCTTCCTTCAAATATTATAGTTTCTCCCGGAGATTCTTTTGTTCCGGCTAAAAGTGAACCTAACATTACACTATCTGCACCAGCTGCAATCGCTTTTGGAATATCACCGGTATATCGAATTCCACCATCGGCAATTACAGGAACTCCGGTTCCTCTTAATGCTGCAGCAACTTCTAAAACTGCTGAGAACTGCGGGAATCCAACTCCGGCCACCACTCGTGTTGTGCAAATAGAACCAGGTCCAATTCCAACTTTCACAGCATCAGCACCATTTTGAACCAGATATAATGCTGCTTCAGGAGTAGCGATGTTGCCAACAACCACATCAAGGTTTGGAAACTTGGCTTTGACTTCTTTTAAAACAGAAACAACACCTTGCGTATGTCCGTGAGCGGTATCAATAATGACAGCATCAACTCCGGCGTTTACCAAAGCAGTTGCTCTTTCCAAAGCATCAGCAGTTACACCTAATGCAGCTGCAACTCTAAGACGACCAAATCTATCTTTGTTAGCAATTGGTTTTTGAGTCAGTTTGGTTATATCTCTAAAAGTAATTAATCCTATAAGTTTGAAGTTGTCATCAACTACAGGAAGTTTTTCTATTTTGTTTTTCTGAAGGATTCCTTCGGCTTCCTGCAAAGTTGTTCCTTCTGCAGCTGTTACCAGATTTTCAGAAGTCATTACTTCTAATATAGAACGGGAATTTATTTTTTCGAAACGCAAATCCCTGTTGGTTGCAATTCCTTTTAAGATTCCGTTTTCATCTACAACCGGAATTCCGCCAATGCCAAATTCTTTCATAGCCATCTTAGCATCGCCAACGGTAGCTGTCAATGGTAAGGTAACCGGATCGATAATCATTCCGGCTTCAGCACGTTTTACTTTTCTGACTTTAGCTGCCTGCTGTTCAATCGTCATGTTTTTGTGCAGTACGCCAATGCCGCCTTCCTGAGCCATAGCAATCGCCATAGAACTTTCGGTAACGGTATCCATAGCTGCAGAAACAATAGGAACATTCAAAGTAATATTTCTCGAAAACTTCGATTGAATACTAACTTCACGTGGTAAAACTTCGGAATAATTTGGGATGAGCAGTACATCGTCGTAAGTAAGACCTTCTCCAACGATTTTTGTTGTGTGTGCTTTCATTGCAATTTGTAGTTGTAGTTAAATTGCATGCAAATGTAAGTAATAATTATGAATTATAAGTGATAAGTTATGAGTTAAGGTTAGGTTAAAAAATATAACTCATAATTGACTTAATGATAAGATGTAAAAATCTTTGTCGCTTCATTGTAAGCGCTTTCAAAACTCATTGGACTTGTATTGGTATTTGCTTTTTGTGTAGTGAAATAGGATAGGAGTTTCTCGGTTGGCATATTACCGGTTAAATCATCCTTTGCCATTGGGCAACCGCCAAAACCCTGAATGGCTCCATCAAAACGGACACAGCCGGCTTTGTATGCGGCATCAACTTTTTCGTGCCATTTGTCCGGAGTTGTATGCAAGTGTGCACCAAATTCGATGTGAGGATATTTCGGAATCAGATTCGAAAACAAATAAGTAATCACATCAGGCGTTGAACTTCCAACAGTATCCGAGAGCGAAAGAATTTTAACGCCCATATTCGCCAGTTTTTCTGTCCATTCGCCAACAATCTCAACATTCCAGGGATCACCATACGGATTTCCAAATCCCATAGATATATAAGTAACAACTTCTTTGTTGGAAGCATCCGCAATATCTAAAATTTCCTGAAGTGTTATAAGACTTTCGGCTATGGTCTTGTGTGTATTACGCATCTGAAAGTTCTCTGAAATCGAAAAGGGAAAACCTAAATATTGAATCTCCTTATGTGTTGAAGCTATTTGTGCGCCTTGTGTATTGGCGATAATAGCAAGCAGTTTGCTTTGCGTTTGTGATAAATCTAATTGGGCTAAAACTTCAGCTGTATCCTGCATTTGCGGAATCGCCTTAGGAGAAACAAAACTTCCAAAATCAATTGTATCAAAACCAACCCGAAGCAACGACTGAATGTAATCAACCTTCTTCTGAGTAGGAATAAAGTCTTTGATCCCTTGCATGGCATCTCGTGGACATTCTATGATTTTGATTTTTTCTTTCAAGGTACTGAGGTGCTGAGGCGCTAAGGTACTAAGTTTTTTTTTAAAGAGTTGCTAAAAAATTAAGGTTCGAAGGCACTAAAGCTTTTACTTTCTTAGAGCCATAGCACCTTAGTGCCTCAGTTCCTTAATATTGCTTTGTTGATATCGGAAACCAATTTTGGACCTTCATAAATAAACCCGGTATACAATTGTACTAAACTTGCCCCGGCTTCCAGTTTTTCTAAAGCATCTTCAGCAGTATGAATTCCGCCCACGCCAATGATTGGAAACGCTTTATTGCTTTTCTCTGAAAGAAAACGAATGACTTCAGTAGAGCGTTTGGTTAATGGTTTACCAGATAATCCGCCAGTTTCTGTTTTATTTTCTGATTGTAAACCTTCTCTTGAGATGGTTGTATTGGTTGCAATCACGCCTGATATTTTGGTTTCGTTTACAATATCGATAATATCCAATAATTGTTCATCAGTTAAATCAGGTGCTATTTTCAAAAGAATTGGTTTAGCCTTAGGCTTTTTATCATTTTCATTCTGTAATGTCTGCAAAAGTTTTGTCAAAGGCTCTTTCTCCTGAAGTTCGCGAAGGTTTGGTGTGTTTGGTGAACTCACATTCACCACGAAATAATCGACATAATCAAACAAAGTTTCAAAGCAAATCAGATAATCAGAAGTCGCATCTTCGTTAGCTGTGATTTTGTTTTTACCAATGTTTCCACCAATTAAAACATCTTTATTTTTTTTCAATCTCAAGACTGCCGCATCAACGCCGCCATTATTAAAACCCATTCGGTTGATGATAGCGCTGTCTTGCTTTAAGCGAAATAAACGTTTCTTTGGATTTCCGTCCTGCGGTTTTGGAGTTAAGGTTCCGATTTCGATAAAGCCAAAACCAAAGTTGGATAATTCCTGAAAACATTTGGCATCCTTATCAAATCCGGCAGCCAAGCCTACTGGATTTTTAAATTTCAAGCCAAAAACTTCGCGTTCCAAACGAGTATCATTTACGTCATAAATTGACTTTAGAATACTGGAAACAAAAGGAATTTTGGAAATAAATCTGATAAAACTAAAGGAAAAATAATGGACTTCTTCCGGGTCAAACCAAAATAAAATGGGACGAATAAGTAGTTTGTACATGAGTAGTGTTGTTGTTACGCAAAGATAATTCGGTTATTTGGTAATTCGGTTATTTGGTTAAAAAAATTGTTTTCAAATAACAAGATAAACGCATAACCAAATCAACATATTTACTATTTTAGCCAATCAATAGTTTCAAAATGATTTCAGAACAACAGTTTCAAAAAGAACTCAATATAATTATACAAAATGGCATCCGCGAGGATATTGGTCCTGGCGATTACAGTTCGTTGGCCTGTATTCCGACTAATGCCAAAGGGAAAGCAAAGCTTTTGGTTAAAGATAACGGAATCATTGCCGGAGTAGCATTTGCCAAAATGGTTTTTGAAAATGTTGATCCAACTTTAGAAATTGAAACTTTTATTGAAGATGGAACAGCAGTAAAACATGGCGATATTGTTTTTCATGTTTCGGGAAGTTCGCAATCTATTTTGAAAGCGGAACGATTAGTGCTGAATTCGATGCAACGCATGTCTGCCATTGCTACCAAAACAAATCAATACGTAAAACTATTGGAAGGCACCAAAACTAAAGTGCTTGATACTCGTAAAACTACTCCCGGATTTCGTGCTTGTGAAAAATGGGCTGTCAAGATTGGTGGTGGTGAAAATCACCGTTTTGCTCTGTATGATATGGTAATGCTAAAGGACAATCACAATGATTTTGCAGGTGGAATTACAAATGCTATCAACAAAACCAAAGAATTTTTAAAGTTTAATGATCTGGATTTGCAGATTATTGTCGAAGCCAGAAACCTTGATGAAATAAAAGAAATTCTGGAAAGTGAAGGTGTTTACCGAATTTTGATTGACAATTTCAATTTTGATGATACAAGAAAAGCTGTCGAATTGATTGGCAACAAATGTTTGACAGAATCATCCGGAAATATCAATGAGAATACCATTCGTCAATATGCGGAATGTGGTGTGAATTATATTTCGTCAGGAGCATTGACGCATTCGGTTTATAATATGGATTTAAGTTTAAAAGCTTTTTAAATGTCGACTACAACAGAAAACAAATTCAGCAAGCTTCCTGTAATTAAACAGTTTGTCTTTCTTTTAGACGGCATAAAATTACCATGGCTTCATGGCATGTCGTTGTATGAGATGTTAAGTTTTTATTTCACCGGAATTTTTGAGGGTGAGATTTCTTATCGTGCTACGGCAATTGCATTTAGTTTTTTTATGGCGTTGTTTCCGTTTGCTCTTTTTATACTTAATCTGATTCCGTACATACCAATTGAGGGATTTCAGGAAGATTTTTTAGGCTTCGTTCAGCAAAGCGTGCCACCGACAACTTATGATGCTATTTACAAAATCATCAATGATATTTTGCACAACAGTCATAGCGGATTACTTTCGACAGGTTTTTTGATGGCTGTTTTGTTGATGACTAATGGCGTGAATGCTGTTTTAGGAGGATTTGAGGCTTCTCATCATATTCATGTTTCTTTAAAACGAAAGTTTTTTAGACAATATGTTGTTGCTTTAGCCTTGTCAATAGTATTATCGTTTCTATTGTTAATTACCGTGGCAGCGATTGTGATTTTTGAGGTTTTTATTCAAAAAACAAAAATTCAAGATGTTTTATCAGACAACATTCCGCTTATCGAAATGGGACGATACATTTTTGTTATTTTAATGATATTGATGGCTACCTCTATATTGTTCAGATATGGAATTAAGCATGATAAAAAAAGAGCTTTAGTTTCTATAGGTTCGGTTGTGACAACCATTCTGATTATTATTTCTTCTTATTTCTTTGGAATTTGGGTAGTTAAATTTTCAAAGTATAATGAGCTTTATGGTTCCATAGGAACACTGTTAGTTGTTATGTTTTACATTTGGATAAATTCAATGGTCTTGCTTTTAGGTTTTGATTTAAATGCTTCCATACATCATATTAAACGTGAAAAGCAAAAAGAAATAGATAATAAAGTACCATGAAACTAACTTTATCAATTGTAATGTTCTTGTTTTTCCAACTAAGTTTTTCGCAAACTATTTTTGGGAAATGGAAGACTATTGACGACATAACAGGAAAAGAAAAAGGAGTTGTTGAAATCTTTGAGCACAAAGGAAAAGTTTACGGCAGGATTATCGAAATATTTGAAGCGGAAAAAAAGCATATCAAATGCGAAAAATGCGATGGCGATGAGAAAAACAAACCTGTAATGGGAATGAACATTATTAAGGGAATGACAAAAGATGGTGATATTTATGGTGGTGGAAAGGTGTTAGACCCAAAAATTGGTAAATGGTATCACTGCAAAATTTCCCTCGATGGAAAAGATAAACTGATTGTTCGCGGTTATATAGGAATTCCACTTTTTGGCAGATCACAGATATGGATTAGACATAAATAACTACATTTAAAATGAATTACTTCATTGAAGTTATTGTTCCGCTTTCTTTGCCTAAAACCTTTACTTATAAGGTTTCAGAAAATGAATTTGCATTTATTAAAAAAGGAATGCGGATTGCTGTTCCTTTTGGTAAAAACAAAATCTATACAGCCTTAGCAATCGATTTGCATCAAAACGAACCAACGCTTTATGAGGCAAAAGAAATCCACCAAATTCTTGACGAAAAACCAATTGTAAACGAATTCCAAATCAATCATTGGTTTTGGATTGCGTCTTATTATATGTGTAATATTGGAGATGTTTATCGTGGTGCATTACCATCAGCTTTGTTGTTGGAAAGCGAAACGATTATCTCTCAAAATAAAGAAACATTTGTAGATGAAACTTCTTTTACTGATGATGAGTTTTTGATATATGAAGCCTTACAACATCAGAGTTCATTGAAAGTCGAGAACATTATTGACATTCTGAATAAGAAAACGGTTTTGCCGGTTATTCAAAAGTTAATTAACAAAAAAATCATCTCGCTTCAGGAAGAAATCCAGGAGGAATACAAACCCAAACTTGTCAAATACATTCGGCTGCACGAACAGTATCAAAAGGAAGAAAATCTAATAGCTTTATTGGATGGTTTAAAATCCGAAAAGCGAAAAAATCTAGTACTCCAATATTTTCAATTGCAAGCGCAGGAACGTCAGCCTGTTTCGGTAAAACAATTAACGGAAACGACACAAACTTCTGCAGCAATTGTCAAAGGATTGGTTGATAAAGAAATCTTTGAAGAGTATTTTATTCAGGAAGACAGAGTCAATTTTGATAAAAATAAAGTTGAAAATGAATTGACTTTAAGTCAGACGCAACAACAGGCTTTTGATGAAATTGTAAATTCTTTTGAAGAAAAAGAAGTTTCGCTTTTGCATGGCGTAACATCAAGCGGCAAAACAGAAATCTACACCAAACTCATTGAAAACTATATAGCTGAGGGAAAGCAAGTCTTGTATTTACTGTCGGAAATTGCTTTGACAACACAATTGGTTGCCCGATTAACGCAGCATTTCGGCAATAAGGTTGCTGTTTTCCATTCCAAATACAGTAATAACGAAAGGGTAGAAGTCTGGAACAACGTTAATCAAAATGCAGCATCAGCACAAATTATAATAGGAGCAAGGTCGGCTTTGTTTTTGCCATTTTCCAATTTAGGTTTAATCATTGTTGACGAAGAACACGAGCAAACATTTAAGCAACAAGATCCGGCTCCAAGATATCATGCACGTGATGCAGCGATTGTATTGGCAAATGCGCATCTAGCCAAAGTTTTATTAGGTTCCGCGACACCAAGCATTGAGACATATTACAATGCAACTTCAGGAAAGTTTGGTTTGATAACTTTAACGGAGCGCTTTGGGAAAGTGCAAATGCCCGAAATTGAATTGGTCGATTTGAAAGACAGTTATTTCAGAAAAAAAATGAAAGGTCATTTCAGCCTTACTTTAATTGAAGAAATTACCGAAGCGTTTGCTAATAATGAGCAGGTAATACTTTTTCAAAACCGTCGTGGCTTTTCGCCTGTTTTAGAATGTATGACTTGTGGTCATGTGCCGCAATGTCCACAATGCGATGTGAGTTTAACGTACCACAAATATAAAAACCAGTTGCGTTGTCATTATTGTGGTTATTCGATGGCAAAACCAACGAATTGCCATGTTTGTTCGAGTGTTGATTTGGAAACCAAAGGTTTTGGAACTGAGCAAATCGAATTGGAATTAGCCGAATTGTTTCCTCAAAAGAACATCAAACGCATGGATCAGGACACTACACGTGGGAAATACAGCTTCGAAAAAATCATTGATAGTTTTAAAAACAGAGAAATTGATGTTTTAGTTGGTACACAAATGTTGGCCAAAGGTTTAGACTTTGACAATGTCTCTTTAGTCGGAATAATGAATGCGGACAATATGTTGTATCATCCCGATTTTAGGGCTTTTGAAAGAAGTTTCCAAATGATGACACAGGTTGCAGGTCGTTCGGGCAGGGCAGAAAAACGCGGAAAAGTTATCATTCAGACGTATAATCCGTTGCATAATATCATTCAGCAAGTGACAAACAATGATTATGAAGGAATGTATAAGGAGCAACTTTATGAAAGGAAGATTTATTACTATCCGCCATTTTACCGTTTGATAAAACTAACCTTAAAGCATCGTGACTTTGAAAAATTGAAAGAAGGTTCGATGTGGTTGTATCAGGTTTTACAGCAAAACTTAACTATTCCTGTTCTTGGTCCGGAAGAACCGGCCATTGGAAGAATCCGAAACGAATATATTCGAACCATAATGATTAAGATGCCTGGAGACGCTTCGATTCAGGGCACAAAAAAAACTATCCAGAAAATACTGAATAGTTTTGATTTGGTTTCACAATACAGAACTATTAAAGTTACTGTAAATGTTGATTTTTATTGAGTAGACTTAAGCAATAGCTAAAGCTTTAATCAAATCTTCTTTCTTATTTCGGCTCAACGGAATTTTTGTTACCCCAATTTCGGCAAACTTACTGTTGAAACGTTCCACTTTATCAATATTAATGATATAAGATTTATGAACCCGAATAAATTTCTCTTTTGATAAATCATTTTCAAAAGACTTCATAGTTGAAAGAACAAGATTACTATCTTCTTCGGTAACTACTTTCACATAATCTCCATAAGCTTCAATCCACTTAATTTTATTGGTATAAATTTTAAGTTTCTTAAGATTACTCTTAATAAAGATATGTTCTCCTTCTTCTTCCTGATTTTCTTTTTTAAGCATATGGAAATCCATTGCTCTTCTGACAGATGCATTAAAACGATCCAAAGCTATCGGTTTCTGTAGGTAGTCCGTAGCGTCATAATCGAATGCTTTCATAGCATACTCTGCCTTTGACGTGATAAAAATAATTTGGGGTTTTACTTTTAAGCCGTCAAGAAAATCAAAACCGCTGATGACTGGCATCTCGATATCGAGAAAAATTAAGTCAACGGTATGAACCGACATGCAATTTTTTGCTTCAATTGCATTAGAAAAATCACCTACTAAATGTAGATTTGGGTGATTATTTACTAACTTTGCGATGATCATTCTTTGAATCGAACTATCATCAACAACAACACAATTTAGTTTCATAATATTATTTATTATAGATTTGGTGATGTAAAAATAGATACTTTTTTTTAATCCACCAAGCATTTCATCGATTTTTTTTGCTTTTTGTCGGTATTTTTTACTTTTTGACGATTTAACGTTACTTGCGATTGTTAATTCAAATATTATTCATACTTTCGCGCCCAAATTAAATTTTAATCATTTTTATTATGAATCATTACGAAACTGTTTTCATCTTAAATCCCGTTTTATCTGAAGTTCAGGTAAAGGAAACAGTAAGCAAATTTGAAGATTTTCTTACTGCTAAAGGAGCAAAGATGGTATCCAAAGAGGATTGGGGCTTGAAAAAACTAGCTTACGAAATCCAAAACAAGAAAAGTGGGTTTTACCATTTATTCGAATTCCAAGTATCAGGAGAAGCTTTAATTGCTTTTGAAACTGAGTTTAGACGTGACGAGAGAGTTATGCGTTTCCTTACTGTAAGTTTGGATAAACACGCTATTTCTTGGGCAGAGAGAAGAAGAACTAAATTAAAAGAAGCAAAAGCAAACTAATCATGGCAAACTTACAACAATCCGCTTCAGGAAAGAAAGACGGAGATATCAGATATCTTACGCCTTTAAACATTGAAACAAACAAAACTAAAAAGTATTGTCGTTTCAAAAAATCTGGAATCAAATACATCGATTATAAAGATGCAGATTTCTTATTGAAATTCGTTAACGAGCAAGGTAAAATTTTACCAAGACGTTTAACAGGAACTTCATTAAAATACCAAAGAAAGGTGTCAGTAGCTGTAAAAAGAGCTCGTCACTTAGCTTTAATGCCATACGTGGCCGATTTATTAAAATAATATAAACTCAGTTGTTGGTTTCCCGGTAAGCGGAACCTAACTTCTATAATAAGGACAACAACATGGAATTGATCTTAAAACAAGACGTTCAAAATTTAGGATTTAAAGATGACGTAGTAACGGTGAAAAACGGATACGGTCGTAATTTCTTAATCCCACAAGGTTTCGCTTCTTTAGCAACTCCTTCTGCAAAAAAAGTTTTAGCTGAAAACCTAAAACAAAGAGCACACAAAGAAGCTAAAGTAGTAAACGATGCAAAAGCATTGGGTGAAGCTTTGAAAGCTATCGAAATTAAAATCACAGCAAAAGCTGGTGGCGAAAAATTATTCGGTTCTATCTCTAACATTGATATCGCTGCTGCTTTAGAAGCTGCAGGTCAAACTGTTGATAGAAAATTCATCACTAGTGGTGTTGTAAAACGTACAGGTAAATACTCTGCAACTGTGAGACTTCACAGAGATGTGGTTGTTGAATTACCATATGAAATCGTAGCTGAAGTTTAATCTTTCGCTATATAGTATAAAAGTCCCGATGTAAGTCGGGATTTTTTTTTGAAGCTATTTCCCGCTATTCGTTACAATCTTTTTAATTTGTGCTTCGACAAGCTCAGCATGACAAATTAAAAAGGATTTTCACTGCTATCGGGGCTAAAAAAATTATTTATAAAATAAAACTAAGAACCTTAGAACCTCAGTGCCTTAGCAACTTTAAAAAATGAAGTACAAAAGACTAACAAAAGAACAATTTGAAGAACTGCACAAGGAATTCACCAACTTCCTGGCAACACAATCTATTGATAAAGCCGAATGGGATAAAATAAAATCAGATAAACCGGAAGTTGCAGAACAGGAATTGGATGTTTTCTCCGATTTGATTTGGGAAGGCGTTTTGAGTAATGCTCATTATTTAGAACATTTTTCTAAAAACCATATTTTCCTTTTTCACTGTCAGGAAAAATTAATCCAATCTATTGTTTTAAAAGCATTAGAACCACAAGTCGATTTTATGCAAAAGGATGGCTTGCAATGGTTGAGTGATAATATATTTACCGATGCTGTTGAAATTCATTTGGGTAAAAAAGAATATCAGGGCGAACGAAACCCAGCTATTTTTGATTTGATTAAAGAAGGCGCTATTTTGAGTGACGGACAATTATATCTTCAAATAAACGGAATAATTCAGTCATAAAGTTTATTCCTTTTCAAAAAATATTGGCTATTTTAGTGCACATAATTTGCAACTATAATAGCCAATTCTTTTTATGGATATTCAGAAAACAATTCAGGATTTACGTGACGAACTCAATCAACACAACCACAATTATTATGTGTTAGATACGCCAACGATTTCTGATTTCGAATTTGACCAAAAACTAAAACAACTTCAGGAATTAGAAAATCAACATCCCGAATTCTATGACGATAATTCACCAACTCAACGCGTTGGCGGAACCATTACCAAAAATTTCAATACAGTTGTTCACGATTACCGAATGTATTCTCTCGACAATTCGTATTCCAAAGAAGATTTAATCGATTGGGAAACCCGAATCCAAAAAGTGCTTGGAAATGTTCCGTTGCAATATACCTGTGAATTAAAATATGATGGTGCATCGATTTCTATAACCTATGAAAACGGAAAATTAAAACGGGCAGTTACTCGTGGCGATGGTTTTCAGGGTGATGATGTGACTAATAATATTAAAACCATAAAATCCATTCCATTAAAATTAAAAGGAGAATATCCGGCGCGATTTGATATTCGTGGTGAAATCATTTTGCCTTTTGAAGGTTTTGAAAAAATGAATCAGGAATTGATTGAAATAGGAGAAACACCTTATTCTAATCCAAGAAATACAGCTTCAGGAAGTTTGAAATTACAGGATAGTACTGAAGTAGCAAAACGTCCATTGGAATGCTTACTCTATTTTATTGTGGGCAATAATTTAAATTTCGATTCTCAATTTGACGGATTAGAAACTGCTCGTAAGTGGGGTTTTAAAGTTCCCAAAGAAGCCAAATTAGCTAACACTATTGAAGAAGTTTTTGAATACATAAATTATTGGGATACGCATCGTCACCATTTACCATATGAAACAGATGGTGTTGTGATAAAAGTCAATAACCTGCACCAACAAGATGAATTGGGTTATACAGCCAAATCTCCTCGTTGGGCAATGGCTTATAAATTCAAAGCGGAACAAGTTTCAACTACGTTAAATTCAATTTCGTATCAGGTTGGAAGAACCGGTTCGATAACTCCGGTAGCCAATTTACAACCAGTGCAGTTGGCCGGAACTATCGTAAAACGGGCATCTTTGCACAATGCTGATCAAATCGAAAAATTAGATATCCGCATTGGTGATACTGTTTTTGTTGAAAAAGGAGGCGAAATTATTCCGAAGATAATCGGTGTTGATTTGGCAAAAAGAAATCCGGAATCAGAACGTACTCAATATATTTCTCATTGTCCTGAATGCAATTCGGAACTGATAAGAACCGAAGGCGAAGCCAATCACTATTGTCCGAATTTTTATGGTTGTCCTCCACAAATTATAGGCAGAATTCAGCATTTTATTTCGCGTAAAGCGATGGATATTGAAGGTCTTGGCGGAGAAACTGTGGCTTTGCTTTTCAATAATAATCTGGTTAAAGATTACGCTGATTTATACGAGTTAACTGTTGAACAAATTTTGCCATTAGAGCGAATGGCGCAAAAATCGGCTGAAAACCTGGTTAATGGTGTTCAGAAATCTAAGGAAATTCCGTTTGAAAGAGTTTTGTATGCGATTGGAATTCGATATGTCGGAGAAACCGTTGCAAAGAAACTAGCAAAGCATTACAAGAATATTGATGCATTGCAAAATGCGTCGTTAATGGATTTGATTTTGGTAGATGAAATAGGAGAGAAGATAGCCCAAAGCGTAATCGAGTTTTTTGAAAATCAGGAAAATGTCAAAATAATAGAACGCTTAAAAGAATTTGGAGTGCAATTAGAATTGGTTGAAAAATTTAATCCAAATGCTACTGATAAATTAGCTGGTAAAACCTTCGTGGTTTCCGGAGTTTTTGAGAAATTCTCGCGTGATGATCTTAAAAAAGCAATTGAAGATAACGGCGGAAAAGTTGGAAGCTCTATTTCTGCCAAAACAGATTATGTGGTTGCGGGAGAAAATATGGGGCCAGCCAAACTGGAAAAAGCGAATCAGTTAAAAATTGCTATCATTTCAGAAAATGATTTTTTAACTATGATTACGGATTGAAAATATAGTGCAGCAATTGCTTTATTTTAAAAATATTAGAGTAACTTTATTTTAAGTTTAACACAGTTGATTATTAAATTTTCCCTCAAATCAAAACAACATGAGCTTAGACAAGTCTTTTAATGCTAAGTATAGAAAATATATTTCAAGTTTTTTTCTGTGTTTATTTTTTATTGTTTCACTTTTTGAAATTATGGGTGAATATAAGGAAGACAAACTTTTAATCTGGATTACCAAGCCCTTTATTCTCCCTTTTTTATTTGCTTATTATTTAAGTCTGACAAAAAAAATAAACTACTTTTTTTTAGTGGCAATAATTTGTAGTTGGATTGCTAATTTGCTCTTTATAGAAAATACTATAAATTGGATAATCTTTGGTTCTGTATTCTTTTTAGTTTATAGAATATTGGTTATTTATATCGTAATGAACAAGGTGAAAATGCCAAGTTTAGTGCCGTTGATTATAGGTTCTGTTCCTTTTATTTTTATTTATGCAACGGTTTGTTCTTTATCATTTGAGGCCATGGGAGACAATATTTATTTGTTCTTGATACATGGAATATTCACCATCTTTTTGGGTGGATTAAGTTTGGGTAATTATATCATGGTTTCGAATAAATCAAATCTTGTTTTGTTTTTAAGCACGATGCTTTTTGCTCTGACACAGTTTGTTTTCGTCCTAAAAGTATATTATGAAGATGCTAATTTTTTTCATGCTTTAGCAATGACAATGTTTGTTGTAGGACAGTTTTTGCTAACGAAATTTATGTTCTTAACGGAGGAAAACAAAGATAAATATCAGACAACATTATTAAGTTAAACTAAACATTTTTTGAAATCAGCGTTTGATGCTAAAAAAAGAAAATATAATAAAATCATTAACAGTATGTTATTTTATAATAGCTTTTTTTGAAGTTATAGCCGAGTATTATGTAAACACAACACTAATTTGCGCATTAAAACCAATAATTCCATTGGTTTTAATCGTAATTTATTGCATTGAATCCGATAAGAAAAGCAAACTTTTTATAACGGCATTACTGTTATCCTTATTTACTAATATTCTCTTTATCCCAAATACACCAAGCTATTTGTTTTATGGTGTGTTAGTATTTACAGTCCATCGTATCATAGTGATATGCATAATATTTCGCTTCCAAAAGGTTAATGATTTTATCCCTTTAATCATTGCGACAACGCCTTTTTTACTGATATTCTTTTATCTGTTTTTAGAAACAGTTGAAATTCCAAACAACAGCATTTATATATTAATATTCCAAAATTTACTGATATCATTATTTGCCGGAATAGCGCTTTCAAGTTATTTCATGAATGACAACAAACAAAATTCTGTGCTACTAATTAGTGCATTGCTTTTTGTGATGCTGCAATTTGTGGTATTTGTAGAAAAGTATTTTTTGGTAAATGAATTTGAAGAATTGTTCAGACCATTAGCAATGACATTCAATGCTTTGGCTTTTTTCTCTTTTTATAAGTACGTTATCACAGCCGAAAAATCAAACAATAATTGATTTTCCTGAGGCGATTTTTGAAACATCAGTATCAAAATAAAAATCAATTCTACCCAGATTTACACCATAACAACCAACCTGATTTACCAATACATCTTTTCCATCAGCATTTTTTAAAATAGTTGGTTTGTCCAGGAAAGTGTGTGTGTGACCACCAATAATCAAATCAATGTCTTTGGTCAAAGCAGCTAATTTAACATCACAAATTTTATCAGGTTCGTTTTTGTATTGATAGCCAATATGTGAAAGGCAAATTACCAAGTCACATTTTTCTTCATGCTTTAAAATATGAGACATGTCTTGAGAAACTGCAACCGGATCATGATAAACGGTTTCTTTATAGTTTTTCTTGTCAACCAAACCTTCAAGTTCAACGCCAATTCCGAAAATTCCAACTTTAATTCCGTCTTTGTGAATTACTTTATAAGGTTTCACATGACCATTCATGATCGTATTTTTGAAATCATAATTGGCATTGACAAATTCAAAACTGGCATTGGGTAATTGGTTGTATAAACCTTCAATTCCGTTGTCAAAGTCATGGTTTCCAATGGTAGCCAAATCATATTTCATCATGCTCATCAGTTTAAATTCTAATTCGCCACCATAATAATTAAAGTAAGGTGTTCCCTGAAAAATATCACCAGCATCAAGCAATAAAACATTTGGATTTTCCTTTCTGATGGTTTCAATCAAAGCAGCTCTTCGGGCAACGCCACCCATATTCGGATTCTTTGGATGCGTTGGTGGAAAAGGATCAATATAACTGTGAACATCGTTAGTGTGAAGTATCGTCAAATGCTTGGTATCAAACGTTTTGAAACTGCTCAATGATAAGCCACCAAGTCCAAGCAAAGCTGAACTTAAAGCTGTATTTTGGATAAAATCTCTTCTTTTCATGATGCTATTCTTTGGTAATTCTAATGTCTTTGTTGGCTGTAATCGTTTTGTTTTCCTTAAAATAATCAATGATGATATTTCTAAGCTTATAATCTAAATCATATTTTTCAACGCCTTTTTTGAAGAAAAGCATATTATCGCCGCCATTGGATAAATAATCAGAAGTCACAACATAATAGACTTTAGTTTTATCTAATGTTTTTCCATTTACCAAAACGTTTTTAGGCTGATTGCTTTTGTCAATGGTAAACGTCAGTCCTTTCAACGGATGTGGTTTTTTTTCGGAAATAATATAATTGACTATTTCCAAAATTTGCTCACCTTTTAGTCCAATGACAATAGCGCTGTTTTCAAAAGGCATTACTTCATAAGCGGTTCTGGCTGTTACATTTCCTTTCGGAATAATACTTCTTATACCACCATGATTCAATAAACAAATATCAATTGCTTTTTTCTCACGCGATTGAAACACTTTATCTGATTTTTCAAAAGTAATATCGGCTAAAAAGTTACCCATTGGCGTTTGCCATTCACCTGATTTGTCAAGAGTTTCAGGAGCATTTCCCAAAACGGTATTCAAATCAGCATCAATTCTGTCACGATAGGGTTTAATAAAGTTTTCAATCTCAGTAACTTCAGGTTGCTTATCTGTAATTCCAATTTCCTTGCCTTCAATTTTGGTAACGGCATATTTCTTTTCGGCACACGAAATAACAGCGGTAAATGTTAATAATAAAACAAAATGCTTTACTACACCGTTATAGTTTTTTAGTTTTACCATCTCTTTTTGACACTAATTTTAGTAAATTTGCAATTCAAGTAAAAGTAGTATGTTTTTAAATTACTTCAAGGATTTTTCAACAAAAAAAATAGTTAAAAATAGCTTGTCAAATGTAAAACATTTGGCTTCCGATAACGTAATCAAAACCGTCGGAATTATTTTTGACGAAAGCTATTTCTATGAAAGAGAAGACTTGGTCAAAGAGTTGATTAAGAAAGGAATTGATGAAAAGGATATTAAAGTTTTAGTTTTCAAAAACAAAATAAAGAAGAATGAAGTTTTTGATTATCCTGTTTTTAGCCATAAAGATTTGAGTTGGACAGGAACTGTAGATAAAAAAGAAGTAAAAGATTTTATCACTGAACCTTTTGATTTGCTGATTAATTATTATGATACCGAAAAAGTAGCATTACTGTTGGTTTCTAACTTATCTAAAGCTGGTTTTAAAGTTGGTTTTGCCTCTATTGATAAGCGATTAAATCATTTTATGATTGATACTAATGCCGAAAACTATAAAGTTTTTATGTCTGAATTATTCAAATATTTAAAAATCCTAAACAAAATATAAAATGCAATCATTAATTGGAACCGGCGTTGCGCTTGTTACACCATTCAAAAAAGATTTCTCAGTAGACGTTGAAGCGTTGAAAGCCATTGTCAATTTTCAAATTGATAACGGAATTGATTATTTAGTGATACTCGGAACTACTGCAGAAAGTGCAACCTTATCAAAAGCTGAAAAAGAATTGGTAATAAAGACTATTGTTGATACCAATAATGGAAGATTACCTTTGGTTCTTGGTGTTGGAAGCAACAATACAGCAGAAGTTGTTGAAGAATTAAAATCAAGGGATTTTTCAGATTTCGTTGCTATTTTATCGGTTTCTCCTTATTACAATAAGCCAACACAAGAAGGGATTTACCAACATTTCAAAGCTATTGCCGAAGCATCTCCAATTCCGGTGATTTTATATAATGTTCCAGGAAGAACAGCCAGCAATATATTGCCGTCAACAATTATCAGATTGGCAAACGATTTTAAGAATGTTGTCGCTGTAAAAGAAGCTGCCGGAGATATTGTACAGGCGATGAAATTGATACAAGATAAACCAAAAGATTTTCTCGTAATTTCCGGTGACGATATGGTAACATTACCAATGGTTTTGGCTGGAGGTGCTGGCGTTATTTCGGTAATTGCAGAAGGTTTTCCGAAACAATTTTCAGAAATGGTGCATCTTGGTTTAAACAAAAGGGTAGACGATGCTTATAAAATTCATTACCTTTTAGCCGAATCAATCGATATGATTTTTGAGCAGGGAAATCCGGCCGGAATTAAAGAAGTCTTTAAAGCATTGGGCTTGTCTGAGAATATCGTGCGTTTACCACTTGTAAATGTCAATGAGGATTTAGCAAATCGTCTGCATAATTTCACAAATAAAATCTCAAAAATGTAGATTTTTTGACATCAAAAAAAATATTTTGTAATCAACAATTAATAACTAAATTTGCAGTTGATTTTTCCAACACAAAAAGTGTTTAAAATCAACTGAATTAAATAAATAAATGAAGAAATTTTTCGCCCTGTTTGCAGTTGTTTTATTTTTATCGTCTTGTAGCGAATATCAAAAAGCATTAAAATCGGAAGATGTTGCCGTTAAGTTTGTATCAGCTACAAAAATGTATGAGGCCAAAAAGTATGGTAAAGCTATCAGGCTTTTTGAACAAATTGCTCCGGCCTATAAAGCTAAACCACAAGCAGAAAGAATGTTTTATATGTATTCACAAGCATTATATAAAACAGAGCAATATTATTTAGCGGGTTACCAGTTTGAGAGTTTTGTGTCTAGTTATCCAAAAAGTGAAAAATTGGAAGAAGCTTCCTTTTTAGGGGCTAAATCATTTACTTTTTTATCTCCTGTTTATAGTTTAGATCAAACAGATACCTACAAAGCGGTTGATAAACTTCAAAATTATATTGATTCGTATCCTGAAGGACAGAATTTGGCGGAAGCTAATTTATTGGCAAAAAATTTAAGAGAGAAATTAGAAAAAAAAGCATTTGAAAATGCGAAAATATATCACACTATTTCTGATTACAAAGCAGCAATGGTAGCATTTGACAACTTTTTAATTAACTTTCCGGGAACACCATATAAAGAGAAAGCATTATTTTATAAATTAGATTCTGCCTATCAATTAGCAATCAATAGTGTTCCGGGAAAAATGCACGAAAGGCTTGATAATGCTAAAGCGGCTTATTCAAGTTTGATGAAATTTAAAGGTGATACCGAATATAAAGCTAAAGCTGATGTAATGTTAGCTCGAATTGAAAACGATTTAAAACAATATTCTAAATAAAAAAGGCATGGATTTAAAGAAGACGAATGCACCGGTAAACACTGTTACGTATAACAAAACTCTAATTGAAGAGCGTACAGGTAATGTTTACGAGGCAATAACAATAATGGCTAAAAGAGCAAACCAAATCAATTCTGAAATCAAAAAAGAATTGACTGAGAAATTAGAAGAGTTTGCAACTTACAACGATAGTCTTGAGGAAATCTTTGAAAACAAAGAACAAATCGAAGTTTCTAAATACTACGAAAAATTACCAAAACCACATGCATTAGCTGTTCAGGAATGGCTTGATGACAAAATTTACTACAGAGATACTACAAAAGACTAATTCAGATGTCTGTTTTAAGCGGTAAGAAAATTTTACTCGGCGTTTCCGGAGGAATTGCCGCCTACAAGACAGCCACATTAGTTAGATTATTTATAAAAGCCGGTGCACATGTCCAAGTGGTCATGACACCGGCTTCTAAGGATTTTGTAACACCGTTAACACTGTCAACGCTTTCAAAGAATCCTGTTCATTCTACCTTTCATGATGAAAAAGATGAGAATGCGCAATGGAACAATCACGTTGAATTAGGACTTTGGGCAGATTTAATGCTTATAGCTCCGGCAACTGCCAATACCTTATCCAAAATGGCAAATGGCAATTGCGATAATCTTTTAATTGCCACCTATCTTTCTGCTAAATGTCCCGTTTATTTTGCTCCGGCAATGGATTTGGATATGTACAAGCATCCTTCGTCTATTTCGAGTTTTGATTTGCTAAAGCAATTTGGCAACATCATGATTCCGGCTGAAAACGGAGAATTGGCCAGTGGTTTATCCGGTGAAGGAAGAATGGCAGAACCTGAAAACATTGTCGCTTTTCTCGAAAAAGATTTGGAAAGTAAATTGCCTTTAAGAGGAAAAAAAATACTTATTACCGCTGGACCAACTTACGAAGCGATTGATCCGGTTCGTTTTATTGGTAATCATTCTTCAGGTAAAATGGGGTTTGATATTGCTGAAAGAGCAGCCGAATTAGGGGCGGAAGTAACTTTAATTTCTGGCCCGACACACTTAAATGTAAAAAATTCCGTTATTAATTTAGTCCGTGTGACTTCTGCTCAGGAAATGTATGATGCATGCCACAAATATTTCAATGAAGTTGACGTCACTATTTGCGCAGCTGCGGTAGCTGATTACAAGCCAAAATTTGTAGCCGAACAAAAGATTAAAAAAGCAGAAGCTTCGTTAACAATTGAGCTCGAAAAAACGCAGGACATATTGGCCTCCTTGGGAAGAGTTAAACAAAATCAATTTTTGATTGGCTTTGCTTTAGAAACTGAAAATGAAATTGAAAATGCCAAGTTGAAAATTCAGAAAAAAAACCTAGATTTGATTGTTTTAAATTCGCTTCAGGATGAAGGTGCAGGTTTTGGAAAAGCAACTAATAAAATAATATTTATCGATAAGGATTTTGATATTGAACCGATGGATTTAAAATCAAAAGAATTGGTTGCAGCAGATATTATGAACAAAGTAATTTCACATTATGAAAAATAGAATTTCGCTTCTTTTATTGCTATTTGTTGGAGTGGTACAGGCTCAACAATTAAATTGTTCCGTTCAGATTAATTCGGATAAAGTGGCATCGACTAACAATCAGATATTTAAAAACTTAAAAACTTCAATAAGTGATTTTGTTAATAAAACGGATTGGACGGGAGATGAATATAAAGCAAATGAGAAAATAGAATGTTCTATGGTTATCATAGTGAACAGCTATGAATCAAACCAGTTTACCGCATCGATTCAGGTGCAATCTACTAGACCGGTTTTTAATTCGACTTATGCATCGCCAGTATTTAATTTTAATGACAAAGATTTTAGTTTTCGATATGTTGAATTTGAAAACCTGCAATTCAATCCATCCAATTTTGATTCTAATTTAGTTTCCGTTTTGGCGTATTACTGTTATATGATTCTTGGTTTTGATGCTGATACCTATTCATTAATGGGTGGAGATAAAAATTATGGAATAGCACAGCAAATACAATCTGTAGCGCAACAAAGTGGTTATAAAGGATGGAGTCAGGCAGATGGGAATCAAAACAGGTATTTCTTAACAAACGACATTCTTAGCGGAACATTTGATGCTTACAGAGAAGCTTTGTATCAATATCACAGAGAAGGTTTGGATACGATGAGTGCTGATGCAAAATCAGGAAAAGATAAAGTTATCGGGGCAATTAGTACACTTGCTTCTATATATAAAGTTCGTCCAAACGCTTTTATAACCAGAGTGTTTTTTGATGCTAAAGTGGATGAGTTAGTTTCAATATTGTCTGCAGGTCCAAAAGTTTCTTTAACAGAGACAATCGAGAATTTAAATAAATTGTCACCACTCAACGTAAGTAAATGGCAAACGATTAAGTTATAATTAGTACATTTACTACTTAAACTTTTCTTCATTTTCTGCACATGATTACATCGTTATCCATTGAAAATTTTGCCCTGATAGAAAAATTAGATATCGATTTTTCGAAGGGTTTTTCAATTATAACCGGTGAAACCGGAGCAGGAAAATCAATACTTCTTGGCGCTTTAGGTTTGGTTTTAGGAAAACGTGCCGACTTAACTTCCCTTAAAAATAAAGACGAAAAGTGCATTGTTGAAGCCAATTTTTCAATTGGGAAATACGATTTGGAATCTTTCTTCGAAGCCAATGATTTAGATTATGAACAGGAAACGATTATTCGGAGAGAAATTCTTCCTTCCGGAAAATCAAGAGCGTTTGTAAATGATAGTCCGGTTAATCTTCAACAACTGCAGGATTTAAGTTTTTATCTGATAGATGTGCATTCGCAGCATCAAACTTTAGAGTTGTCAGAAGAAGAATATCAATTCAAAATCATTGATGCTATTGCCAATAATCAGGAGTTGCTTATTGAATTTCAATCCGATTTAAAAAAATACCGTTCCGCAAAATCGACTTTAGAATCTAAAAAAAATGAGTTTTCATCAATCTTAAAAGAGAAAGATTATAACGAATTTTTGTTTCAGGAATTGGAATCAGCCAATTTAAAAACGGGCGAATTGGAAGAATTAGAGCAGCAATATCAGGCATTAAACAATGTTGAATTTATCAAAGAAAATCTGGACAAACTTTTGGCTGTTGCCAATGAAGAAGAATTTGGAATTCTGAAAAACTTAAAAGAATTCAAAGCTGCACTTCAAAAAAACATTAATTTTTCGGCTGAATACCAATCGCTTTTCGAACGAACCAATAGCATCTTAATTGAATTTGATGATATAGTTAAAGAATTAAACAGGGAATCAGATTTGCTTTTTAATGATCCTGAGAAACTGGAAACTATCAATCAAAAACTGCAACTGATTTATAATCTTCAGAAAAAGCATAACGTTTTGACTGTTGAAGAATTAATCCAGATTCAAACGGATTTAGAAACTAAAGTTGTTTCGGTTGCTACTTTAGAAGAAGAAATTACAAAACTAGAAAACAGTATTAAAGATATCGAATTGCAGTTGGATGCAATTGCTTCAACAATAAGCCAAAGTAGGAGAGAAGCGGTGCCAAATTTAAGTGAGAAACTAATTGAAATACTGAATCAATTAGGTATGCCAAATGTCCGGTTTAAAATTGATGTAATTCCTTCAGCAAGTTATCACAATAACGGAAAAGACACGCTTCAGTTTTTATTTTCCGCCAACAAAGGAACCGATTTTGGTTTGCTAAAAAAAGTAGCTTCAGGTGGTGAAATGTCCCGAATTATGCTTGCAGTGAAATCAATTTTATCTCAATATTCCAAACTCCCAACAATCATTTTTGACGAAATTGACACTGGTGTTTCGGGTGAAATCGCTAACAAAATGGGTGAAATTATGAGAGATATGAGCAAAACGATGCAGGTTTTTGCCATAACACATCTTCCTCAAATTGCGGCGAAAGGAGCAAATCATTATAAAGTTTTCAAAACTGTATTGGGAGAAAATACCGTTTCGGAATTGAAATTATTAAACAGCGATGAAAGAATAATCGAAATTGCTGAGATGCTTTCGGGTAAAGATATTTCAGATTCAGCCGTTAATCATGCCAAAGCGTTGTTGAATTGAAATCCTAATTTATTACTTTTGTAACTCAAAAAAATTAACATAAAATACATATCATATGATTATAGAACCAAGAATGCGAGGATTTATTTGTTTGACTGCACATCCGGAAGGCTGCGCTCAAAATGTTAAAAATCAAATTGAATATGTAAAATCAAAAGGGCATATCGAAGGTGCTAAAAAAGTCTTAGTTATCGGAGCTTCAACTGGTTTTGGTTTGGCTTCAAGAATAACAAGTGCTTTTGGTTCAGGTGCCGGAACAATTGGAGTTTTCTTCGAAAAACCACCAGCAGAAGGAAAGACCGCAACTCCGGGTTGGTATAATTCTGCTGCTTTTGAAACTGAAGCTCAAAAAGCCGGTTTATATGCTAAAAGTATAAATGGTGATGCTTTTTCGAATGAAGTGAAACAACAAACAATAGATTTGATTAAAGCAGATTTAGGTCAGGTTGATTTAGTAATTTACAGTTTGGCTTCACCAGTTCGTTTGCATCCGGTTACAGGAGTTTTGCATCGTTCGGTTCTGAAACCTATCGGACAAACCTTTTCAAATAAAACGGTTGATTTTCATACAGGATTAGTTTCACAAGTTACTATCGAACCGGCAAATCAGGAAGATATTGACAACACTGTTGTTGTTATGGGTGGTGAAGATTGGAAGATGTGGATGTATGCTTTAAAAAATGCAGGTGTTTTAGCTAACGGAGCAACAACAATAGCTTATTCTTATATCGGACCTGAAGTTACTGAAGCGGTTTATAGAAAAGGAACAATTGGCCGTGCCAAAGATGATTTGGAAGCAACAGCATTCAAAATTACAGACGATTTAAAAACATTAAACGGGAAAGCCTATGTATCAGTAAATAAAGCTTTAGTAACGCAAGCCAGTTCTGCTATTCCTGTAATTCCGCTATATATCTCTTTGTTATATAAAATAATGAAAGCTGAAGGAGTTCACGAAGGTTGTATAGAACAAATTCAAAGATTGTTTGAACAGCGACTTTATGCCGGAAAAGAAGTTCCAACTGACGATAAAGGCAGGATCAGAATTGACGATTGGGAAATGCGTGACGATATTCAGGAAAGAATAAAAGCATTATGGGCAAAAGCCACTTCTGAAAACTTAACTGAAATAGGAGACTTAGCAGGTTACAAACAAGATTTTCTTAACCTATTTGGTTTTGGATTTAATAATGTTGATTATACAGCCGATTCTAATGAATTGACAATGATTAAAAGTATCGAAAGTTAATTTGTTGATATTTCTTTTGATAACTCTAATTTTTAAACTCACAATTTATTTGTGGGTTTTTTTATTTATACTTACTTTTATGGCAATTAACTTTAAAACTTTAACTACATGAAAAAAATTACATTAGTATTAATGCTTCTGGTCACTTTTTCCGGGTTTGCACAGTTTCCTGCGCCCTATTGTGGACCAATGACTTTTACGAGTGCTGTTGAGCCAATAACTTTGGTCAATTTTGCTGGTATCAATAATTCCAGTTCCGCTACAGTTGGAGCTAGTAACGGGACAACAATTTTTGCACATGAAGACTACACTGCAATAGTTGGAAATGTAACTGCAGGATCTGCTTATCCAATCACGCTGAAAGGAAATACAGACGGAGCTTTTACCACGAAACTTAGAGTATTCATTGATTGGAATCAAAATAATGTTTTTACTGATTCGGGAGAATCTTATGACATTGGGGACATTGTCAATTCGACTGGTGTTGATGCAGTTCAATTAGTTGGAAGCATAACAGTTCCGGGGACTGCTTTAGGAGGAAACACCAGAATGAGAGTAGTTAAGAGATATAATGTTTATGGAACTTCTTGTCAAACGGGTACTGGATATGGTCAAGCGGAAGACTATACTTTAAGTGTAACTGCTGTTACTGCTTGTCTAACAGGAAATATGTACCCGCCTGATGTAATTGTTCCAACAACTTGTGATGGAATTACCCCTAATTTAATAGCAACTGATTCTTGGGCAGGAGATTATTTTGTTGTTACTGTAACAAGTGGGCAAACCTATAAATTCACAAGTTCAATAGCCACTGATTATTTTACTGTAAGTACAGATAATGGAGCAACAGCTGCCGCTTCCAGTACATCACCATTAACATGGGTATCAACTGTCACTGGAGACATTAGAGTATATATAAATACCGATTCAGCATGTGGCACTAATGATGATGAAAGAGAAACAAATGTAATTTGTGGTGCTGCGTGTTTGACAGCAGGTTTATTCCCGGCAGCAACTTATGATGTGCCGGTTTGTGATGGCACTGTATTCATTATAGTTGCAAATGCTTGGGCTGGTGAATATTCAAATATTAATGTACTTGCTTCAAGCACCTATACTTTTTCAAGCTCTGTAGCCACTGATTATATTACAATCGCTTCAGCAGATGGTACAACTGCATTTGTAGCAGGTGAAGGTAGTGTTACCTACACACCTACGACTGATGGCGTTATAAGATATTATATTCATACAAATTCAACTTGCGGAACTCAAAATACATCTAGAGACAGAAGAATTAGTTGTACTTCCACATTATCAGTTCCACAATGTGCATCAAATCCAACTCCTGCTGACGGAAGCACAACTGTTCCGGCATTTGATACTTTTGATGTATCTTGGGACGCACCTACAACAGGTGAACCTGCAACTTCTTATGATCTTTATTCTGGAACGGATATAGGAAATTTAACATTTGATGGAAATTTTGCAGGAACAAGTATTACGGATGCTGGACCTATTGGAGCATATAACACTACTATCTATTGGCAAATTGTTCCAAGAAATGCTGCTGGTGCAGCTGTAGGATGTGCTATTTGGAGTTTTACAACAGAACCACAACCAACAGTTACACCTGACTGGGCTAATCTACAATTCCCTGCCACTGAAACAATTACGCAGGGCGGAAGTGTAACTGTCTATGGACAAGTTTATGAAGCCGGTTTAACCGATGTTGTACCAAACATTGACGGACAAGCTCCGGATATTTTAGCATGGGTAGGTACTGGTGCAACTGGAACAGATCCAAGTACATGGACGGACTGGACTGTAGCAACTTGGAATGCTGGACACATTAGTAATAATGATGAATATCAGGCATCTATTGGAGCTGCTTTAGCTCCGGGTACTTATGATTACGCTACTAGATTCTCTTTAAATAACGGACCATATGTATATGGTGGTTTCAGTTCTGGTGGCGGTGGTTTTTGGGATGGAACTACATTTGTTAGTGGAGTGTTAACTGTTAATCCGCTTCCACCAGTACCTGGTGATGATTTTGCTGATGCGATTGCTATAAGTTGTGGAAATACATATACAGGAGATACATCAGCACCTGTAACATTAGATGAAGATGATGCTCCAGACGGTCCTAATGCCGATTTAGATGCTCCAAACCTTTGGTATTCGTTTACAGGAAGTGGTACTGCACAAACAGTGACACTTAATCTTTGTGGTTCATCTTATGATACATCTGTGTTGGTTTATACCGGAACCTCTGGTAATTTAACTTTAGTCGCTGATAATGATGATGATGCTACTTGTGCATCAAACACACTAAATTCTAAAGTAACTTTTGATTCTGATGGAACAACAACTTACTACATTACTGTTGAAGGTTGGAACGTTGGAAGTGTAGGTGCATTTACTATGAATGTAACTTGTACAACACCTCCTCAACCACCTGTAAATGATGATTGTTCAGATGCAATCACTGTAACTTGTGGATCTACTACAGCTGGAACAACTGCACTTGCAACAAATGAAAATATGCCAGTTTGTGGTATTTCAGGAGTAACAACACAAAACACACCAGGTGTTTGGTATAAATATGTAGGTGATGGAAGTGATGTAACAGTAACTACTTGTTCCCCAACTATTACTACAGGTGATTCAAGAATTGCTGTTTACAGCGGTGCTTGTGGTGCTCTTACTTGTATTGGTGGTAATGATGATGCACAAGCTGCGGGTTGTGCAACAAATACATTAGCTTCAATTGTTACATTTACTGCAGCTTTAGGTACTGATTATTACATCTTAGTATATTCTTATACTTTTGCTCCAGGTACTAATCCTATCAATTTTGAATTAAATGTTAGTTGTGTTGCTGCTTGTACACCAGCTACAGTAAATGATGAATGTTCTACTGCTACACAAGTAACAATTGGAACACCAATTACCGCAGCTGATAATTCATGTTCTTCAGCTAGTTTAGGAGTAGCTTACCCAAGTTGTGGAAATATGTTTGGAACGTACTATGATACTTGGTATTGGTTTGATAGCGGATCTGTTACAGATGTAACAATCACTCTTTCTAATCTAACAGGAGCTGCAGGTTTCGCATTATATTCTGGTAGTTGTGGTGCATTAACACAGGTTGCCGGGTCTTGTACAACAACTGGAGCAGCTACAAGTTTAACAGGATTGACTATTGGAACATATTACTTAAGAGTATTCTCAACGACTCCAGCTGGTCGTGGTAGTTATGATTTATCAATTACTGATGATGGATTAGGAACTGGTTCTTTTGATAGTGCTAATTTTACATACTATCCAAACCCTGTAAAAAACACTTTGAACTTATCTTATAACCAGGAAATTTCAAATGTTGAAGTATTTAATTTGTTAGGGCAAAAAGTAAGTTCTAATGTTATTAATGCTAACGATGCTCATATTGATATGTCAAACTTATCAAATGGAGCTTACATGGTTAGAGTAACATCTAATAATCAGGTTAAAACTATTAAGGTTATTAAAGAATAATTAGATTTCCTTTTTAATAATTAAAACCACCTAAATTTTAGGTGGTTTTTCTTTTGTATAAAACTTATCTTTGTAACCCGAGACCTTTAGGCCGAACTGTACGAAGTAAAAATTTACACGATGTTTTCAATTATTATTCCAGTTTATAATAGACCCGATGAAATTAAAGAGCTCTTAGAAAGTCTTTTGATTTCTGATTATAACAAAGAATACGAAATTGTAATTGTTGAAGATGGCTCTTCATTGACGTGTAGGGAAGAAGTTGAAAAATTCAAAGACAAACTAAATATATCGTATTATTTCAAAGAAAACTCAGGTCCGGGTGATTCCAGAAATTACGGAATGAAAGTAGCCAAAGGAGATTATTTTATCATCTTTGATTCAGATTGCATTATTCCAAAACAATATCTTTCTGAAGTTGAAAAAGAATTAACAACCGATTATGTCGATTGTTTTGGTGGTTCTGATGCAGCTTTAGATTCGTTTTCAGATATTCAAAAAGCAATTAATTTTGCAATGACATCTTTCTTAACAACAGGTGGAATTCGTGGCGGGTCGGAAAAGTTAACCAAATTTCAGCCTCGAAGTTTTAATATGGGAATTTCAAAAAAAGCTTTTGAAGATTCTAATGGATTTGGAAATATTCATCCGGGTGAAGATCCGGATTTATCTATTAGATTATGGAAATTAGGACATGAAACAAGGCTTTTCCCAAAAGCATTCGTATATCACAAACGAAGAATTGATTGGGATAAATTTTCGGTTCAGGTAAACAAATTTGGCAAAGCACGTCCAATTTTAAATAGTTGGTATCCCGAATATAGTAAGCTTACTTTTTTCTTTCCGACACTTTTTATTTTAGGTTTTTCTGTTGCGATATTTTTGTTCCTATTCGGTTTTCAATTACCAATAATTTGTTACGCATTTTACTTTCTTTTAATTTTAATTGCAGCAACAATTCAAAATAAAAGTTTTAAAATTGGGTTTCTTTCCTTAATAGCCGTTTCCAAGCAATTCTTTGGATACGGAAGAGGATTTTTAGAAGCGTATATTAAAGTCATTCTTTTAAAACAAAAGCCCGAAGTTGCTTTTCCTGAATTATTTTTTAAAATAAAATCATGACTAAAATAATTGGATTAACAGGCGGAATTGGAAGCGGAAAAACAATGGTTGCTGAGTATATCAAATCATTGGGAATTCCGGTATATATTGCTGATGATGAAGCCAGAGAATTAATGTCTTCTGATAAAATAATCAAGGCGATAAGCACTGCATTTGGAAATGAAGTTGTAAACAACGGAACTCTTAATCGTGATAAACTAGCCCAAATTGTTTTTAACAATCCCGAAAAACTGCAAAGACTAAATAGCATAATTCACCCTGAAGTAAAAAAACACTTTGATGTCTGGGTTGAGAAGCATAAAAATTTCCCTTTTGTAGTTAAAGAAGCTGCTATTTTATTTGAATCCGGAAGCTATAAATATTGTGATGCTGTGATCACAATAACTGCTCCTTTGGAAACTCGTCTTCAACGAGTAATTAATCGCGATAAAACCGATAGGAATTCTGTTTTAAAAAGAATTCAAAACCAATGGACTGACGAACAGAGAATTGCAAAAAGCAATTTTGTAATTAATAATCTATCAATTGATGCTACCAAAAAGCAAGTCAATGAAATTCTCGAATTATTGAAAAATCAATAATATATTCTCAAGATGTTAATGTTTGGTTAATGTATTTATTGTATAAATGTTAAAATGTTAAATTTGTATAATGAATAAATTGTTTTTCCGCTTACTGGTTATCCTAATGAGTTTATCCCTAATAGGTATAATTCTTGTTCAGGTGTATTGGTTTGATAAGTCTTTCGAGAATAATGAAGAACAATTCAAGTATCATGTAAAGCAGGTTCTTGGGAATGTTGCCGAAAAATTGCAAAAGCAGGAGCAATATTCTTATGCCGAGATTTACAATCATCTTAAAGACAGTATTGGTAAAGCGCCTCAAAAGAGCGACTTTTTAGAATTCGGTTATTATCAGCGAGATTCCAGAACCAATGAAATGATAATATATTCAAACAGCATAAATTCCGAAGATTATGGAATTTCTGCTTCGTTCTTTGATAAAAAATTTGACAGCATAAAGCTCAAAAATTACACAGCAAAAAGAAAAACTGAAATTTACAACGGTGATATTGACAACTCAGGCATAAAACAAACGGTTTCTCCTGATATTAAAATTGAAAAATCGGGGCGTTTGGATTTGTTGGATAACGCAGAATTTGAAATTTTCTACAAAGACATTGCGGCGGTAAAGCCTATTCAGGAAAGAGTTTCAAATGAGATGATGCAAAAATTATTGTTTGAAGAACTTAATGAATATGGTGTCAAAACGCCTTTTGAATTTAATGTTTACAGCAATGGTTTGGCAACAAAAATAAAATCGGAGCGATTTAGGTATGACAAACCATCAACTTATTCCATTCCAATTTTTATTGATAACGACGGAAATAACAAATACCAATTGCTATTAACGTTTCCACAAAAAAAGAAGTTCTTGTTTTCGGAACTGATTGGAATTTGCATTTTGTCAATCATTTTTACGCTCATCATTGTCATTGCGTATTCAAGTGCATTAAATCAACTGATAAAACAACGTCAGATTTCTGAAATCAAAACCGATTTCATTAATAATATGACACACGAATTCAAAACACCAATTGCAACAATAAATTTAGCTTTGGATGCCATCAAAAATCCAAAGGTGATTGAAGATAAGGAGAAAGTGCTTCGCTATTTGCAAATGATAAAAGATGAAAATAAGCGTATGCATGCACAGGTTGAAAATGTTTTACGTATTTCAAAACTGGAGAAAAAAGAGTTAGATATTACTAAAGAATCTACCAACATTCACGAGATAATTGAAGATGCTATTGAACATGTGAATTTGATTGTTGAAGACAGAAACGGAAAGATAACAACGCATTTTGATGCAAGCAGAACTTCAGTTTTATTAAACGACGTGCATTTTACTAATGTTATAGTTAATATTTTGGATAATGCCATTAAGTATTCACCTGAAGAACCGATAATAGACATTCAAACTGAAAATGTAAAAGAATTTGTCATTGTCAAAATTAAAGATCAAGGTTCAGGAATGTCGAAAGCCGCTCAAAAAAGAATCTTCGAAAAATTCTATCGCGAGCACACAGGAGATTTGCACAACGTAAAAGGTCATGGATTAGGATTGGCTTACGTTAAAAGAATTGTTGATGATCACAACAGTGAAATATTTGTAGAAAGCGAAAAAGGAAAAGGAAGCACATTTATAATTAAAGTCCCACTCATAAATTAAAATAAAAAAAAACTACTACTATGGAAAACAACAAAAAGATACTTCTAGTCGAAGACGATCAAAACTTCGGAATAGTTTTGAGAGAATTCCTAACATTAAATGATTTTGAAGTAACGCTAGCCAAAAATGGAATGGAAGGTTTCGAAAAATTCAAAAAAGACAATTTCGATTTGTGTATTTTGGATGTGATGATGCCATACAAAGATGGCTACACTTTGGCAAAAGAAATCAGAGAAAAAAACAAAGATGTGCCTTTGATTTTCTTAACCGCCAAATCAATGAAAGAGGACGTTTTAAAAGGATATAAAGTTGGTGCCGATGATTATTTAAACAAACCGTTTGATTCCGATGTATTGCTGATGAAAGTAAAAGCAATCATTCAAAGAAAAGCGGCTGAGAATAAAAACGAACCTGCAAAATTTGAGTTCCAAATAGGAAGATTCCTTTTAAATTCAAAACTTCGTTACTTGAAATTCGAAAATAATGAACCTATTAAATTATCTCCAAAAGAGTCTGAATTGCTAAAAATGATGGCTGTTTACGAAAATGATTTGATGCCAAGAGAATTGGCTCTGACAAAAATCTGGAGAGAAGATAATTATTTCACCTCAAGAAGTATGGATGTTTACATTGCCAAATTGAGAAAATATCTGAAAGAGGAACCAAATGTTGAAATCCTCAACATTCACGGCGAAGGTTTTAGATTGGTCGTAAAAAAATAAGCAAAGTGGCTTCAGGAAACTGGAGCCATTTTTAATTAGAAGCTATTCCGGCTTTCCGTTTCAATCTGTCATTGCGAGGAACGAAGCAATCTAATCACGATTCTCTTTAGCAATGTCAGGATTTCCACTGCAATCCGGGCTAGGGCATTGGCTTTCATTTCAAGTTCAGTTGTAAAGCAAAACAGATTTTGTTTGTGGAATTCACCGTAAAAACACTTGGGTTTTCCAAACTACTTTTCTCAATAGCAATTGTATCGTTTAATGAAACTTCTTTTAGGTAATTCATTTCAAAACTTTCTACCTTTTGATTTAAGAGTAATTTTGGTTCAACATAATCCAAACACCATTCTAAATATTTTACGCTGTTAGCATGGTTTACAATGTCTAAATCAGAAAGTAGTATCGTTTTTTCGGTTACAAATGTCTTGTCAACCGTAGTGTCAATTTTAGAAAATTGAATTTCAGTTGCTTTATCCTCTGGATATTTTTCAAAATGGGCATGTTCCAAAGCCAGGTTTTCCGGACGACGCGTTTGTGTATTAAAAACAGCCCAAAAGGTTTCACAACCGATAATCTTTTCATCACCAATATACAACTCCAAACAACGAATAGAACGCGAATTCTCTAACGAATTAATCCAGGTTTTAACGGTTACAACATCTCGCCATTTTGGTAATCGTTTTATCTCAACACGCATTCTGCTCAAAACCCAAGCCTGATGATGCACCTGCATATCACTAAAACTAATGCCACCCAATTCCGCATGAAGACCGGCAGTTAACTGCAGTATATTGCACAAATCAGTGTATTTCAAATAACCATTCGGATAACATTGCAGAAAAGTGATTTCCCAATCTTTGGTTAGTATAGAAGTAAAGTCGTTTGAAATCGGCATTTATATTTTGGATTTTATATAATTGATAATATCGTTTGGATTGCTTTTGAAATCAAACCATTGTACATTTTCAGTTCGCTTAAACCAGGTCAGTTGGCGCTTTGAAAAGCGACGAGTATTTTTCTTTATTTCATCTATAGCAAATTCTAAAGAAATGGTTCCGTCAAAATAATCAAACAGTTCTCTGTAGCCAACGGTTTGCAATGCATTCAATTCCTTATTTGGAAACAAACTTTCAGCTTCTTTAACCAAGCCTTCTTTAATCATAATGTCAACACGTTGATTAATTCGGTTGTACATGATTTCTCTGTTAGCTTCCAAACCAATGATAATAGGAGCGAAGCGACGTTCGTTTCTCTTTTGATTAAGAAAGGAAGAATAGGGTTTTCCGGTTCCGATACAAACTTCAACAAAGCGTTTCATTCGCTGTGGATTTTGCAAAGTTTGCGGATTTTCAAGTGCTGTTTTATGATAATAATCCGCATCTAATTCTTTCAACTTGTTTTGTAGGTAATCAATTCCAAGTTGTTCAAAATCAGCATTTATTTTTTCACGAACTGAGTTGTCGATATCCGGAAAATTATCAAACCCTTTTAGAATAGCATCCACATACAAACCCGAACCGCCAACCATAATTTGGATGTTATTCTTAAGGAACAATTCGTCCAGTTTTACAATGGCTTCTTTCTCAAAATCACCAACAGTATAATTATCAAAAATAGATTTGTTTTGAATAAAATGATGTGCAGCTGCAGCTAATTCTTCTTCACTCGGAACAGCAGTTCCAATACACATTTCCTTAAAAAACTGCCGACTGTCACACGAAATAATATCACAACCAAAATGTTTTGCCAAAGCAATGCTCAGGGAAGTTTTTCCTATCGCTGTTGGTCCAATGATGGTGATTAAGTAGTTCATTAAAATTTGATAATCTTTATCACTTTATGTCTTTTCAAATGAGCTTGTATAATCGTTTTGGTGTCACGGTTATTCTGCATCGGAATGATGATGTTTTTTAGGATTTCGATATTGTTAATCTGATAATTTAAATCATAAAAACAATAGCCTTTGTAAATTCCGTTTTCAATCAAAACAGCGCAGCGTTCATCAACAGTCCTTCCTCGGTCAACAATTACCATATTGTCGTTTTCAAACTTCATTTCCTGAATGAATTCTTCAACACGTTCGTTATATAATTCAGGTGCTTCTTTACCCAAACACGCGCCATTGCATTCTTTTATTTTATGCTGAAAGCAACCATTTTTGGTTTCGTATAAGCCATTTATTTTTTGACACAAATTATGCTTTTCGGTAATTTTCAACAGTGAATTTCTTCCTTCCTGCACAGAAGTAAATGAGGTTATTTCCTTTTTTCTACCATCAGCTTTTTGAAGTTTTAAAGCCAGATAACCATTCTCATCCTTTTCAGAATACAATGCCCACTGAAAAATAGTCTTGCGTTGCGAACGATTATAAATCGGTTTATTGATTTTTATCTCTTCGCTTTCTTTTAGCAAAGCAATCAATTCACTTCCGGTAATTTCATAGGTCACGGCAAAAACTTCACGCTGAATCTTTTTGCTTTTTCCCGATGTTCCCGTGAAATGCTGATTGATTCGTTTCTTTATATTTCGGCTTTTGCCAATGTAAATCAGATTGCCTTTCTCGTTATGAATGTAATAAATTCCGGTTTTTGTTGGTAAACTCTCGACAATATCTAATAGTTTCGGAGTCAAACCCGATTTGATTTCGGCCTTAATCAAACTGATTAAAATTTCTTTTTCGGTGTCTTTTGCCAAAATCATTTTAAACAATTTCACGGTTGCCATGGCGTCACCGCTGGCGCGATGCCTATCGGTTACCGGAATTCCAAGTGCCCGAACCAATTTTCCTAAACTATAAGAAAGTTGTCCCGGAATTAATTTTTGTGCCAATTCAACGGTACAAAGCGTTGGTTTTATATAATCATAACCCAATCGCTTGAATTCGGTTCTAAGGATTCTGTAGTCGAATGAAGCGTTATGAGCCACTACGATGCAATCTTCTGTAATTTCGATAATACGTTTGGCGATTTCATAAAACTTTGGAGCAGAGCGCAACATAGCGTTATTGATACCCGTTAGCTTAACAACAAAAGGCTGAATCGGTTTTTCGGGATTTACCAGGCTGATGAATTGATCAACAATTTCGTGGCCGTCAAATTTATAGATGGCAATTTCGGTAATGCCTTCTTCATTAAATTGACCACCGGTTGTTTCTATGTCGAGTATTGCGTACATTTTAGATGATAGAAGAAAGAACCAAGACCGCTATGCTGAAAGAGCAAAACTGCATGATTTGTCTATTTTTAATATTACTCATTTTCTTTGTTCTTGTTTCTTGCTTCTTTTATCTGTTTCCAAATATACTACTTCCAATTCGAACCATGGTACTTCCACATTCAATGGCAAGTTTGTAATCACCGGACATCCCCATGGAAAGAGTTGTGAGTGATGAGTGATGAGTTTTGAGTTTATCGAATAGTGATTTCAAGTTCAAGAATTCTTTCTTGATTTGTGTTTGATTATCAGTAAATGTTGCCATTCCCATTAAACCAATCACTTTTACATTTTGCATTTTGTCATTAGCTCCGCTCTGTTCGGCATTGCCTCGAGTCTGAACGAAGTGAAGAATCTCATCCAATTCATTTTCATCCAAACCAAACTTCGATTCTTCTTCAGCAATATAAACCTGAAGTAAACAATCAATAACACGATTGTGTTTTGCAGCTTGTTTGTTGATTTCTTCTAATAATTTCAAACTGTCAACTCCATGAATCAAACTGACATATTTCGCCATGTATTTGACTTTGTTGGTTTGAACATGTCCAATCATATGCCATTGAATATCTTTGGGCATTTGTTCCCACTTCTCGGTCATTTCCTGGATTTTGTTTTCGCCAAAAATTCGTTGCCCGGCATTGTATGCTTCCATCAAATCGGAAACCGGTTTGGTTTTTGAAACGGCAACAAGCGTTACGTTTTCCGGAAGTTGTGATTTTATTTGAAGTAAATTGTCTTTGATTGACATTTTTGTTTTTTAATTACAATTCATAAACCATCAATCCACTTCTGAATTTTGGTTCGATATAAGTACTTTTTGGAGGCATAATCAAATTGTTATCTGCCAAAGCTTTAATTTCTGAAATATCCGATGGGAATAACATAAATCCGACTTCAAATTCGCCTTCATCAACCAATTCCTTTATTGTCGAAATGGATTGCTTTCCGGGAATGTATTCAATGCGTTCGTCGTTTCTCAAATCTTCAATCCCTAATAGTGGCTGCAAAACTTTATCGTATAAAATTTGTGCATCGAGATTTTCTAAAATGGAAGGCTGTTTGTTCTCTTGCTTGTAAAACAAAGCATAGAAATGTCCGTCGAGATACATTCCAAATTCGAATTTACTTTGAGGTTTCCACAATTCCTGCTCTTTGTCTTTGATGATGAAATTCTCCGCTAACTTTTCCAGAAAATCATCTTTGCTAAAACCATTCAAATCGCGAATAATTCGATTGTATTCGTAGATTTTGACATTGCTTTCGGCAATTAGAAAACTCATAAAATAGTTTAGGTTTTCGTTGCCCAAATGTTTGTCTTCATCATATAACAATTCTGCTGAAGCCGAGCGGTGATGTCCATCAGCAATATATAATTCTGGGATTTTTTCAAACTGCTGCTGCAACCATTGAATTTCTGCAGCTGTTTCAATTTTCCAAACCTGATGTTTTTCCTTGTTGGTTGTAGAATAATTATAAATCGGTTGGCTTTTTTTCTTTTCGGTTATCCAGGAATTCAAGGTTTCATTATCGGGATACGTAATCAAAACGGGTTCGGTATTAAAACCTGTCTGATGCAAATAATCTTTGAAATATTCTACACGATATTGCAGTGTATCTTCGTGCTTTTTGATGACATTATTTTTATAATCTTCAATCGAAGTTCCGGCTATAAAACCAGTGAAAGACTGCACTTTATTCTGAATTTCATACAAAAAGAAAACAGCTTTGTCTTCTTCCATAAAAATGCCTTCTTCTTTAAAGTCCTGATATTTATGAGCAACACCTTTAAAACGTTTGTCCAGTGTAATCTTTTGCGAATACATATAAGCGGGATTAATCACATGCAAAAACGAATACGGATTAAAACTCAACCAGGCAGCAAGTTCAGCCGAACTATAATCGTCATAGTTTCTGCAAGTCACTAACGCTACTTTGTCAGGCGTGGGACGAACGGCTTTAAAAGGGATTATTTTGCTCATAGTTTAAGCGAATTGTTTCGAAACTTTCTCAGCTTTTTTGCTTTCTGAATAATCATAAAAACCTTCTCCTGATTTCACTCCTTTTTTTCCGGCCATAACCATATTTACCAAGAGTGGGCAAGGAGCATACTTTGGATTTTTGAATCCGTCGTACATTACGTTTAAAATCGAAAGGCAGACATCTAATCCGATGAAATCGGCCAATTGTAATGGTCCCATTGGATGCGCCATTCCTAGTTTCATCACAGTATCAATTTCATAAACGCCGGCAACACCATTGTATAAAGTTTCGATAGCTTCGTTTATCATTGGCATCAGAATTCGGTTTGCCACAAAGCCGGGATAATCATTTACTTCGGTTGGTGTTTTTCCCAATTTTACTGATAAATCCATGATGATTTTGGTTACTTCATCCGAAGTAGAATAGCCACGAATGATTTCAACCAATTTCATAATCGGCACCGGATTCATAAAGTGCATTCCGATTACACGTTCAGGATGCACTACTTGTGCCGCAATTTGCGTAATAGAAATCGAAGAAGTGTTGGTTGCCAAAATCACATTATGATCGCAAACATCACTTAATTGTTTGAAGATTTGAAGTTTTAAGCCAACGTTTTCTGTGGCGGCTTCAATTACTAAATCAGTTCCGACAACGCCGTCTTTGATATCCGTATAGGTAATTATATTTCCAATAGTTTTGTGTTTGTCTTCTTCGGTGATGGTTCCTTTGGTTACCATTCGGTCAAGGTTTGCAGCGATTGTTGCCATTCCTTTTTCCAATGATTTTTCGGAAACATCAATTAATTTTACGGTAAAACCGCTTTGTGCGAAAGTGTGGGCAATTCCATTGCCCATTGTTCCTGCGCCTATTACAGCTATTGTTTTCATTATGTTGGGTTAGATGTTTTTATTTTTCTCCATCGAATCAATAATCATGTACGCAACGCGCAATGCTTCTGTTCCGTCTTCTAGAGTAACAATTGGATTTGTATTGTTATTGATAGCGTCGGCAAATGTTTCTAATTCATCAAGAATCGCATTGTTATGGCTAACCTCAGGGTTGTTGAAATAGATTTGCTTGCGATCACCTTCAGCGTTTTGAAGAATCATATCAAAATCTCCCGGAGTTTCCGGAGCTTCTTTCATTTTTACGACTTCACAGGTTTTGTCTAAATAGTCAACAGAGATATAAGCGTCTTTTTGGAAGAAACGCGACTTGCGCATATTCTTTAACGAAATTCGGCTCGAAGTAATATTGGCGACACAACCATTTTCGAATTCAATTCGGGCATTGGCAATATCCGGTGACTGGCTCAAAACCGAAACGCCGCTTGCATGAACTGCTTTTACTTTTGATTTTACAACACTTAAAATTGCATCGATATCGTGTATCATCAAATCTAAAACGACAGGAACATCAGTGCCACGCGGATTGAATTCTGCCAAACGGTGTGTTTCGATAAACATTGGAGTTTCTATTTGGTCTTTAACTGCTATAAACGCTGGGTTGAATCGCTCCACATGACCAACTTGTCCTTTGACATTATATTCTTTGGACAGTGCTATGATTTCTTCAGCTTCTTCAACCGTTGTGGAAATTGGTTTTTCTATAAAAACATGTTTCCCTGATTTTATAGAAACCTTAGCACATTTGTAATGTGAAAGGGTAGGAGTTACAATATCGATAACATCTACCGCATGGATTAATTTGGCAATAGTATCAAATTGTTTGTATCCAAATTCGGCTTCGATTTTGGCTCCGTTTTCGTGATTTTCGTCATAAAAACCAACGAGTTCATATTTTTCAGATTGTTGTAATAATCGTAAGTGTATTTTTCCGAGGTGACCAGCACCTAAAACGCCAACTTTAAGCATAGAAGTAAATTTTATCAAAAGTACTATTTTAGTTTAAAGTTTAAAAGAAAAGTTTATGAGTTTAAGGGTTAATGAGTTTATTTGCTTTTTGAAATTTAAAAGTTATTTTTACGAAATAAATCACTACCCAAATTGAAAGATACAAGCAAACATCAAGGACTTAGAAATCAATTGGCCAAACTTCTGGCTGAAAAAGGAATTACGGATAAAAAAGTACTGGAAGCAATTAAAGTAATTCCAAGACATTTATTTTTAAATTCCAGCTTTGAAGATTTTGCTTATCAGGACAAGGCGTTTCCAATTGGTGCCGGGCAAACTATTTCGCAACCTTATACTGTGGCATTTCAAAGTCAATTATTGGAAGTGAAAAAAGACCACAAAATACTTGAAATCGGAACCGGTTCAGGATATCAAACAGCTGTTTTAGTCGCAATGGGAGCCAAAGTCTATTCGGTAGAAAGACAAAATGAATTGTTTAAAACAACTTCGGCTTTATTGCCAAAATTAGGAATTCGCGCTAAGTATTTGTCTTTTGGTGATGGTTATAAAGGATTGCCGGATTATGCTCCTTTCGACAGTATCATCGTTACTGCTGGTGCACCAATTATTCCTAAAGCATTGATGGCTCAATTAAAAATAGGAGGAAGGCTTGTGATTCCCTTGGGTGAAGATGTTCAGATAATGACATTACTGATTCGCAAAAATGCCACTCAATTTGAAAAGCACGAATTTGGCGACTTTAAATTTGTACCTTTATTGGAAAATAAAAACTAATCATGATGAAAAAATTACTTCTGTTGTTACTTCCTGTTTTAGGTTATTCACAAGGTTATACTTCCTATTTTACAGGAAACACTACCAATATTACAACCAATCCTGAATTTGGTGTATGCATGATGGGTGGGGCAGCCGTACAGGATAATGCTATGATATGGTTGTTGCAAAAAGCCAACGGAGGTGATGTTGTTGTTCTGCGTTGCTCAGGAGGCAATGAAGAAAATGTTTATATGTCAGGCTTAGGGGTAACTGTCAATTCCATTGAAACTTTAGTAATCACTTCAGTTGCAGGAGCAACAAATCCGTATGTTTTAGACAAGGTTGCTAATGCCGAAATGATTTGGTTTGCTGATGGAAATCAATGGGATTATATATCCTTCTTTAAGGATAATGCATTAGAAGACTTAATTAATTACCACATTAATGATAAACATTCACCAGTTGGCGGAGCAGGAGCCGGAATGTCTATTTTAGGCGAGAATTATTTCACGGCACAGAATGGGAATGTTACCTCCGCCGAAGCACTCAACAATCCATACAATGCCAATGTCACTATAGGCGGATTTGCACCGGTGCCTCCATTTTATAGCTTTTTAAGTGTTCCTGGATTAGGTAATGTAATAACGGATTCACATTATGATAACCCTGATGGGAGGGGACGCCATTTAACTTTCATGGCGCGAATTTTAAAAGATATGATTAGTCCAGGGACTTCGGGAATTGGTTGTAATGAACATACTGCAATTTGTTTTGGGGCAGATATGATTGGACATGTTTATGGAAATTATCCCAGCTCTCAGGATTATGCTTATTTTATTCAACCATCTTGTTTTTGGGCGACTCCGGGTCCATATTGTAACTCAGGGCAGCCATTAACATGGGGTGGTTTAATGACGTATGTTGTACCGGGCACACCTAATGGGGAAAATTATTTTAAGGTAAATGACTGGGGAAATTTTTGGTCAATTAACTACGCAGGAGGAAGCTGGGAAGACTGGGCAGTTGTTGGCGGAGTGTTATCAACATCTTCAGGAATCGGCCCAATCATGAGTTGTGCATTAGCTGTAGATGAACATGAACTGAATAAATTCAATGCTTTACCCAATCCTTTTTCTAATTATATACGCTTGGAAAATGCTGAAAATACTATGGTTGAAATCTATGATGGTTTAGGTAAAAGAGTTTTTGCAGATTCCAATTTTACCACAAATACAATTGACACCTCTCAATTTTCAAGCGGATTGTATTTTGTAAAAATCCAAAAGGATGGAAAATTTACCACTAAAAAAATGGTTAAGAATTAAAACGACTTCTTAATTCTGTCTAAATCGCGCTTAGTGTCTTGCTCTTTAAGGCTTTCGCGTTTGTCATAGGTTTTCTTTCCACGACATAATCCAATGTCTAATTTGGCAATTCCTTTTTCATTGGTAAAAAGCCTTAAGGGAATAATGGTCAGTCCTTTAGTGTCAAATGCTTTCTCTAATTTTCGCAATTCTCTTTTATTTAATAAAAGTTTACGCTCACTTTTTGCCTTGTGATTGAATTGATTTCCATAAAGATATTCATCAATTTGGGTATTGATGGCAAATAACTCTCCGTTATGAAATTCACAAAAACCTTCTGTAATATTAGCTTTTCCTAAACGAATAGATTTGATTTCCGTACCTGTTAAAACTATCCCGGCAGTATAGGTTTCGATTATTTCATAATCAAATTTTGCGCGTTTGTTTAGGATGTTTATTGTCTTTAACATAGGACGGCAAATGTATAAATTATTGCTCTTACTTGGAATGAAATTAGTAATAAAAAAAACCGTTAAACAATGATTTATATCATTTTCTGCACAAAATCATCACGGTAATTTTGACCTATAATTTAAAACCAATATATAAAATGAAAAAATTATTATTAGCAGCAGGAATTGTATTAATATCATTGTCTGCTCAAGCGCAAGAAAAAAGTCAAGGTCTGGAAGGAGCATGGTTTGCTACTTCACAATTTGGTTACCAACAAAGTAAATCAGGTGACGTAAAAAGCACCAACGTAATGGTTTTGCCAATTGTTGGAACATTTGTAACGCCATCAGTAGCAGTAGGTGCCGGTGTTGGTTACCTTAATATAAAAGCAGATAACGCCAGCGTTGGAGGTGGTACAGCAGATTTAAATTCTAAATTATATGTTTTCCAACCGTTAGTGCGTAAGTATTGGAACATTGCCGGAAATTTCTATTTCTTTGGACAATTAGCTACACCTATCATTACCGGTAAAGAAGAAACAAGCAACCTAAAAATTTCTCAATTTGGCGCTGATATGTCAGGAGGTATTGATTTCTTCGTTACTAAAAATTTCTCTGTAGAGTTTTCATATAATTTGATAAACTTCAGCCAAACTACTTTGAAACCTGATGGTGGTGAAAAAACTACAATTACTGATTTTTCTATTGCACATGTTGCCAACGTTGAGTCAGCATATAATAGTGCTTTATATGGTAGTGGGGGTAGCCTGACAACTCCATTTGCATTCGGATTTAAATTTGTGTTTTAATTTTATGAGTTAATAAATTAGTAATCCAATTTTATCGGATTATTTAAAGACCGTCATTCTTGATTGATTGGCGGTTTTTTTATTCTATTTTTGCGGCATGCAAAATAATTCATCTAAAGATCCGCTTCACGGCATTACACTTCAGAGAATACTTGAAGTTCTTGTGGATTTTTATGGCTTTGACACTTTAGGTGAATTGATAAACATAAAATGTTTTCGTGAAAACCCTTCGATTAAATCGAGCTTGATCTTTTTAAGAAAAACAGATTGGGCCAGAAAAAAAGTAGAAGAATTGTATGTTAGGACTTTGCCAAAGCTCAACAACTAACTATTTTTTCCAATTCTTTCTTAACAACGAATAAATAACGGTATCCCAAAACTTTCCTTCCCATAATTCATTTTCCAGTAGGTGAGCTTCTTTTACAAAACCATTTTTTTGTAAAACTCTTTCAGATGCAATGTTCCCAGGGTCAATAATCGCTTCAATAGAATGCAAGTCCATTTGTTCAAAACCGTACGCAACGACTGCTTTTATCGCTTCTGTAATGTAACCTTTTCCATTGTGTTCAGGAAAAGACATATAGCCAATTTCAGCACGATGATTTTCGGGAGAAATTCTGTAATGACCAATGATGCCAATGATTTTTGGGTTTCCTTTGATGGTAATTCCCCAATTAATTCCGGTATTGCTGATAATTTTATCTTCAATCATGGCAATATGTTCCAATGCGTCTTCGGTTGTTTTTGCCAAAGGCCGTGGAATATATTTCATGATTTCAGGATTGCCGCGAAGTCCTAAAACTTCTTCAACATCATTATTATCTATACGTCGCAATAACAAACGTTCGGTTTCTATGTTTTGGAATGGATGGAAATTTATAGTAAGCATAGTTATGTTTTTTTTGCAAAATTATAGAATTTCAATACTAAAATTGAATCCTTTGGATGAATTACTTTCCAAAAATCAGATTAAAATATATTATCGACGAACGATATTAAAGTAAGAAATATACCCAATATAATTTAATATAAGTGCATTTTGTCGATTTTATTTGTGCTTTAATCGATAAAAGTTGTAGAATTGTCTAACCAAATCAAACAATACGTTCTGTCAATATTAATCGAATAAAGTGTTTGCCCCACATCTACTTTATTAAAAAAACTTAACCTACTACTATGAAAGCAAAAATGTTCAGAGCATTGTTGCCGTTAGCAATTGTGTTCACCATGGTATCCTGTTCTTCTGATTCTTCAGAAGGTTCTTCAGCTGACAACAAAGTTGTAACTACCTATAATTACAATGAAACTGAGTTGAGACTTGTTACACTTATCAATGATTATCGTGCAAGTATTGGATTGAATACACTTCAAGTAATCAATCATATCTCTTACAAATCACAAGAGCACAATATTTATATGATTGATAATGATGTGGTAAACCACGATTATTTCCAACAAAGATCTAACAATCTGATCCAAGTATTAGGAGCAGAAAGGGTAGGCGAGAACATTGCCTACAACTACCAAACCCCAGAAAGCGCTATGAGTGCCTGGTTAAACAGCCCAGCTCACAAAGACAACATCGAGGGTAATTACACTCATTTGGGTATATCCGTAACAGTTGATGAAACAACCGGAAAAAAATATTACACCAATATGTTTATAAAGAAAAAATAGTTTGTTTAGTTTAATTTTGATGTGCTAAGAAAACCCATTCAGTAGAGTGGGTTTTTTATTTAAAACCTAATCGGGTCTTTAATTTAAGAAACAATAATGAGATAGAATAGGCATCGTCTGAAGCTGAATTCCTTTCATTTAAAGGAAGTTTGTAATGCTTTACTAAATCTTCAAGTGAAAAAGATTTGTTTGTAATGTCCATTAACTTCTGATGCATTATTTCGACATCTAATGCTTCATTCTTTAATTTTCCGCATTCCATTTTCTCCAGCACATCATTAATCATTTCTATGTCAAAATGGATTCGGTGCCCAACTAAAACCGCATTGCCAATATAATCTACTAACGCTTGTATGGCTTGAGGTTCAGCTAGTTTTGCCAGTTTACTTTCAATTAGAAACTCATTTGACAATCCATTGTCGTGAAGGTATTTGTATTGCAAAATCACCACTTCAAAATTATCTCCAATTCGGATAACATCATTCACAACAGCAACAGCTCCAAAGGATAAGATGACGTCTTTTTTTGGATTTAAACCCGTAGTTTCTGTGCTTAAAACCACATATCTATTGGATTTGGTTTCAAACTTTGCTAGATACGATTTCCAAAAATCAGGATATTCTTTGTTGATATTTTTTATCCAATCTATCATATTTATGAAAATTGAGTTAATTGAAATTTATCTTTTATCAATTCTTCCAATTCTTTCATTGGACCCAAAGCATTCTTCATTTTTTCTTTATCAACTTTTGAAAGCTCTTCAACATTAATATAATCACCGGTGCTGTCGTTTTTTAGTCCTTCAAGTGTTCTGAATTTTGATAGAATTAAAAAAGCATCTGCACAATTTAAATAAATTTCAGAAAACTTAGGATCTGCAATAGCTAATTGTTTAAATCTCAAATAAGTATTGTTTATTCCTTTAAGATTCAAACTTATTGCGAATAGCCTAGCACCATCAACCAGTGGCATGATGGCTTTATTCTTAATATCAAATTTTCCTTTATGATCACCTTCTTCTTCGAGATTGAATTTTCTGAAAAAGTTTATTGGGGCATTTTTCCGCAAGGCATCGTTCCCAAGATAATCAAAGAATAACGCATTGTTTTTAGTATTCTTTAAAATCAAATCATCAAGTGTGTCTTCAATCTTGCCTTCGCCAAAAACAAGCTCATAATCAAAAAAGATGCTGCTAATGTCATTCGATTTTTCACCAGGAGTTTTCATCCAGTTGTTATATTGTTTTATCCAGTCTGACATTGATTTACACCAAAGCATGTTGCTTGCCATATGGCCATTAGGACAGAAATCATAACCAACTTTTTCAAGTATGGTAGTTGTTCGTTTGGCTAATTTCAAAAAATAATCTTTGACATCTCTGTATTTTTCTTCAGCAACATCTTCAAATACTAAAAAACTATCCTGATCCGTCAATAAAAATTGCTCTTTTCTTCCTTGACTACCAATGCTAAACCAGGCAAATCGGGCTGGAGGTGAACCCAAATCGAGAATAGACAATTCAATAGAACGTTTTATAATAGCTGTAATAATTTCACCCGAAATATTATATATATGTGGTAAAGGAATATTTTTGGCAATTGACGATTGAATTAAATCGGTTAGTTTTTCTCTAACTAGCTTAAGTTCTTTAGGTGAAAGGGAACGCTTTATTTCCTTAATCAAAACACCCGGATTATTTGCTTGAGCCACAATCAAATCGTGCTCGGAAATTACTCCTTTAACCTCAGATTTATCAGAACCATCAACCGTTACACATAAATGACTCACATTATTTTTTAGCATCAATAGTTGCGCTTCGGCCACAGAAACATTTTCAGGAACGGTAATTACCGGTGAGGACATGATTTTATCTATAGTTGAAATAAGTGGAAATCTGCCATTAGCAATTTTAGATCTAAAATCGGTATCAGTAACAATGCCAATAGGATGGTTTTGTTCGGTTACAACCACACTGTCAGTAAGGTTTTCAGTCATCAATTGTGCCGTATCTTTTGCAATAGCTGAAACACTGACTTTTAAAGGTGTTTTATTATAAGCTAAGGACTGAAAATACTGTATTTCATTTTGCTGACCTTCAGTATAAACATTATCAGTAATCAGTTTTCCTCGGTTTTCTTTGTCAAAAGGGTTTCTGGTATTTGTAGCAAAACTTTCCAGTAAGAAATCCAAAACCTGAGGGTTTTGAGCCACGAAAGGTTTAAAAACTGCAATAGGGATTGCATAGACAATACTGTCTTCGCGTGCCTTAGCGGTCATCATATAATTGTTTTTGGCAAAAAATGGACGTAAACCAAAAACATCTCCAGCATAACATTTGTTTAATAGCGTTTCTTCAGCATCGGCAATTACAGAAAGATTAATTACACCGGAAGCAACCACATAAAAACTATCGTGGAGTTTATCATTAATTTGAAATAGGATTTTATGCTTATCTAAATTGATAACACCAATACTTGTAGCAACCTGAATCAGTTCTTCGTGACTCAAATAACTAAAAGGTGAATATTCCTTTAAAAAGTTGGCAATGTTTTCGGCAACAGAATTACTCATGTGTTTATTTTAGGGAATAAATTTCTATTCACAAAAATAGCAAAGGTTTAGAGAAGAAGAAGCCAATTGTTAAAAACATTTGAAAAGTAATAATAGACAAGGAAGTGGTTGCTTTTCAAAAATACTATTTTACATAATATAAATTATAGTTCAATTGTGTTGTATTATTTTAATTTGAAATATAAAGTCATAACTTATTGTTTTTAAATAGTATAAACTACCTTTTGTAAAGTTATGATTCTAAAAATTAAGCTCTCTGAATTTTTTACCAATGGCTAAACTTAATTTGGTCTTATAATCTTCAATTAGCCATTCGCGATAATTCTTGCTGGTTTTTCCCAAACAATTTACAAATCGTTTTACGCGGCTTTCAATATCATCAGACAATAATTTAGAAAGCATTCTTGCCTGGACTAATTCGGTTGTATTTTCAACACACATTAAAGCATGTTGCAGAATTGATTTTTCGAGAACTTCTTTGGAACGCAAATTTTGAGCAACTCCTTTTTTAAATTCTTCTTCAATATCAATAGTTATATCAGCCGTTTTGGCAAACATCTTTCTAATGGATTCCGGCATTACATATTTGAAGTTATTTTCAATTTCGGCATCATCTCTAAGATTTTCCAAGTAATATTCAGGCGATCTGAAAATATGTTGCCAATCAACTGGGTCATTCCATAAACCAAATCGCAAAGCGTTATTCCCTAAATCGATAACCGTGAAAGTATCTTTATTTGGTAACTTTCTCGAACCACGTCCAATCATTTGAAAATATAATGTCAGGGATTTTGTGGCACGATTTAAAATAATGCTTTCCACTGTTGGCTCATCAAATCCGGTAGTCAGGATTCCAACAGAGGTCAAAATAGCATCCGGTGTTTTTTTGAACCATTGTAAAATCTCTTTTCTGTCTTCTACAGAGGTTGTATTGTCCAAATGTCTTATAGGATAACCAGCTTCTCTAAAGGTTTCATAAACATATAAAGACGTATTGATTCCGTTGTTGAATATTAAAGTCTTTTTTCCTAATGATTTTTCGGTATACGAATGCAATAATTTCTCCTGCATTACCATATTCATGTACAAATCATCAGACGATTTAACGGTATAATCACCATTAATTCCAACTTTCAAAGATGTTAATCCAACGTCATAACTATAGGTTGTTGCTTTCGCTAAAAACCCTTTATCTATAAGCGATTGAATCGTATCACCAACAATAAGTTCACTATAATTATGATGCATTGGCAACTTAATATTTGAACTCAAAGGTGTTGCTGTAACGCCAAGAATGAAAGATTTCTTAAACGAACTCATCAATTTTCGAAACGAATTGTAATGTGCTTCATCAATAATGACCAAACCAACATTGTCAATCATCAGCTTTTCATCATTCAAACGATTTTTCAACGTTTCAACCATCGCCACAAAACAGGAATACTCATCCTGGTCGGGCAATTCTTTAATATTACTGTTGATGATTTTGTTTTTTACATCAAACCCTTTAAGCATTTTTGAAGTTTGCTTGCAAAGCTCAATCCGATGTGTCAGCACTACAACTTTTTTGTCGTGTTTCGATAAATAACGTCTAACAATTTCTGAAAAAATTACTGTTTTTCCGCCACCTGTCGGCAATTGATATAACAAATGATGATCACTTGGTGCATTATCTAATCGGTCAAAAATTTTGTCAATATCGCCCTTTTGGTAACCGTAAAGTTCCTTTTTTTCTTCAATTTCGTGAATAAAATCTTTTTGAGACATGGCAATTTGTACAATTTTGCAAAAGTACATCTAAAAAAGAGTTATCGCTAAAATTAAATTGGTTATTTACAAAAAATTAATATTCAAAGCGTTCTACTATGGCATTGAATTCATATTGGTTAACCCAATTTTGATGCAAAGTCTCATCTTTTATAGCCACTACTCTACTTTGAAATTCACTTAAAATTCCATGCTCCATCAAAAAACTAACGGTCTGTTGGAAAGAAGTCAGCATACTTTTGAAAAATAATTCCTGCTTGATAGTTTTCTCAGCAGAAAATGTCTGGGCAATCTCAATGTTGTAAAGCATTATATCGGCAATGATGAAAACATCCACGCCAAGTGTTATAAAATGTTTGATGAATTTTTGAGCTACAGAACGACGCATTTTTGACTTCTTGCCTTTTACAGGAAAGTATTCATTGGATATTTTGAACTTAGCTTCACGAACTAATTTATCCTCATTGGGATTGAATACAAAATCATAATAGACTTTCACATCACTAAACTTATGGTACAATTCTATGATTTGCTCTTCCAATTGCTCTTTATTAAGCTCGTTTAAGTATTTTTTTAAATCGCGTTTACTCATAATGACAAATGTAAATTTCTTTATCGTTTATTGCCTCATATAATTAATGATATTCATTATTTTTGCAGTATAAATTATAAATCATGACCAAACTTTTCAAGTTCATTGCCATTGCTGAAGGTATTTCGTATTTAGTGTTATTTTTTAATATGTTAGTTATAAAACGTTTAAACCCCGAATTATATAAATCTTTGCTGTTTCCAATTGGCATGGCTCATGGATTATTATTTATATCTTATGTAGTTTTAGCTTTCATCATTTGGAAAAATCAAAAGTGGACAATTAAAGAGTTTTTTATTGTTCAGGTAGCATCACTTCTTCCGTTTGGGACTTTTTATATTGAAAAAAAATATTTGAAACATGCATAAACTAGTTGAAAAAATATTTGGCTGGTGCTATCCGTTACTCAAGAAACTTGATTTTGGTGAAACAATTTCAGCATACTTAAGTCTGGCTGTAAATATTTTTATTCTTTCTGTTTTATCCTATATAATCTATTTGGTTTTCCGATTTGTATTGGTTCGAACCATGATTATAGTGGCAAAAAAAACAAAAACAAAATTTGATGATTTATTAGTTTCCAATAAAACGGCTAAATATATTGCTCATCTAATTCCGCTGCTCTTTATATATAAATGTGTTCCAATAATTCTGGAAAACTTTGTGTATTGGGAATCTATTTTCGGAAAACTCATTGGTATTTACATTGTTTTACTGAGTTTGTGGATTATCAAAACCATTTTTAATGCACTGCGGGATCATTTAAAGCTTAACCCAAGATATAGCGACAAACCAATTGATAGTTACATTCAGGTAATTATGATAGTGTTGTGGGTTTTTGCTTTTATTTTTGTGGTTTCCAAAATTTTCGACATCAGAACCAGTACAATGCTGGGAACTTTTGGAGCTATTTCAGCCATTATCATTTTAATATTCAGAGACACTATCCTCGGTTTTGTAGCTAGTGTGCAGGTTTCGTTAAACGATATGGTTCGCATCGGCGATTGGATAACGTTTGACAAATTTGGGGCAGATGGTGATGTAATTGAAATCAATTTAGCAACTGTAAAAGTTCGAAATTTCGATAATACAACTACCACTATTCCAACCTACAGCATGATTTCTGATTCCTTCAGAAACTGGCGCGGTATGTTGGATTCAGACGGAAGAAGAATAAAAAGACATATTTTAATCAAAGTAAACAGCATTCGGTTTTTAGATGAAAATGAACTTCAGGAATTGAAAAAAATTCAATTGGTTAGTGATTACATTGATCTTCGTCAAACGGAAATTGATAAGTATAACAAAACACATCAGGTTGACAAATCGGTTTTAATCAACGGAAGAAACATGACAAATTTTGGGCTTTTTCGAAAATATATCACCCAATATTTAAGTCAGTATCCGGGTTTAAACAAGGATATGATTTTGCTTTGCCGTCAGCTGCAACCTACTCCACAAGGTGTTCCGTTAGAGATTTATACTTTTTCTAATGACAAACGATTTGAAAATTATGAATACATCATGTCCGATATTTTTGACCATATTTTTGCATCAATTCGTTTTTTTGATTTAGAAATCTATGAAATGCCTTCGGGTAAAAACGATTTTGTCGGCATCGACTAATCTTCTAATCGGTCTTTAACATACTCAATCTGAGTTTTACCATGAGCTTTGGGCTTTCCATCATCACCAAGACTAACCATAGTAATATGATCAATGGAAATAATGGTTTCTCTTGTCATCATATTTCTAACCTGACAAGTCAATGTGATTGAAGAGTTTCCAAATTTTATCACATCAATACCAATTTCAATAATATCACCTTGTCTCGCAGAGCTTCTGAAATTGATTTCAGACATGTGTTTGGTTACAATTTTGGAATTTTGAAGTTGGATGATAGAATATAAAGCCAATTCTTCATCAATCCACGCTAACAATCTTCCACCAAACAAAGTATGATTGGGGTTTAAATCTTCGGGCTTTACCCATTTTCTGGTATGGAATCTCATTTTTGTATTTAGTTTATGAACACAAAAATAATGATTTCAACATTTGCACGCATTAAAGTACAAAAAAGTTGATTTTTAATTGTAAACATTTATATTTGTACCGTTTGTAAAATATTATTAATTATCGAAAATCAAACCATATGAAGAAATACCTACTATTATTAATAACCTTATTTTGTGTTTCGCTGTCATCTAATGCCCAGAAAGATAGCAAAAAAAATAAGAAAGATTTAGAACTTATTTCAGTAGAGCAGGATAAAGAACTTGAAGGAGAATATTTCAACAGATGGAGTATTGAAGCTGATTTTGGTCAAGCCAAAGGTTCAAAACCATACACTGATGGTTATTATGCAAATAATCCAAAGAAAGTTTTTGGAGGAATGCCAATTAACCACGTTGGAATCGGAGCAAGATATATGTTTAGCCCAAAATTTGGAATTAAATCAAATTTCAACTGGGACAACCTTCAGGAGCAAAATGGTTCTGAAAGTTTGCCATTTCAAATGGAGCATCTTCAGTTTTCTGCCGAAGGAGTTATTAACATGACCCGATTATTTGATATTCAAAATCAAGTTGGACGATTCGGATTGTTATTTCATTTTGGATTTCAAGTTTCCCGTATGTCACCAAAAATGGGACCTTTAGTTGGTAAACATGAATGGAACGGTGGAGCTGTCGGCGGATTATCACCACAATTTAGAATATATAAAAACATAAGTATTTTTGCTGATTTTTCAGTTAACTCTAACCTAAGACAACATTTCACTTGGGATGGTCAAACTTATTCCGAAAGCGCAAATAACTTAACAGGAAGTTTATCGAGAGTTACATTAGGAGTTTCAGTTGCACTTGGAAAAGGGAAAATTCACGGAGATTGGGCTATCATTCAGGATAAAAATGATAAGCGTCTTGATTCTCTTAATAATAGAATTGGTGAAATCGAAGAGTTAATGAATGACAGCGATAAAGATGGTGTTCCTGATTATCTTGACGTAGAACAAAATTCAATTGCAGGAGTTGCTGTTGATACCAAAGGTAGAATGGTTGACAAAAACAATAATGGAGTTCCGGATGAGTTAGAGAAATATGTAAATAACTCGATTACAAACAATAACAATACTGCAACTGCAGCAGCATCTGAAAATGCCATATTGCAACTCATAAACGAAGGCTATATTGCTGCTTATTTTGATACAAATAAATCTCAGCCTAATAGTGCTTCTACCAGCAGCATCGGATTTATATTGAATTACCTTAAAAATAACCCAAGCAAAACTGTTGACATAACCGGTTATGCAGACGAAATTGGAAATACGGAATACAATAACAAGCTGGCTAGCGATAGAGCTCAAAATGTTAAAGCAATCCTGGTAAAAGCCGGAATCAGCGAATCCAGATTGAATATCTTATCAAATGGTGAAGATGATTCAGTAGATAAGAAATCAGAATACGCAAGACGTCTGGTTCGTAAAACAGTCTTCAAAATCAAATAATAATTAACAATTAATTATTAATAACTATAATAAACCTCTGTTGAAAAGCAGAGGTTTTTTTTTAACTTTCAAAGAAAAACATGGAAGCCAGAGACACACACGTACTTGAACTTAGAGGGGAAACCCTTGGAACAATCACTAATCAATCTTCATCTGAAGAAATTTTTCAAAACATGACGCTGCGTCCAATTCTTAAAACGCAAAATGATTTATTCATTCAGGTATTTATCAATTACGCCATCAAACAAAAAAATGTTTTTTTTAGCCTGACACCCGAAAAAAAGATGCAATACATTGAAAACGTTATTCAACGCGACATAAAGTTTAGAAACTCTCTAAAAGGAATGATAATAGCGTTGTTTACTTTGGATGAATATGCCGAATACATCCGAATATCTTCCAATTTGAATAAGCGAATGATGAATATGCTTATTGAACGGTTGAAAAGTCAAATGCAGCTTATCGAGCAATAGTTTGGTAAACTGACAAATATTAAAATCAACATCTTATTTCAGGATATTTATTAGGGATAATTCAATATCTAATTATCTTTAAAAAGTATATCGCAAAACTTAAAGTTTTCTACATTTTTACACATTTCACAACGTTTTTTTTATTATAATTGTTAAACTAATAACAATTTATGAAAGAAGAATATTTTAAATGGTATTCACCAAATTTAAATAAAGAAGTCGAAATGCTTGTTTTTGGTCATACCGGTTATCCGGTTATTCTCTTCCCTACTTCTATGGGAAGTTATCATGAAAATAAAGACCAAGGATTGATTGAAAGTGCCCGATGGTATATCGAGCAAGGATTAATCCAAATATTCTGCCCTTCAAGTATTGATAAGGATAGTTTTTATAACAAAAGCATTCATCCTGTGCATCGCATTCAAAACCATACCTGGTATGACAAAATGCTTTGCCACGAAATCGTTGAACGTATAAAAAACAATACCGGTTCAGGAAAAGTTGCCGTTGCAGGCTGCAGTTTTGGGGGTTATCACGCCGCTAATTTTGCTTTCCGCCATCCCGGATATGTTAGCCATATGTTCTCTATGAGTGGTGCTTTTAGTATTAAGAGCTTTATGGATGGCCATTGGGATGATGATGTTTTTTATAACAGTCCCGAGGATTATATTCAAGGACTAAATGACCACGAATTATGGAATATGGATATTGTTCTTGGAACCTCTAATTGGGATATTTGTTTCGATGCAAATCTTAAATTAAGCCGAATCTTAGCTCAAAGAGATGTGCCGCATTGGTTGGATATCCGACAAGACAGAGAGCACGATTGGCCGGTTTGGAAAGAAATGTTTCCTCATTATTTATCAAGGATAAAGTTTTTTTAAAGGAATAAAGACACAATTAGTATTAAGATTTTAAAATATAAGAAAATGAAAAAGATTGGAATTTTATTTGGTATGGAAGACACCTATCCACAAGCGTTTATCGACAGAGTAAACTCGAAAGGTGAAAAAGGCATTATTGCCGAAGCAGTTTCCATTGACAAAGTCGTGCAAAATAAAGGTGGCGAATATGCCGTAATCATCGATAGAATTTCACAAGACGTTCCTTTTTATCGCGCTTTCCTAAAGAATGCAGCACTCACCGGAACTAACGTTATAAACAATCCGTTTTGGTGGAGTGCTGACGATAAATTCTTCAACAACTGTCTGGCTGATACACTTGGTGTGCCGCTGCCAAATACGGTTATTCTTCCTTCAGCTGAACATCCAACAGATACAACTTCTAAATCATTCAGAAACCTGAAATATCCAATGGATTGGGATGGTATTTTTGATTATATAGGTTTTCCTGCTTATATGAAACCTTATGCTGGTGGCGGTTGGAAAAATGTTTACCGATTAGAAAACAAAGAAGAGTTTTGGCAAAAACATCAGGAAACCGGACAATTAGTAATGCTGCTGCAGGAAGAAATCGTGTTTACCGAATATTTCCGCGTGTATTGTTTGGGATGCAAAGATGTTAGAATTATGCAATACGAACCAAGAAATCCACATCATTTGCGTTATGTAATTGATGGTCCACCAGTAGATAAAAAGTTATTGGCAACTGTTAAAGATTATACGTTACGACTTTGTAAAGGTTTAGGATACGATTTCAATACGGTTGAATTTGCCGTTCGTGACGGAATTCCATACGCTATTGATTTTGGAAACCCTGCTCCTGACGCTGAATTAACATCTGTTGGCGCTGAAAATTTCGAATGGGTTGTAGAAGCTTCTGCTAAAATGGCAATCGCTGCAGCTAAAAAACAAAAACCTGGACAAACCAATTTGACTTGGGGAACATTTATTAAAGAGTCTGCTGCTCAGAAATAAAATATTCTTTGTTAATTAATAAGAGGAACGATGACGAAAAAATTACCAATATTCACCCTTGGTGTAGAAGAAGAATATCAAATTATAGATCCGGAAACACGTGATTTGCGTTCGCATTTATCCAAAATAGTTGACGGTGCTAAAATCATATTAAACGAACAGGTAAAAGCAGAAATGCACCAATCTGTGGTCGAAGTCGGAACCAATATCTGTAAAAATGTTTGCGAAGCCAAAGACGAAATTCGATTTTTAAGAAGCAAAATTGTAGAACTTGCAGATAAACAAGGTCTGGTTGTTGGCGGTGCAGGAACACATCCGTTTTCGCGTTGGCAAGATCAGCCGATAACTGACGATCCACGTTATCATCATATTGTAAACGAATTACAGGATGCCGCTCGTTCCAATCTGATTTTCGGAATGCATTGCCATGTTGGAATTGAAAATCGTGAAATTGGCTTGCAATTAATGAATCAGGCAACTTATTTTTTGCCTCATATTTTTGCTTTATCGACTAATTCTCCTTTTTGGGAAGGTAGAAATACTGGTTATAAATCTTTTAGAACTAAAGTTTTCGACAAATTTCCACGTACCGGATTACCTGAATACTTTGACAGCGTTCAAGCGTATGACAATTATTTGGAAACTTTGGTTAAAACAAAATGTATTGACAATCCAAAGAAAATCTGGTGGGATTTGCGCTTGCATCCGTTTTATGATACAATTGAATTCCGTATAACGGATATGATGTTGACAACTGATGAAGCAATGTGTGTTGTTGCCGTAATTCAGGCAATTGTTGCTAAATTATATAAACTTACAGTAGCAAATACCAGTTTCAATATCTATAGAATTGCATTGATTAAGGAAAATAAATTTCGTGCCGCACGTTACGGAATTGACAACCATATGATCGATTTTGGTTTGCAGAAAGAAGTAGAAACTAAAGATTTAATTCTTGAATTACTTGAATTTATTGATGATGTTGTTGATGAATTAGGCAGTCGTAAACATATTGATTATGTGCATACAATCCTAAAAGAAGGAACCGGTGCAGACAAACAGTTAAGAGTTTTTGAGCAGACCCATGATTTAACAAAAGTTGTTGATATGATTACAAGTGAATTTACAAAAGGATTATAATTGAAAAAGTTATATTTGCACCACCATCCGAGGCCAATTTTGGCCGAATTGAACGGAGTTAAATCATAAAAAAATGACCCAGCAAATTCGCATCGCAGTTTTAGATATGTACAACGGAGAACCCAATCAGGGAATGCGTTGTATCATTGATATTATCAACAGATTTAACCAAATTGTAACCTTTCAGATATTTGATATTCGCGGGAAATGTGAATTCCCAAACATTGAAAAATTCGATATTTATATTTCTACCGGCGGACCGGGAAATCCATTAGAAGGCGACGGAAACTGGGATTTAAAATACTATGATTTTATTGACCAATTAACTGAATGGAATAAAGAGCAAAAAGTAAAAAAACATGTTTTATTTATTTGTCATTCGTTTCAAATGGCTTGCTATCACTTTGGTTTGGCCGAAATCACCAAAAGAAAATCTACTTCGTTTGGTGTGATGACGATTCATAAAACAGAAGCCGGAACAAATGACCCAATTTTAGAAGGTTTGGAAAATCCATTCTATGGTATTGATAGTAGAGATTATCAAGTAGTGCAGCCTAAATTGAGCATCTTTAGTAAAAAAGGCGCTATGATTATTGCATTAGAAAAAATCAGAACGTATAGAGAATACGAACGTGCCATTATGGGTGTTCGGTTTACCGAGCAGTTCGTTGGATTGCAATTCCATCCCGAAGCAGACGCTTTGAGTTTTATTGCCAATTTAAAAAATGCAGAAAAACGCGAGAAAATCATCGCCATGAAAGGAAAATCAAAGTTCCGTGATATGCTGGAAGATTTATTAGATGAAAATAAAATCTACAAAACAAACGAAACCATTATCCCAAATTTCCTTCGTATTGCCATCAATGATTTGATTAAGACTAAGAAGATTTTATCGAATTAATAAAGTAAATAATGCTCTATGAATTCCAAATACAGACAACTCTTTAACGAACAATTTTCAGAAGCCAAATACAATAACTTTATTGAAGACATCACTTCTGATTTTGATTATAAAGTAACGTTCCGTATTGGGGAAACTCCTTTTTTTATTCCGAATGAATTGAAAGAACAATTGCTTGAAGGTTGTCAGCAAGTGATTGATTTTATTAAGAGAGATGATTTCATAAGCCTTACCAATAGAGCTTTAGAATTAAACCGAAAAGTTCCAAACGAAGATAATCACACCACATTTTTAGCGATTGATTTTGGGATTTGTGAAGAAGATGGTGAAATTGTTCCGAAGCTGATTGAAGTGCAGGGATTTCCGTCTTTATTTAATTTTCAGAATCATTTATCACAAAAGTTTGTCAACCACTACCCTTTTCTTTCAGAACTGACACCGTTTTTAAACGGACTTACTCAGGAAAGTTATTTGGCGTTAATCGAAGAAGTGGTTTGTAATAAGCATCCAAAGGAAAATGTTATACTGTTGGAAGTAGAACCCGAAAAGCAAAACACCAAAATTGATTTCTATTATTGCTATCGCGATATCGGAATCCCAATAGTTTGCGTTACGGATTTGTACCAAAAAGGGAAACAGCTTTTTTATAAAAATGAAAAAGACGAAGAAGTTTTGGTAAAACGTATTTACAATCGTGTGATTTTTGATGAACTGGATTTGCGTACCGATTTGAAACTGAATTTCGATTTCTCTTCCGATGTTGATGTGGAATGGGTCGGACATCCGAATTGGTTTTTCAGAATTAGCAAATTCATTTTGCCTTATTTAAAAGGAAAATATTTTATAGAAACTACCTTGCTTTCCGACTTAAAGGAAATCCCAGCTGATTTGGAAAATTATGTATTGAAACCGTTGTTTTCATTTTCAGGAAGCGGTGTTGTTTTCCATGTCAAAAAAGAAGATATCGAAGCTGTCAAAGAAAAAGATTTATACATACTTCAGAAAAAAGTAAACTACAAACCAATTATTCAATCACCTGATGGCAAAGTAAAAGCTGAAGTTCGCTTGCTTGCTGTATGGAAAAAAGACGCGCCTTCTCCTACTCTAGTCACTAACTTAGTACGTTTAAGTCGTGGAGAAATGATTGGAGTAAAATTCAATAAAGACAAAGATTGGGTTGGCGGAACAGTTGGAATGTTTGAAAAGTAATTATAGATACTGCTTCTTAATCTCTAAAAAGCTCTTTTCAGAATTTACCAATTGCTCAATAATTTCCTTTCTGAAAACTTCCAAATCGTCATATTGTAAATACTTTGCCCAATCGGTTTCGTTTAAAACTCTTTTTATGATTTGTATGGTCTTGGCCGTTTCTCTGGCATTTCGCAGGATTACTTGTTCCTGATTTTCCAGGCTTAGTTTGTGATAGAAATTGACTTCCCTTTCTTCAAAATCAACTTTAATAAAAAACAGTTTTGAAGTGTCATCATTGGAATAAAAATCAATCCATTTTGCAAAGCCAACAATGTTATGCTGACTTTTAAACTCGGCTAACGGAATCAACCGCCAATGACAATTAGCAACTCTTCCCCAATGATTGGAAATGCGATACAATCCTTCAGCAGTAAAGATATACTCGCTTCCGGATTGACTTTTGTAATTTATTTTTAAATCTTTAATTTCACTAAACAGCACTTCTTTCCAAATACAAAAAGTGTACGAGTGAAAGTTGAGTTTGGTGTAGGTTTTAGTTGCCACGAATATTAATGAAGTTTTTTTACGGCTTCTTGTTGCGCAACAGTAGCAAAGTCTTTTATTAATCGCGCAGCGTAATTGTCTAACAATTCAAGAATACGAGCATTGTTATCACTTTTCACAATCAAACCGGCATGATAATCTAACGGTACTCTGAAACAAACTTCGGCATCATCAAAACCAGATAAATCAGGATGTTCAAACTTGGAAAGCGTTAATACAATTCCGGCGAATTCCTTTTTGATAGTAGGTAATTTATAGTCTTTTCCCTTTGCCAGACAATCTTCAATTTTAGCCCATTCTCCCCAAAGATTTACACCCGAAGCCGCATCGACCATTTCGGCAAGATGTGCGCCACCGACACGTGACGCCGTTTCAAGGAAATAGATTTTACCATCATCATTACATTTGATAAACTCCGTATGATTGGCTCCATGCATCATTCCGAAAGCTTTCAACACTTGTTCGTTTACTTTCCTAATTTCCTTATCGTCTTTTGAATCGTATGGAATATTAGCACTTCTGAAAATTCCGCCACCTTGTGAGATTTCCATTGGTGTTGCCAAATATTGTGACGTAATTGAAAATACTGTTTTTCCTTTCCAATTCAAGCCATCACAGTGATAAACAGCTCCGGGTTTGAATTGTTCTACGAGATATTTTAAACGATTTGTATCACCCAAGTCATGGATTTTCTGCCACAGTTCTTCTTTAGAATGGACTTTCATAATGCCTGAAGCTGAAGCTTCAGAACGCGGTTTTAAAACCCATGGTGGCGAAACAGTATCCGCAAACTGATTGATTTCTTCATCGTTAAACAAAGAACTAAACGCGGGAATCGGAACGCCAGCGTCTTTGGCTTTCATTCGCATAGCCAATTTATCACGGAAATATCTCCCGGTCGTTTGTCCCATTCCGTCAATTCTGAGGTTTTCTCTAAGGTAGGCTGCTTTCTCTACATCAAAATCATCCAAAGCAACAATTGCATCAATTTTTTTATGACGCATCAAATTCCCAACACCTGCAAGTAACTCTTCTAAATTCCAATCGACATCTTGTCCCGGCATGAAAAAGATTTCGTCGATATAATCAAAAGCCCAAGGTTTGTCGCGTAGTTTTTCGGAAGTAATGAGATAAACACGATTCCCTTGCTTTTTTAAGTTGATTAAAAAATCATTTCCTTTGAAATAATTCGAAATGCAAATGAAGTTCTTAGTAACATTTTCCATACGCTATAGATTTTCAATAAAGTTTGTAATTAAATGCACACCGTAAGCCGTTGCATGTTTAGTTTTGGCAAATTCATCGTCGCCAAAAGCCACACCGGCAATATCAAGATGTGCCCATGAAGCGTGATTATCTGTAAAGAATTCCAAAAACTTTGCTGCAGAAATTGCTCCGGCAACAGGTTTCCCTGAATAGTTTTTTACATCGGCAATCTCACTATCAATATCCGGTTTGTAGGCATCCCAAAGCGGCAACTGCCATAAGCGTTCCCCAATAGTATCTCCGGCTTGTTGCAGTTTCTTTGATAAATCATCATTATTCGTAAACAATCCGGCACATTCGTAGCCCAAAGTTCCAACAACGCTTCCTGTTAACGTAGCCAAATCAACTACTGTATCGGGTTTGTAATTTTTAATCAGATACGATAAACCGTCAGCCAAAATCAACCTTCCTTCGGCATCGGTATCAATAATTTCAATTGAATGTCCGGCATAACTCTGAATCACATCACTAGGTAAAAACGATTGTGCATCAACCGAATTCTCACAAGCAGGAACAATTGCCGTAACCCGAATCGGTAATTTCAAATCGGCTATCAGTTGCATTGTTCCAAGAACTGCAGCGCCACCAGCCATATCGCATTTCATTTGCACCATTCCCGCAGTTTTAATATTCAGGCCGCCAGTGTCAAACGTAATTCCCTTTCCAACCAAGCCAATATGCTTTTTGGCACCAGCAGGTTTGTATTCCATAATGATGAATTGTGGTTCCTGTGCGCTGCCTTTTCCAACGGATAGAAACGAATGCAGACCAATGTGTTCTGATTGTTCTCTTCCAAAAACGGTAACTTCAAAACCATACTTTTTTCCGGTTTCGGTGGCCCAATTGGCTAAATATTTTGGTGTGATTTTGTTTGGTGGTAAATCGACTAAAGCAAAAGTTTCCAGTTGTGCGTTGGCGATTTTAATTCCTTTATTCGCAGCTTCATCAATATCTGTTTTAGAAATATAATTCAATTCAAAATCTGCATCCAAAAAAGGATGCGCTTCAGTTTTCTTGTAATGTCCTAAATCATAAGTTCCTAATAGTAAACCCGAAACAGCGGCTTCTATTTGATTGGCTGTGAATTTTTCAGGAATCACCAAGGCTACATTTTTAGCAAAGACTTCTTTTTGTTTAGAAGCAATTCTTCTGAAAGTAGTCTTCAACGCTTTATAATCCAAATCTTTTCCAAGGCCAATAAATACATGAGTGCAATCGTATTTTTCGACTAAATAATGGGTGTCTTTTTTTCCGTAAAACACTTGGGAATACACCGTAACACCGTGATATTCTATGGGAACTATACTTTTGGCAGTTGTTTCAAAAGCAGGGATTAAAATGGTTCCTGTGAAATTATGCAGGCTTTGTAATTTTTTAATTTTCATAGTATTGTTTTTAAACACAAAGTGCGCGAAGAAGGCACAAAGCTTTATTTCTATTCATTCTTATCACTGAAATACAGCCATTCAATCGCTTTTGGAAATTCATCACTCCAATAACGTTCGTTGTGTTTACCTTCCATATTGATACTTAGTCGCACTTTCATTTTATCGGTGTAACCCTCTTTTTTTAGCAGTCTTTTCTTGAAATTCTTAACGTGATCTATCATTGTGGCGCTTTCATCGCCTCCGGCATAAAGATAAATTCGAGTGTCCTGTGGTTCATCCATATCTAAAAACGAAAGTTTTATTTTTGGTACTACCCAAAGCGATGGCGAAAATATCATTAGCTTTCCAAATATTTCAGGATACATGATTCCCGAAAAAATGCTTACTAATCCGCCCATGGAACTTCCTCCGATTCCGGTGTTCTCTCTATCCGATTTTGTTCTGAAATTGCTGTCAACAAAAGGTTTTAATGTTTCGGTTACAAAGCGAATGTATTTTTTCCCCTGACCGTTTCCGAGAACGGTATTACCAACATTGTATTCTTTAATTCTTTCTTTTTCGGCGTGTTCAACAGCAACAACAATGATTTTACCAATGTTATATTCTGCCATTACCGCGAGTTTTTTATCAATTTCCCAATTGCCATATTTGGCTTTTTCATTGAATAAATTCTGTGCGTCCTGCAAATATAAAACCGGATAACTTTCGGTTGATTTATCGTAATCATGTGGCAGCAACGCCCAAACTCTACGGGTTTTATTCAATTGTGGGATTTCAAACTCTTCTGAAATTAAATGCACTTTGGGTAAGAACTTTGACTTGAATGGCAACCAATTGTGGCGCCACTTGGCAACATGTTCTTTGTGAACACCATTGTGTTTTTTACACGAACGGTTTTCGGTTCGGTTTCCGTATTTATCAATCTCTACTTCACTCCAATCACCTCGGGTGAATTTATATAACAACTCATCCGGATACACAAAATCATGTTCAAACTTAAAGTGATACAAACCCTGCCCCACTTTTTCCATTTCAAATTTCTTGTCCTGTGTTACCCAATCGTTGAAATTACCTGAAATATATACCGGACGCTCATCATCTTCGTCGGTGGTGAGTATAATATTGAGTTGGGGTTCAATGATATTTTTAATTTCTAAATCTTCTGCCACACTGCTTTCTTCTTTGCTCATCGCATTATGCTAATCTATATTTATACAAACGTAAAAATACCTTTTTGCATTTTTATAACAAAGCCTTTTCTAAAATATATGGATATTTTAGTAGAATGGAAGTGTTCTTATAGAATTGGATTTTTAAAGCAAAAATTTTAAGAAAAAAGCATAAAAAAACCTAACTGTCGTTGGCAATTAGGTCTTTGTTTGATGCAAACTATTTTTAGTCGTCATCTTCTGTTTCGTTGCTTTGGGTTTGCGGAGTATTATTTCTAATTTCGGTATGGCGAATTTCGCCTCCGGAAGTTCCGACATGTTGCGCAAAAAAAACAGCGAGAAGAGAAACGATAAAAATCAAAAAGGAAAATAAATCTGCTTTGCGGTGATTCTTGATATTCGTATACAATCCAAGTAATGAAAGTATCGCTAAAGTATATAAGACATAAGCCAAATTATTGGCAACTTCTTCATGTTCGTGGATAATTTGTTTACCAATAGCAGGCATGTCTTCAACTAATTCTTCTGCTCCTTCTCCAGTAGACATACTTATAAATGCAAAAATTGCAGCAACGATAAATATAACATAGGAAACATTTTTAATTGCATTGTTTTTTAAAAGCCTGCCTGCAATTAAAATTCCCACTCCAAAAATCGTCCCGATAATTGGAAAATGGTTAACTACTAAATGTAAATGCGCATCATTCATATTTTTACTTTTTTGATTTATAATTAAGTCGAAATTATAATTTTAAAATAAGATTTTAAATGATTATTATCATATTTACTTATTTAGAATCAATATGTTAGTCGCAATTACTTTGGAAAACTCAGACTCACACTGGTGCCAACATTCTCTTTGCTTTTGATTTCTAAATCAATTTGAAGTAGTAAACACAATCTTTTTACTATTGACAATCCAAGTCCGGTTCCTTTAATTTCAGGATGTTCGTTAGATTTTGAACGATAGAACTGATCGAATATTTTTTCCAAATCTTCTGTTGCAATTCCAATTCCACTATCGGAAATGGTGAAAACTACAGCATCGGTTGTTTCTTTAATATCAAAGTTTATTACGTTACCGGTTTTGGAGTATTTCACAGCATTGGTCAAAATATTATTGACAATAAGTGAAAACAAATACGAATCGGTTTCAACATAAAAATCCTTTGTGAATAATGGCACACAGCTTAGTTTCTTTTCATTTATAATCGTAGAATTTCTGGAAACAATATCTAGGAATATAGCGTTTAATGAGACTTTTTCTATTTTTAAAGATTGCCTTTGATTTTCGAATCGGGCCAATAAAAGCAACTCGTCAACCAAATGATTCAAACGGTTTACTTCGCTAATACAAAAATCAATTTTCTCTTTATACTCTTCGGGATTACGTGGTTTTCTTATCAATACTTCTAATGTTCCTTTGATAACTGCTAAAGGCGTTCGGAGTTCGTGAGAAGCATCTGAAGTGAATTGTTTTTCACGTTCTATGGCGTTTTCAACTCTGTCTAATAAATTGTTGATTGTATTTGAAAGCAAATGCAATTCGTCTTTGTTGATTGGCAAAGGAATTCTGGATTTCAAATTGTCTTTAGTGATAATATTTGACGTTTGAATAATAGCACTAATAGGCTTGATACTTCTTCCGGCAATAAATCGGGCGATAAGAAACAGCACCAAAAGAATCAGAGGATAGGCAACCAATAATATAATAAAAAGATTGTGTAACACCATCGCTGAATCTTCCAACGACATGGCAATAATCATATAGCCAATAATTTTAGTGTTCTGATATAAAGGAACTTGTATTTGTCTAACTGAAGTATTTTCTAATCTGGCATCAAACAAAACATTGTTGATAGCTTCGGGATAATAGTTTAGTTTTTTCTGCTTAAGATTTGGTGATTTATCAACTAATGCGCCCAAATCATCTACAAATTGTATGAATGCAGGACTGATATCGACTTTATTAAACTGTATTTTCTTCCATTGCTTTTCTCTGATCAGAAGCACACAATTTTCTTTGACTTCAATTTCTTTTAAATGTTTTGCAACTTCAATTTTAATATCATTGTTTACTTTGACATAAACGCTAAATCGTACTATAGAATAAATGACAAAGAACACCACAAAAATCAATAATGCGGTGGTAATTATATAATTGGAAGCTATTCTGTTTTTAAAAGAAAGTTGTTGCATTTTAGTTAATCGTTAGCGATGAAACCCACACCGCGAATGGTTTTAATATAATCTTCGTCGACTTTTAGATTGAGTTTTTTCCGAATGGCATTCATAAAAACATCTATAACTCCGGTATCATAATCAAAATGAATTCCCCAAACATCCTGAATAATTTGCGTTCTGGAACAAACATTCCCCTTGTTTTTTACCAAATAGCAAAGCAAGTCAAATTCTTTATGGGTTAGAGTGACATCACATTTGTTAACAGTCACTGAATGTTTTTGTATGTTAATTTCAATTGGACCAAGCGTAAGCGTTTCCTGTTCTGCTTTGTCACGCAATTGCACTTTGATGCGTTCTACTAATTCATCAAAACTAAATGGTTTTTTGATGTAATCGTTTGCTCCTGTTTTCAAACCTTCCACTGTTTCCTGTACAGTATCTTTGGCTGTTAGAAATATAATTGGGATTTTTGAATTGGTTTCTCTGATTTTTTGGCAAACCTGTAATCCTGTCATTTGAGGAAGCATCCAATCCAAAAGCACTAAGTCAAACTTCTGATTTTGAAAAAGTTTAAAACCATCTAAACCATTATTAGCTGCAGAAACCTGATAGTTTTCTTCTTCTAATCCTTGCTTTAAGAATTGAACAATTCCTTCTTCGTCTTCTACTATTAAAATATGCTTCATGTGTATTGCTGAATTTTTTCAAAAAGTAAATTTAAAACTTAATTGTCGGATAACCCATGTATAGAATCTGTATTTAAGTAAAAATTAATTTATAGGGTAAATAGATTATTAACTGTTACTACTTTAACCTAACAAAATAATAACCTTGTATGAGCTTTTTTAAAAAACATTCACCTTTCATCAACTTACTCATATTTTTCCTTGTTGTTAATGTAATTCTTAGAATTGTATTGCTCTTCCACCCTATTACGCAATCGACTTTCGGAGTTTTTGAAATCATCAAGATATTCTCATTTGGCTTGCTTTCAGATCTGTTTGTATTTATAGTAGCCAGTGCTTTTTTATGGTTGTATTTACTGTTTTTGTCTAATTCAAAATACGAGAAACCTTGGGGTTATATTATTTTTGCATGTTTACTTTCACTGCTGATATACGTTTCTTTTTTTAATACGATTCTCAATGAATATGGCGGTTCACTACCTGAAATTGGAATTAGTTTCATCGCACTTAAAACCTTTTTCTTTGGACTATTATTGTTTTTACCCAAGTATCGAAAACAAATTCGAATGGTTTTGTACAGCATTGCCATTTTTATTTTTGTCCTGGTAATTGTTCAAAATGCCATCAGTGAGTTTTTCTTTTGGAACGAGTTCGGCGTACGCTATAACTTCATTGCCGTTGATTATTTGGTCTATACAAATACGGTAATTGGCAACATTATGGAATCGTACCCTGTAATTCCGTTGTTTATTGGCGTTGGGTTGATAACCTCTTTGTTTACTTATTTTATCGTAAAACAGACAAAGCCTTTTCTTTACAATCTTCCTTCATTTGCGGATAAAATTAAAGGATTGGGCACGTATGTAGTTCTGTTTATAATCTCTTTATTGATGATTCCGTTTTTTGCAAATCAGCAAATGTCAACAAATGTCTTTACCAATGAGTTGCAGGCTGATGGTTTGTATAAATTCTATGTGGCGTTTATGAATAATGAATTGGAGTATGATAAATTCTATAAAACACTTCCCGATGCAGAAGCATTTGCAGTGTATAAAAAAGAACTTCCTGCACCTTCCAAACCAAGTGCTTCTGAAATGCACAAAAATGTAGTATTGATAACTGTTGAAAGTTTTAGCGCTGATTTTATGAAAGCTTATGGCAACAAAAAGAACCTTACGCCATTTCTGGATTCCTTAGCTACTCAAAGTTTGCAGTTTACTAACATATATGCCGTAGGAAACAGAACTGTCCGTGGACTTGAAGCCGTGACGCTTTGTCTGCCTCCAAGTCCAGCTGAAAGTGTGGTGAAAAAGAAGGATAATAAAAATAAGTTTTCTACCGGAAGTATTTTTAGACAAAAGGGATATCAGGTAAAATACATGTATGGTGGCGATGCCTTTTTTGACAATATGGGAGATTTTTTTGGTGGAAATGGTTATGATATTGTAGACAAAAAATCCTTCACACCTGAAGAAATTACTTTTGCTAACATTTGGGGCGTATGCGACGAAGATATGTATCGCAAAGCCATCAAAGTAATGAATCAGGAAGCCCAACAGCATAAGCCGTTTTTTAATCACATTATGACGGTTAGCAACCACAGACCGTTTACTTATCCTGAAGGGAAAATCGATATATCCGGAAAAGCAAAATCAAGAGATGGTGGCGTGAAGTATACTGATTATGCGTTGCGTCAGTTTTTTGCAATGGCGGAAAAGCAAGAGTGGTTTAAGAATACGGTATTTGTGATTTTGGCTGATCATTGTGCGTCAAGTTCAGGAAAAACAGAATTGCCATTGGAGAAATACCGTATTCCGGCTTTTATTTATTCCCCAGGCTTCGTAGAACCACAACAATTCAACAAATTAATGTCGCAAATTGATGTGATGCCAACAGTATTCGGCCTATTACATTTTAACTATAAAAGTAAATTTTACGGACAGGATGTATTCAAAGAAGACTTCGATCAAAGAGCTTTTATAGCTACATATCAGGATTTAGGTTTGGTGGAAGAAAATATGTTGACAGTCATTTCTCCAGTTAAAAAAGTAAAACAATTTGCTTTGAAAGTGGAAACTAACCCAGAATTGAAACCTGAATTTCAATTGAATTATAAAGAAGAACCATTAAAAAAAATCCATCAGGAATTGGTTTACGAAGCCATCGGTTTCTATCAGACCTCTGCTTATTTACTGAAAAATAAGAAGTATCAAAAATGATTTGTTGTGATTGATGAATGTATTAGTTATTTCTTTTTAGGAACAAATACCATTTTGTCTTTGTCGTAAACAAAAGCTGACTGTTGGGTTTTATTTTTCTGAATTATAGAACCATCCGGATTCAATACAAATTCAAAACCTTCCCTTCTCATTTTTTCCTGCGTTTCGGTAGCGGCTGTGCCACCCAAAGAAACAATCTCGGTAATATGATTCGTTAATTGGTAATTGGAATACACCTGCTTTTTGGAAGTTATTTCATAAATCACAGAATAGATTGTGGTTCTATCTTCTGTTTTCTTTACCGATTTAATCTGGCTAAGTTCTGTCCAGGAAAGCAAATATAATTTTACGCCACTAGCTGTAAATGAACTCAATTTGCAATTGGTTGGAGCGAAAGAAGCATCAACAGCTTTTACAACCAACGCATCATCGGTTTTTCCTTTTTCACTAATTGTAACCTGAAAATTGCCTTTTTTAATTTCAACTTGCAGATTGTCGACTTTAGGTAAAGCAGAGGCTGTTGTTGATTTCTTCTTTTGGCTGAAACCATTGACACTCAATACGGCAACACAAACAAACAAAATGACTTTTTTCATAGTAAAAATAATAGGTTAAAATGGATAGCTAAGTTACAAAATAATCTATTCGGTAAATGTTAAATAAAAAAACCGTCCCAAATACTTGGAACGGTTTTTTGTTATGGATTGCGAGTCAAGCTCGGAATAAGCGATTCACACAATTTTGTTATACAAAATTGGTTCTCTGCTTACTTTACTTCTTCGAATTCTACATCTTGTGTATTATCGCCTTGAGTGTCAGCTTGTGGTTGAGCGTCTTGCGCCTGACCAGCTTCACCTTGAGCATACATTGCTTCTGTAGCTGTTTTCCAAGCTGCATTTACATTGTCAAGACCTTTTTGGATAGCTTCCAAATCTTGGTTTTGGTGTGCCAATCTCAATTCTGTTAAAGCTAATTCGATAGCTACTTTATGATCGTCAGCTAATTTTTCTCCGATTTCTTTCAATTGACTTTCTGTTTGGAAAATCATACTGTCAGCTTCGTTTAATTTTTCAGCTCTTTCTTTTGCAATTCTGTCTGCATCAGCATTCATCTCAGCATCTTTTTTCATTCTTTCGATTTCTTCAGCGGTCAAACCAGATGAAGCTTCGATACGGATGTCATGAGATTTTCCTGTTCCTTTATCAGTAGCCGAAACTTTGATGATACCATTAGCATCAATATCAAAAGTTACTTCAATTTGAGGAACTCCTCTTGGTGCTGGTGGAATTCCATCTAAGTGGAAACGACCGATTGTTTTGTTATCTGCAGCCATAGTTCTTTCTCCTTGCAACACGTGGATTTCAACACTTGGTTGGTTATCTGCAGCTGTAGAGAATACTTGTGATTTTTTGGTTGGAATAGTAGTGTTTGACTCGATTAATTTAGTCATCACATTACCCATAGTTTCGATACCTAATGATAAAGGTGTAACGTCAAGTAACAATACATCTTTTACATCTCCTGATAATACACCCCCTTGAATAGCAGCTCCAATCGCTACAACTTCATCAGGATTTACTCCTTTTGATGCTTTTTTACCAAAGAACTTCTCTACTTCGTCAGCAATTCTTGGCATTCTTGTAGAACCACCAACTAAAATTACTTCGTCAATATCTGAAGTAGATAAACCAGCATCTTTCAACGCTTTAGCAACTGGTTCCATTGAACGTTTTACTAAAGAATCTGATAATTGTTCAAATTTAGCTCTTGTTAATTTTTTCACTAGGTGCTTTGGTCCTGAAGCCGTAGCTGTTACGTATGGCAAATTGATTTCTGTTTCTGCAGAAGATGACAATTCGATTTTCGCTTTTTCAGCAGCTTCTTTAATTCTTTGTAATGACATTGGATCTAAACGCAAATCAATTCCTTCTTCCGCTTTGAATTCGTCTGCCAACCAATCGATGATAGTTTGGTCAAAATCATCTCCACCTAAGTGTGTATCACCATTAGTAGACAATACTTCGAAAACTCCGTCACCTAATTCAAGGATAGAGATATCAAAAGTACCACCACCTAAATCGTATACTGCAATTTTTTGGTCTTTACCTTTTTTGTCCAAACCGTAAGCTAATGCCGCAGCAGTTGGCTCATTGATGATTCTCATAACTTTAAGACCCGCAATTTCACCTGCTTCTTTTGTAGCCTGACGTTGTGCATCATTAAAATATGCCGGAACAGTGATAACTGCTTCGGTAACGGTTTGACCCAAATAGTCTTCTGCCGTTTTTTTCATTTTTTGAAGTGTCATAGCTGACAATTCCTGTGCTGTGTACAAACGACCATCAATATCAACACGTGGTGTATTGTTGTCGCCTTTTACCACTTTGTAAGGCACTTTTTTAGCTTCGTCAGTAACTTCACTAAAGGTATGTCCAACAAAACGCTTAATAGAACCAACCGTCTTTGTTGGATTCGTTACCGCTTGTCTTTTGGCAGGGTCACCTACCTTAATCTCACCACCTTCAACGAATGCGATGATGGATGGTGTTGTTCTTTTTCCTTCTGAATTAGGGATTACTACTGCTTCTTGTCCTTCCATTACAGAAACGCAAGAGTTCGTTGTCCCTAAGTCAATTCCAATTATTTTTCCCATTTTTTTTTAATTTATATTTTAGTTTGTCTGTTTAATTTTTAAAACTTGTTTCTCAAAAGTCAAGTATTGTGCCAAGCAGCAAATGAGAATAAATTGTCAGTTTATTAAAAAAATGTATGACAAGATGACATTTGGCATAAAAAAATCCCAACCGTTAAGTTGGGATTCAATTTATATTAGTCATTCATCGAGATGAGGAATTCCTCATTGTTTCGGGTTTTCTTAATCTTATCATTAATTGTATCCATCGATTCCACCGGATTCATATCGGCAAGGAACTTACGCAATATCCACATACGTTTCAATGTGTTTGGATCTAGTAATAAATCGTCGCGACGCGTACTTGAAGATGTCAAATCGATAGCAGGGAAAATTCTGCGGTTGGCAATTTTTCTGTCCAATTGCAATTCCATATTACCGGTTCCTTTAAATTCTTCAAAGATAACCTCGTCCATTTTAGAACCTGTTTCGGTTAATGCTGTTGCGATGATACTCAACGAACCACCATTTTCAACATTACGTGCCGCACCAAAGAAACGTTTTGGTTTTTGCAGTGCATTGGCATCAACTCCACCCGAAAGTACTTTTCCTGATGCCGGTTGTACCGTATTATATGCTCTTGCCAAACGCGTAATAGAATCTAACAGTATCACTACATCGTGACCACATTCAACCAAACGTTTTGATTTTTCAAGAACGATATTGGCAATTTTAACGTGCTCTGAAGGTTCTCTATCGAAAGTAGACGCAATAACTTCACCACGAACGCTTCGCTGCATATCAGTAACCTCTTCAGGACGCTCATCTATAAGTAATACTATCAAATAAACTTCAGGATGATTAGCAGCAATGGCATTTGCAATGTCTTTCAACAACATTGTTTTACCGGTTTTTGGCTGTGCCACTATCATTCCACGTTGTCCTTTTCCTATAGGCGAAAACAAATCAATTACTCTTGTCGAAACGCTTGCTTGTTTTTCAGCTATGTTGAATTTTTCCTGTGGGAATATTGGTGTCAAATGTTCGAATGAAACTCTATCACGAACTACTTGCGGATCATGTCCGTTTATTTTTAAAACTTTTACTAATGGGAAGAACTTCTCGCCTTCTTTTGGAGGTCGCACCACACCTTTAACAGTATCTCCGGTTTTTAAACCAAACAATCTGATTTGTGAAGTCGAAAGATAAATATCATCCGGCGAAGCCAAATAGTTATAATCCGAAGAACGCAGGAAACCATAGCCATCAGGCATCATTTCGAGTACGCCTTCACTTTCTATAATTCCATCGAATTCAAAATCAGAATCTCTGAAATTATTGTGTTTTTTACCTTTAAAATTTGGATTGTTGTTACCGTTATTCCCGTTTTGGTTTACTTCGTCAGTTCGCTTACGCTCGTGTGGGTTATGATGCTTTGGCTTTTGAGCCTGATTACCATCATTGTTTTGATTTGGATTGGCTTCCGTTTGCTCTGTTTGTTCACTATCGACTACAACAGTTGGTTTTTGCTGCGCCTGTTCGCTAAGGCTCGTGTCTATAACTTCTAAATCGTTTTCCGTTGATTGCTCTTCTGAAGCTATTTGTTCTGTATTATTCTTTTTAAAAAGCGGTTTCTTAAACTTTGAGTTTTTGTTTTCAAAAGCTGGTTTTTCAGAAGCAGCTTCTTCGGTAAACAAATCACTTTGAATGGCATCAGTTGCTTTCTTTGATTCGGGTGAAATACGAGCTCGTTTGGTTTTATTATCAGCAGGTTTCTCTACTGCGACTTTTGGTTCTTCTTGGGCAACAGCACTGTTTTGGTGTTCCAAAATTTGCGCAATAAGCGTATCTTTTTTGGCACCGGCTACTTTAATTGTTTTAGCTAATTTGGCAATTTCCTGAAGCTCAGCAAGCTTCATTTCTTTTAGGGCAGAAATGTTAAACATAAATAGTATTTATATCGTAATCGTTAAAATGGAATGTAAAAAATGAGGGTAGATTTTAATGCTTAGAATAATCCGATTGATGAAGTTCTTGCGGATATGTTATGCAATAATACAAATAATATTTTATCATGCAATAGTATTTTTTTAAAAAGAAATTTTATTTTTGCATCACATTATTGAAAAAACAAATGTTTAGAATACAAACATATTATTTGATTGCCTGCTTGATTGTAACCGGAGTTTTACCGTTTGTGTTTCCATTGTGGACAGTTGCATCCGGAAAACCTTTCTATTTCATGATGGATATGGGTTATGTTACCTTATTTGGATTAAGCACAACACTATCTTTATTAAGCATTTTATCACATAAAAAAAGACAACAACAATTTGTCATGGGCAGATTGAATATAATATTGAATTTAATTTTATTAGGATTATTTGTGTATCGAACACTAACTGCATCTGGAGAAACAGCTATTTCTGAGAAGGGTGTTGGGATGTTCCTACCTATTTTTTCTATCGTAATTTTGGTTTTGGCCAACAAAGCCATAAAAAAGGACGAAGATCTTGTAAAATCTGTGGATCGACTGCGATAAACCTATAAACTTAGTTTTTTAGTGCTGCGAAAAACCCGAATCTTATGGTTCGGGTTTTTTATTTTTTACCTAATTCTATTATCTCTAAGTTCTGAATCTTATCGCCATCTATTTCAAACCGCAACATCGTTCGCACCTGATGAAAACCATAAATGCCACAAGCTCCGGGATTCATATGCAAAAGATTTAGACTTTTATCAAACTGTACTTTTAATATATGTGAATGACCACAAATAAAAAGCTTGGGCGGATTATTTTGAATTTCTGTCCGAATGCTTTGATTGTATTTCCCTGGATAACCGCCAATGTGCGTAATCCAAACATCGACATCTTCACAAAGAAAACGATTGTGCAACGGGAATTCCATTCGCGCCTTGTCATCATCAATATTACCGTAAACTGCACGCAATGGTTTCAATGATTTTAGTGTATCCGTTACAGTCAAATCACCAATATCACCGGCATGCCAAACTTCATCCGCCTGACGAACATACTTTAAAATAGCATCATCAATATGACTATGAGTGTCTGAAAGTAAAAGGATTTTTTTCATTTTTAAGTGACTGAGTTGCTAAGGTGCTAAGTTACTAAGATTTTGATTGAGATAATAACTGGGTTTCTCAGAACCTTAGAACCTTAGCACCTTCATAAATACTTAAATTGACCAAAAGTTTCTATATTTGGAAAACTAATCACATTAAAATCAGCATGAAACAACAAGAACAAGAAGAAATTACTCGTGATGAAATAAAAAAAGAATTCCAATTAGAACGAATGATATTATTCAGCGATGCCGTTTTTGCAATTGTCATTACGCTGATGGCAATAGAAATTAAAATCTCGGAAGACATTGAATTAAACACTGAAACTCTCGCAAAATCACTGGTTCATCTTTTACCAACCTTACTTGCTTATATTGTTAGTTTTGTTTTCATTGGTTCAATTTGGTATCAGCATTTAAAAATGTTCAGTCTGCTCAAAGATTACGATAAAGGATTGGTTATTCGTAATATGCTGTTGCTGTTTTTTATTGGTTTGTTTCCGTTTAGCGCCACATTAATAACAAGAGCCAAAGGGCAAATGATTCCGTTTTTCATGTATTTGTTTATGATTTTATTCTGCATTATTGCTCAGTATATTTTGTATAATTATATTGTCAACAATTCTTCTATCCGAATAAATACAGATATGAGCGAACACAAAACAGAATTGCGTAAAAGAAAAATTGCTGTCGTTGGTTTTTCAACAGCAGCTGTTTTAATTATGGTTACTTATCTTCTTATTCCACAACCGGAATTAAAAAATCTATCAATGCTTTGGATGATGGCATTTCCTATTGTATTCAAAATAATGACACGGAAAAAGAAACCTGCAACCGAATAAACTTTAACCTTTTCTCAACATAAAATCTTTGTAACTTTGACGCTTTAAAACTCTTGAACTTTTACATTGAGATATTTTATCGAACTAGCTTATAAAGGAACTAATTACCATGGTTGGCAGTATCAACCTGATGCTGATTCTGTACAGGAAACACTCAACAAAGCCTTATCGCTATTGCTGAAAACCGATATTGATATTGTTGGAGCCGGAAGAACTGATACCGGAGTTCATGCCAAACAAATGTTTGCTCATTTTGATTTCGAAAGCGAAATTGACACAGCACAATTGGTTCACAAACTCAATTCTTTTTTACCAAAAGACATTGCTGTTTTTAATATTCTAAAAGTTCCCGACGAAGCGCATGCACGATTTGACGCGACGAAACGTACTTATGAATATCACATCCACACGATAAAAGATGTTTTTGAAAATGATGGAAGTTATCAGTTTCAATTGTCATTGGATGTTGATAAAATGAATGAAGCATGTCAAATTCTTTTCAAACACAACGATTTCGAATGTTTTTCAAAAGTGAATACGGATGTCCATACATTCAACTGTGTGATTTTTGAAGCTAACTGGAACCAAAACGGAAACAAACTGGTTTTTACCATTTCGGCTGATCGGTTTTTGCGAAATATGGTTCGCGCCATTGTGGGAACTATGATAAACATCGGAACAGGAAAAATAAGTTTAGCCGATTTTGAAAAGATAATTGATAGCAAAGACCGCAGTCAAGCCGGATTTTCTGTACCGGCACACGGATTATATTTAACCAAAATTGAATACGAATATTTCAAATAACATTAATATAGGAACAGATTGCTTCGTTCCTCGCAATGACTATGCAAGCAAAAGCATTCGACACCAATTTATTTAAACGAATTTTAAAATACACTAAGCCTTATAAATTCAGGTATTATGGTGTTATTTTCTTTGCTTTTTCATTAGCGTTATTTGCCGCTTTAAGACCATTCTTATTAGAAATTACTGTTGATGATTATATAAAAACAGCAAGCAAATCGGGACTTCTGACTTATGTTATCATTATGGGATTTGCGCTATTGCTGGAAACATTATCGCAGTTTTACTTTGTATATTGGGCCAACTTGCTTGGACAAAACATCATCAAAGACATCCGGATTAAATTATTCAAACACATACTGACTTTCCGAATGAAGTATTTTGATAATTCACCTGTCGGGATGTTGGTAACACGCTCTGTATCTGACATTGAGCAAATAGCACGTATCTTTAGTCAGGGATTGTTTATGATTTTTAGTGATTTATTGAAAATGATTGTCTGCCTGGTCGTAATGTTTTGGATGAACTGGCAATTATCAATGATAGTTGTCGTCGCCATGCCAATTCTGGTTTATATCACACGAATTTTCCAACGCAAAATGCAGCTTGCTTTTGAAGAAGTGAGAACGCAGATTAACAATATGAATGTCTTTGTGCAGGAACGTGTTACCGGAATGAAAATCGTGCAACTCTTCAACAGAGAAGACATTGAATTTGAAAAGTTCAAAGAAATTAATCAGAAGCATAATCAGGCCTGGATAAAAAACATTCTTTATAACTCCATCTTCTTCCCTATTGCCGATATTATTTCATCGATAACTTTAGGAGCTGTAATCTTATATGGTGGTTTGCAGATTATTGATGAAAATCCATTTACTACCTTAGGTCAAATGATTTCCTATACGATGTTCATCGGGATGCTGTTTAATCCGTTACGTCAGATTGCGGATAAATTCAACGAAATGCAAATGGGAATGATTGCGGCCAATCGTGTATTTGATATTTTGGATACCAATGACGATGTTCAGAATGACGGAACAAAAACGGCTACTCATTTTCATGGAAACATTCGTTTTGAAAATGTTCGTTTTAGTTATATTGACAATGAAGAAGTGCTAAAAGGTATAAACCTAAAAGTAAATGCCGGCGAAACTATTGCTATTGTTGGTGCTACCGGCGCAGGAAAATCGACAATCATTAACCTTTTAAATCGTTTTTACGAAATAAATTCGGGCTCGATTTATATTGATGACCAAAACATAAACGATTTCAAACTTGAAAGTCTTCGCCAACAAATCGCCATTGTTTTACAGGATGTGTTTCTTTTTGCCGATACGATTCACAATAATATCACGCTGAACAATCCTGAAATTACACGCGAAACAGTCATTAATGCTGCTAAGGAAATTGGTGTTCATAAATTCATTAAAAGTCTGCCCGGCGGTTATGATTACGACGTAAAAGAACGCGGTGTAATGTTATCTTCAGGACAGCGTCAACTCATCGCTTTTCTTCGGGCATATGTGAGTAATCCGAGTATTTTGATTTTGGACGAAGCTACTTCTTCTATTGATACGTATAGCGAAGAATTAATTCAAAGAGCTACAGAAACCATTACCAAAGGCAGAACATCTATCGTTATTGCCCATCGATTGGCCACAATTATCAATGCTGATAAAATTATTGTAATGGACAAAGGCCAAATTGTAGAAGAAGGAACACATCAGGAATTGGTAACCAAATCGGAAGGTTATTATAAAAAATTATACGACTCGCAGTTTTCTTTAGAAAACAATTCCTAATTTGCCTGCAACAATAAATCAATTTACAATGGCATTTACCATAGCAATTTCTGAAGAACGAATTCCTTTAAAAAATAATATTTGGCAGAAAGCCTTTATCGCTTTTTTTCTGATAAACTGGATAAATTCCTATGTTGGAAATACCGATACCGCCAATTGGATTTTAGAAAACACCCTGGTTTTTATCTTTTTAGGGTTTCTTGCTTTGACCTATAAAAAATTTATATTCAGCGATTTGAGTTATCTGCTGATTTGTATTTATTTGTGTCTGCATGTTTATGGTTCAAAATATACTTATGCCGAAAATCCTTTTGGTTATTGGCTTAAAGATGCATTTGATATGTCCCGCAATCATTACGATCGGATAGTCCATTTTAGTTTCGGATTTCTGTTAGCCTATCCGATGCGCGAGATGTTTTTGAAATGGCTGAAATTTCCAAGTTGGGTAGCATGGACATTACCAATAGAAATTACACTTTCCATCAGCGGATTTTATGAACTGATAGAATGGGCTGTTGCCGATGTCTTCTTTAAGGCGCAAGGCGATGCCTATCTTGGAACCCAAGGCGATGTTTGGGATGCTCAAAAAGATATTTTTCTGGCATTTCTGGGAGCTATAATCGCCACAACTATAGTGAGTGTTGTTAAAAAGATTTGGAACGTAACTGAAAAACAAAGCATATTATAAAGTGGTTTCAACTTCTACTTTTATTTTAAAATAAATCCTTAAATTCGCAGTCTCTAATAATCAAAGAAATTTTACATATGAAATACGATATTATTGTTTTAGGAAGTGGTCCTGGCGGTTATGTTACTGCTATTCGTGCATCACAATTAGGCTTTAAAGTAGCCGTAATCGAAAAAGAAAACCTTGGTGGAATCTGCCTTAATTGGGGTTGTATTCCAACAAAAGCGCTTTTAAAATCGGCACAGGTTTTTGATTACCTAAAACATGCTTCTGATTATGGATTAACAATTAAGGAATTTGACAAAGATTTCTCAGCGGTGGTAAAACGTTCAAGAGACGTTGCCGACGGAATGAGCAAAGGTGTTCAATTCTTAATGAAAAAAAATAAAATCGACGTTATTGATGGTTTTGGAAAAATAAAACCGGGAAAGAAAGTTGATGTTACTGCAGCCGATGGAAAAGTTACCGAATATTCAGCTGACCATATTATCATCGCAACTGGTGCACGTTCACGTGAATTACCAAACCTGCCACAAGATGGTGTAAAAGTAATTGGTTACCGTCAGGCGATGACATTACCATCACAACCAAAGAAAATGATTGTTGTGGGTTCTGGTGCTATCGGAGTTGAATTTGCTCATTTTTATAATGCAATGGGAACAGAAGTTACCGTTGTTGAGTTTATGCCAAATGTCGTTCCTGTGGAAGATGAAGATATCTCAAAGCAATTTGAGCGTTCGATGAAAAAATCGGGAATAACCGTGATGACGAATTCTACTGTAGAAAAAATCGACACTTCAGGAAAAGGTGTAAAAGCTTTTGTAAAAACCGCTAAAGGAGAAGAAATCCTTGAAGCTGATATTTTACTTTCGGCAGTTGGAATCAAAACCAATATCGAAAACATCGGTTTAGAAGAAGTTGGCATTGCAACAGATAAAGATAAAATTTTGGTAAATGCTTATTCTCAAACCAATGTCCCGGGCTATTATGCTATTGGTGATGTAACACCAGGTCAGGCTTTGGCTCACGTTGCTTCAGCAGAAGGAATCAATTGTGTTGAGAAAATCAAAGGTTTACACGTTGAACCAATCGATTATGGAAATGTTCCGGGTTGTACTTATGCTACTCCTGAAATTGCTTCTGTTGGTTTAACCGAAAAACAAGCCAAAGAAAAAGGATACGAATTGAAGATTGGTAAATTCCCATTCTCTGCTTCAGGAAAAGCTAAAGCTGCCGGAACTCCGGATGGTTTTGTAAAAGTAATTTTTGATGCCAAATATGGCGAATGGTTAGGTTGTCACATGATTGGTGCCGGAGTTACCGATATGATTGCAGAAGCAGTTGTAGCGCGTAAATTGGAAACTACAGGACACGAAATCCTAAAAGCAATTCACCCACACCCAACGATGAGTGAAGCCGTTATGGAAGCGGTTGCTGATGCTTATGGAGAAGTGATTCACTTGTAATATCAAATCCTAAATAGTTAAGAATCCCATTCGAAAGAGTGGGATTTTTTGTTAACAAGTATTTCTTCCCAATTTTATTTGATAATCAATATTTTAATAAATTTAATAGTCAAAAAAACTAATCAATAAATCTATTATTTATGAAAAAAATTCAATTATTTAAAATCGTTTGCCTGTCCCTAATCTTAGTAAGCATGAGTTGTAAAAAAGCAGAAGAAGCTCCTGTTGAAGAAGCAAAACCTGCTTTTGATTTAGCTGCGGCTAAGACTTCAGTGGAAGCTGGTTACGCAGAATTTGAAAAAGCGTACAACGCCAAAGATTCAGTTGCTCTTGCAAATTGTTATGCCACTGATGGCAAATTCATGAATCCAAATGGTAAGGCTGTTGAAGGAAGACCAGCCATTCAAAAAACTTTTGGCATGTGGTTTAAAGGTGATACTACAAAAATAAAATTGAGTCTTGTTGACCTTTGGGGTAATGAAAACAATTTAACAGCTGAAAATGCCTGGACAGTCTCCGACAAGGACGGTAAAGTACTTGATGAAGGAAAATCACTTGAAGTCTATAAAATGGAAGACGGAAAGTGGAAACTCTACCGTGATTGTTTTAATTCTAATATGCCGGCAATGCCTGAAGGGAAATAAAAGTAACAATTATTAAGTTGCAAAGCCATCAAAAAAATATTCTTTGGTGGCTTTTTAATTAAACAAATAGGTTGTCCAATAAAATATTATATATCTAGTATGTTGAAAGTGAAGCTTTTTAAAAAATATTTATTTTAATGATTAAAAAAAGAAATGAAATAGTTGTGATTTATAGAATGAAAAGTTACATTTGCAACCGCAAAAAAGTTAAGTTCTTTGAGCATTATTGAAAATCTGGAGAGTTGCCTGAGTGGCCGAAAGGACATGTTTGCTAAACATGCGTATGGGAAACTGTACCAAGGGTTCGAATCCCTTACTCTCCGCTTTTTAATTTTCGGGGTGTAGCGTAGCCCGGTTATCGCGCCTGCTTTGGGAGCAGGAGGCCGCAGGTTCGAATCCTGCCACCCCGACTTTTTAACCGTTTTTGTACAAAAAATTGTTTTGGTTCCATAGCTCAGCTGGATAGAGCAACTGCCTTCTAAGCAGTAGGTCGAAGGTTCGAATCCTTCTGGGATCACAAGATAAACCATTGAGAAATCAATGGTTTTTTTGTTTAAAAAGCATTCCATAATTTGCAATAAAAGATTAGTTTTGCATTACAAACAAACAACAACTAATTATGAGTAAAAAAGTAGTCATCGTTTCAGCAGTCAGAACACCTATCGGAAGTTTTATGGGTTCGTTATCAACTGTTACAGCTACCCAATTAGGTGCAGCCGCAATCAAAGGTGCATTAAATAAAATCAATTTAGATCCAAACTTAGTAAATGAAGTTTTGATGGGTAATGTAGTCCAGGCCGGAGTTGGTCAGGCACCAGCCCGTCAGGCAGCTAAATTTGCTGGTTTACCAGATAACGTTCCGTGTACAACTGTCAATAAAGTATGTGCTTCCGGAATGAAAGCCGTAATGCAAGGCGCTCAAGCTATTATGGCTGGTGATGCCGAAATTGTAGTTGCCGGTGGAATGGAAAACATGAGTTTAATTCCACATTATGTTCATTTAAGAAATGGTGTGAAATTTGGCCCAACAACGATGGTTGACGGAATGCAGAAAGACGGTTTGACTGATGCTTATGATGGAAACGCAATGGGAGTTTCTGCCGATTTATGTGCAACCGAATATAAAATTACTCGTGAAGAGCAAGATGCTTTCGCTATTCAATCCTACGAGCGTTCAGCTAATGCTTGGGAAGCCGGAAAATTCAATAATGAAGTTGTTCCTGTAGAAATTCCGCAACGTCGTGGAGAGCCGATTGTTTTTGCTAAAGATGAAGAATACACCAATGTAAAATTGGATAAAATTCCTGCGTTAAATGCTGTGTTTACCAAAGATGGAACTGTTACCGCTGCCAATGCTTCTACTATCAATGATGGTGCGGCAGCTTTAGTATTAATGAGTGAAGAGAAAGCAAACGCTTTAGGATTAAAACCTTTGGCTTATATCAAATCATACGCTGATGCTGAACAGGAACCAAAATGGTTTACGACTTCGCCTGCAAAAGCGTTACCAAAAGCTTTGGACAAAGCCGGAATTTCAATTTCTGATGTAGACTTTTTTGAATTCAACGAAGCTTTTTCTGTAGTTGGTTTAGCAAATGCCAAAATCTTAGGTCTAGACAATGACAAAGTAAATGTAAATGGTGGCGCGGTTTCTCTAGGTCATCCTCTTGGATGTTCCGGAGCCAGAATCATTGTAACCTTAATTAATGTTTTAGAACAAAATAATGCCAAAATCGGTGCCGCAGCTATTTGTAATGGCGGCGGCGGTGCTTCGGCAATTGTTATTGAAAGAGCTTAAAAATAGTTATGAGTGATGAATTATGAGTTATAAGTTAACCGTAATTCTCAACTCATAACTCATAACTTATAATTCATAATTATCTTAATGTTTGCCATTTGTAATCTTGCTATAATTCCTTTACGAGCCGAGCCAAGCGACAGAAGCGAAATCGTTTCTCAAGTCTTGTTTGGTGAGCATTTCGAAATTTTGGAGACACAAAATCAATGGTCAAAAATTAAGTTGCAGTATGATGATTATGAAGGTTGGGTCGATTCTAAACAATACCAAACTATAACTGAAAAGAGTTTCAAAAGTTTATCAAAAGATGCTATAATATTGAACTCTGATTTGGTTGAATATGTCTCAAATCCATCAAATATATTGTTGCCAATTCCTTTGGGTTCTTCTTTATCATTTTTGCATCACGGCGAAATCAATATTGAAAATTTTGAATTTGAAGGCATGAGAACCAGTGGTGTCAAGCCAAAATCAGATTTGATTGCCACAGCTTATATGTATTTGAATGCTCCTTATTTGTGGGGCGGTAAGACACCATTTGGTATAGATTGTTCAGGCTTTACGCAAATGGTTTACAAACTGAATGGCTATCATCTGCTGAGAGATGCTTCGCAACAATCTACTCAAGGCGATGCGTTGAGTTTTATTGAAGAAAGTGAAGCCGGAGATTTGGCTTTCTTTGACAATGAAGAAGGAAAGATAATCCACGTTGGTATCATCATGGATAATAATTATATCATTCACGCCAGTGGAAAAGTCAGGATTGACCGTTTGGACCACTTAGGGATTTACAATGCAGAACAAAACAGACACACACACCGTTTGCGTGTCATCAAGAAAATCATTTAAACCGAAACATTGTTTCGGTTTTTTTGTTTAAATTTAGAATTCTAAACCCTTCCAAATGAAACATTTTTCAAAAACCGTATTGCTATTTATCCTCATAATAGTATCGGGCTGTCTTAAAAAAAGTGATGAAAAATCATCAGATGATTCAAGATACCAACCCAAAGAATTCGTTGAATTAAAGCATCCCGAATGGAGTAAAAATGCTACTATTTATGAGGCAAACATTCGACAGTTCACTCCCGAAGGAACATTCAAAGCATTCGAATCACATTTGCCAAGAATAAAGGCAATGGGTATTGATATCATTTGGTTAATGCCGATTCATCCAATTGGAGTTGAAAAAAGAAAAGGAACATTGGGTAGCGAATATTCTGTTAAAGATTATTATGGCATCAATCCAGAGTTTGGAACCAAAGAAGATTTTGAGTCATTGGTAGATAAAATCCATAGCATGGGAATGTATGTGATTATAGATTGGGTGGCTAATCATTCCTCTTGGGATAATCAATTGGCTAAAGATCATCCCGACTGGTATACCAAAACCGAAGAAGGCAATTTTCAGCCAACACCTTGGTATGATTGGGATGACGTAATTGATTTTGATTATGACAAACCCGGAATCCGAAAATACATGACCGAAGCATTGGTGTATTGGGTAAAGGAATGTGATATTGATGGTTACCGTTGCGATACGGCAGGATTTCTGCCAACCGATTTCTGGGACAATGCAAGAGCCGAAATGGATGCGGTAAAACCAGTCTTTATGTTGGCCGAATGGGAATCACGTGACTTACACATAAAAGCTTTCGATATGACGTATTCGTGGACATTCTTTGACAAAATGGTTGCTGTAACCCGCGATAAAAAAAGCATGGCTGGTTTGGTTGAATATATGGCGCATGATGTCAGCACGTTTCCGCGTGATGGTTACCGAATGCTTTTCACCGATAATCACGACATGAATTCCTGGAATCACAATATGGATTATAATTTTGGTGAAGGATTAAAAGCTTCAATGGTTTTGTGCGGAACTGTCAATGGAATGCCATTGGTTTATGGCGGTCAGGAAGCCGGGCTAAACCGTTCATTGAAATTTTTTGATAAGGACTTAATCGATTGGAGTAAAATGCCTTACGAAGGATTATTCAAAAAACTCTTTGATCTGAAACATAAAAATAAAGCGTTATGGAATGGCAAAGAAGGTGGCGTTATGGTTCGCATTTATAGTGATAAAATGGAACAGGTAGTTTCTTTTTCACGAACAAAAAACAATGACAAGGTTATTCCAATTATCAATTACAGCGATAAACCGGTAACCGTAAAATTAAATTCCGCACATCAAAAAGGAGAATACACCGAATTATTTTCGGGAGAAAAAATCACACTTAAAGGCGATGATGTTTTTGAGATGAAACCTTGGGAATATTTAGTTTTAGTGAAATAAAAAAGACCGTCTCGTTTCAAAAACGAGACGGTCTTTTTTATAATATTATTTTAATAAAAAGTTTAAACCAACATTCAAACTCGTACGACCGTTAGTCAGTGATGGATAACCTGGTACATTATTAATATCTGTAAAACCACCCTGTCCTTCTATTTCAGCGAAGAATTTAAGTTTATTTGAAATAGGAAGTTTAACTCCTATTCCGGCAGCTAAACCAAAATCATTTTCGTTGAAAAACTTTTTTACATCAGAATCAAATTGGGTGTCTTTTGCACTCATAAGAAATCCAAAGTAAGGTCCAAAATTCAAATACCATTCTCTCTTATTTCCAAAATGCCAATTGGCCATTACAGGAATGGTCAGATAATCTAAATTATAATCTGTTGGATATTCTTGTCCATCATCAAGGTTCAGAATTACATCGTTATCCCAACCTTTTTGATCATATATCATTTTTACTTTTAAACTCCAATCACTGGAAAAGTAATAATCAAGAGAACCTCCGAGATTCAATCCCGTACTTGAATCATATGAATACTGGCTATCAGAAACAGATGAACTATTAAATCCAATATTAACCCCAAATTCTACATCGCCTTTCTTTTGAGCAGAAAGGTTCGATGATATTCCGAATGCTATAAGTGCAACTAAAATGGTTTTTTTCATGACACTGAATTTTGTTTATTCAAAAATACGCTATTTCTCAACGAATTAGGCTCCTATTTAAATTTCTTTTAACGCTGAAACCAAATAATCTATTTCGGCTGTGGTGTTGTAATGACTGAATGAAATACGTAGACTTGGTTTTTTTAACTCATCTTCATAAAGCATTTCTACCAAAACATGTGATGGCTTAATACTTCCGCTTTGACAAGCACTGCCACGAGAAACCGCAATGCCCTTCATATCCAGATTAAATAAAATCATAGCTGTTTTTTCAGGTGTAAAAGGCAATAAAACATTCAAAATATTGTAAAATGTATTGCTTCCATTTATGGCAACATCCTGAAAAGAAGCTTGCAATTTTTGAAAACAATACGCTTTCAATTCAGAAATTTGCTTTCTTTCCTCATCCAAATGCTGATAAGAAAGCTCAAGCGCTTTTGCCATTCCGGCGATTTGATGTACCGATTCTGTTCCGGCGCGCCATCCTTTTTCCTGTTCACCACCAAATAACATTGGTTGCAAAACCAAATTTTTACGAACAAACGCAAAACCAACACCTTTTGGTCCATGAAATTTATGGGCACTTGCGACTAAAAAATCAACCTGCAATTCTTGTATATTCAATTCTGTTTTTCCAATAGACTGAACTGTATCGCAATGAAACAAGGCTTTGTTTTGATGACACATCACTCCTATCCTTTCAATATCATTAACAACTCCGGTTTCATTATTTACGTGCATCAACGAAACTATCGTTTTAGTATTATTGGAAAGTAAAGTTGAAAATTGGTCATAATCTAAAGTTCCGTCGTGAGCAACATTTACAAATTCAACTTCGATTCCAAATTCTTCCTGCAAAGCCTGAACGGTATACAAAGTCGCATGATGTTCCACTTTTGAGGTAATTATTCGGGTAACACCAAAGTCTTTTACAGCACTTCTTAAAATCCAGTTTGTGGCTTCGGTAGCTGTAGAAGTAAAAATGATTTCCTGCGCATTGCAATGCAAATATTTAGCAATTGTTTTTCTCGCCGTTTCAATAATGGCTTTGGCACTTCTTCCGACACTATGTGTTGACGAAGGATTTCCATACTCTGACTGCATCACTTTCATCATTTCATCAATAACTTCTTGACGAATTGGTGTGGTTGCTGCGTTATCGAGGTATATTTTTTTCATTTTACTTTGTACAATTCGACCTAACGGTCTCGAGTTGCAAATATAAAAGTACTGTTCTTAATTAAATGATAAAAGGCAAAATTTAATAGTATAAAAAACTTATTTTTGCTTAAAAATTATACTATTCCGATGAAAAGAATTTTATGCGCACTCTCATTGTTACTCTTAATTACTGCTTGTGACGATGGAAATTTAACTGTTGATGTTATCGATTTTTCAGAAGTAACTGCCAATAAATGCAGCACTAAAGATGTGATTTATAAAGTTAAAGATGGCGAAATGCTTTTTATTGAAATTCCGGCTTCGGCTTTTCCTGCTGATGTAACGCCTGATGGCGTGCCAATACAAGTTGCCATAAATTCTACCAACAAGGTAACTTACAGAAAATATGATGGCGATGTAAGTGCAAATAATATTTGCCCGACAGTTCCTGATGCAACACCAAATTTAAAGGAAGAATGGAATGCAACTGCCGGTACAATTCAAATCACATCTACTGCGGTTAAGTCGACTAACTCAACCGACAATTCCACCCGAATTACCGGTTATACTTATAATATTGTTTTTAAAAACATAACCTTTCAAAAGCCAACCGGACCTCAGGTTTATGAAACTTTCGTATTCGGAAATTATGCGACTACTGTAAGTCAGTTAGCCTTTGGCTTTAATCATGAAGTTGATAAAAGTGCTTGTAGTAACAAAGTTTATGATTTTAGCGGTGGCGAAGTTTTTACTTTAGATGTTGCCGATTATGATGTCTTATTTGCCAGTGAAGTAACGACAACTCCAAGAACCAGATTGATTAGCGCTACTAATAAATTATCCTATCGATTATATTCCGGTACAATAACAGATGATTATTTCTGTGCTGTGACTATTCCGACTACGCCTACACTATCACAGCAATGGGATGCTGTAGATGGCATTGAAGCTACAAGCGGAATAATTGAAGTAAATACAACATCCTTAGGTTCTGATTTTCTGCATACTATACGATTAAAAAAAGTTACTTTAAAGAAAGGAAACAGTGAATTTTCTTTAGGTGATGATTATCTTTTTGGAACTTTGATAACCAATTAATTTTACCAAAACTATCATGCCAACTGACTGTATTAGCTACCAAAAATCAGGATATTTCACTAAATTAATTGTAGATTATTTAGACGAAAAGCCCGAATTGAAATCGCTATACAATCGTTTTCCAAGCCTTGAAAATTTTAAAGGACAACTGGAAGAAAAGGCACAAAACTATCCAGCGGAAAATAGAAAAAGTTTGGTTGCTGCTCTTGAAAATCAGTATAATGATTTTCAAATTTCTGAAGCTACAAAAGCTAATATTTCACTCTTATCAAATACCAAAACGTTTACCATTACAACTGGTCACCAACTGAATTTGTTCTCTGGGCCATTGTATTTTTTGTACAAAATTGCTTCCACTATTACGCTTTGTGCTGCCTTAAAAAAGGAATATCCGGCTTATGATTTTGTTCCGATTTATTGGATGGCGACTGAAGATCATGATTTTGAAGAAATAAATCATTTCAACTTTAAAAATTCAAAAATCATCTGGAACAAGGAAAGTCATGGTCCGGTTGGCCGACTTTCGACAGAAGGATTGGCAGCCGTTTTAGATGTCTTTGCATCAGAATTAGGAATTGGAGAAAACGCAACTTATTTAAAAGAACTTTTTGAAAATAGTTATCTAAAGCATAGCAATCTTGCAGCTGCCACACGGTTTTTGGCAAACAAATTATTTGGTGATAAAGGCTTGGTTATTCTTGATGGTGATGATAAAAAGTTAAAACAATTATTCAGTCCTTTTGTCAAAAATGAATTAATTTATAAAACGTCTTTCCAAAAAGTTACTGAAACCAATTCTATACTTCAGGCTTCCTATGACATTCAGGTAAATCCAAGAGAGATCAATCTGTTTTATATAGAAGATAGTATTAGAGAACGTATAGTTTTTGAAAACAATCAATTTAAAGTAAACAATACCAAACTTGCTTTTTCTGAAGAAGAAATTTTAGAATTAGTAGAAAATCATCCTGAAAAATTTAGCCCAAATGTTATTCTTCGTCCATTGTACGAAGAAATCGTTTTGCCCAATTTGTGTTACATTGGCGGTGGCGGTGAAATTAGCTATTGGCTTCAACTACAATCTACTTTTGAAGCTAACAAGGTGACTTTTCCAATACTTCTAGTGCGTAATTCTGTTTTGTTAGCAACGGAAAAACAAATCAAAAAAGTAGAAAAATTAAACCTTTCATGGGCAGATTTATTTAGCAATCAGCAAGAGTTGTTTACCAATAAAACAAAAGAATTTTCAAAATTCAACTTAGATTTCTCCGAGCAAAAAGAACATATAAAACAGCAATTTGAAAAGTTACTGCTCATTGCTAATCAAACCGAAAAATCGTTTATTGGCGCTGTGAAGGCCCAACAAACCAAACAAATAAAAGGCTTAGAAAATCTGGAAAAACGTTTGCTAAAAGCAGAAAAAAGAGTCTACGCTGAAAAACTGGAACAAATCATTCTACTCCAAAACGAACTGTTTCCAAACCAAGGATTGCAGGAGCGAAAAGCTAATTTTTCAGAGTTTTATTTGGATGTTAATGGCAAACTCATAGAAAAACTATTTCTGGAGTTAAAACCATTAGAGCCTAATTTTACTGTAATTACGCTTTAATTCAGTAAAGTTTTCAACACGAAAACGTTGTAGCTGTTCTTATTTTCATAATGCAATTTTATTTTTACTAATTTTAGGTAAACCAATTTAAAACCAAACCATTATGAAAAAACAATTACTCTTATTTGTTGCTCTATTCTTTTCTACCCAAATAAATTATAGTCAGGTAATTTCAATGATTGGAAGTACGAGTCCTTCCGGAAGTTGGGCTGTTGATACTGATATGAATACAACCGACAATATTACATATACATTAAACAATGTAACTGTTACCACCGCAACTGATCCAGGAACAACTGGTTTGAAATTCAGGCTAGATCATGATTGGGCGACCAACTGGGGTTCAGCAAATTTTCCTTCAGGAACGGGAACTCAAAACGGGGCTAATATCATGACTCAGGCTGGAACTTATGATGTGACCTTCAACAGAAGTAATGGTACTTATACCTTTATTCCATCTGGATTTACAAGTATTGGAATTTGGGGACCAGCGGTTGATTCTATAAATGGTTTTGGTGGCCCAGATGTAAATATGAACACTACAGATGGAATTATATATACACTATCCGGATTTAATTTCACTAGTGGAACAGCTTATTTCCGTTTTAACGACGATAGTCTAAACACATGGGGAAGTGTTGCTTTCCCAACAGGAACAGCGGTTCAGGGCGGCCCAACAATACAAGTAACCGGTGGCGAATGGTTTGTAACCTTTAACAAAAATACCGGTGCCTATAGCTTTGCTTTTCCAAGCATAGGCATTCTTGGAACAGCTTTAAATGGTTTCTTAGTTGACGATACTGATTTAAGTACTACGGATGGTTTTGAATATACTATCAACAGTTTAACCTTAACCGATGGTGAAGCAAAATTCAGGAAAGATAACCTGTGGACGACCAATTGGGGATCATTAGGTTTTCCATCAGCAACAGGAATACAGGATGGTCCAAATATTCCCGTAATTGCGGGAACTTATGATATTGTTTTCCAAAAGAGTACCGGACATTATTTGTTTACAGATGTCTTATCCACACCTGAAAATTCCATTTCAAATTTGAAAATCTATCCTAATCCAACAAACAATATTTGGAATCTGTCACATACAACAACGATTGACAGTGTTGAACTTTTTGACATTAATGGTAAAACAATTCAGAGTTTTGAACCAAATACTTCTCAATTCGAATTGGATGGAAATAAGTTAAGTCAGGGAGTTTATTTTGTAAAAATCAAATCAGGAGCAGATTTTGCCGTGCAAAAAATTATCAAGAATTGATAGTCGTTCTATTTTTAATAATGGTTTAAAAAGTTTACTTTTGCACCAAAATTAAAATAAAACAAAAATGGCAACGAATAGAACATTTACAATGATTAAGCCTGATGGTGTTGAAAACGGACACATCGGTGGAATTTTAAATATGATTACTGAAGGTGGTTTCAGAATTGTAGCAATGAAATTAACGCAATTGACAGTAGCTGACGCAAAAGCATTTTACGCTGTACACGCTGAAAGGCCTTTCTACGGAGAATTAGTAGAATTCATGACACGTGGACCAATCGTAGCAGCAATCCTGGAAAAAGACAATGCTGTTGAAGATTTCAGAACGTTAATCGGAGCTACAAACCCTGCACAAGCTGCAGAAGGAACTATCCGTAAAAAATATGCAACTTCAGTTGGTGAAAATGCTGTTCACGGTTCAGATAGCGATGAGAATGCAGCTATCGAAGGTGCTTTCCACTTTGCAGGAAGAGAGCAGTTTTAATTCAGAACTAATATATAATATAAAATCCCGTTTCGTTTGAAGCGGGATTTTTTGTGTCTGGTTTGTAACAATTTTCGCTACAATTATACTAAAAAGTAATACTCATCGTTATAATATCATTACTAACCAAAATTTAAACTTTATGAAAAAAAAACTGATTTCAGTTTTAGTCATTTTAATCTCTTATGCTGCTTTGGCGCAATCAACTCCTGAAAAAAAAGAAAGCAAATTTGAGTTAACGGTCAATACCAAATTAGGATTTGCCAAACTGAAGCAAACCGGCAATGTGGCATTAAACGGAAACATTAACGGTGGCGACATATTATTTTCACTGCCTTTAGGAAAAACATGGAAAATAGCTTCAGGTATCGGTTACTTTGAATACAATGCCAATCCTACCATTGCTGGAAATACAGCCAGTTTAAAAAACACTTATTTACATATACCGTTACAATTTAATAGTGACTTAGCTATTTTTAACAATGAAAATACACAGAATCAAAAAATATTCTTCAATCTTGGCTTAGGATTGTATACCAATACTTTATTAAAACAGGAATTAGAAACCATAACAGACAATACTTCAACTAAAAATATGGGATGGAACTTTGGTTTTTCAAGTCAAATCGGACTAAAGTTTCTCCTTACTGATGCGCTTAACCTTGGTATGGGTTTAGAAAGTCAAAGCGATTTTACCAAAATGAAAAAAGATGGTGCTGAACAAAGAATCGAACAAATAAATGCTCTATATTTTAAAATGGGTTTTACCTTTTAAAACCAATGCAATTCATATAAAAAAGTCCTCTCACCTATTGGAACGAGAGGACTTTTTTAGTTTTACAGACTATTTTTTAATTTCGGTGATGATCAGTTTTATAGTCGTTTTTCCAACATTTTTTCCACTATGGGTAACCGCTGGTAGAAAAAGAGCTTCCCCTACTTTAACATCCATAGTAACCGGTGCTTGGCCTTTGTCTGTGATTTCAATTTTTCCAGCAGCTACAACATAAGCAACATGGTTTGGATGGCTGTGCCAAGGTATAACATCTCCAGGTGCCATTTCAAATTGCAGTACTCTTACAAATTCATTATCGAGCAGTACTTTAGTGTAATTTTTTGGCGCAAGAGGCACCGGATCCTGTGCATAAGCAGAAGCACTTAAAAGGATGATGACCATGATGATAAAATTTGCTGGGTTTTTAATTAGTGTTTTCATTACTTATTTATTTTAAAGGGTTAATCTCTTATAAGGAATATAGATTTGCTTATGAGAGTAAATAATTTTAAAGCAAAATAATCTGCTCTTATGGCTTTTTGGCAAGTCCTTATTTTTGAGCAGTAAGAAAAGTATAGTATCAGAAGAAATTCAAAATATGCATACCAAATTGGCAGCTTTACATCGTGGTGACTATATTCACATCAGTGCGATTAAGCCATATCATTTACCAAAATCAGCAGGTTTAAGATTTTTGAAATGAAGCGATTTATAAAACAGGAATATAAATTTACAAAAATATTAATTGCAAATCAATAGAAATAAACTAATTATAAATAACAAGCCCTCTCGTCATTTGGAACGAGAGGACTTGTTATTATTGTAAACTTGCTAAACTTTGCTCTATAGTGGCGATTTTAGCCAAAGCATCTGCTTCTTTTTTTCGTTCAATTTCAAGTACTTTTTCGGGTGCGCCACAAACAAACTTCTCGTTAGATAATTTGCCTTGAACACTTCTTAAAAAGCCTTGCGTGTATTTTAATTCTTCTGTTAGTTTCGCAATCTCGGCAGCAATATCAATATTCCCAGAAACCGGAATAAAGTATTCGTTAGATTTTACTCTATACGTCAAAGCTCCATCAATTTTATCGGTAATGTATTCTAAAGAAACTATGTTGCCAAGTTTCATGATTACGCTGTCAAAATAAGTCGAAACCTTTTCGTTGTTTACCACTTTTAAATCGATAGCATCTTTCATTGCGATGTTTTTGGCTGCACGAATGGTTCTCAAACCAGCGATAACTTCAGAAGTAAATTCGAAATCTGATATTAGCTTTTCGTTAAACGAAGTCATCTTAGGATATTCCGCAATAATTAAGGCTTGTTCCGGAGTTCTATCCGCAATGTGCTGCCAAATTTCTTCTGTTAGGAAAGGCATAAACGGATGCAATAATTTCAGATTAGCTTCCAACATTTCAATGGCTTTGTTGAATGTCGCGCTGTCGATTGGCTGTTGGTAAGCCGGTTTTATCATTTCTAAAAACCACGAACAGAAATCATCCCAAACCAATTTGTATATCGCCATCAAGGCATCAGACAATCTGTATTTTTCGAAATGATCTTCAATTTCTACCAATGTTTGTTGTAATTTTGACTCATACCATTCTATAGCCACTTTAGAACTTTCCGGTTGTGCAATATCGGCAACTTCCCAACCTTTGATTAAACGGAATGCATTCCAGATTTTGTTAGCAAATGCTTTTCCGTTATTACAAAGTTCTTCATCGAACATGATATCGTTTCCGGCAGAAGCGCTTAAAAGCAATCCAACACGAACACCATCAGCACCAAATTTCTCAATCAGTTCCAAAGGTTCAGGTGAATTTCCTAACGATTTTGACATTTTACGGCGTTGCTTGTCACGCACCAAACCTGTCAGGTATACATTTGAAAACGGTTTTTTACCTGTATATTCATAACCTGCAATAATCATTCTGGCAACCCAGAAGAATAAAATATCCGGACCTGTAACCAAATCATTGGTTGGATAATAGTATTTGAAATCCTCGTTTTCCGGTTCCATGATTCCACCAAAAACAGCCATCGGCCACAGCCATGACGAGAACCAAGTGTCAAGCGCATCAGCATCCTGACGTAAATCGGAAGCCTGAAGATTAGGATTTACTTTTTCCCTGGCTAAAGCCAAGGCCAATTCAGGTGTCTCCGCCACCACAAAATCTTCTTTTCCGTCGCCATAGAAATAAGCCGGGATTTGTTGTCCCCACCACAATTGACGGGAAATATTCCAGTCGCGAATATTTTCTAACCAATGACGATAGGTGTTATCAAAACGAGAAGGATATAATTTAATTTCTTTGGTTTCCAATACCGATTTGATGGCAGGTTTTACCAATTCTTCCATGCTCAAAAACCATTGATCAGACAAACGAGGTTCGATTACAGCTTTGGTTCTTTCGGAAGTTCCAACTTTGTTTAAATAATTTTCAGTTTTGGCTAAAGCTCCAGTAGTTTCTAATTCTTTGGCAATTTCTTCACGAACTACGAATCGGTCTTTTCCTTGGTAATGCAATCCATAAGAATTCAAAGAGGCATCTTCGTTGAAGATATCTATGATTTCAAGATTGTGCTTTTCGCCCAATGTTTTGTCGTTCATATCGTGCGCAGGTGTTACTTTTAAACAACCTGTTCCGAATTCAACATCAACATAGTCATCTTCAATGATTGGCACTACTCTACCGCAAATTGGCACTATCGCTTTTTTGCCTTTCAGATGTGTAAAACGTTCGTCATTTGGGTTAATACAAACAGCGCTATCTCCGAAAATGGTTTCAGGACGTGTAGTTGCAACCGTTAAGAAATCGGAACTTCCTTCTATTTGATATTTTAAAAAGTATAGTTTTCCTTGTCTTTCCTCAAAGATTACTTCTTCATCAGACAAAGTTGTTTTGGCTTCCGGATCCCAGTTTACCATACGGTAACCGCGATAGATATATCCTTTGTTATATAAATCAACGAAAGAACGAATTACGGATGCTGACATATCAGGATCCATAGTAAACTTGGTTCTGTCCCAATCGCAGGAACAACCTAATTGTTTCAACTGTTCTAAGATAGTTCCACCGTATTTGTCTGTCCAGTCCCAAGCGTGTTTCAAAAATTCTTCACGCGTTAAATCATTTTTGTTGATGCCTTCGCTTTTCAACTTTGCCACAACTTTAGCTTCAGTAGCAATAGAAGCATGGTCTGTTCCCGGAACCCAACAGGCGTTGAAACCTTTCAATCGCGCACGACGAATTAAAACATCCTGAATAGTGTTGTTTAACATATGTCCCATGTGCAAAACTCCGGTCACGTTTGGTGGCGGAATGGTAATGGTATATGGTTTTCTATGGTCGGGTTTTGAATGAAAATAATTGTTTTTCATCCAGTAGTCGTACCATTTTTTTTCTACTGCTGCTGCGTTAAACTGTGCGGGAATCGACATATTTGATTGTTCGGTTATTTGTTTATTTGCTTCGCCAGTTCGCTGGCGCTCGGGTGTTTACAAAAGTTCATTACGCTTTTCTTTTAGCCCCGATTGAAACTAGCTACCATGTAGCGTGGAAAACGGGAAAATGGATAGCTGATAATCACTGACCACTCGCTCCTAACCCTTTTGGCATGCCTTTTGTAAACTGCACTGCAAAAGTAATTAATAAAGACTTTAGAAAAAATTAAGAATTAAATTTTTGTGCATTAATTTAAACGAAGTATTTTTACTAACCAAATAACACATAGAACCTATGAAAAAATATTTACTTATTGCTGTTATCCTTATGAATGCTGCAGTTTTTGCCCAAAAAGGTCCAAAAATTGAGTTTAAAGCTAAAGACAACACCATTGACTATGGAACGGTAAATAAAGAGGATGATAATGGTATTCGTACTTTTGAGTTTACCAATACTGGTGATGCTGACTTGATTATCACCAACGTTCAATCAACTTGTGGTTGTACGGTTCCATCAAAACCAACAGAACCAATTCCACCCGGAAAAACCGGAAAGATTGATGTAAAATACAATATGCATACCGGACCAATAAGAAAAACAATTACCGTTGAAAGTAATGCTGTGAATGTAGAAGAAGGCCGTGTTGCATTAAAAATTAAAGGAGAAGTTATAGAAAAACCTATAGTGAATCTCTTAGAAAAAAAGAAAACAAGTCCGATGATGCAATAAAAAAAGTCCCGATTAAAATCGGGACTTTTTTTATATAATGTTTTTGAGTTGGAATTTGATTTTAAAAATTTTCCCTCCTCTTTCAACTTCTATTTCGATTGGTTTTCTATCTTCTGATTTGAAAAGTTCATTTATCATTTCGATACTTAACCAGTGTCCCATTTGACTATTTATTCTAAGAATTCTGTCCCCAACTTTTAGCCCGGCTTTTTCGGCTTCGGAACCTATTCTAACACTTGCTATTTTAAAAATTGGTTTTAGTGTAAAGTGAATCTTTAAGTTGCTTTGATATTTATCAAGATTATTATCAGTATATATCTTTATACCACCAGTTGATCTCTCATCCATAGTTTCCTTAACCCATTCTAAACCAGCGTGCTCTACTTCTATTCCACTCATATTAAAATGAAATGGTTCGTCTATCCTTTTACTTGGTTTGGTGTAGACTGCATTATTTAAATAATCAAACACTATGGTAAACCTTGAAATAACTTCACTTCCCAAAGAACCAACTCTATTCGGAACAAAATTCACACTTTTCAATGACGTCGAATCGGGAAAAGTTATCAAAGGATTCTTGAATGTTTTATTGCCGAATTCAAAGCTATTCAATCTGGCTCTTTTGCCATAAACGTTCCCGCTAAACCCTCTGCCAAGATAGTCTTGTATGTTTTTTTCGGGTAATTTAATTTTATCAGTTCTATTTAAAAAAACCCAAACAGCATCACTATTACCTGTATCTATCAATAATTTTGAAGGAACTGTTTGCTCACCGGAATTAATGCTTAAAATACAATAAGGCTTTTTATCTTCAATCGTTATTGAATCTTTAGTAAAACTTTTTTTTAATCTGCTATTGATATTTTTGTAATCATGGTTGTACACAATAATTTTTCTTTTGTCATAATTTATTTCAACAATATGATTTCTGAAAAAATAGGAACCAATAATTCCGTTTACCGGAATTCCAACATGAGAAGAAAAATTAAACTCCTGGTCAAGAACAACATAAATTTCATGCTTATAATCGACTAAATCTTTTATTTCAACTTTGTTTCCGGATGATTTATACGAATCAATTGCATCCTTGCTTCCTAATCCTCTTAGCTTTAATTTTTCTACTTCAAATAATTTGACCTCGTCTTTATCATCCAAACTAAAAAGTATCGTTTGCTCGACACCAGTGTCTAATAAAAATGTCAACTCTTCCCCGTTTATAGTAACCGGGATAAAAATTAGATTATTAATAAGTTTGAAAGGGATAACAACTTTATTTTTTAAATTGTTTATCTGAAATTCAGATTGGCTAAAACCATTAAAAGAGAGAAACAGAAAAAATAAGAGTAGCTTTAAACGCATTACAGATGATTTTGTATAAAAATAAAAAATAATTCCCTGCCAATTGCGATTTTAACAAATTATATATAAGCCGATGAATTGTATACCTCTAAAAAAAATCGCAAATTTGCAGCACAAACAAAAATAGTCATGCCAAAAATATCATTGAAAGGTCAAAAAATGCCTGAGTCTCCAATCAGAAAATTGGTTCCTTACGCAGAAATTGCTAAAAAGAAAGGCCATAAAGTATATCATTTAAACATTGGTCAACCTGATATTAAAACACCTGATGTAGCGTTAAATGCAGTAAAGAATGCAGATATAAAAGTTTTGGAATACAGTCATTCGGCTGGTTTTGAAAGTTACAGAACCAAGCTTTCTGCTTATTATAAATCACACGGATTACCTATTGATGTTGCTGATATAATCATCACAACCGGTGGTTCTGAAGCACTGTTGTTTGCTATGGGAAGCACTATGGATGTTGATGATGAGATTATTATCCCCGAACCTTTTTATGCTAATTACAATGGTTTTTCAACAGCTTCCGGTGTAAAAGTTGTACCTGTAATTTCTACTATCGATGAAGGTTTCGCTTTGCCTCCAATTGCTGCCTTTGAAAAATTAATTACACCAAAAACAAAAGCTATATTAATTTGCAATCCAGGAAATCCAACCGGTTATTTATATTCAAAAGAAGAAATTTTGCAATTGGCTGAAATCGTAAAAAAGCATGATTTATTTCTAATTGCTGATGAAGTCTACAGAGAATTTATTTATGATGAAAATGAAAAGCATTTTTCTGTAATGAATGTTCCCGGTTTAGAAGAAAATGCCATCATGATTGATTCTGTTTCTAAAAGATACAGCATGTGTGGTGCCCGAATTGGATGTATTGTTTCTAAAAACAAAGAAGTAATGGCAACGGCTATGAAATTTGCGCAGGCTAGATTGAGTCCGCCAACTTACGCCCAAATTGCAAGTGAAGCAGCTTTAGATACACCACAAAGTTATTTTGATGATGTAATTGAAGAATACAAAGACAGGAGAGATACCTTGATTGCCGAATTGCAAAAAATTGAAGGCGTAAAAGTAGCAACACCAAAAGGAGCATTTTATTGCATTGCGCAGCTACCTGTAAAAAATGCTGACAATTTTGCCCAATGGCTTTTAGAGTCTTATGACAATAATAAAGAAACGGTAATGGTTGCACCAGCAGCCGGTTTTTATTCAACACCGAATGTTGGTTTAAATGAAGTCCGAATTGCTTATGTCCTTAAAAAAGACGATTTGATTCGCTCTGTTGCTATTCTCAAAGATGCTTTGGAAGTTTATAATAAAAAATAATTTCTCAAATTATAGTAATAAAAAATCCTGTCTTGTTTAAACGAGACGGGATTTTTCTTTTTTTAGAAGCGGCACTCCGCATATCTTTACACTACTGCTCCCGCTATCCGCGCTACAAGGTAGCCAGCTGCTATCGGGGCTATAATCACGAATTGTTTTTCTATCACATAAAAAAAGCCCTGGCTAAACCAGGGCTTTTAACTTATAATTTATAACTCATAATTCATAACTCAAACTATCGCTTCATAGCGAAGTGTGACTTAAATTGTTTTATCACGCCGCCTTCCACAAAATCAACCGTAAACCAGTAATCATCCGATGGTAACAGATGCCCGTTATACGTTCCATTCCAACCTTGTCCTGTCGGACTGATTTGTTTGAGCAGTTTGCCATAACGGTCAAAAATGAAGATTTTTGCAGATTCATCCAATCCAACAACATTCCATGTATCATGGATTCCATCGCCATTCGGAGTAAAGTAATGAGGATAATCAATGATATAAACCTCGTTTATAATTAACTCCTCACAACTGTATGCTATGTCACCTTTGGCATCCCAAACATGGATGATGTGTGTGCCCATGCTGACACCTTCAAACACATTGCTATCCTGTCTCGGTCCGTCATCCAAACTGTACTGATAATCCGGTGCGCCATAACCTTCTACAGTCACAGTAATAATTTGTGACGAACTAAAGGCGCCCGTTACCGTGTATCCTACTGTTCCTGCCGCTATAACTGCCTGTCCTGATTGTACCACAGGGAAAGATGCCGATGTAGTCTGGCATGCCAGTGGACTGGCACTGGTAACCCTTACCGTATACTCTCTGGTGGCTCCTGCTACTGCCGGTGTGTCAACGGTATATGTTGGTCCCGTTGCTCCCGGTATTGGTGTCGTAGATGCATCTTCAAACCATTCATAAGTATAGTTGTTTGGATTCACAACACCACTGTTCAGCGTAAGTGGTCTTACCACCTGATTCGTAATAAAGTCAACACAGATAGTCGTTACATTATTTGCTGTATTTATAACCGGATTTGGATAACGCTCCACTTTAATATCTATTGTAGTGATAGCATAACATACCGGAGTAATCAGATTGCTGCTGTTCTCTACCTTAACCCAAATCGTATCGGTATCCGCATCGGTTTGATACGCCTGTGCCTGTGCCAGAGTCAAGGCATTGGTTCCTGCTACTGCATTGGCTAAGCTGGTGTAATAACTAACTATAAATATAGCAGCATCCTGTCCGTCTAATATATCCGCTGCATAACTCGTTAAATCAACAAGGCCAACCCCATCATACGGATTACCGTCATTATCACATTCGTTAAACTGCTGTGGACCTACAGCTCTGGCATACGCCTCTACTACAAGTGGCAGCACTCCTGTGTTAACACAACTTGTAGCATTGTTAACCACTCTGACGTAAATATCCTGAGCATTCGGAGTTACATTGGTATAACTGTTCGGTAGTGTCGGAGTCCCTGCTGTGGCTGCTGCCTGCGATGGGTGATAACTAATGGCATAATCTGCCGGTAATTGAGTAGGGCCTAATATCGCCTCAGCCAAATCAGGATTAGTCAAATCAAATACAGCGATGCCATCAGCATTATCATCACATGCTCTGTATGGTGCCAGTGGCTGAACAACAATCGGTAATGGATTTACCGTTAATGCTTGTTCTACTATTACATAACAGTTCTCACCTTGGTAGTCTACCCTGTTGTTCTCTACTCTAATCCAAACATTGCCGCCTACTAAAGCTGCTGTGGCCGGAATTAATTCGCTTACGTTGTCAACGGCATTGTCCCGCGTTGCAAAATAATGGAATGTAAGGTTCGGATCTCCATTTGCTATGTATGCTTCATTAACCGTTAAATCAAACACCTCCATCATGTCGCCCGGATTGTTGTCATCACATTTTGGGGCTAATGGTGTTGGGTTTCTATTTGGTGTTGGTATTGGCAACACTCTGATATCTAAAGTCGTGATGCTTTTACATCCTGCTGTTGTTGTCACTACTACTCCAAGGGTTTGTACCGCAGGATGTGCCGGAACGTTTTGGTAAGCGGTTGGTGTAGTAATAACATTGGTGTTATCTTGGGCATCCGTTAGACTTGGATAATACGTTACCGTATACCCTGTTCCCTGATTGATCTCAGTGTTTTTTATGGTTAAATCAAACACATGGAACTGATTGTTTGGAGTATCATCGGCATCACAAACACTCAGCGGGGCTGGTGTGGTAAGTAATAACGGGGTATCAATCTCTATTTGGAACGAACCAACGTTAAAACAACCGGTCGTTTTATGCTCTACCCTAACCCATATTGTTGTACCATCACTAACAATATAGCTGGTATCATTTATAATTGGCGAGTTGCCTTGTTCTGCTAATAATTGCGTGGTGTAATACTCCACGGTATAATCAGCAGCAGCTCCGGTTTGTTGGGCTAAAACAGCGGCTGTTGTCTGGGTTAAATCTACAGTTGTACTGGCACTTTGTGGACTACTGTCCTGATCACATACCGTTATTGGGTCCAGATTTACCGGAGCAATCGGACTTGGGTCAGCATTTAACTCTATTGGAAGAACGCTATAACAATGGGTCACATTATCCTCGGCTCTTACATAGAGGATTTGTACAAACGGATCGATACTAAAGTAAGGCACACTTGTATCTATATCGTTGTCACCCGAATTCGCATCGTCTATGGTCTCATGGAATGTTATCGTATACGTGGTCATACCATTTAACAATCCTGGTAGTAAAGTCGTTAAATCAAAATTGGCAAAACCATCCTGATTGGCATCACAAACTGTGTAAGGCGCTGTTGGCGGAATTGGTGTTGGCAATGGCTCCACTCTGATATCCATCGTAGAGATTACATAACAGTCTGTGTCAGTATTCGTTATACGGATACCTAACGTCTGAACGTAAATTACAGCGTTAGTGTATTGTAAATTGGTAATGGCATTACTGTTTGATTGTGCCTCGCCTAAACTCGGATAAAAAGTAACAGCCATACCGGTTTGTCCCAATAATATAGCACTTACCTGTGAGGCTAAATCAAAGGTCTCAAAGCCTACTGCTCCCGTATAATCACAAAGTGAATACTGCGGATAGTTCGGCTGGGTAGCATTCGGTAACGGATTTACAATTAACTGCAAAGTCACAATATCATAACAACCCGTAGCTGTAGTTTCTACTCTGACATAAATCGTCTGGGTATTAATGGTGCCATTGGTATAACTCGTCGGATTGGTGATGTTACCTGTTCCCAATTCTGCTGCTGCCTGAGTGGTGTAAAAAGTTACCGTGTGGGTAAGTGGATTTATAGTACCCAGTATATCAGAAATGGTGCTCGTTAAATCAAAGGTCTCATAACCTGCTGCTCCGGTATAATCACATAGCTGATAATCATCAGGCTCGGTAGCAACCGGAGTCGGATCAACAATTAGCTGAAGATTTACATAATTAGCACAGCCTGTCAGCGTGTAAAATACGCGAACATAAATAGTTTGTGTATTTATGGTAATATTATAATATGGACTTGGCTTTGGATTAGCTCCGGTTTGTGAATCCGTTAAAGTTTCATGGAAGGTAACAGAAACTCCCGCTGGCAGCGGTGAGCCCGGAGGTGTTCCGGTTATCTCATTAATAGTACTGCTCAAATCAAACACACCAAAGCCGTCATTATTCGGATCACAGTAATGTAATGGCAATGGAGTGATTGCCGTCGGTCCCTGAGTCACTCTGAGCAGTTGCGTTGTCGTAGCATAACATCCTGTAGCTATGTTCTCTACACGAATGTAAACTGTTTCGTTGTCATTTCCAATGTAAGCTGACGGTGAACCGATTATTGTAGGCGAACCATTCTGTGCAGCTGCCAAAGTATTGTAATACGTAACAATCATACCCGTAACGCCATTGGTCACTGTGCCTTCGTTTACCGTTAGGTCAAACTCTGCCGTAGTTGACGAACCGATGCTGCACTCATTTAAGTCAGGTGCTACAGTTACTGCAGGCAATGGATTTACAATCAAATTAAAGGAACTTGTCGTATTACAGCCTGTAGCATTGTCTCTTATATTTATCCATATCTGCTGTGGATTGCTCGTGTTTGGATACAAATTAGGCAACGGACTGGTTTGAGTTTGTGCATCGGCTAAAGTCGCATAATAAGTTACCGTTACTCCGGTTTGTCCATTAGCGATTTCTGTAGTTTTTGTCCCCAAATTAAATACCTCAATTCCATCTCCCGGATTGTTATAATCACACAACTCATAATCCGTAATTACAGGATTTGGCAGCGGAATTGGGTTGACAATTAAGTGGAAGGATGTCGTTGAGTAACATGCAGCTGCTCCCGCAAAAGAAGCTCTGACATAGATTATCTGGTCGAATGGATTAAGATTACAGTATGAAGTTGGTGTCGTTATTGTAGTACCGCCAATATCAGCATCTGTTTGTGTTTCGTGATAGGTAATTACAACTGTTGGGTCTGAAGTTATCTCAGTATTTTTAGTTGTCAAATCAAATCCACAGTAAAAACCGGTATTGTCTAAACTATCATCACAAACTACATACGCAGTCGGAGTGTTGATAATTGGTGCTGTGTTTACAGTTACTACCGCAGAACCTGTCTGGGCTTGTGAGCAGGCCGGAGCAGCTGCATCCTGAACACTCACTAAAGCATAAGTGTAAGTTCCTTGTGGTGTCGTTGGAACATTCACCGAAACGCTGTTTCCGCTTGTAGTTGAAACCGGCGGTTGCACTACTGTATTAATTGAATACGTGAAAGTATAAGGTGCGGTACCGTTTGCACCGGTAAATATAATTTGCGGCGACGGATCATTCAAACATACCGTTGTAGTTCCGAAAATTGTCGCAGTTGGTAATGGGTTTATAGTTACAGTTGCAATGCTGCTAACATTAATACATGGTGCAGTTCCGGTTAAAGTATAGGTAAAGGTTGAAGTGGTAACTCCAAGAGCTGGCACAAATGTTCCTGCAGCGGCATTGAAAGTTCCTCCTGTTCCTGTGGTTCTTGTCCAAGTTCCTCCGGCTTGTTCACCTGTAATTAAAGTATACAAATTAATAAGGGCAGCATTATTTTCACAAATGGTTGTCCCTCCATCAGTTCCCGCTATAGGTTGTGGATTAATGGTAATGGTAGCCAAACTGCTGTCATTGATACACGGGGCTGTTCCGATTAAAGTATACGTAAAAGTCGAAGTGGTTGCACCAACTGCAGGGGTATATGTTCCGGCTACTCCATTAAAAGTCCCTCCGGTTCCCGAAGTTTGTGTCCAAACTCCACCTGTTTGTTCTCCGCTTATTAAACTGAATAAATCTACAGCTGTTGTACTGGTTTCGCAGACAACTGTGCCTCCGTCAACACCGGCATTAGGTTGTGGATTTATGGTAACAGTAGCTAAACTTGTATCATTAATACATGGTGCTGTTCCGTTTACTGTATAAGTAAAAGTTGAAGTAGTAGCTCCGGCCGCAGGGGTATATGTTCCGGCTACTGCATTGAAAGTTCCTCCGGTTCCCGAAGTTTGTGTCCAAACTCCACCAGCCTGCTCACCAGTAATTAAACTGAATAAATTGATGGCTGTAACACTCGTATCACAAACAATAGTTCCACCATCAACACCCGCTGTAGGTTGTGCATTTATAGTTATTGTAGCCACACTACTGTCAGTTGTACAAGGAGCCGTTCCTGTTACAGTATAAGTAAATGTTGAACTAGTGGCTCCAACTACAGGTGTATAAGTTCCGGCAGCAGCATTAAAAGTCCCTCCGGTACCTGTTGTTCTTACCCACGTTCCACCAGCTGCTTCGCCAGTAATCAAACTAAATAAGTCTACGGCAACGGTGCTGTTTTCACAAACAGCAGTACCTCCGTCAACACCAGCTGTAGGTTGTGCATTTATAGTAATAGTAGCTAAACTTGTATCATTAATACATGGAGCTGTTCCGTTAACTGTATAGGTAAAAGTTGAAGTCGTAGCTCCAACCGCTGGTGTAAATGTACCGGCAGCTGCATTGAAAGTTCCTCCGGTTCCCGAAGTTTGTGTCCATACTCCACCAGCTACTTCACCTGTGATTAAACTGAATAAGTTAATTGCTGTAACACTCGTCTCACAAACAATAGTTCCGCCATCAACACCGGCTGTAGGTTGTGTATTTATAGTTATTGTAGCCACACTGCTGTCAGCTATACAAGGAGCTGTTCCTGTTACGGTATATGTAAATGTTGAAGTAGTTGCACCAACTGCAGGAGTATATGTACCGGCAGCTGCATTGAAAGTTCCTCCGGTTCCTGTTGTTCTTACCCAGGTTCCACCAGCTGCTTCACCAGTAATTAAACTAAATAAGTCAACGGCAACAGTGCTGTTTTCGCAAACAGCAGTACCACCATCAACACCGGCTGTAGGTTGTGTATTTATAGTAACAGTAGCTAAACTTGTATCAATGATACATGGCGCTGTTCCAGTCAAAGTATAAGTAAACGTTGAAGTAGTAGCCCCAATCGCAGGTGTATATGTCCCTGCTGCGGCATTAAAAGTTCCTCCGGTTCCCGAAGTTTGTGTCCAAACTCCACCAACCTGCTCACCAGTGATTAAACTGGATAGATTAATTGCCGTAGTACTGGTCTCACAAACAATAGTTCCACCATCTGTTCCTGCATTTGGTTGTGCATTAATAGTTATTGTAGCAACACTGCTATCAGTAGTACACGGAGCTGCTCCTGTTACTGTATAAGTGAATGTTGAAGTAGTGGCTCCAACTGCAGGAGTATAGGTTCCTGCAGCAGCACTGAAAGTTCCTCCGGTTCCTGTTGTTCTTACCCAAGTTCCACCAGCTGCTTCACCAGTAATTAAACTAAATAAATCTATAGCTGTTGTACTTGTTTCACAAACAACTGTGCCACCGTCAACTCCAGCTGTAGGTTGAACAACAATGCCTACAGAAGCAATACTCGCATCTGTGATACATGGAGCAACACCTAATATTGTATAGGTAAAGGTTGAACTCGTAGCACCAACTGCCGCAGTATATGTGCCCGCACCGGCATTGAAAGTACCTCCTGTTCCTGTGGTTCGTGTCCAAGATCCTCCTGTTTGTTCTCCTGTAATTAAACTAAATAAATCTATAGGTGTCGTGCTCGTTTCGCAAACAACTGTACCTCCGTCAACACCTGCGTCCGGCTGTGCGCCAAAAGTCACTGTTGCAACGCTACTATCAGGACCACAAGGTGCAATACCCGGTACTGTATAGGTAAATGTTGAGCTTGTTGCTCCGGCTGAAGGTGTAAATGTACCTGCAGCTGCATTGAACGTTCCACCAGTTCCCGTTGATCTTACCCAAGTTCCACCTGCTTGCTCACCTGTTATTAAGCTGAATAAATCTATAGGTGTAGTACTGGTGGCACAGATAACAATCCCTCCATCAGTTCCCGCAGTCGGCCCTGGAATGATATTTACAGTAGCAATACTACTATCATTAGCACAAGGAACTACTCCGGTTATCGTATAAGTAAATGTTGATGTTGATGTTCCTGCAGTTGGTGTAAATGTTCCTGCAGCTGCATTGAATGTTCCTCCGGTTCCTGTTGTTCTTACCCATGTTCCACCTGTTTGTTCCCCTGTTATTATAGTGAATAAATTAATAGGTGTAGTATCCCCATCACATATATCGATGCTTCCGTCTGCTCCTGCATTTGACATAGGGCTGACAATGAGATCAAAATCTGTCGTGTAATACGTAGTCGGAACAGCATTGCTCTGCATTCGGATGTAAATGGTCTGATTTGTCCCGACAAAAGCATTGATAGGACTTATTTCTGTGCCAGGTACACCGGCATTAGCTGCTGCCTGAGATGTATAATATGTTATCGTATAATCCGCAGGACTTTCACTGCCTAAAGCAATTGCTGTTTGAGGTGTTAAATTAAAGACCGCAGTTCCACTTCCTAATGAACTCTCACAGAGAGTCAAATCCGGAACCGGAGATATTGCTCCACAGGAAACTATTAAATTAAAAGGTTTGACAACTGTACATCCATAGGCATTCAGATAAATTGCCACATAAATAGTTTGTCCTGAACTCACAAAAGCAGTTGGGTTTGTAATCGGATTAGAAACCGTAGCTGCATCAGCAGCACTTAAGTGGTATGATATATCATAGTCAACTGGATTTAAAGATCCCAAAATAACACCCGCATTTGTTGTTAAGTCAAAAGTATTTGGACATTGAGTAATATCAACAGGTGAATTTGTTAAATCCGGATTTACATTTAGCGTTACTGATGTAGTTGCCGTTTGTGGTACACCGCAAACATTATAAACCGCATTAGCTGTATAGGTTGTGGTAGCAGTTGGACATACAGTTATATTTGCTCCTGTACCAATTGGTGTTGTTCCCTGTAACCAATTTATAACAACTGGAACCGGTGGCCCTGTTGGTGTAAATCTCCATGCTTCCGAAGCGGCTGACCAGTTTCCTGTATCTCTTCCAGGAGCAGCAACCCATTGTCCTGGTGTACCACCAATCAAACCTATTGCTCCAGAACCTGCCCAAGGTGATCCTGCAACTCTTCTTTGAACAAATACTTCAATTATATTTGATACTTCATACAAAACAATCTGAGATGTTTGTAGTCCCGGATTGGTTGCTGTAGAATTCCATTGTCCCAAATGATAAAAATTAACAATAAGTTTTCTACAAGGATAAGTCCCCTGAAGAACCCAATTGACCTGACGATCTGCAGCCGCAGGTGGTATAGCCATGTCTGTATCCTGATATACTCCGAAAATTGATTGAGATTGGTTTTGTCCAGATATTGGAACACTTGTCGATGGCCATGGACAAAATGACCCAGGTGTCTTTGGTACAAAAGTTAGTAAACCATTGGTTCCTGCGTTACATGAAGTATAATTATTTCCATAAAAACAAAAGTTAAACGGCAAATTAATTACATCTGACCAAAAATCATCTCCACCAGTAATAGGAACAACATTATAACTTGGGTCAGTAAAAGGATAAGGGCAATATGGTATCTGACTAGCCGCATAAGAACCTGTACCTGGAACATCAGATATGTTTGCCTGTATGTTTCTACATTCCCCTGTTGTGCATAAAGTCAAATCTAATGGTAAACTTGTTGGTCCCGGAATAGTTCCAACAGTAGCACAACCATTAGGAACAACAGTAATTGTTACTGTTACTCCGGAGTAATTACTTTGACAACCGGTAGCAAAATTTTTAATACTTACAAGAGTGTATGTGGTAGTTGCATTTAAAGCGGGAGTTGGCCATAAAAGTGTTCCTGAAGCAGGAATAAATGGAGCATAGGTATTCCCTAAATTATTCGTTATAGTTACACTGGAATTAGGAGTTCCTACAAAACTGAGAGTAGCCGTACTTCCCGGACATATTACTGAATTTCCACTAACAGTCATAGTAACAGTAGGCAAAGGATTTACTGTGATGTTAATCGATTTTGTTATAGTACAGGCTCCAATTGTTGAAGATGCTGTGTATGTGTGGACAACTGCAGCTGTTGGGGTAACTGTTGGATTAGCAACGCCAGGAGTTGTTAATCCAGCCGTAGCAGCCGGAGTGGCTGTCCATGTGTAAGGATTCGAACTTCCAGTAGCAGTAAGTGTGGTCGGACTTCCTAAACAAACTGCCGAACTGGTAGGAGTTATAGCAAGGCTAGGCCCCACTACGACATTACCCATCGATACCGTGGTAGGTGTTGGAAGCGAACTATCCGTAACCGAAACGGAATAAATCCCCGGAGGTACTCCGGCAAAAACACCTGTTGCATTATTTAAGGTTACCGGTCCGGTAATGTTATAATTTGTATAAGGCAATGTACCACCTAAACCACTTACTGTAATAGAACCGTCACTAGCAGTAGCACACAATCCATCTGTAACATTATAGGTTACCATAAGGTCATCAGTAAGCATAAAATCGTCAACAGCAAAGTCATTACCCGTTGCGCTTGTATTGTTATTCCATAACTCAATAGTAGCTGTTGTAGCGGTAGCCGTGAAAGAATAGACCACATGTCTCCATCCCATAGCCGGTAAAGGAGCTAATGTCGTTCCCGACACTAATGTTGCAGTTCCACCTGTAATCTGTACTCCGATATCAGCTTGTGAAGCAGGTCCTGTAACTAAACTAGAAACCGATTTAATCCAATAACTAAATCTGTAAGTAGTTCCTATCGTGAGTGTTGTAATTCCGGCTCCGGTATTACCTGCTCTCCAAAATCTTGGATTTCCAGCAGTCGTATTACCATCAATAATCAGCATTCTTCCGGCTCCTGATGTATGATCAGAACTTGGGATAAAATTGGCTGTATTTATTAAACTGGGGTTTGTTGTAAATGCAAAATTTCCTGTAGTCGTGGTTCCGGAATAAGGGGCGGTCAAAAGCGAATAACCGGCACCGTTAGTGACAAAACCAACCCCAGAGCCGCCTAGTTCAAAGCCTGGATTGACAATTAAATTCTGAGAAAAAAGAGCATTTGTAAATAAAAAAATAAAAAGTAGTAGTGTTGATTTTTTTTTCATTTTTGGGAACAATTTTTTTTAGCAGCGAAATTTAAGCTTTTTTGGGAAATAATTATCTTAAAATTTTTAAATTTTTAATTAATACAACTATTCCCAACAGATTAATTATAATTATTTATCTTTGTTTTTTAATTTCAAAACCCAAATTAATAAAGAATTTGATGATAAATAGTGACCAAATTAATGACGAGTTAGGCGAAAATCATATTGCAACTAGTGCTCAAAATCCTGTAAGAAATGATGCGTTTACTTTGTCCGATGAACAAAAAATTGAACTAATAAAAAAAGATGTTGAGAATATTCTTCATACACTGGGAATGGATTTAACAGATGACAGCATAAAAGGAACACCAAATCGTGTCGCTAAAATGTTTGTCAAAGAAATTTTTGGTGGCTTACATCCTAATAAAAAACCGAAAGCTTCCACTTTTGCCAATAACTATAAATATGGTGAAATGTTGGTCGAAAAAAATATAACCCTCTACTCTACCTGTGAGCATCATTTATTGCCAATTATTGGTAAAGCGCATGTTGCTTATATTTCAAACGGAACCGTTGTCGGACTTTCAAAAATGAACCGAATTGTAGATTATTACGCCAAAAGACCTCAAGTCCAAGAGCGTTTAACGATGCAGATTGTTCAGGAATTGCAACAGGTTTTAGGTACAGAAGATGTGGCTTGCGTGATTGATGCCAAACACCTTTGCGTAAATTCCCGTGGTATTCGCGATATTGAAAGCAGTACCGTAACTTCTGAATATGGCGGTAAATTCAACGACGAACAAACCAGAAGAGAATTTCTGGATTATATCCAATTAGACACCAAATTTTAATAGCCCGGATTGTAGTGAAAATCCTTTTGTTTTGTCATCCTGAGCTTGTCGAAGGACAAAACAAAAGATTGAAACGAAAAGCCGGAAATAGCTCCTAAAAAAACTATGCAATTATATAAAAACCATCAACTAAAAATATACAACTCTCTTTCGGGAGAAAAAGAAGTTTTCAAGCCTGTGCATGACGGAAACATTGGCATGTATGTTTGCGGCCCAACGGTGTACAGCAATGTGCATCTTGGAAACGTTCGAACGTTCATGTCGTTTGATATGATTTTCAGATACTTTTTGCATTTAGAATATAAAGTCCGCTATGTGCGAAACATTACCGATGTGGGTCATATTGTAGATGATGTGGATGATGGTGAAGATAAAATTGCCAAAAAAGCAAGAGTTGAGCAACTCGAACCAATGGAAATTGTACAGCGTTATACTGTCGATTTTCACGATGTTTTAAATCAGTTTAATTTTCTTCCACCAAGCATTGAACCTACAGCTACCGGACATATCATTGAGCAAATTGAAATCGTAAATCAGATTATTGAAAAAGGATTTGCTTATGAAAAAAATGGCTCGGTGTATTTTGATGTGGTGAAGTTTAATGAGAACAATCATTACGGAAAACTAAGTGGCCGAAACATTGACGAAATGCTCGCCAATACTCGAGATACCGACGGTCAGAGCGATAAGAAAAACCCACAGGATTTTGCGCTTTGGAAAAAAGCCGAACCGGAACATATTATGCGTTGGCCTTCGCCTTGGGGCGTTGGTTTCCCGGGCTGGCATTTAGAATGTACTGCTATGAGCACCAAATACCTTGGTGAAACTTTTGATATTCACGGTGGCGGAATGGATTTAAAATTCCCACATCACGAATGTGAAATTGCACAAAACGAAGCCTGCACAGGACAAAGTCCGGTGAATTACTGGATGCACGCCAATATGCTTAATCTGAATGGCAAAAAAATGTCGAAATCTACCGGAAATAATTTACTTCCGGGTGAAATTTATTCAGGTGGAAGTCCGTTTTTGAGTAAAGCTTTTTCTCCTAATGTGGCACGTTTCTTTATGATGCAGGCACATTACAGAAGTATACTTGACTTTACCAACGACGGAATTTTAGCTGCAGAAAAAGGCTTTAACCGATTGATGGAAGGTCTTGATGTTTTAAAAGATTTACAGCCAGCTGCTGCTTCTACGCTTGATATTGCAACTTGGAAACAGGCTTGCTATGATGCGATGAATGACGATTTCAATACGCCGATTTTGATTGCCAATTTATTTGAAGGAATTCGTTTTGTCAATTTAATAAATGACGGAAAAGAAACGCTTACTGCTGCCGATTTAAAAATGCTTTCCGACACTTTAAACACTTTCACTTTTGATGTGATTGGCGTTAGAGATGAAAAATGTGCGGCAGATAATTCAGAAAAATTAGATGGTGTTGTCGAAATGCTAATCGGTATGCGAAATGAAGCCAGAGCCAATAAAAACTTTGCGTTGTCTGACCAAATTCGGGATCAGTTGTTAGCACTCGGAATTCAATTGAAAGACGGAAAAGACGGAACAACCTTCAGTATTTAATTAAATCTAGAGTAATTTATAACCGAATGTCCACTGGACATTCTCCTCTTAATATCAAATGTTGAAAAAAATTGCCATAGCGCCATTACTTGTACTTATTTATTTTTACAAAATTGTGCTGTCTCCATTGATGCCGGCAACTTGTAGGTTTCAACCAACCTGCTCCAGCTATTTCATCGAAGCATTAAAAATTCATGGTCTATTTAGAGGAACTTATTTAGGAATAAAAAGAATTGGAAGCTGTCATCCTTGGGGAAAGAATGGCTACGATCCGGTTCCCGAAAAAAAATGTTCTCATTAAAGTTTCCTTAATTTGTATAGACTTTTGGCACAAATTCTTATTTTTACAATCTAACTCACCCAACTAATCATGATTTGGAATCCATCAGAAGGAATTAATATTGGTTTTTTTACTATCCGTTTTTACAGCTTGATGTTCGTCATAGCCTTCGCACTTGGATGGTACATCATGAAACATATTTTCGTTAGAGAAAAAGAACCACTTGAAAAATTAGACACATTATTCATCTGGACCGTTATTGCTACCTTACTTGGAGCTCGTTTAGGCCATGTGTTTTTCTACGATTGGGAGTATTACAGAAATAATTTATTAGAAATTTTACTGCCATTCCGATTTACTCCAAAATTTGAATTTACCGGTTTTCAGGGTTTAGCCAGCCATGGCGCAGCTGTTGCCATCATAATTTTCATGTATTATTATAGTACAAGAGTAATCAAAAGACCTTTGCTTTGGGTGTTAGACAGAGTTGTTATTCCGGTAGCATGTGGTGCTGTTTTTGTTCGAATTGGAAATTTTTTCAACTCTGAAATTGTGGGTAAAATAACCGATTCGCAATTCGGAGTTCGATTTGTTCGAGATTACTATTCTTCGAAAGACGTTGTTAATGCTACTAAGATTTCCAATGTAAACGATGCTTATCACGCATTGGTAAACGACCCAAAATACGCTTCACTTTTAGAAAAAGTTCCGGCAAAACATCCGGCACAATTGTATGAAGCCTTTGCTTATGTTTTTGTGTTTTTGATTCTGTTTTTCTTGTATTGGAAAACTAAAACTGCTGAAAAGCATGGATTACTGTTTGGTTATTTCCTAATACTGCTTTGGTCAGTTCGATTTGTTGTTGAATATGTAAAAGAAAGCCAGGGCGGAATTGAAGATACTTTTGGATTGCTTTCAACCGGACAATGGTTGAGTATTCCTTTTATATTAGTCGGGATTTATTATTTATTCGTTGCCGAAAAACCGATGGAATAATTTCAAATTTATATAACAAAAAACCTCAATTTAATTGAGTTTTTTTTTATTCTTCTATTCTTCACTTTCTGTCAAACCAGTCTTAGCATAATTGCGCCATTTCTCAATGCAATCCTGCATGTCTTGTGGCAATTCGGTATCAAATGACATAAATTCTTTTGTTACCGGATGCGTAAATCCCAATGTTTTTGCGTGCAACGCCTGTCTTGGCAACGTCTTAAAGCAATTATCAATAAACTGCTTGTATTTGGTAAATGTGGTTCCTTTCAGAATCAAATCGCCACCATAACGCTCGTCATTAAATAAAGTGTGTCCAATATATTTCATGTGCACACGAATTTGATGTGTTCTTCCTGTTTCCAATTTGCAGGAAACCAAAGTAACATAACCAAAACGCTCCAAAACTTTATAATGAGTAACCGCGTGTTTTCCTATATCGCCTTCAGGAAAAACAGCCATTTGCATTCTGTCTTTCACGTGTCTTGCAATATTGCCTTCAACGGTTCCTTCGTCTTCTTTTACATTACCCCAAACCAACGCAATGTATTCACGTTCCGAAGTTTTATCTTCAAATTGCTTTGCCAGATGTGTCATCGCCTGCTCTGTTTTGGCAACGACCATAAGTCCGGAAGTGTTTTTATCAATTCGATGCACCAATCCGGGTCTGTCGCTGGAATTTTTTGGCAGGTTTTCAAAATGAAAAGCCAAAGCGTTTACCAATGTTCCTGTATAATTTCCGTGTCCGGGATGAACAACCAGTCCAGGTGGCTTATTGATAACCAACAACGAATCATCTTCATAAACAATATCAAGCGGAATGTTTTCGGGAAGGATTAAGTTTTCAAATGGCGGATGAGCCAGCATCACACGAACCACATCAAAAGGCTTGACTCTGTAACTCGACTTTACCGGAACATCATTTACCCAAATGTTTCCATCATCCGCGGCTTTCTGAATTTTATTCCGCGTAGCATTGGCAACCAACTGCATCAGGAATTTATCGACACGCAACAACGATTGCCCTTTGTCAGCAACATGTCGGTGGTGTTCGAATAATTCTTCGTCTTCTAATTCGGGAGTATTATCAATATTATTGTCCATCTAAAGGTGGCATTTCAACAGAATCTACAACCGTAGAATCAACAGTTTCTTCATAAGTAATTTTCCCGTCGCCAAGAACCAAATCAATTTTGGATGATTTCAGGACTTTGTCACCCGCTTTTAATTTCTTTCCGTTTTGACGCAATTCAAGAACCATGTCTTTACCTAAATAAGGTTTATAAGTAATCGTTCCTTCTAATAAACCTATAGCTTCAAGTGTTGGCACAGCCTGACGATACGTTTTCTCAATCAAATCGGGCACGGAAACCATCGTATATTTTGAAGCGTTTATTTTAATATAAATCTTTCTGCCTTCTTTTACTTTCGCACCTGCCTTTGGCTCCTGCTCAACAATAGTCAGCTTTGGAAAATCAGGTTTGAAATCAACGGTGTCAAGGATTATATAATCTAAATCGACAGCACTTAATTTTTCTTCTGCCTGTTCTGCAGAAAGTCGGGCTAAATCAGGAACGGTAATTTCCTGTCCGTGATGTGTGGTATATGTTATCCAATGAAAAAATAAATAGGCGATTCCGGTAACAATTGCCATCGAGGCAAGAATTTGGAGAAAAAAAACGCGACTGGTTAAATACTTTCGTAAACTCATAAAGAAATTTAATTTGCACAAAGATATAAAAAACATAAAGGTTTTTCGTTTCGAAAAAAATGATAATTTTGTTTAACCTAACATATATTACAAATGAAAAAAATTGCCATCATCATGGGCGGTTATTCCAGCGAATACAAAATATCGTTAACCAGCGGAAATGTAGTTTATCAAAATTTAGATAAAACAAAATTCAAAGGATACCGCATCCATATTTTTAAAGAAAAATGGGTTTATGTTGATGACAATGATGCCGAATTCCCGATAGACAAAAACGACTTTTCGGTTACGGTAAACAATGAAAAAATCACCTTCGATTGCGTGTTTAACGCCATTCACGGAACGCCTGGCGAAGATGGACTAATGCAGGCTTACTTTGAATTGCTTGGAATTCCGCAAAACTCCTGTGATTATTATCAGGCAGCATTGACCTTTAACAAACGTGATTTATTATCGGTTTTAAAACCTTATGGTATAAAATCGGCGACATCTTATTATTTAAATCTTGGTGACGAAATCAAACAGGATGAAATTCTGGAAAAAGTGGGATTGCCTTGTTTTGTAAAACCAAACAAATCGGGTTCCAGTTTTGGAATCAGTAAAGTAAAAACCAAAGACGAGCTTTTGCCTGCCATTGCCAATGCGTATAAAGAAGACAACGAAATAATCATCGAGAGCTTTCTTGATGGCACCGAAGTTTCTGTTGGTGTCATAAATTACAAAGGAGAAACCGTAGTTTTACCTATTACGGAAATTGTTTCCGAAAATGATTTCTTTGATTACGAAGCCAAATATCTTGGAAAATCTCAGGAAATCACACCAGCCAGAATCTCTGAAGACATTGCCGAAAAAATTCGGGCTGTTGCCAAAAAAGCCTATACCATTTTAAAAATGAGTGGCTTTTCGAGAAGCGAATTTATAATTGTAAACGGAGAACCCTTTATGTTGGAAATGAATACCATTCCGGGATTGACAACCGAAAGCTTGATTCCGCAACAAGCAAGAGCTGCGGGTATTTCACTGGAGGATTTGTTTACCAACTCCATTGAATTAGCTTTACAAAAATAAGCTATGTTTTTCTACGGCGTCAGATCAAAATCCATAAAAAAAGGAATGTTAACCAACATTCACTGTGACTATTGCGAGGAAGAAAGCGATATGGAATATAACTTCCTTCAGAAGTATTTCCATCTTTATTTTATTCCGGTTATTCCATTAAAAAAGAAAACAACTGTTGGTTGTGAAAACTGTGGTTACCTTTATGAAGATAAAGAATTCACAAAAGCAATTGATACAAAACTCAACCGTGTAAAAGACCGCTATCCAATCCGCACGCCTATTTGGGCATTTTCAGGATTAATTATCATAACTTTGTTTTTCTGTTGGGCTTTTTGGCAATCCGGCAGGCATGATGTCGTTGAAGGAGATTATATAAATAATCCCAAAAAAGGAGATGTTTATTTTTTAAATTTTACTTCAGGCAATTACACAACATTGCGAATTGATAAAGTAGATAAGACTAATGTTTATTATACGCTGAATGATACTTCGGTTTATAAATACACCAAAGTTTTTTCAATTACGAATGATAAGTATTACACCAACAAAAAAGGAATTTATACACGTCAAAAAATTCAGGATTTGTACAAAAAAGACAGTATCATTTCCATAACACGCAAGTAGATGAAAAGAAAAGCCGTTTTCCCAGGTTCGTTTGACCCAATTACAAATGGTCATTATGATATTATCAAAAGAGGCATTTCGCTTTTTGATGAAGTGATTGTAGCCATTGGTATCAACGCCGATAAAAAATATATGTTTTCACTCGAAGAACGAAAAAAGTTTATCGAAGAATCCTTCAAAGACGAACCAAAAGTAAAAGTGATTACCTATGAAGGTTTGACGATTGATTTATGCCGAAAATTAGATGCTGATTTTATCCTTCGTGGCTTGCGAAATCCGGCAGATTTTGAGTTCGAAAAAGCGATTGCGCACACCAACAGAAGATTGTCAAAAATTGAAACGGTCTTTCTTTTAACCGCTTCCAAAACATCTTATATTTCCTCAAGCATTGTTCGTGATGTTATTCGGAATGGTGGCGATTATACGGTTTTAGTGCCGGAGAGTGTCGTGGTTAAAAAATAGTGTTAGACGCAGTTTTGTTGGTCAATTAAACTTTCACACCGAATAAATAGCCAACAAAAGCTGATAATCCCATAGCAATTGTACCCCAAATCGTAATTCTTAAAATCGCTTTAATGATACTGGAACCGCCAGTTTTTGCCGATATTGTTCCTAAAATAATTAAAAACAAAATCGTAAAACCATAAAGCCAATACTCCATACTTTTTACAGGTGCAAAGAGTATAACCAAAAGCGGTAAAAAACCACCTACTGTAAATGATGCTCCTGAAGCGAAAGCAGCTTGAATAGGGTTAGCCTGACTAATTTCATTGATGCCTAATTCTTCTCTTATATGTGTTCCCAAAGCATCTTTCTCACTCAACTCAATTGCTGCCTGCATCGCAGTTTCTTTTTTCAAACCTCTTTTTTCAAAGATTTGAGCCAATATTTTTAACTCCTCTTCCGGCATATCTTTCAGTTCCTGAATTTCTCGTTCAATGTCAGCTTTTTCGATATCCGTTTGCGAACTTACCGAAACATATTCACCGGCAGCCATTGATAAAGCTCCGGCTACAAGCCCTGCGACAGTAGCTAAAATAATTGGTTCCCTTGTAGCACTTGCTGCAGAAACTCCAATTGCAAGACTGGAAATAGATATAATTCCGTCATTTGCTCCTAACACTGCAGCTCTTAGCCAATTGCTTCTGTGTATGTAATGACTGTCTAAATAATTGTCAATTGTAATCATATATATATTTTACAAATGTTGTTTAACGTTCGTTATTCAACTAAACACATTTAACTAAAAGACTGATTTGTCCCAAATGATAAGCATCATGTTGTATGATGCCGTGAATATGTTCATAATACGTCATGGTATTCGTTGGATAAATATCAGAAAATGTATTGGTATTCATTTCTTCCAGAAAAGTAAGCCACTTTTCTTGTGATTCCTGCAGCCTTTCTATCGTTTTTTCCCAGGCAGCCTGCGAAGTATCTTTTACAGGTTTAAAATAATTATCATTTGGAGTTATCAGCACTTTTCCCTGAACGCGTTGCAATACGTTTAATCTCCAATCAATAAGATGATTTACAATTTCCCAAATGGAGTTTGAAATTGGCGGAAACTTTCCCGAAGCCTTTTCTGCTGTTACATTTTTAAGCGTTCCCAATATAGTTACATCAAGCCATGGATTGCCTTCAAAGAGATCTTCGAATAGTTTTTTGATTAATTTATTTTCTTGCATCGACTTCCTTTTGAGTAATTTTCAGCTTGCGCCAAACCGCTGTTAGTAGCAGTACTTTTCTACTTTTTCTTTAAGTCTTCTAAAATACTAGATTTATTACTTGCAGTATTATGTTCAACCATACCGAACAATAATATTATAAAAGCAAAAATAAGACATGAAATTTGGATGATGAACTCGGGAAATAATTCGCTGAAAAAACACATCATAAAAGAAAATAATAAAAATGAAACGGATCTTATTCTGCACCTCAATTCTTCTATACCTATCATATACCGCTCGCTTGGGTTTGCTTTTAAAAATTCCATCAATTCACTTCTTTCTTTTTCCTTTTTGGCATTTCTCTGTCTAACTCGATTTGATATTTTTCCAAAAAAATTGTCTATGCCTTTTTTTAAATATGAACTAAAAACATTTAGAAGTATACCTACTAAAGCTACACTTATCCACCATTTGACGGTGGTCATTTCTTTTAAAAAATCATCCATATATTAAATTTGTAGTGTTTGTATTGCTGCTAACTTTCCGCCGCTTGTCGTCAGTGGCGACAAGCTTAACGGTTAGGTGTAAAGATATAAAAATTTCCGGCGCTCGATTTTCTGTTTACGGAAAATAGGCACAAGCCATTGCGACAAACGGCTGTTGTGTGCTGGCTTTATTTTCATTATAAATCATCAGCAGTTACAATATATCCTGCTGCTTTTAATTCTCTAACAAGTTTTAATTTCCAACCTTCAGTTTTATCAATCGGTATGTAGACTATTCCATCTAAATCTCCTGGTTTATCAACTCCATCTTCTAATAACAAAAACACTCTTTCTCGTCCCAATTTTCCAATAAAATACCCCATTTCAAAAACAACATTTTGTCTTGCTCGAGTTTTAAAATCAGTTTCATTTTTAGCTTTTCCTTCATCATCCGCAGTTAAAAGAATAATCGCAAAATTTACATCAGAACTATTTTTCTCAAACTTCTCAATTATTGTTTTTCCTTGTTCTATCTGTTCGTGTAGAATAATTGGTTCAAGTTTTAATTTGCTGATAGTTCTTGCTACTATTTGTTTAATTTCATTGTTATGACCATGAACAATAAAGATTTTATTAGTTGATATTTTTTTTTCTGTAACTACAATTTTGTCATCAAAATTTGTTGGAATTAAAGGTAACCTTTCAATTATGCTTTCAAATATTGTAATTTGTCGTTGAATATCCTGTTTGCGTTCTTTTACCCAATCTGACCAAACGGAATACTCTGCTTTTTCATATTCTTTTAAATATTCATTGTCCGCAAAATCAAATGAACGTTTGAGTAATTCTATATTAAATTGTTTCCATTTATTATATTCAGAAATAAAATTTTGTTGTTCTGTTTCGTCATATTTTGCATAAGGTTTTCTTCTGCTATCAATACTTGTTGATACGACTTTTACAGAATAATCTAAAAGAGTTTTTCCTTTGTCAATTCTATCATTAATTTGCGTTTTAAACTCTTCTTTACTAATGATGAGTTTACTAGTAGTAATCGCAGTTTGTATTGTTTTTTTTTGTACCATATTTTTTAGATATTCTTTCTGTTTTACGCACGGTTCTTAAGCTTGCACACAACTAGTCTATAGGTATGATTACTATCATTCCTAATTCAGCTAATATATAAATTTATTACGAATTATCCGTAAACTGCAACCGAGTACTTCCCTACTCCTCTTTCTTAATCACTTTTCGCGCGACTTCAATCTTAAACTTTTTGCCTTTCATTTTCTCGTCACGAATGGCGTTTAGTAAGTCTTTTACTTTTTTGGATTTTACCGCGGCAAACGAAATGAAATCCTTTACTTCAATTAATCCCAAATCGCCTTTTTCGAGTTTTCCTTTTTGGGAAAAGAAGCCAACAATATCAATCTTGTTCAGTTTGTTTTTCTTGCCTCCACTGATGTAAATCGTTTGGAATTCGGGTGGTTTTGGTAGCGTTGTGGAATTATCAACATTCAACACTTTCATGCTGTAATCAAGATACTCCATTTTCTTTTCGCTTTCGTGGGCAATGATATAAGCGGTTCCGGTAGCTAACATTCGGGCTGTTCGTCCGTTTCGGTGTGTGAATTCGTCTTCCTTTGAAGGCAGATGATAATGAATGACGTGTTTCATTTCGGGTATATCCAAACCACGTGCGGCCAAATCGGTAGTAATCAAATAAGGCATGCTGCCGTTTCTGAACTGAATCAAAGCGCGTTCGCGTTCGTCCTGATCCATGCCACCGTGATAATAGGTAGCGTAAATTCCTTTTTCGTTTAACGTATCGCTAATGCGTTCTGCAGCATCACGATGATTACAGAAAATAATCGCCGCTTCCGATTTCAAAGAACAAATCAGATTGAAAAGCGAATTGATTTTATCTTTCTCTTTAGAAACCACCATTTTCATATCGAGATTGACATTGGCTTCGTTATTCGGAATAAAATCTAAAACCGTTGGATTAACTACCCGAGTATATTTTGGAATTTCAATTCCAGCTGTTGCAGAAACCAAAATACGTTTGTTGACTTTAGTCAGTCTTGAAATAATAAACGACATCTGCTCGTGAAAACCCAGCTGCAGTGATTTATCAAATTCATCCAGAACCAAAGTTTCAATATAATCTGTTTTGAAAGTGCCTCTGTCAATATGATCCATAATTCTTCCGGGCGTTCCAATTAAAACCGCCGGAGGATTTGACAAATTCTTGATTTCGGTTTCAATGGAATGTCCGCCATAGCAGACATTTACTTTGTAATTGGTACCCATTTTTTTCCAAACCTGCTCAATCTGTAATCCCAATTCGCGTGACGGAACCAAAATCAGACATTGCACTCTGGTATTGATATCCTCGTTAAGCATTTCAAAAATCGGAAGTAAAAAAGCAAGCGTTTTTCCTGAACCTGTTGGCGAAAGCAATAAAACATTGGAATCATTTAAGATGGCAGCCGAGGCTGTTTCCTGCATTTCGTTTAGACTATCAATGCCTAAATTCAGTAATAAGTTGTTGGAATGTGGATTTTTATACATGCCGCAAAGGTAGACAAAAGTATTGGTCTAAATAGTCCGCAAAATTTTATCCATTTGGCGTCCTTTTGCCAATTCATCTACCAATTTATCCAGGTATCGTACTTGTTGCGTCAAGGGATTTTTAATTTCTTCTATTCTATAGCCACAGATAGTGCCGGTGATGAGATGCGCATTAGGATGCATAGTAGCATTTTGAAAGAAGTCTTGAAAAGTATGCTTTTCATCAATCACTTTTTGCAGGCTATTATCATCATAACCCGTTAACCAAAAAATTACCTGATGCAGTTCTTCTTTTGTTCTTCCTTTCTTTTCCACTTTTGTGATATAATGTGGATATACCGAAGCGAAGGTCATTTTTGCTATGCGTTCATCGTGATGGCTGGTATCATTCATTTGAATCGTAATTTAGTTTAATTACCTGTTGCTTCAAAACCATCTCGTATTGCCGCTTCAAGAACAGGAATGTTTACAGCTGCCAGCGTTTTGAATTTAATGCAATAGCCGGTCACGCTCGCCTTGCCAATTTTGTCTCCGTAGGTTTTGGCTAAATACGTCTTGTCTTCGAGACCAATTATGTAGACCGAGATTCCAGTTGTATTGGCACTGACACCAATTTGATAAAAGTCTCTGGTTTCTCCATTAGCATATTTCATGGTTTGAAATCCATAGCCAATATTGGGATTAGAAACAATTTTACCATTATCGTCTTTGCCATCCAGGAACCATAATTTACATTCTGGCTTTAGCTGCAGCATAATGTTATGCAGGGTTTGCATGTCGCTGCTTTTTGGCTCAGGTTGGCTGCTGATATACGCTTTTATTTGTTCTTGTACACTCATTATGCTTACTGATTACTAAAGACTGAACACTATTTTAAAAGTCTTTCTTCTTCGAATAATAATTTGATATTCTCATACGAGTTTTTCAACGCTTCTTTTATTTGCTCCGGATTGAGCCAAACCGCTTTTTCGATACCTTCATTGGCTTGCGGAAATGGTATTCCGTCAAATTTAGTCTGCATCTCAAACCAATGCGTGACTTTGAGTTTATACTTTCCGTTGCGTTTAAAAATGTGATAGGTTTTTTGAAGTTTTCGGGTAATCGCTAATTTATCAACGCCGGTTTCCTCTTCTACTTCACGCATTGCGGTATCTTCAATATCTTCTCCTCTTTCGATGCCGCCTTTTGGCAAATCCCATTTTCCGTTTCTGAAAATGAATAAAACATCGCCATTTTTGTTGAAAACCAAACCGCCGCCAGCTTTGCAAACCGGAATTTTTTCTTTTAGTTTTTTCAGAATGGCTTTTTCATCAGGATAATACAAGGATGCCTTTTGAATTTTGTTTTGAAACATTTTGATGATGAGTTGCTCAATATCAATGCTTTCCAACAAAAACAACTGAAAATCGGTCTCTTTAGCGATTTCGTTGGTTAAAAAAAGTGGTTTATCGTTGACAAAAACTTTATACATTTGTACTATGATTTTTAATAAAGACACAGCCGAAAAAACAGCCGAATTGCTTTTACAAATAAATGCAATTAAATTGAATCCAAAAAATCCTTTTACGTGGGCATCGGGTTGGAATTCTCCAATTTACTGCGATAACCGACTAATACTCTCATTCCCAGCGATAAGAAATTTTGTACGGGAAGAATTTTCTAAACATATTGAGAAAGAATTTGGCAAACCTGACGTAATTGCAGGAGTAGCTACCGGAGCGATTGGAATTGGTATGCTTGTAGCGGAATACATGGGATTGCCTTTTGTTTATGTTCGTCCGGAACCAAAAAAACACGGAAGACAAAATCAGGTGGAAGGATTTTTGCAAAAAGGGCAAAACGTTGTTGTAGTTGAAGATTTAATCAGCACCGGAAACAGTAGTTTGATTGCCGTTGAAGCTTTGAAAGAAGCCGGAGCACATGTCAAAGGAATGGTCGCAATTTTTACGTATGGCTTTGATGCTGCCGTTGAGAATTTCAAAAAAGCAAATGTCGATTTACACACGCTGGCCGATTACAATCATTTACTAGAATTGGCTGTTGCCAAAAATTATATCACCGAAAAAGAATTGAAAACATTACAGGAATGGCGAGAAAGTCCGTCGACGTGGAATGTTTAATTAAGTAAAAAGGGATAAGTCTCCCAAATAACCAAATAACCGAATAACCAAATGAACTTAGAAAGTCCAAAAGTTACCGTAGCAAAATCAGCACAACACATCTTTGATGCTTTATCGGATGTAAAAAACTTTGAAAAACTAATGCCCGAGAATATTGCCAAATTTGAAGTTTTGGGTGATGATATTTTCAACTTTGGTCTAAAAGGAATGCCGGAAATCAAATTGAAGATGAAGGACAAAACACCTCATTCTAAAGTAGTTTTGGCTGCAGCCAGTGATAAATTACCATTTACTTTAACGGCTAACATTGATGCCATTTCTGATGCTCAAAGCGCAGTGCAATTACATTTTGAAGGTGATTTTAACCCAATGATGGCAATGATGATTAAAGGGCCAATTTCAAAGTTTATTGAGACGTTGGCGGAGAATATGAATAAGCTATAATTGGAGTTCCAAAGATGAAACACAAAAGACACAAAGAAAAGTAAAGACACAAAGCTCTTTGTGACTTTTGAAACCTTTTGATTCTTTTGTGGTTAAAAATTAAATCTATTTAACTGTCGTCAATCGTTTGTCAATCACTCTCTCCATATAATCTTGAACGAATGCTTTACATCTTAACTCCAGTAAATCCATAGCGGCATTTCGTTTTGAAATTAAGTTGTGTTCCATTGCTTTGTCATCCTTATCATAAAACCCAATCGCTTTCTTACCATCAAAGGTGCAGATATAATCGCCGCTCATAAATTGGTACATATTCGAACCGTATTTAACCACAAATGGCGCGACCTTTTTTTCGTTAATCAGGCTTCTGCCCCAACTTCTAAAAGGTTTCTGATACCCTATCATATCTAACAGCGTTGGGTAAATATCTATTTGCTGTGCCCAATCCGTATTCACACCAACATATTTCTCATTTGGTGAAAAGAACAAAATCGGAACTGTATGTTTATTGAATTCCTTTTTATATTCATCGTAAGCAATAGTATTTCCGTGATCGGCAACAAGAACAAATATGGTGTTTTTGTACCACGATTGCTTTTTGGCTGCAGCAAAAAACTGCTTTAATGCATAATCAGTGTAGCCAATACTTTCATTGATATTTACTTTTCCTTTTGGAAATTTACCGGCATATTTCTCGGGAACTTTGTATGGCTCATGCGAAGAAACTGAGAACAAAGTCGCCATAAAAGGTTGCTTTTTCTGCGATAAGGTTTTGTTGAAATATTGGAAGAAAGGCTCATCCCAAATTCCCCAAACGCCATCAAAATCGGCATCATTATTATATTCTGTTTTGCCATAATAATGGTCATAACCTAAGATGTTTCCGAAACCAAGAAAACCCATCGAACCATTGGGTGCACCATGAAAAAAAGAAGTGTCATAACCTTCACTTTTTAAAGTCGAAACCAGCGATTCTATTTTTTGTTTTGGATAAGGCGATGACGTAAACGCATTCTGAAACGACGGAATTCCCGCAATTACAGAGGAAACGCCGTGTATTGATTTCCAGCCATTGGCATACGCATTGGTAAAAATCAAACTGTGCTGCGATAACGAATCTACAAAGGGCGTGTAGCCTTCATAATCCGGGATTTTTGTTCCTTTATTGAACGCACCATTGTATTCTCGTGCAAAGCTTTCCAGAATAAAAATAACGATATTCGGTTTGGTCTGCGGATTGTTTTTGTATTGCTTTATTGGCATCAATAAACTATCAACCTGCGCCTTGGAAATCAGATTTACTTTCTTAAACGTATTGGTATTCCAGGTTCTGATAATGGCAAATGGCGTATTCAAAACAATATCTGACTGCGACACATTAGTAACAAATCTGCTGGCATCGAGAATATTAATTGGTCGTGTGCTTTTCTTGAAATCACCACGTATCCCACCAATACAAAGTGTCACGATTAATAAAAAACTAAATATTGATGTAGCAAAGTATTTGATATTTGGCGTTTCTGCTTTGTGATGCACTTTGGTTTTTTTATATAGCAAAATCCAGATAAAAGAAAGCGCAAAAAACAATAAAAACACATGCCAATAATTAAGCAGAAAATCAAAAAGCAAAAGCATCTTATTACTCTCATTTTCAAGCGTATCAAGCGATGCTCTTGTACTTCTGCTAAAAGTATAGCGGTAATAAATAAAATCAATAAAATTGGCTGAATACGCTAGTAAATTCGGAATGAAATACAAGTAGAAAAGTACCTTTTGATAGTTTTTCTTGGAGTTATAAAGCACCGGAATTATGGAAGCCAGAATAAACAAACCATTGACATACAAAATGGTTGTGGTGTCAAAAGCCAAACCGTGGAAACACAGTTTCAGAAAATCTATTACGCTGTCAACTTTTATTAAAGAACTGTTATATACATAGAATAAAATTCTGGCTATGGAGTAAAAAACATAAGCCAATAGAATTCTAATGGCTAACACTTTATACTCTTCAATACGCGGGTATTTTTTCATTTTCAGCATAAAATTAAAGGAAACAAAACTACATATTTCGGTGGTAAATGCTGCATATTTTGAATTAATATTGTGCATGACACTAATATTAATTAATTTGCATTAAAATTAGCAGTACAATGACTCAAATCTCGAGACTTTTTGACTTTCCTTACCATCAACTTGAAAAATACAATCTTCAGGATGCATTAGTTACTAAACATAACGGACAATGGGTTAAAACCTCAACTAAAGAATATCTTGAAAAAGCCAACATTATTTCGAGAGCCTTGCTGCGTTTGGGAGTTCAGAAAAACGATAAGATTGCCATCATTTCTTCTAATAACAGGACAGAATGGCATATTATGGATATTGGAATTTTACAAACCGGAGCGCAAACAGTTCCGATATATCCAACCATTTCAGAAACTGATTATGAGTATATTTTGAATCATTCGGAAGCTATTTATTGCTTTGTTTCGGATGAAGAAGTTTTGGGTAAATTGAATTTTATTAAAAATAATGTTCCAAAACTCAAAGAAGTGTATTCTTTCAATGAAATTACCGGATGCAAAAACTGGTCGGAATTACTTGAATTAGGAAAAGACGAAAGCAATCAGAATGAAGTTGAAGAACGAAAAAATAATATTGCACCTCTAGAATTAGCCACAATAATTTATACTTCGGGAACAACCGGAAAACCAAAAGGCGTAATGCTTTCACACAACAATATCGTTTCAAATGTTTTAGACAGTGCCGAACGCATTCCATTTGACGCGGGAAAAAGTCGTGCGTTGAGCTTCCTGCCTATCTGCCATATTTATGAACGAATGGTGACTTACATTTATCAGTATTATGGCGTGGCTATCTATTTTGGCGAATCGATTGAAAAGATATCTGATAACATAAAGGAAGTCCATCCTAACGTAATGACAGGCGTTCCCAGACTTATTGAAAAAGTCTATGACAAGATTATTGCCAAAGGTTCGGAACTGACCGGAATTAAAAAGAAACTGTTTTTCTGGGCAATTGAAATCGGATTGAAATATGAGCCATATGGAGTCAATGGCTTTTGGTATGAGTTTCAATTAAAAATCGCGCGCAAGCTTATTTTCAGCAAATGGAAAGATGGTTTGGGCGGAAAATTAGATTTGATTGTTAACGGGAGTGCAGCCTTACAGCCGCGTTTAGCCCGAATATTTGCAGCGGCAGAAATCTATGTAATGGAAGGTTATGGTCTGTCTGAAACCTCACCTGTTATATCGGTAAATGATTTGAGAAACAAAGGTTTCAAAATTGGGACTGCCGGAAGGATTATACAAAATGTAGAAGTAAAAATCGCTGCCGATGGCGAAATCCTTTGCAAAGGACCGAATGTGATGATGGGTTATTACAAAGACGAAACCTTAACCAAAGAAGCTATTGTTGACGGATATTTCCACACCGGTGATATTGGAGAAATTGATGCCGATGGTTTTCTCAGAATTACAGACCGTAAAAAAGAAATGTTCAAAACATCGGGCGGAAAATATATTGCGCCGCAGTTACTTGAAAACGCCATGAAACAATCGCGTTTTATTGAGCAAATCATGGTCATTGGCGATGGACAAAAAATGCCTGCTGCCTTTATTCAACCCAATTTTGAATTCGTAAAAGAATGGGCAAAACTGCACAAAACAAACATTGGAACAACCAACGAAGAAATTATAGCAAACGATGAAGTCATTAAACGAATTCAACAGGAAGTTGATACCATTAATGAAAAATTCGGAAACTGGGAAAAAATCAAGAAGTTTGAGTTAACTCCGGATTTATGGACCGTACCAGCCGGACATTTAACACCAACTATGAAGCTGAAGCGTAAAGTTGTCATGGAAAAATATATCAATTTATTCCATAAAATATACGACTCAAACTAATCTTAACCCAAGGCGCTGCCGACTCGAAGCTTTAGCTGAATAGGCGAAGCAATTGTATGGAGCGCAGCGGAATAAATCCTTTAGAACATGAAAATTAGAACAATTGTAAGCAGCTTGTTATTGATAATTTTATTTTCAGGCTGCAAAGAAAGTAAAACAGAAGACACTACAAAAGCCAACTATCTGGATTACTCCAAAAGTGATGATCAGGCAACCGGTGGAATCAAAATGATTCCAATCACTACTCCAATTGGCAAATTCAATGTCTGGACAAAACGTGTTGGTAACAATCCCAAAATAAAAGTCCTTTTATTACATGGCGGTCCGGGCGGAACGCACGAATTCTTTGAAAGTTTTGATGGCTATTTCCCTAATGAAAGCATTGAATACATTTATTACGACCAATTAGGTTCCTACTACAGCGACCAGCCTACTGACAATAGTTTATGGACGATTGACCGCTTTGTTGATGAAGTTGAACAAGTGCGCAAAGCATTGAAATTAGACAATTCTAACTTCTATTTAATGGGACAATCCTGGGGCGGAATCCTTGCCATGGAATACGCTTTAAAATATCAGAAGAACTTAAAAGGATTAGTCATTGCTAATATGATGGCAAGTGCTCCGGCTTATAACAAATATGCTGAAGATGTTCTGGGACCAATGCTTCCTAAAGAAGTATTTGCACAAATCAAAGAGTTTGAAGCAAAGAAGGATTATACAAATCCAAAATACATGGAATTGTTGTATAAATATTATTATTCAGAACACATATTGAGAAAACCTGTTGAACAATGGCCGGAATCTATAAACCGTGCTTTCAAGCATTTAAATCCGGATGTGTATGTGTTTATGCAAGGTCCAAGTGAATTCGGAATTACAGGTGATGCTACTTTAAAAGATTGGGATATCACTTCAAAACTAAAAACGCTTACGATTCCAACCTTGGTTATCGGCGCAAAATATGATACGATGGATCCAAAACATATGGAATGGATATCCAAAGAAGTCCAAAACGGGCGCTTTTTATATTGTCCAAACGGAAGCCATTGTTCGCAGTACGATGATCAGGAACATTATTTTCCGGGTGTAATTTCCTTTTTGAAAGATGTCGACAGCGGCAATTTTAAAAAATCATAATGCTTACTAATCTCATTCACAGCAAAGCTTCCTGCCATTTTTCAGGAAGCTTTTTGCATTCCGTTTATACCAAAAATTCATAATAGTTTATTAAATAGGTTATTAACAATCCTCATTTTTAAATAGTTAATAATTAATTATGTTAATTTTTAACAATTGTTTAATAATGGGTAATTTTATTTCATTAACCAATAAAACTTTTAATTATGAATGTAAAAAACTTTATTGTCGGCGGAATTGTAGGTGGTATTGTAGACTTCTTATTAGGATGGGTAGTTTACGGAATGCTGCTTAAAGACACTTTTCCAAAAAGCGCATGTGATGGTCCAGCAGAAAACATGCTGTTTATTTTCTTGGGATGCATGTCTTTCGGATTTTTAATCTCCTGGGTTTTTTCACAAGGTGAAGGAATTTCAAACATGGCTGCCGGAATTAAAATGGCACTTGGTATTTCCGTTCTAATGGGAATGTGCAGTTGGTTCTTCATGAATATGACACAAGAAACCATTGACGTTAAACTAATGGCAATTGACATAGTTGCCGGAATGGTATTGGCTACAGGTGTTGGTGCTGCCGTTGCAATGGTCAATGGAAAAATGAAGTAGTACATAATAATTTTCATAGTGTGAAAACGTCCGGGATTAAGTTCTCGGGCGTTTTTTGTTTGCCTAAATGTGTGAATTATACAATTAAATAAAATTATTATAGAAGTTTAGGTTATTTAAAAGAATAACCTTTGAGGTTGCCTTATACAACAAAAAAGGCTAACTAATTTTAAATAAAAAATCATGAATCTTAAAAGAATATTTGGAGCCTTACTTACCTTACTTGGAATCATAAGTCTTATTTATGCAGCACAGGTTTTCCTGACAGCAACAGAAAGCACAAGAGATATTAAAACACTTATTATCTATGGTGCCTTAGGCATAATTTTCTTTGCATCAGGTATCAGTTTAGTGCGTACTACAAAGGATGAATCGTAGGATATAAAAAGCATATCTCTTGTCTTTTATATTACGATACGAAAATAAAAAATCATTTACTCAATTATGGGATAATAACCATTTTAAAGAGACTACCTTTAACAGATAATTATATCATGAATAAAACCATTTTTGTGAAATTGTTATATAATATATACCTAAACAAAAATCATGGATACTTCAGAAATTGAAAAATCTAAATCGCACATTATCGTTGAAATTATTCAATACATACCCAACGCCGTGGTAAGCAAAACTATTATCAAAAAAACGACGGGTAATATTACTGCCTCCTCATTTGATGCCGGCGAAGAGCTTGCCGAAAAAACATCTCCTTATGATAATTACATTCAAATTATTCACGGAGCGGCAGAGATTATCATTAAAAACCAAAAACACAAACTTGGATTAGGAGAAGGTATTATAATTCCGGCTCATGCGCGCCATAGTTTCAATGCCAACGAACAATTCAAAATGATTTCCACTATCATTAAAAGTGGTTATGAAGATTAAATAGTAATCTTCATAATTATATTGTTGCTGAAAAATTTCATTGCAAATGAAAAAAAGGTAAAACTCCGAGTTTAATGTTGGGAGCACACTAAAGTGCTTTTCAAATGAACTTCAAAAAAATGAAACTCTACGTTAAGTATATGGTTAGTCTGCGTTGTAAAATGTTAGTCAAGGAAGAATTAAAAAATTTAGGACTACATCATACTTCTGTTGAGCTTGGTGTGGTCGAAATAATGGAAGATCTTAGCAACGAACAACGAGCCAAATTAAAAGCTGCTTTATTGGAATCGGGTTTAGAATTGATGGACGATAAAAAGGCTATGCTGATTGAAAAAATAAAAATTGTCATCACTGAGATGATCCATTACAATGATGAGTTGCCCAAAGTAAACTACTCCGAATACATCAGCAAAATGATGGACTATGATTACACTTATCTGGCCAATATCTTCTCTGAAGTTAAAGGGGTTACCATCGAACACTATATCATTGCCCACAAAATAGAAAAAGTAAAAGAACTGCTGCTCTATGATGAACTCAACCTCACCGAGATATCATACCGAATGAATTACAGTAGTGTCTCGCATTTATCCACCCAATTTAAAAAAGTAACAGGACTAACACCTACCTTTTTCAAAAACCTTAAAGACAAAAAGCGTATCAACTTAGATGATGTGTGAATTATATCATTTAATTCCAATATTATACAATAGGTATTTGATTTAAAAACACACCTTTGACTAAACAGTCTAAACAAACTATTTTGAAACTCTACATAAAATACATGGTCAGTAACCGCTGCAAAATGATGGTTAAAGACGAACTCAAAAAATTAGGTCTTCACTTTATCATTGTAGATTTGGGTGTGGTAGAGATCATGGAAGACATTTCTGAAGAAAAGAAAGCACTATTAAAAGCGAACTTGTTTGAATCCGGTTTAGAACTGATGGATGACAAAAGAGCAATAATGATTGAAAAGATAAAAAATGTAATCATCGAAATGATTCACTATGCTGATGAGCCTATCAAAATAACTTTTTCGGAGCATTTGAGTGAAAAATTAAATCAAAATTATACCTATCTCGCCAACTTGTTTTCAGAAGTACAAGGCACTACCATAGAGCAATTTTTGATTTTACACAAAGTAGAACGCATCAAAGAATTGATTATTTATGATGAGCTGAATATTACTGAAATTGCCTGGAAAATGAACTACAGCAGTGTGGCACATTTATCCACTCAATTCAAAAAAGTAACCGGCTTATCGCCTTCCCATTTCAAAGCATTAAAAGACAAAAGAAGAAGCCCCATTGAAGAATTGGGTAATTAATCTTAATATAAAACCTATGAACAAAACCGAACTATCGGAAACTTTACCTGACAATCCAACGGATTTGTTTTTTGAAATGTTTGAAAACAGCGCTATTGGTATGACTTTTACCGATGCAAAAACGTCTCGCTTTCTCTATGTGAACAAATCGTTTCTGCATTGTTTTGGCTATACTAAAGCCGAAATCATGGGAAAAACGTCAACAGAATTGGGAATCATTGCACCTGAAATTCGCGAGAAAATAACTTTACAGTTAAAAAGCACCGAGGTTTTAGACAATATCGAAATCAGTCTCAAAAATAAAAAAGGAAAATCCTTTTGGTTTCTCATTTCCATTCAAGTCATGAAATTAGGTGAAACGGAATGCATACATACTTCCTTTATTGACATCACCGAACAAAAGAAAACTACGGCCGAACTGGTGGTTGCCAATAAAGAACTGGCTTTTCAAAATGCCGAAAAAGAAAAACGCGCCGCTGAATTAGCCATTGCCAATATAGAACTCGAACACCAAAACAGCGAAAAAGAAAAACGCGCAGAGGAATTACTCATCGCCAACAAAGAATTGGAATACCAAAACAAAATAAAAGAAAAACGGGCAGCCGAATTAATCATTGCCAACAAAGAATTATTATTTCAAACCGGAGAAAAGCAAGATCGGGCAGATGAATTGGTAATAGCCGATAAAGAGCTTGATTTTCAAAATCAGGAAAAAGAAAAACGGGTTTCCGAAAACAAAGAACTCGAAGCCTATAATTACTCCTTAAAAGTAGCTTCGCAATATTCGTTAAGTCTTATCGAAGCCAGTCGGGATCCTTTGTTTACCATAAGCCCCAAGGGAAAAATTACCGATACGAATCAAGCTTCTGTCAGGGTAACCGGCGTTTCAAAAGAAGAACTAATTGGATCCGATTTTTTTGATTATTTTACAGAACCTGAAAAAGCAAAAAAAGTATACAAAGAAGTTTTTGATAAAGGATTTATCATCGATTATCCACTAGTCATTACCGATGGCGAATTGGTTCATGTACTGTTTAACGGCTCTGTTTATAAAGATGAAAAAGGAAATATTATTGGTGCCGTTGTAGTGGCTCGGGATATCACCGAACAAAAAAAGGCGGAAAAAGAATTAATTGAAGCCAAAACTTTTGCCGAACTGGCATCCTCTATTGCTGAAGAAGCCAAAATTATAGCAGAAGCAGCGACTACGAAAGCCAATGAAGCGGTAAAATCTAAACAACAGTTCTTGTCGAATATGAGTCACGAAATTCGGACTCCAATGAATGCCATCATCGGATTTACCAAAGTGGTGCTCAAAACCGAACTGACCGCCAAACAAAAAGAATACCTTACTGCTATTAAAATGAGTGGCGATGCCTTAATTGTACTTATCAATGACATTCTCGATTTAGCCAAAGTCGATGCCGGAAAAATGACTTTTGAAAAAACACCTTTCAAACTAAAGCTATCCATAAAAGCGATGTTGCATCTCTTTGAAACTAAGATTCAGGAGAAAAACTTAAAATTAGTTACACATTATGATGCCACTATTCCTGAGGTTTTAGTCGGCGATCCGGTGCGTTTACATCAAATCATACTGAATTTAGTTAGTAATGCTGTTAAATTCACAAGCATAGGAAAAATAACAATCAGTGTAAAATTGGTTTCTGAAACCGATGACGATGTAGCCATACGATTTTCGGTAGCTGATACCGGCATTGGCATTAGCGAAACCAAAACAGATAAAATATTTGAAAACTTTCAACAGGCAACCAGCGGAACTTCCCGAATATTTGGCGGAACCGGTTTAGGACTAGCCATTGTAAAACAATTAGTAGAAGCTCAAAATGGAACAATTGAAGTAGAAAGTACAATTGGCAATGGCTCTACTTTTAGCTTTATGCTCTATTTTGATAAAACCCATGTTGAAACCGTATTAGAACCCGAAATTTTCGAAATCGATACCGAAATAAAAGACACCAAAATATTAGTCGTAGAAGACATGGAACTAAATCAGTTGCTAATGAAAACGCTGCTGGACGATTTTGGTTTCGAATGTGAAATTGCTGCCAATGGCAAAATTGCCGTTGAAAAGCTGCAAAAAAACAAGTATGATATTATTCTAATGGACTTGCAAATGCCCGAGATGAATGGCTTTGAAGCCACCGAATATATCAGACAAACGATGAAACTAACCTTGCCTATCATAGCCTTAACCGCTGATGTAACTACGGTTGATGTGGCCAAATGCAAAGCCGTTGGCATGAACGATTATATTTCGAAACCGGTTGACGAGCGTTTGTTATACAGCAAATTAATCACCTTTATAAAAAAACCAATCGCCATAATCGAAAATGAAATCAAAGGTAACAGACAAACCCAAACCATAAAATATGTGGATTTGAGTTATCTGACACAACTCACCAAAGCCAACCCGAAATTAATGACCGAAATGATACAGGTATATCTAAAACAAACACCGCCATTACTGCTCTCGATGAAGCAAAGTTTCCGGGATAAAGATTGGCCATTATTAAAAGCCACCGCACACAAAATAATACCTTCTTTTGCCATAATGGGCATCAATGTGCAATATGAAGAACTGGCTAAAAAGATTCAGGATTATGCCGAAAAATTAGAACTGTCGGAAGAGTTAAATGATTTGGTCACAGAACTTGAAAAAGTATGCTTACAATCGTTTGTAGAATTAGAAAATGAATTAATCCATTTAAAAAAATAAGTTATGAAAGCTGAACATAAAGTAAAACTCTTCCTGGTCGATGATGATGCCGTTTTCTTAAAATCATTGGAGATACAATTTATGGAACATACCAATTTTGATGTAGAAACCTTTTCAACCGGAGAATTGTGCATTCAAAATTTAGCCAAAAAGCCCGATGTCATTGTATTGGATTACCATCTGGATGGAGTAGTAAAAAATGCTATAAACGGAATGCAAACTTTAGATATAATCAAAGATACCAATGGCGGCATTCCTGTAATCATGCTATCGAGTCAAGATAAGATTGAAGTGGCGGTAAGTTGCATGCATCACAAAGCATTTGATTATGTTGTGAAAAGTGAAACCGCTTTTATTCGTTTGCAAAAGGTAATTTCCAACATCTTTAAATACCAAAAAATGGAAAAAGAACTCAGTTGGTATATGGACCGCATGTAATCCCTAGACAATGTGTGAATTATAAAAAATAATGCATAAATTTTATAATCGATTATTACCGCTTCTATGGCAACTTTGTAATACTAAAATAAACTTCTAGTAATAACTTTATTAGAGTTAGTAAAACAAAATCAACATGGAAACTACAGCAAAAAAAATCGGCATTTGGATGGATCATTCCATTGCTCATTTAATGGAATTTTCAAGCAATCCGTTTGAAGTTCAAACTATCGAATCCAATTTTACACATCAGGAAAAAATGGAAAGCCTTCTAAAAGGCGAGGATCATTTGCACAATAAAGAGCAACAGAAACAATCCAAATATTATAATAAACTGTTGGCTGCTGTCAAAAAGTATAATGAAGTTATTCTCTTTGGTCCAACCAATGCCAAAGAAGAACTTTTCAATGTTATAGTGGCCGATGCCCGTTTCCATAATATTAAAATCCAGGTAAAGCAAACCGATAAAATGACGCCAAGAGAACAACATGCTTTTGTCAGAGACTTTTTTTCGAATAAATAAATTCAAAAACGAAATGAAGATGAAGAACAGAGCAAGCAATTTTCTGACCAGAACTTCCCATGACCAGGTTAAAAGTATGGCCGATAAGAAGAAACATTTCGCTACTAAAGCTTTGTGTGAAGAGGCTATGAATGAATTAAAAAAAATCTATTGGCATGAAAAACAACTTTTGGTTGTCGTTCCAATCTTAATGAGAAGTGCTACCACATTTGAATTAGTAGAATCGCTTACCTTACTTTCAGACTATACAGGAGAACATATTAATTTACTGGAAAGCAAATTTCCGGAGATTAATAAAATCCCAAAGATAAAAAAAGCATACAAAGCCGTCACTTATGAAAATATAGTGTGACTATAAAAATACTTCGATGAATACTGCATGCCATACAGTGTATAAATGTTAAAAATGTTTAGGTTGATTTTTTTGGTTAGTTGATGATAAGTGGGGAACACTTATTATCTAGCCCTGTCGCACTTAACGGCAGGGTTTTTTTGTCAATTTTTAAAAAGTGTGAATAACACAAACTATAATAATAGTTGTATAACACTATGGCAACCAATGTTAGTAACCTTTGCCTTAAATAATAAAAAACTCAAAACATGAAAAAATTACTACTCTTATGTATATGCCTGGCATCTACACTTACAACAAAAGCGCAAACCGAAGACAAGAAATGGAACGTTGGTCTTCATGGCGGAATCATTCAATACAATGGAGATTTAGGCAGAGATTGGTACAAAACTGATAAAACCATGTATGGCTTTGCCGGTCTAAGTGTGTCAAGATATTTATGGAAATATATAGATATAAGCGCTCTATATACTCGTGGAACGCTAGGATACGACAGCGGTGTTACCGGATTTAAAAGTGATTACAGTTCAGCTTCCATTAATTTAAGATTAAACCTTATTGGACCAGAATTTGCCGTTAGACCTTATGTATTTGGTGGTTGGGGTGGTATTCTTTTTGACAGACAACTTAACTTTCATAAACCAAAAATCGACACTACTTTTCCTGTAGTCGGTGGAGGTATTAATTTCAGATTATCTCCTGTAGTTTCACTTAACCTTCAGGAAACATTTGTATTTACCAATAACGATAGACGAGACGGAATCGTAAATGGAAAAAAAGACGATTACTTGATGCACATGGCCGGATTGACATTCAATTTTGGAAGCAAAAAAGACGCTGATAATGATGGCGTTTCTGATAGTAAAGACAAATGTCCGGATACTCCGGCTGGTGTTTCCGTTGATAAAAAAGGATGTCCATTAGACCGTGATGGTGATGGTGTATATGATTATTTAGACTCTTGTCCAGATGTCGCAGGAAATGCACTTATGAATGGTTGCCCTGATAGAGATAATGACGGAGTTACAGATGCTGAAGATCGTTGCCCGGATACCAGAGGAACAGTTGCGCTAAAAGGTTGCCCGGATGCTGATAATGATGGCGTAGCTGATTTAGATGATAAATGTCCAAACTCAACTCCGGGAAGCAAAGTTGATGCAGTCGGATGTGCTTTGGATAATGACAAAGATGGTGTCAATAACGACGAAGATCGTTGCCCTGATACTTATGGTCCGGTTAGTTTAAAAGGTTGCCCTGATACCGATGGCGATGGTATAGCCGATATTGATGATCGTTGTCCAAATGCCAAAGGAACTGCAGAAAATAAAGGTTGTCCGGAAATTGCCAAAAAAGACGTAGTAAGAATCACTTATATCGGAAGTAAAATTTTCTTCGAAAACAATAGTGATAAATTAAAAGTTGCTTCTTTAGTTTTATTAGATGAATTAGTTGCAATCCTTAACAAGTATGATGCTGCCAATCTGACAATCGATGGTCATACCGACAGCAATGGTTCGGATGAATTCAATATGGTGCTATCACAAAAACGTACCAATTCTGTTCGGGCTTATTTAATCAGTAAAGGGGTTTCTGACTCTCATTTAACATCAACCGGATTTGGAGAAACCAAACCGATTGCGGATAACAAAACTTCTTTAGGACGTTCAAAAAACCGTAGAGTGGAATTGAAAATTGCCTACTAACATATAAAATATTATGCCCTAGTTTTTTTAAAAGGTTGCCTCGTTGAGGCAGCCTTTTTTTATTGACACCTATTGACTCACCCTTTACCGAAAGTGTGAATAATGCAACTTATACAAATAGTTGTATAACAACTATGTACCTAAATATTATGAAATTTATACCTGCGAATAAATCCTTTTTACTAACCAAAAAAGCAAAAAGGGAATTTTAATTAATCCTTAAAAAAATTAAATTATGAAAACAATTTCAAAACTCAGAATGGCGGTTGTAGCACTAACATTGGCTTGTACTGTACCGACATTTGCCGAACCGGTAACACCGGAAACTACATCAATCAGTAACAAAGCTGCAGAAGATGCTAAAACAGAAGTATTGCTCAACCGATTAAAAGAAATCAAAGATATGGATAAATCCAATCTAACAAGAGTTGAGAAAAAAGCATTACGTAAAGAAGTCAAAGAAATCAAAGCAACGATGAAAGCCAGCAACAACGGGGTTTATCTTTCTGTTGGAGCCATTATCATTATCATTTTATTATTGATTTTAATCTTATAGTCAAAAAATACTTCGATGTACCTTTTTACGTTCTCATACCTTTAATTCTCTGAATCTTTTCAGAGAATTTTAGTTAAAAGCAGTGTCAAACAAATTTCTGTTTACTACAAATTATAACTTATAGAACTATGATTACTGCCTTAAAAAATATTTTCACTGATACCGGTAACATTACCTTATTTGCTGCAAGGTTTTTTAAAGAAGTCTTTAGACCACCTTTTCAGATAAATGAATTTATAAGACAGTGTTATGCTGTGGGCTATAAATCATTACCGTTGGTAACTATAACCGGTTTTATCATGGGTTTGGTGCTCACGATACAATCGCGTCCAACGATGGCAAAGTTTGGTGCCGAATCCTGGTTGCCAAGCATGGTCTCGCTTTCATTGATACGGGAAATTGCTCCTGTAATCACTGCCTTAATCTGTGCCGGAAAAATTGCTTCAGGCATTGGTGCCGAATTAGGTTCGATGAAAGTGACCGAGCAGATTGATGCTATGGAAGTTTCGGCTATTAATCCGTATAAGTATTTGGTAGTAACCCGAATATTAGCTACTACCATAATGATTCCCATTTTGGTTATTTATGCCGATTTTGTTGGGATTTTTGGTGGATATATTGGCTATAACGTTCATGGCAATATGAGCATGTACCGCTACTTTGCCGGTGTTTTTGAACATTTGGAATTTCTCGATGTCATGCCTGCCACTATTAAAACCTTCTTCTTCGGGTTTTTCATTGGACTGATTGGCTGCTACAAAGGGTTCAATGCATCCAACGGAACTGCGAGTGTTGGTATTGCAGCCAACTCGGCAGTGGTAACCGCTTCACTTTCTATTTTTATTATTGATATGCTGGCCGTACAAATAACTGATTTATTTTTCTAATGGAACGAAATTCACCAGTCATAGCAATCACTAATCTACACAAAGCCTTTGGCGATAATGAAGTGCTGAATGGCGTCAATATCACCGTAAACAAAAGTGAAGATGTAGTAATCCTTGGTCGTTCAGGAACCGGAAAATCGGTGACGATTAAATGTTTAGTCGGATTGGAAAAAGCCGACCAGGGAGAAATAAAAGTCTTCGGTATCGATATCACCAAACTCAACAACAATGATCTCAATACCATCAGAGCGCGCATAGGTTTTATGTTTCAGAATGGAGCACTTTACGACTCCATGTCGGTAAGACAAAACCTGACGTTTACCTTAAAACATCACGATAAGACAATCTCAAAAGAAGCTATTGAAACCCAAATAACAGAAGCCCTTCAGAGTGTAGGTTTATTGGAAGCGATTGACAAAATGCCTTCTGAACTCTCGGGAGGTATGCGAAAGCGCATCGGTATGGCCAGAACATTAATCATCAAACCGGAAATCATATTGTATGACGAGCCTACTTCGGGACTGGATACTATAACGGCGAGAGAAATCAGTGAATTGATGGTTTCCATTCAGAAAGAATACAAAACCACTTCGCTCGTTATTACGCACGATATGGCTTGCGCCAAATTAACAGGCAATAGGATCCTGATTTTAAAAGATGGTGTCATTCATGCGGAAGGCACTTATACCGAATTGGAAAAAAGTAAAGACTCGTGGGTTAGGTCTTTTTTTATATAATTTAAAATAACAGCTATGATAAAAAAAACAGGATATATATGGAAATTAGGCATGTTTGTCATTATTGGAGTACTACTTTTTATAATTGGCATCTATTTTATTGGTAAAAACAGAAATCTATTTGGTGAAACGTTTCAGTTAAAAGCAAACTTTAGTACTGTAAGTGGATTGAAAGTAGGCAACAATGTTCGCTTTTCAGGTATCAATATCGGTTCCGTAAAAGCTATCGAATTTGTTTCCGACACCTCGGTTGTGGTAATAGTAGTCATCAAAGAGGAAGTCCGCAAATACATCAAGACCGATGCCATGGCCAGTATTGGTTCTGACGGATTGATGGGAGATAAAGTATTGACCATTTCTCCGGGGACAAAGTCAAAAGTAATCGTGAAAAACAATGCTACCATCGCCTCAACCAAAGCCATCGAAATGGAAGACATTATGAAAAGTGTAAAAGTCAGTGTAGATAATGCACAGATAATCACCTATGAACTGGCTGAATTCACATCCAAAATGAATAACAAAAACAGTATGCTTTCCAAGTTGGTAAACGACGATAAAATGGGTAAGTCACTTGATGCTACACTTAATAATATGCAAAATGCAACCAAAGGCTTAAACGAAAATATGGAGGCTGCTAAACACAACATTCTTTTACGTGGTTATTTTAAGAAAAAAGAAAAAGAAGCCGCCAAAAAGAAAAAAGAACTCGAAGAACAAAAGCTTGAAAGCAAGAAAAAATAAGCCGATTGCGCCTTAGATGTGAATCTTGAAACTTTCAAAAGATATGTTGTAACAAAATAGCATTGAAGTTAGTTGAACTTTGTAATGTATTAATAATAACTTAAATACTTTAAAAATGAAAAAGATAATTCTAATGCCGTTCATGATTGCCTTTGCAATTACATTAAACTCTTGTAGCAGTGATAATTCTTCTTCAGAAAATTATCCATACAAAGTTCGTATGACTGATGATCCCGGACCTTATAGTGAAGTAAATGTAGATATTCGAAGTGTTCAGGTTACCGGAGCCAATGGCGAAACTGTTTCTTTGAATACGAATGCCGGAATCTATAATTTGTTAGATTTTACTAACGGTGCCGATACACTTATTGCATCCAGCACATTACACGATGCTGATGTAAGTCAAATTAGATTGATTTTAGGATCCAACAACTCTATAGTACTTGATGGTGTAACCTATCCGCTAAGTACTCCAAGTGCCGAACAATCAGGTTTAAAACTACAAGTACATCAAACCTTACAGGCTGATATTGACAACAGTATTCTTATCGATTTTGATGCTAATACTTCAGTAGTCCAAACCGGAAACGGAACCTTTAAGCTAAAACCGGTATTGAGAACAGTAGTAGCTGCCCTTTCAGGAAACATTGAAGGAAGCATTACTCCGATTGGTACATTAGCCATGGTAAGTGCCGTTTCTTCAACTGGTATCGAATATGGCAGTAATGTAGATTTTAACGGAGATTTTAGAATCACCGGATTGCCACCAGGAACATATACGGTTACGATAACACCGGTATTGCCGTTACTTCCGGTTATACAAACAGATGTTGTAGTACAAGCTGGGGTTACTACCGATATTGGTGTGGTCGTTTTTTAGAGTTTACTACTCATAACAATAAATAATTTTTGTTCTTGAATGTTGAAAAGAGATTGTCAGATATACTTGGTACTAAGAGAAAAAGTAATCTATAGCTGAGTATCGCCCTCAAAGATTAAACTGGCTCTAGGCTGCAATAAGAATTAGCTGTCAAATATTACTGTTACAATCTCTTTTTTTTCTCAAGTCCAACATTCAAAAATAAAAATTAAATGCTGTTTGCCTCAAATGACAATAGCAGTAAAAAGCACCAAAGTTTTGGTGCTTTTTTTTTAAAAAAACTATCTAATCCGGATACGTGTGAATAATACAATCTTAAGAAGTAATTGTGTAAAACGGATTGACTTGTAAGACAGTATCTTTATGGTATATCAAAATAAAACTAATAATACTTAAAAAAAATTATCATGAACAATTTACTATACACTATCGCCGTAATTCTCCTCATTTTGTGGGCTATCGGATATTTTGCTTTCAGTACCGGAGGGCTTATACACATACTGCTGCTTATTGCAGTGATTGCCGTAATATTAAGAATTATACAAGGAAGAAGACTTTAAAAACAATTAAATAATTAAATACAATTAAAATTATGAAGAATAGCAATGTTATATTAGGTGTTTTAGGTGGCGTGGCCGTTGGAGCCATAGCCGGAATCCTTTTTGCCCCTGCAAAAGGAACTAAAACAAGAAAAAGAATTATGAAAAAAGGGAATGATTACACCAAAGAACTTAAAAACAAATTTGGTGAATTGTATAATGGCATAAATACCAAATATGAAAATGTGATGGAAGATGCCAAAGAGTTTGCTTCTGATCATCAAGAGAAGTAAGCCCTTTAATACTTAACTTTTTTTAAAATACTTATGGAAAATAGCGCCGCTACGATTGAAAAGCTCTTCGAAAGAATAGAAAAGTACAGCAAGACTTCTTTTGAACTCTACAAGTACTCAGCTATTTATGAAACAGCAGCGCTATTTTCTTCTTTAGCTGTAAAATTAGTAATGACTTTAGTAGTTTTTGTTATTGCCTTACTCTTTACAGTAGCCCTATCTCTTTGGATAGGTGATATGCTGCAAAATACAGCTTATGGGTTTTTAGTTATGGGACTATTCTATGTTTTACTAGGTATATTTCTTTTTGTTTTCCGAAAAACCTGGATTAAAAAACCAGTAAGTAACTTTGTTATCCGAAGTTTTGAGCTTCCAAACCATAATAAATAGTCTGATGAAAACCCCAGAAGAAAAAGACTTCCTGATGGAACGCATTATAGCCCTGGAAATCAAGCAAAAGGTCGAGTTAGAACTACTCAAACTGCAGTTTCACAGTACGGTCGAGCAGTTAAATCCGTTGTACTTCATAAAAAACAGCTTTAAACAACTTACGGCTGCCCCTGAAATAAAATCAGGTTTATTGGACAGCGCTGTTAACATGACATCTCAATATTTAACCCGAAATCCATTTCTGGGTCGTTTCCAAAAACCCATAAAAAATATACTCGGAAATGTATTGATGACGGTATTAAATAAACTAAGTCCCAAAAAAGAACCGCAACATTAAATGTTAAAATCGAAAGTACTACCAGCAAACGGAATCGAAGAAAAACAAAGCAAATTAGATCTTTTGTATTGCATCGTATTTCTTATTTCCTATCTTTCTTTAAAAGCCATAATCGATGGCAACCATTTCGTATGGGAAGCATTCACACAGAAGACAAATACCACTATATAAAAACTCCTCAGCAATGGGGAGTTTTCATTTAAGAAAAAAGAAGCAAGAGAAAAGAAGCAAGAGGATTTACAATAAATAAACGTTCTCTGTATCCTAAACCTAACCAATCTTTTCTCTTGCTTCTTGCCTCTTGTTTCTTGTCTCGCCTCTTTCGTCTGTGAATTATACAAACCTTGCACATTATAGTAGAACAATCCAAAAAAACAATAGCGCCACCTTTGTAATGTTGTGAAACCTAATTCACGGCATTAAATATATTAATATGAAAAAGACACTTTTAATTGCATCGATTATTGTTTTCGGAATTACATTAAATTCCTGTAGTAAAGATTCTGACGACTCTGGACAGTATGCGTACAAGGTACGTATGACAGATGCACCAGGACCTTATGACGAGGTGAACATTGATTTACAGGCTGTAGAAGTAATAGGAAGTAACGGACAAACTATTACCTTAAATACTACTGCAGGCATTTACAATCTTTTGGATTTATCTAATGGTATTAGCACCATCATTGCTACAAGTGATTTAGGAGATGTTAAAGCATCGCAAATCAGATTGCTATTGGGTACCAATAATACCCTTAAATTAAATGGTATTTCTTATCCGTTAGCTACCCCAAGTGCTGACCAAACGGGTTTGAAAATTAATGTAACACAAACATTAAACGAAAACGTAGAAAATAACATCTTAATTGATTTTGATGCCAACACATCAATAGTAGAAACAGGAGTTGGAACTTACAAATTGAAACCGGTCCTAAGAACTATAGTGGCTACAACCACCGGAAGTATCCAGGGAACCATCACTTCAGTGGGCTCAAAAGCTACGGTAACGGCTACTTCAGCTTCAAACGTAGTGTACTCGAGTACGGTGAATGCTGCAGGTCAGTTTCAAATTTCAGGACTTCCTGCCGGAAACTATACGTTTACTGCAACGCCTAAATTGCCGGCACTTCCGGTAACACAAGTGAATGTTACTGTATCAGTTGGTGTAACTACAAATATTGGTGTTATCAATCTATAAACTTTTTTAAGTTCTGTGGTCTAGCGTACTAGGGGTATTCAAACCCAGAACGTAGAAGAAACTGTCTGTGAAGCAATTTGCAGATGGTTTTTTTTTTAGAAAAAAGAGGAAAGAAGAAAGAACATATACAATAAGAAGACGTAAGTACTATTTTAGACATCATAAATCTTTTCTCTTGCCTCTTGCTTCTTTTCAATATCTGTGAATCATGCAATACCAATCTAGAATACTATAAATGAAACGGTTAGCCATTTTGTAAATTTACAGAAACAATAGAAATTATGACTCCTGAAACTTTACCTCCGCTACACACCTTTAGTGAAGAAATGGAAACGGAACTGCTCCCGACCATTCCTTTAGACGATACTGCTGATATTTCTCCAACCGATGAGGAAATCGATTACGAAACGCTTCGTGTATTTTACGGTTCAGGATTTTAAAACAAACTATATATGATATTACTAATACTCCTCACCGCGGCTTTTGCAGCCACTGCCCTAAAGACTATTTTTAGCTATGTTACCGCACAGCTGTTCCACCAACCCTATCAAGAACCCTATCTTTTGTCCGCTTTGGTTCGCCATTTTAATGTCAGCGATACCAAAACGAACCGATATATAGGCGTAGGCATTCAATATGTCCTGGGGCTATTGTGTGTCATTGGCTTTCAGGCGATGCTCAACACCGGATTGATGACACTTTCCTATGACAGCATACTGATTTACGGATCATTAATCGGAATTCTCAGCATGATAGGCTGGCTGTTTATATTTATGCAGGCCAGAAGCAAACCACAGATGAATGTTTATGGTTATTACACCCAGCTTTTTATGGCGAATATTGTCTTTGCTTTTACTATGGCGGGCTGTTATATGATTATTTGAAAAAGAAGCAAGAAGAAAGAAGCAAGAAGAAAGAGCGTTTGCAATGAGTAGACGTTAGTTCTATTTTAGACGATACCTATCTTGTTTCTTGCTTCTTGCTTCTTCATTTCTTAATCTAGGTTAAGTGCTCCTCTTAAACGCTCATCATACCTTTGTACTATCAAAATGAATATAACAATTTAAAAAATAATACAATGACAAAATCAACATGGGCTATTGACCCAACACACTCAGAAATTGGCTTTAAAGTAAAACACATGATGTTTACCAATGTTTCAGGTAAATTTGATCAGTTCGATGCGCTAATTGAAAACGAAGATGATGCTTTCGAAACTTCAAAAATTGACTTTACCGCTCAGGTGAATTCTGTTAATACCGGAAATGCCGACCGTGATAATCATTTGAGAAGTGCCGATTTCTTTGATGTAGATAACTTTGCTACACTTACTTTTAAAAGTACAGGGGTACAAAAATTAAATGAAGGTGCATTCCAAATTACAGGTGACTTAACTATTAAGGATGTTACTAAAAGTATAACATTGGAAACCGAATACAGTGGACAGATGAAAGATCCATGGGGAAATACAAAAATCGGACTTTCAGTAAATGGTAAAATCAACCGTAAGGACTTTGGATTAACATGGAACGCAGCATTAGAAACTGGCGGTGTATTGGTTGGTGAAGATATTAAACTGGTTGCTGAAATTCAGTTTGTAAAACAATAAGAATAGAGTATAAAAATAGATGTTAGGTTGATTGAAAACCGTTTGCAAATAATACTGTAGGCGGTTTTTTTATATAAAAAAAGCCCCGGACATCACTCCGGGGCCCAACAAAAACCTAATCACATCCATCACTCGCATAAGCCGCCTAACCCGCGGTACAGCATTTAATTGGATATCTCTTGTTTTTAGTGTGCCATTATCGATTTATCAAAAAATCGTTTACTGTATTCATTTTTATAAATATGTTTCCATCGCTTATGGCTCCACAGATAATTCTCAGGATGACTCTTAATTGTATCCTCCAGTTTCTCTGTGAAAATTGCCGTAAGTATTCCCGTTTTGTACTGTTGGGTAAAATCAAAAACAGGTGTCAATACAAACTTGTAATGCCCTCGCTCCTCTCTGATTATTTCTGCAAAAAGCAGCGGCGTCTTGTGCGAGGCAGTATACAATTCGGTGCCACTGATAAAGGCAGTTGGCTGCGATAAAAAAGACGTCCAGAAACTCTTCATTGGTTTGTTCGGATTCTGATCCGCTACCAATACCAATACATGTTGTTTATCAGCATACGCCTCCATTTCTTTTTTCATATTCATGGATGATACCATTTTAGAACCAAAGCGGCTTCTTATCTTCAACATCAAATTATTGAATGATTTACTCGATATAGGTTTATAGGCTACAACAACATTCGTATTTTTAAATGCCGAGGCTACATGTGCATTAGCCCATTCCCAATTGAACTGGTGTCCAAGATATACATGACAACTTTGATTGGTTGCCAATATCTTTTCAAGTTCAGAATAGTCAGCCGTAATATGTTGCCTTAACTCCTGTTCGGTCATCGTCAATAACTTTAAGGTTTCAATAAAGTGGTCGCAAAAGTTCTTATAGAATCTTTTTTCAATAGCCAGCCGTTCGGTTTCATCAAGATAATGGAACGACCTGTCGATATTGGCTTTCACAACCTTACGACGGTATTTGAAAACATGGTACAATAAATAAGCAAACACATCCGATATGACGTATAAAATACGCAGCGGAATCAGTGAGATTGGATAAAGCAATAAGTTGATCATTCTTATATATGGTTTAGGTTATCGGTTTAAAATCAATTGGCAAAAACGGTATCTATATCAAAGCCATGAAATTCTTCTTCTACACTTTCGGCTTGCGTTTCTTCCTGCTGATTTTCGTTTGTGTATTCTAGTTCTGAATTGCAATCACTGCTAATCACACAAATCAAATGTTCTAAGAGGGTTGTATTTTTCATATCGTTGTTAGTTTGGTTGTTATTTTTAATCTTTTTCTTTACTCTTTCTTCTTTTTTCTTTACTCCCATCCGCCACCTAACGCACGATATAACTCTACATTAGATGACAATCTTTCTTTTTGAATGGCAGCCAATTCTAATTCTGCCTGCAAAAGATTACCCTGTGCATTGTTTACCTCATAATAGGTAGCCATACTGCTTCTGAAAAGCAAATTAGCATTGCTAACCGCTTTGGTAAGTGTTGCTACTCTTTGACTGGCAAGTGTGAATTGTTCTTTTTGTTTTTCAATTTTTACTAAAGCATTAGCCACTTCACCAACCGCAACCAAAACAGTCTGTCTGAATTGTATCGCTGCCTGGTCACGCTCTAGTTTGGCAACTTCGTATTGGGTGCGCAGTCTTTTTCCATTCAATAGCGGAGCGGTAAGACCTCCGGCAACCGAACCAAATAGTGATGCCGGTATCGTAAACCAATTACTCGACTCAAAGGCATTAACTCCGCCGGCAGCCGTAATGCTTAATGAAGGATACAAGCTCGCTTTGGTAATTCCAACTCGGGCATTGGCAGCTTTTAAAGCCAACTCCGCACTTTTCACATCAGGTCTTTTACTTAACAATTGTGACGGAACTCCAACAGCAAGGTTTTCCTTTACTATGATGGCTTCCAACTTACTTGCTCTTTCCTTAGCATCCGGAAAAGTCCCCGACAATACACTCAATCCGTTTTCCTGAAGCTGGATGTTTTTTTCCAATTCCGGGATCAATTGAGCTGCAATCAGTCTTTGTGCTTCGGTTTGTTCTTTGGCTAACAAGGTAACCTGCCCTGCTTCATACTGTAGGTTTACGGCAAAAAGGGTGCTGTCATTCAGCTCTAGTGTTTTTTTGGCAATCGCCAATTGCGCATCCAGCATCAGCAAATCATAGAAACCTTTTGAAACGTTGGCAACAATTACTGTCTGTAATGCTTTCTTCGCTTCGGCTGTCTGAAGGTAAGCTGCCTGTGCGGCTTTTTTACGGTTTCTGATTTTACCCCAAATATCGGCTTCCCAAGATAAATTTAATCCTGCCGAATAGTCATCCACATGGTGTTGTCCTAAGGCTTGTTGAATGTTAATCCCATTAAAACTGTTATCCGAAAGCCGTGTACTTGATGCATTTACAGCAGCATTCAATTGCGGAACGTTGCCCCATTTACTTTGTTTGAACTGCTTGTTGGCAATCTCGATATTCTTATCGGCAATTTGCAAATCGTTATTTTTTGCCAAGGCGCCGTCGATTAGTTTTACCAAATCGGTTTCCTCAAAAAAGGATTTCCATTTGATGTCAGCTATAGTTGTGGTGTCGCTAACCGTTGTGTTTCTGTAAGTTCCGGGAACCTCAGCTTTTTGCTTTTCCTGGGCAAATGCTGTGAAGCTGGCCATTACAGCCAACATCACTACACTCGCTTTTATATATTGTATCATAATCTGATTATTTTTTTACTATTGGTATAAATTATACTTGTTCACGTTTTTCGTTATTAATAACCGCCAATGGCTTACCCGTTACCAACTCTTGTAAATACTGGAACGTAATGAACAGCACCGGGATGATAAAGATTCCTAAGATTACTCCTGAAACCATTCCACCTGCCGCACCAATACTAATTGAGTGGTTACCCAATGCCGATGGTCCTGTAGCGCGCATCATTGGCGTAAGCCCAACAACAAAAGCAAAAGATGTCATGATAATTGGTCGCAAACGTAACTTGGCTGCTTCTAAAGCTGATGCTAATAATGATTTCCCTGCTTTTCTTCTTTGCACTGCATATTCTACAATCAGAATCGCATTTTTAGCCAGCAATCCGATAAGCATGATTAAGGCAACCTGTACATAAATATTGTTCTCAATTCCCGTTAAGCCAATCGCTGCAAATACTCCGAAGATTCCTGTTGGTATCGATAATAATACCGCCATCGGAAGTATATAACTTTCGTATTGCGCTGCCAATAAGAAGAATACAAACAACAAACTCAATCCGAATATCAAGGCCGATTGTCCTGAAGATTCTATTTCTTCTTTAGTCAAGCCAGAGAATTCAATGGTATAGCCTTTTGGCAACTTGGTTTCGGCAACTTCCTGTACCGCTTTGATGGCAGCACCTGAACTAAACCCTGGTTTGGCAATGGCATTAACTCCAATAGAATTAAACAGATTGTAACGCGAAGCCGTTTCTGAACCATTGATAGGTTTCATTTTTACCAGCGAAGCTATAGGCACCATTTCACCATGTCTGTTTTTGACAAAAATGTTATTCATAGATTCTACACTGGTTCTTGACCCAACTTCTGCCTGAACCATGACACGGTAGTATTTTCCGAATCGATTGAAATCTGACGCCTGAGCACTACCGTAATAGGTTTGCATCGTTTGGAGAATATCTCTAACATTCACACCCAATTGTTCGGCTTTTACATCATCCACTTCCATTTCGAGTTGTGGGTAATCGGCTTTGAAACTTGTAAAGGCAAATGCAATCTCAGGTCGTTTCATCAACTCGCCAATAAAGGCATTGCTCACACCACTAAATTTGCTGATGCTTTCGCCTGTTTTATCTTTTAAGACAATATCCAAAGCGTCAACATTACTAAAACCAGGAACGGTTGGGAAAGTAAACACAAAGAAATTTGCTCCTTTTATGCCGGAAAGTCTGCCACGCACATCATTCATAATATCATTGATATCCTCATGCTCTCCGCGCTCTTTTGCAGGTTTCAGCAATATGAAAGCCACTCCCGCCGAAGCACTGGTTGAAGATGTCAGCATATTAAAACCTGAAATGACATTCAATACTTTTTTAGATGGCAGGTTCCCTAAGCTTCCTTCTACTTCTTTCATTACATTTTTAGTTCTTTCCAAAGAAGCACCTGCCGGCATTGAAAGCGAAATAGCAATAAACCCTTGGTCTTCCGAAGGTATAAATCCGGTAGAAGTCGTTTTTACCATATAAACGGTTGCCACGATTACGACAGCCAATCCACCAAAACTCACCCACTTGTTTTTGATTAAAAAGCGTAAGCTGTTGATGTATTGATTGGTTAATTTGGTAAAACCACTATTGAAACCAACAAAGAATTTCTCTTTAAAGTTTTTAGGCTTAGCTTCTCCATGATGGTGATCATCATGAGGTACATCTTTTAAGAATAAAGCCGCCAGTGCCGGACTTAACGTCAACGCATTTATTGCTGAAATCACAATGGCGATTGCCAGGGTAAAAGCAAACTGACGGTAGAAAACCCCTGTTGAGCCTTCCATAAATCCAACCGGTAGGAACACCGCCGACATTACTAAAGTAATCGAGATAATCGCACCTGTAATTTCGCTCATCGCTGAGGTAGTAGCCGCTTTGGCAGACAACCTTTTACTGTGCATTTTTTCGTGAACGGCTTCGACGACGACTATCGCATCATCAACTACAATTCCGATGGCTAACACTAGGGCAAAAAGGGTTAGTAAGTTGATTGAGAATCCAAAGACCTGCATAAAAAAGAAGGTTCCCAATATAGAAACCGGAACCGCAATCGCCGGAATTAAAGTTGCTCTAAAATCCTGAAGGAATAAAAACACTACAATAAATACCAATATAAAGGCTTCAATCAAAGTATGCTCTACCTGTGCAATAGATAAATCTAAAGAGTCTTTGGTGTTATACAGAATAAGGTGTTTTACATCTTTCGGAAAATCTTTAGAGGCTTTTTCCATCATGGCTTTAATCGCAATCTGAACATCGCTTGAATTCGAACCCGGCAATTGGAAAATACCAATATTCAATCCTGATTTACCATCAATACGTGTGCTGCTTCCATAAGTGTATGAACCAAACTCCACTCGGGCAACGTCTTTTAATCGAAGTACAGAACCATCTGCATTGGAATGAATTACAATGTTTTCATAGTCCAATGGCTTGTTCAATTTTCCTTTGTATTTAATTACATATTCAAAAGCTTCTTTGCTCCCTTCTCCAAATCGTCCCGGTGCTGCTTCAAGATTTTTGTCCTGAATGGCTGCCAAAACTTCCTGAGAGCTTAGCTTATAACTTGCCATTTTGGAAGGATTCAACCAAACACGCATCGAATAATCCTTATTACCTCCAAAAATAAAAGCCTGTCCTACTCCGGGAATTCTTTTAATATCAGGGATAATGTTTATCTGCGCATAATTGTTCAAAAAGGTTTGATCGTATTGTTTTTCATTCTCGGTGTATAAATCAACTACCATCAACAAACTGTTTTGTTTTTTGGTAGTCTGTATTCCCGCCTGAACTACTTCCGTAGGCAATTGGCTTGTGGCTTGTGATACTCTGTTCTGTACGTTTATGGCTGCCTGGTCTGGGTCGGTGCCCAATTTAAAGTTTACCGTAATAACCAAGGATCCATCATTACTGGCGGTCGAGCTCATATAGCTCATATTCTCCACTCCGTTAATGGCTTCTTCTAGTGATGGTGCTACCGAACGCAATACCGTTTCGGCATTAGCTCCCGGATAAAGGGCAACTACTTGTATTGATGGTGGCGCAATATCGGGGAATTGTTGCAACGGAAGGGCTTTTAACCCAATGAATCCGAGGATAACAATAAGTATAGCGATGACTGTTGACAGCACTGGTCTGTCAATAAATTTTTGTAACATGATTAAGATTTTTTTTCCGCTGCGCTCCAAACAATTCGGCTACGCCTCGGGTGTTGTTAGATGTTGATTATAATTTGGCTACTGCTTTTTTAGCGGCTTCTGGAACTATAGTAGCGCCATCAGGTAAGTTTTCAAAACCTTTAAGTACGATTCGGTCTCCCGTAGCAATGCCTTCACTGATTAAATAATCGGTACCGCTTTTTCCTGACACCACAACTGGCTGTCTGGCTACCGCGTTCTTTTTATCTACAAGGAATACATATACCTTATCCTGAATTTCTATTGTTGCATCTTGTGGAATCACAATGGCATTCTGATGGCTGATGCTGATTTTTACCTTTCCTGTATTTCCCGAACGTAACAAACCGTTGGCATTTGGGAATTTGGCTCTCAATGTAATAGCGCCCGTTGTTTTGTTAAACTGACCATCTATCATATCAATCTTTCCTAGTTGTGGATAAACCGTATCATCTGACAATACCAACGATACCGGAGCTAATCCTTTCAGTTTATCATTAAGGGAATTCCCTTTGTACTGCGATTTAAAGTTGATGAAATCATTTTCACTCAAAGAGAAATAAGCATATACCTCTTTGATATCCGAAAGTGTCGTCAATGCTTCAGGGTCAGCCTGGCTGATTAAGCTGCCTTGTTTTTTTGGAAGTCTTCCAATGTAACCACTAACAGGAGCTTTTATAATAGTATAGCCCAAATTAATCTGCGCTGTTCCTACCACCGCTTTTGATTGTGCTACCGTTGCTTTCGCGATAGCTAAATTAGCTTTGGCTGTTTTTAACTGATAGTCAGATACCACTTTGTTGGCTACTAAAGGTGTTAGTTTTTCTACTTCCAACTGGGCGTTGATTACGGCTGCTTCTGCCGCATTCAAACTTGCCGTAGCATTGTTGTATTGCTGACGGTACGGATTGTCATTAATTTTAAACAAAGGCTGTCCTGCTGTTACATAGGCTCCTTCATCCACATAGATTTTATCCAATGTTCCACTTACCTGTGGACGGATTTCAACATCTGTTTTTCCTTGTATGGCTACAGGATATTCAGTGTCGGTGCTGGCTGAAGCATAAGCCACATCCATAACCGGTAAGGTTGCCGGAGCAGGTGCCGGAGCGCCCGCATTTTTATCGGCACAGCTCGCTAAGAATAGAGCAACTAGGCTCAAAGTAATAATTGACTTCATAAGATTAGATTTTGTTGTTAGTATTGATTGTTTCTGTTGATTTCGTGTTTTCATAAGAATAGAGTTGTTAGTTATTGATGCTTGTTAACTTCTTAATTCTGAAACGATTGTTCCAGAATTAAAGCTGTTTTTAAAAAATAATATACTTTTTCCACACATTCATTTTTGAAATGATTGTTCCAGAATTAGTGTTAAAAAAAAGTATTAACGGGTAATACTTTTAATAAGGTATTCAGACATTTTCTTTATAATGATTGGATCCTGGTTTAATATAAAAGCCTGTTTCCATCCGGTAAATGTCGTCATGATATATTCTGCCAATAAAGACGCTTCTTCTCTGCCATCCAACTCTTTGTCGTCTATTGCTTTTTGGATTATGTCTGTCAATAGCTTCAGGTACAATTCACCATTTTTCATTAAGACATTTCTAACCTCAGCATCTTCGGGTGCTATTTCAAAAACGGTTTTGATACCCAAACATCCTCTTTCAGAATCGACTACCCAGGCTGCCTTATCACGAATGATATTGATTAACGCCTGTAACGCTGATTTTTCCTTAGCAACCTTTTCCTTGGTTTCCTTTAATGCAGCTTCGGCATAAACGGTAACACATTTTATAAATAAACAGTGTTTGTCACCAATGGTATTGTATAAACTGCTTCGGTTAATCTGCATGGCGTCTACTAAATCCTGCATTGAAGTACCGTGATAGCCTTTTTCCCAAAAGACGTTCATTGCTTTTTCAATAATCTCACATTCATTAAATTCAACACTGCGTGCCATGGTATTCAAATTTCTGGGACAAAGATATAATTAATTTTGAAACGATTGTTCCAGAATTAACTTTTTTTTACAATTATTTTTTAAATTCTGCAGAAAGCCAGTGAAATTAAGGGGTTAAGGATAAAAAGAAAATAGATGAAGAGATGACTTACGTCAGTTCGAGTGTTTTTTGTGAAACAAAGTGGAGCAAAAAATGTATCGAGAACCCTCACTTTACGCAAAGCTTCTCGATACTATTTTTAAACTCGTGAACTATCGTTCCCAATTTTAAAAATCACTCGAAGTGACGAATGTAGAAATACTAACTCACCGTAACCGCCCCCAAATACACACTCGTCGCATAACTTTTCCCCGTTGCTGAAGCAAACGTAATCCAAACCTGCACTTCCAACCCTGAGAAATAAGCAGGCAATGTTAGCGTAACTGTTCCGGCATCACGGGTAGCGGCATTACCATTGGTATAATAAATATCCTCCATCGGAGAATACAACACCACTACCAGTTGATCTGTAGCTTTGGCACTACCCTGCTCAGAGTTGTTTTCCCAGGTAAACTTAATTTCCCCCGGAGACGAACTCGAAGCCGCAGGGTTTTGAACACCCAACAAATCCCCTTTGCTTATCTGCACCTTGTCGAACAGGATTTCAAAGTTGGGGTCAACATAGGTTACGGCATCCTTCATGTGATAGGACATCGCCTGGTTTCTGCGGGTAAGCTCCCCACTACCCGACCCATAATACAATGAGAGTACATTGCTGATGGGAGTTAAAAAATTGCTTACCGCGGTAAACTTCTCGCGCTGCAACAGCTGCGTCTCGGTTGGCGTACGATCTGTCTTTTTTGGCAGTGAACGCATCACGTCTTTACCGCGCCAGTTGGCACCAACCACTGTACCAACTTTTCCTGAAAATGGGCCAAGTATGCCCTTGTTGTATGTTCCCATAATTGTTACTTTTTTAGGGATTACTAAAATGATTCCTCAGCCCATTTGGTAACTGATTGGGACAAAGCTACAGTAGCCCGTTTACCACCACAACAGCCTGACACCTAGTGAACCGTATTGACACCTTATGAGTCTTTTTGACACCTACTGACTCGTTTTGACACCTTATGACACCTCAAATAGCCTTTTTTGATAACGCGCTTCGGGTGTTGTTCGGGTAACGTTCGGGTGTTGTTCGCAAAAAGGGTGGTTTTTGCGAACAACACCCGAACAATGATGGAATAAAACACGTTAAAATGTAGGTAAGTTATTAACAATTAGATGTAAGATATAGAGGATTTGATTAAGTTAGCTATTCGATAAACGTATTGTTTTTCAAATAAATAAAAAACTAATCTATGGCTCTCGACTCAAAAAGACTACGACAAGTAACCAATAACCTAAAAAAGAGTTTGGATAATTGGGATTTTAAAAAAGCAATTGCAGCTAGTAAAGATGAAACGCAAACACGGGATAACCTGATTCATACTTTTCTAAATCATTTAAACTATAAAAAAATTGACCATTATACTCACGAGTACTATGCAGACATGGCCGATAAAAAAAATAGACGTGTTGATATTGCAATTACTTTAGGTAAAAAAGACCCCGTAATGTTAGTTGAATGCAAAAGTGTAACCACGAACTTAAACGACAACCATTTTAGACAGTTGAATGAATATTGTTTATATACTCCATCAGCCAAAATTGGTATAGTCACAAATGGAATCATATACAATTTTCATGCAATTGATATCAAACAAAAGAAAGGATTAAATCCAAAGCCCTTCTTTACATTCAACTTATTGACATATGAAACGGCTGATATAGAAAAGTTAGCATTATTTAATCATCAAAATCTTGAAATAAAAGATATTCTAGTCGAAGCGGAAGATATTTATTTTCTGGATGAATTTGATAACGCTCTTTATCAAACCTTATCTAATCCGAGTGATGATTTGGCTAAACTGATTTATAAAAACATGGGCGGTCAACGCTCCTCTGATAAAATACTTAACCAGATAAAACTATTAGTAAATTCTGTTTCTATTAAAACTGCATTAGATAAAGTAATTAGAAAAGAAATTGCTGATTCAAATTCAGGTATTATTACTACTGATGAAGAAATTAAAGCTTACAATGTTGTAAAAACAATTTTAGCAATGTCAACCAAGATCAAGGAACCTCAACTCACGAGAATTAAATTTCGTGATATGAAAAATAAATTTGCAATTATAGTTGATGAAAATCAGACCAAAAATATATGTTCATTTGTCTTTAAGGAAAAAGTAAAAACTATTGAAATCAATGGCTTTCGCTATGATTTAGAAGAAGTAACTGTTGCATCAATCACAAAATTGAAGAAAGAGTTATTAGATTCTGCTTTGAATAACTTGGGATTGATAGTTTAAATCAATAGCAACTGAACCAAGCCACTGAACATAGTGTACAATTAGTTATTAAATTAAGGAATTGAATCTAAGGATTGAAAAATATTTAAAATATGTTTAAAGGCACCGATTTTTTGCAATCAGTAAAGACAATAAAATCACTTGAGGAATACATTATTCATATTGACTTTGCTAGTCAAGAAATTTTTAAATCAAATAAAATTTGGTTTCGTGGGCACGCAAATAAAAACTACAAACTAATACCAAGTATTTTTAGGACAAAAGAGTATTCAATTGAATCTGAAAAAAATCTAACAGAGGAATTTCTTGATAAAGCAAAAGGGTTTATTGCAGGTCAAACTTTTGATAACAATGAATGGTATTTCCTTATGCAACATTTTGGTTTAAAAACAAGGCTCTTAGATTGGACTGAAGGTTACTTATTTGCATTATTTTTTTCATTAAAACTCAATAAAGGAGATAATCCATTTATTGATCCTTGCATATGGATTATTAATCCTGAAGAATTAAATATGTTGTCATTAAATAAAACAGTAATTATCCGAACTAATGATGATTTGAATAAAACATTAATTTCGGAATATTTAAATTTTCAGAATCAGAAAGAAGAATTACCAATTGCAATTTCCCCAACATATTCAAACGAACGTGTTTTACGTCAAAAGGGATGCTTCACACTTCACAGTGGGAACACAACAATAAACTCAGTTTATAAAAAATATAGGTCAAAAAAAATTGTTAAAATCAACATTTCATACAAAGAGCGTAGTCAGATGTTAGAACAATTAAAATTAGCAGGAATAAGCGAATCATCAATTTTTCCAGACTTGGAAGGGTTATCAAGAGAATTGAATTCTAAGTATAAATTCTAACTACAGTCCCACTCCAGATGTCGCGAAATTACATTCCCTGATAAACATGCTTTTGTGATAAAAGTATTTTCTGTAACTTTGTGTAAACATACTAATCAAAAAACTTAAAAACATAAAATATGGGAAAATTCGTGATTACCAAAAGAGCAAATGGTGAGTTTCAGTTCAACCTGAAAGCCGGTAACGGTCAAACTATTTTAACAAGTGAAGGTTATTCCTCAAAAGCAGGTTGTACCAATGGTATAGAGTCAGTTAAAAAGAACGCAACTGATGATAACCGTTATGACAGAAAAACATCATCAAACGGTAAGCCTTATTTTAATTTAACGGCTACCAACGGACAGATTATAGGCAGCAGTGAAATGTATGAAAGCATCGCTTCAAGAGATAATGGTATTGAATCGGTAAAGAGTAATGCACCATCGGCAGATGTTGATGACCAAAGCTAATGGCTTTTTAAAGCATCTAAATAAAAAAGCGAAAGACTCACATCTTTCGCTTTTTTTTATGACTCCCCTATTATTACCTAACACTCATGAAAGCTTTAGAGAAAAAAAGAAAGAATAAAGAAGCAAGAGAAAAGATTGATAAGGTTTACAATAAAGCGAAAGTCTATTCATTGTGAATACTCTTTCTTCTTGCTTCTTGCCTCTTTGCTTTTTTTAAGCCGTTTTAAAATAGTGCTCTAACACACTTGCCAAACGAATACCGGCATCCAATAATTGCGTTTTGATAATAGGATATACCGCATCTACATAACGGTCATCAACCTTGGTACCTGCCGTATAGGCTTCCTTTAGATACCCTCTTGACTGTTTTGCCCAGCCTATTACATCTATTTTCTGTACGGCTGCCAATGCCTCCGGGCTGTATTTTTTGCTGTTCAGCACCTCCGATAATGTAGTTGCCTTGTATTCAATAATCTTTGAATCCCACGTAGAATGAAGGTTGGTTCCCTGACTTCCCATAAAGTTAAGCTGCACAGTATTCCCACCCTTATCAGAAAGATACCCCACGTGAAGCGGCTGGTGTAAATCGCCTATAAGATGGAACAGTAACAATATCCTTCTTTTGATTTCGGCCTGCGATAAGGTTTCCTTGTGGTCGAGTTCCTTTAAGATGCGGTTTAAGATGATGACAATATTGTCGCCTTCAGCCGGTGTCGTAGCCCCTTTTTCAATATTGATATAATGCCATGGTTTCATATAATCGTTTGCAGAGTCGCTTTTGATGGCATCCATCCAGTTACCTGCCTCCTCAAGGCTCATGCCATCAAGGTATTGCATGACGTTCTTTCTGGTGCTTTCATTCATATAGTTAAAGGCAACTTCGGCAACGAGTTTGTGCCCTTCGTTACCCCAGGCAAATAGTTGGGTACTGCCCAAAAGCAGTGCAACGGTCAAAACCGTTGTGGTGTAGATTCTATGTCTCATAAATTGTGGATTTATGAGGGTAAAAGTAATGGAATTACAAATGCAGGGAGTTAGTATTTTGTTAAAAAACCTTAAGAAAGAAGAAAGAGAATAGAGAATAGATAATAGACTTTAAAGCTTAAAGAGAACTAATCTATGTTCTTTGTTCTATTTTCTATTTTCTTTCTCCTTGGTCTAGCTAACGTGAGTACATGGCATCAAGGCAAAAGAAAAAAATATCGAGAACCCTCGCTTTACACAAAGCTTCTCGATACAATTTTTAAAATAAAGAACTGCGTTCTTAATTTTAAAAATCACTCGAAGTGACGACTACCAGCTTACCGTCAGTTCGAGTGGTTTTTGTGAAACGCAGTGGAACAAAAAGTGTATCGAGAACCCTTACGTAAACAGAAGCTTCTCGATATTATTTTTAAAATAAAGAACTGCGTTCTCAATTTTAAAAATCACTCGAAGTGACGTTGCAGTTCAATCATCAAACTTCTTTGACGGATCTTCCCCTTTAATAATGCTATTTACAAATTCCTGAGTAAAAAAACTCTTTGGATAAAAGTATCTTCTGCCTACTTTGTTGCAGGGTATGTCTCCATTATTGCGTAGCCGTTGTAAAGTCGACTTGCTGCAGCGGAGTAATTGCTGCATATCAAGACTGTCTAATAAAACTTCTTCTGTTTTTGTGGTGTGTAGGGCTTCAATGCGGGCTTCCAGCTCGGATAACTTCCCCATAATCATGATAAGGTACTTTTGGTTCATAAGCTAAAGTATTAATCAGGCTGTGAGACGGCAGTCCTTAGTTCTTACAAGCCAACTTACAAAAGCTGTGCCTGTAGGTTTTGGTTTATTGTAGGTTTTTTCAATCTTAAGGGAATTTTAAGAAATAGACTAATAGATGATAGACGGATAGATAATAGATAGTCTCTTTAAAGTTTAGCCTCTATAGTCTATTTTCTATCCGTCTATCATCTATTCTCTTAATTTAAAAACCTAAACCATACCAATACTCCCACTAATTTCCGTACCTTTATAAAAACCCAAAAAATGAAAGAGAAAATTTTAACCTATGCCGTGATTAGCTTTGTGCTGTTAAACATCTGGAGCTTGTATCTGTTCTTTGACTATTTCACCGAAAAGGATGAGATAATCCACAGCTTGGGCTTATTCCTCAATTTCGTATATACCGCAGTGGCAGCAGTGGTGCTTGGTGGTCTGCTATTACTTATCCGGTTGATTTTTCACTTCAGGAAGAAAGCAAATCCGGTAGAGGCTAATTTCTTTTATATACTTTCGGGCATCTTCAACGCAAACATCTTTATCATTTGGTTGATTAGTCTGTCGTTACATATTCTTGAAATTGGAACCGGAAGATTACAGGTTTGTGCTTTTTTCTCCTTACTTTTAGCTATCATTATCCTTTCAGATACCTACAAGTCGTATAAAAAAAGATAAAGGCTCAACCATCATAACAGTGTAGCTTAATATAAAAAAGCTATGCTAAAATATTTTTTGCTTTGGTTCCCCATGCTTATTCTTGCTATCATTAATGGTGCAGCAAGGGATTTATGGTATACCAAATACAGCAATGAATTGATTGCGCATCAGATATCGACGGTGTCGCTAATGTTGCTTTTAGGGATTTATATTGCTTTCGTCATTAAAAAACACCCTCCACAATCAGAAACTGAATCATTAGGTATTGGATTAGTATGGATGATGCTAACCTTAGGATTTGAATTTGGTTTTGGTCTTTACAGAGGGAATTCCTGGGCTCAATTATTGGATGCTTACAATATCACCAAAGGACATTTATGGTTATTGATTCCTATTTGGCTTGTCTTAGCTCCTTATCTATTCTTTAAACTATTGAGAACATAGAAGATCAACTTTAAAAGAACTGTCTATTATCTATTCGTCTATTATCTTTTTTCTCTTTCACTAATAAATTTAACACAAATACTATGCGTGCATAATAAATATTTTGTATCTTTGAACTTCAAAAGAAATCGATATAGTAAAATATGAAAGATAAAACTATAGATTATATCCTCCGCGCTACCTGGCAAGCCGTTGCCAGAATGTATAATGAAGAAGCTTCGAAGTTTGAAGGTTCGATGGCCATTGGTTTTGCGCTCTTAAGCATCGATAAAGAAGACGGAACACCATCTACAGCCATAAGCACCCGAATGGGAATGGAACCAACGAGTTTAACCCGTACACTAAAAACCTTAGAAGAAAAAGGCTTAATCATCAGAAAGAAAAACCCTGATGATGGTCGTGGTGTTTTGATCTACTTAACCGATTTCGGAAAAGAGATGAGAGCACAGTCTAAAGAAACGGTATTGAAATTCAATGACACTATCCGAAAGAATATATCAGAGGAAAAGCTTCAAAACTTTATGGAAGTGGCTGATGTGATTAATGAGTTGATTTCGGAAAAGAAAATATTTTAAAATAGATAATAGACGGATAGATAATAGACAATCCGCAATAAAGAGTCTCTCATCTATCATCTTTAACAAACAACATATGAAAAGAACAATCAAAAAAGTGGCAGTAGTCGGATCCGGAATCATGGGTTCAGGGATTGCTTGTCATTTTGCTAACATCGGTTTGGAAGTATTGCTTTTGGATATCGTTCCGAATGCGCTAACTGAAATCGAAGAAAAAAAAGGATTAACGCTCGAGAGTAAAGCCGTTCGCAATCGTATTGTGAATGAGCATTTAGCCAATGCGTTGAAGTCGAACCCATCTCCTATTTACAGTCAGAAGTTTGCCAGTAGAATTACTACCGGGAATACTACGGATGACATAGCTAAAATAGCCAACTACGATTGGATTATCGAAGTGGTCGTAGAGCGTTTGGACATCAAGAAATTGGTATTTGAACAAATAGACAAATTCAGAAAACCGGGAACCTTAGTGACTTCAAACACTTCGGGTATTCCAATTAAGTTTATGAGCGACGGTCGCAGCGAAGATTTCCAAAAGCATTTCTGTGGCACGCACTTCTTCAATCCTGCCCGTTATTTAAAGTTATTTGAAATCATTCCGGGTCCACATACTTCGCAGGAAGTATTGGATTTCCTGTTTGATTACGGTTCAAAATATTTGGGTAAAACTTCGGTCGTAGCCAAAGATACTCCGGCGTTTATTGGTAACCGTATCGGAATCTTCGGAATCCAGAGTTTGTTTCATTTGGTAAAACAAATGGGCTTAACCATTGAAGAAGTGGATAAGTTAACCGGACCTGTTATTGGCCGACCAAAATCAGCTACGTTCAGAACCGTTGATGTGGTTGGTTTGGATACGTTGGTTCATGTGGCAAACGGTTTGTATGAAGGCTGCCCAAATGATGAAGCGCATGATTTATTCAAACTTCCGGATTTCATCAACAAAATGATGGAAAACAAATGGCTGGGAAGCAAAACCGGACAAGGTTTCTACAAAAAAGTAGATAAAGATATCTTGTCTTTGGATTTAGATACGATGGAATATCGCCCGGCAAAAAAAGCCTCTTTCGCTACATTGGAATTGACAAAAACGATTGACAAACCAATTGACCGATTTAGAGTTTTAGTAAAGGGAAAAGACAAAGCAGGTGATTTCTACAGAAAGAATTTTGCTGCGATGTTTGCCTATTGCTCTAACCGTGTTCCCGAAATCACAGACGATTTCTACAAAATTGACGATGCTATGAAAGCCGGTTTCGGTTGGGAAAACGGACCATTTGAAATATGGGATGCCATCGGTGTCCAAAAAGGAATTGAATTAATGGATGCCGAAGGATTAAAACCGGCAGCCTGGGTAAACGAAATGTTCACTTCAGGTAATACCAGCTTTTATACTGTAAAAGAAGGAAATACGTATTACTATAACATCACAACAAAATCGCAAACTAAAGTTCCGGGACAAGACAGTTTCATTATCCTGAACAACATCCGCGAAAGCAAAAAAGTGTGGAGCAACAGCGGTGCTGTATTGCACGACTTAGGAGACGGAATCCTGAATTTAGAATTCCAATCTAAAATGAATACGATTGGTGGTGACGTTTTAGTCGGAATCAACAAAGCAATCGACATCGCCGAAAAAGAGTACAGCGGATTGGTTATCGGAAATCAGGGAGCCAATTTCTCTGTCGGTGCCAATATTGGAATGATTTTCATGATGGCGGTTGAACAGGAATACGAAGAACTAAACATGGCAATCAAAATGTTCCAGGACACGATGATGCGTGTGCGTTATTCATCAATCCCTGTAATTGTTGCGCCTCACGGAATGACCTTAGGTGGCGGTTGCGAAATGACCTTACACGCTGATAAAGTGGTTGCTGCAGCCGAAAGCTATATCGGTTTGGTGGAGTTTGGTGTAGGTGTAATTCCCGGCGGCGGTGGTTCTAAAGAAATGGCATTGCGTGCTTCTGATTTATTCCGGAAGAATGATGTGGAGTTGAATGTGTTGCAGGAATATTTCTTAGCCGTAGCTATGGCAAAAGTATCAACTTCAGCTTATGAAGCCTTTGATACCGGAGTTTTACAAAAAGGAAAAGACATCATCGTAGTCAACAAAGACAGACAAATTGCAGAAGCTAAAAAACACGCATTGCTAATGGCTGAAGCGGGTTATACCCAACCTATTAGAAGAACGGATGTAAAAGTGCTGGGCAAACAAGCATTGGGAATGTTCTTGGTTGGAACCGACCAAATGGTAGCCGGTAAATACATTTCGGAACACGACCAAAAGATTGCTAATAAGTTAGCTTACGTAATGGCTGGTGGTGATTTATCAGAACCAACCTTGGTATCAGAACAATACTTATTGGATATTGAAAGAGAAGCATTCTTGAGTTTATGTACAGAACGTAAGACTTTGGAAAGAATCCAATTCATGCTAACCAAAGGGAAACCATTACGCAACTAAATCCCATAGGGATTATATATGGGTAGCAAAAAACAATTAAGATAATAAAGTTCCGTAGGAACGACATAAATACAAAACATGAAAACAGCATATATAGTTAAAGCCTATCGAACCGCAGTAGGAAAAGCACCAAAAGGAGTTTTTCGTTTCAAGCGTCCCGACGAATTGGCTGCAGAAACCATACAGTTTATGATGAATGAACTGCCTGATTTCGACAAAACAAGAATCGACGATGTCATGGTGGGTAACGCCATGCCTGAAGCCGAACAAGGATTAAATGTAGCGCGTTTGATTTCGTTAATGGGATTAAAAGTAACCGATGTTCCGGGTGTAACGGTAAACCGTTATTGCGCTTCGGGATTGGAAACGATTGCCATGGCAACGGCTAAAATCCAAAGTGGCATGGCTGACTGCATCATCGCCGGTGGAGCCGAAAGCATGAGCTTTATTCCGATGGGTGGTTACAAACCAACTCCCGATTATGCAGTCGCAGCCGAAGGTCATGAAGATTACTACTGGGGAATGGGATTGACTGCGGAAGCGGTTGCCAAAAAATTCAATGTGTCACGTGAAGATCAGGATGCGTTTGCATTGAACTCACATCTAAAAGCTATTAAGGCACAAGCCGAAGGTAAATTCGACAAACAAATTGTTCCGATTACCATCGACCAAACATTCATAAATGAAAATGGTAAAAAGGAAACCAAGTCCTATACAGTAACCAAAGATGAAGGTCCAAGAGCAGACACCAATTTAGAAGCTTTAGCAAAGCTGAAACCGGTATTCGCGGCAGATGGTAGTGTTACGGCAGGAAGCTCTTCCCAAATGAGTGATGGTGCCGCTTTTGTATTAGTCATGAGCGAAGACATGGTAAAAGAACTAAACCTCACTCCTATTGCGCGCATGGTTAGCTATGCCGCAGCGGGTGTTGAACCAAGAATCATGGGAATTGGTCCGGTGAAAGCTATTCCGAAAGCATTGGCACAAGCTGGTTTAAAACTAAACGACATCAATTTAATTGAACTAAACGAAGCTTTTGCTTCACAAGCTTTAGCGGTTACAAGAGAATTAGGATTAAATCCGGATATTATCAATGTAAATGGTGGTGCGATTGCTTTAGGTCATCCACTAGGTTGTACCGGAGCAAAATTATCAGTGCAATTATTTGACGAAATGAAACGCCGTGGCGATAAATATGGAATCGTTTCTATGTGCGTCGGAACCGGACAAGGTGCGGCAGGAGTTTACGAATTATTATAATCAACCAACTATAAAAAAATAACGAAATGAGCGATATAACTCGTGGAGGACAATTCCTCGTAAAAGAAACAAAATGTGAAGACGTTTTCACACCGGAAGATTTCTCAGAAGAGCAAATCATGATGCGTGATTCTGTTAAGGAATTCGTTGACAAAGAAATCTGGCCAAACAAAAATCGCTTTGAGGCAAAAGATTATGCATTCACTGAAGAAGTGATGAAAAAAGCCGGTGACATGGGATTCCTTAGCGTTGCTGTTCCTGAAGCTTATGGCGGAATGGGAATGGGATTCGTGGATACGTGTCTTGTTTGCGACTATATTTCGGGAGCAACGGGTTCGTTTTCGACAGCTTTTGGAGCGCACACCGGAATTGGAACGATGCCAATCACCTTATACGGAACGGAAGAACAAAAACAAAAATACGTACCTAAATTAGCTTCAGGCGAATGGTTTGGTGCGTATTGCTTAACAGAACCAGGTGCAGGCTCTGATGCCAACTCAGGAAAAACAAAAGCAGTTTTATCTCCTGATGGAAAATATTACAGCATTACAGGAGGAAAAATGTGGATATCCAATGCAGGTTTCTGCTCTTTATTCATCGTGTTTGCCCGAATCGAAGATGATAAAAACATCACTGGCTTTATTATAGAAAATGATCCAAGTAACGGAATCACTATGAATGAAGAAGAGCACAAACTCGGAATCCGAGCCTCCTCTACACGTCAGGTTTTCTTTGCTGATACTAAAGTTCCGGTTGAAAACATGCTGGCCGGTCGTGGTGAAGGTTTTAAAATTGCTATGAATGCGTTAAATGTTGGTCGTATCAAATTGGCTGCCGCCTGTTTGGATGCCCAACGTCGTGTGACTTCCAATGCGGTGAATTATGCTAACGAAAGAATTCAGTTTAATGTTCCGATTTCAAGTTTTGGAGCTATAAGATATAAATTAGCCGAAATGGCTGCTTCGGCTTATGCCGGAGAAAGTGCCACGTATCGTGCTGCCAAAGACATTGAAACCCGTATCAAATTACGAGAAGCCGAAGGAGCTTCACATCACGAAGCGGAATTGAAAGGTGTGGAAGAATTCGCCATTGAGTGTTCAATCCTAAAAGTAGCCGTTTCTGAAGATGTTCAGAACTGTGCTGACGAAGGAATTCAAATCTATGGCGGAATGGGATTCTCAGAAGATACACCGATGGAAAGTGCCTGGCGTGATGCGCGTATTGCGCGTATTTATGAAGGCACAAACGAAATCAACCGAATGTTATCGGTTGGAATGCTAATCAAAAAAGCGATGAAAGGCCACGTTGATTTACTTGGACCAGCATCGAAAGTACAGGAAGAATTAATGGGCATTCCGTCATTTGACACACCAGATTACTCAGAATTATTTTCAGAAGAAAAAGAACTTATCGGCAAATTGAAAAAAGCATTCCTTATGGTTGCTGGCGGTGCCGTTCAAAAATACGGTCCTGATTTAGATGCACACCAACAGTTATTAACCGCCGCCGCCGATATTTTAATAGAAATCTATATGGCCGAAAGTACCATTTTGCGTACAGAGAAGCTGGCTAAAAAAGAAGGTGAAGCCAACGTTAAAGAGCAAATCGCCATGGCCAAATTATACTTATATAAAGCCGTAGATGTAGTTACCCAAAAAGGAAAAGAAAGCATTATCTCTTTTGCCGAAGGCGATGAACAACGCATGATGCTAATGGGATTACGTCGTTTTACAAAATATACCAACATGCCTAATATTGTGGGATTGAGAGAAACAATCACAACAAAATTAGTGGCGGAAAATAGTTATTGTTTTTAGTTTAAATTAAGTTAATTGTTTGAGAAGACCATCTGAATATTCAGGTGGTCTTTTTTTTGTACATTAGCTAATCTTTTATTTTAATCAAATACTTATGAAGTACACTACAAAGTTCATCTCACTGCTCCTACTCGTTTTTTGTTTATTGGGTACCAAATCAATGGCACAAAACACTGTTAAGAACGAAGCGCTTCATCAGTTATTTGAAAACTACTATCAGGAAAGGCTTAAACTATTTCCTCTCGAAGCAACTTCAAGCGGTGACGAACGTTATAACAATTTGCTTCCAAACGACGGAAGCCAGGCATTTCTAAAAGAAACACATGATTTGAATACCAAATACCAGAAAAGTTTAAATAATTTCAAGCCTGACCAGCTAAATGCAGAGGACAAAATCTCCTATTACATTTTGAAAGATGTACTCGCCAGAGAATTAGAAGCCGAGCAATTCCACAGAGAGAGAATGCCTTTTGCACAATTTTTTGCCTTGCCGCTAACGATGGGACAATTGGGAAATGGCAAAGGCAACCAACCATTCAAAACGGTAAAAGATTATGAAAACTGGCTGGAGCGTATCGATGCTTTCACGGTTTACGCAGATACGACAATTGCCAATTTCAGAAAAGGAATCAAATCAGGTATGGTTTTGCCAAAAGCCTTGGTGGTCAAAATGGTTCCTCAGTACACAAGCTTAGCAGAGAAAGACCCTGCAAAAAATGTCTTTTACGGACCGATAAACAATTTCCCAGTAACGTTTACTACTGAAGAAAAAGCGAGATTAACAAAAGCGTATACAGAAGCCATCAACACCAAATTAATTCCGGCCTATCAAAGAATGTGCGATTTTTTTGCGGGCGAATATATGAATGCGGCTCGCTCCACTAGCGGTATTTCCGCTTTGCCAAATGGTGATGCCTTTTATCGCTATAATATCTATTTCTTCACTACGCAACGCACAAAACCTGAAGACGTGCACCAAACCGGATTAAAAGAGGTTAAAAGAATCACAGGTGAAATGGAAAGATTAAAGGATAAAATAGGATTCAAAGGCACACTCAAAGAACTCTTCAACTTTATGCAGACAGACAAACAGTTCATGCCTTTTAAAACCAATAAGGAAGTATTGGATGCCAATGGTGCTGTGCTCGAAAAAGTTAAGCCCTATTTGAGCAAATATTTTAGCATGGAGCCAAAAACACCTTTTGAAATGAGAGAAGTTGAGGCGTTTAGAGCCGCTGCTGCAGCGCCACAATACAACCGCAGTTCCGCTGATGGGAAACGCCCAGGCATTTATTATTTCCCAATTGTTGACCCGACTAAAGTTAACGTAACCAACTTTGCGCTTGAGGCAACTTTCATCCACGAAGCCATTCCAGGACATCATTATCAGATATCATTAATGCAGGAAAATAAGTCCTTACCATCATTTAGACGCTTTGCCAACTTCCCGGTTTTCTCAGAAGGTTGGGCATTGTATGTGGAATCATTGGGTGATATACTGGGTTGTTATACTGATCCTTATCAAAAAATGGGTGCCTATGGTATGGAAATTCACAGAGCCATTCGTTTAGTGGTCGATACCGGTTTACATACAGGAATGATGACTCGTGAAGATGCCATTAAATATATGATGGACAACGAAGCCATAGCAGAAAAAACAGCAACTGCAGAAATTGAACGCTATATGGCTATGCCAGGTCAGGCGTTAGCCTATAAAACAGGTGAATTAAAAATCAAAGAACTTCGTGATAAATATCAAAAACAATTGGGTAACAAATTCAGCCTGCGCAACTTTCATGATGCTTTACTGCAAGGCGGAAGTATGCCGCTAAATGTATTAGAAATGTATATGGCCGAATGGGTAAAAACACAATAACTTTCTGAAGTCCGAAATAATCTGAAAAAGCCATTCGTATACCCGAATGGTTTTTTTATTCTTATATTTATCAGGAAATTTTCAAACACCAACTTCATATGAATAAAAGAATATCCTTCTTACTCACACTTTCATTTATTTCCGTTAGCATAAATGCGCAAGAGGAAAGCAAAGAACCAAAATGGGATGTTGCCAAACCAGGTGACAGCTTTAACTACAAAAAACAAAATTTTACTACTACCGAAGGCACATGGATGAACCTCGATGTCAGTCCAGATGGGAAAACTATTGTTTTTGATATGCTGGGCGATATTTACAATATGCCGATAACAGGTGGCAAAGCCACTGTGCTTCGTTCCGGAATTCCTTTTGAAATACAACCGCGCTTTAGTCCGGATGGGAAACATATTTCCTTTACCAGTGATGCTGGTGGTGGCGATAATATTTGGGTTATGAAAGCCGATGGCACTGATGCCAAACAAGTAACCAAAGAAGATTTTAGATTGGTAAACAATGCCTGTTGGATGCCTGACGGGAATTATTTGGTTGCCAAAAAACACTTCACCTCACAACGTTCTTTAGGTGCCGGTGAAATGTGGCAATACCATATTTCAGGTGGTTCGGGAGTACAATTAACAAAACGTAAAAACGACCAGCAAGATGTCAACGAACCTGTAATTTCTCCTGATGGAAAATACATGTACTACAGTGAAGATGTTTATCCGGGTGGTTTTTTTCAATACAATAAAGACCCAAATAAAGAAATCTTTGTTGTTAACCGCTATGATTTTGAAACCGGAAAAACAGACCGACTAACCGGTGGTCCCGGAGGTGCAGCACGTCCTCAGATTTCACGTGATGGAAAATTGTTGGCTTTTGTAAAACGAGTACGTGCCACAACGGTTTTATACATACAGGATTTAGAAACAGGCGAAGAATGGCCAATCTACGATAAATTGGACAAAGACCAACAAACCGCCTGGACATTGTTTGGTGTTTATCCTAACTTTAGCTGGATGCCTTCTAATGATGCTATCGTGTTTTGGGCTGGCGGACATATTCAAAAGATTGACATTAAAACTTTAGCGGTTACTCCTATTCCGTTTACGATTGATGTTGCTATTGATGTTGCAGACCGAGTACATTTTGATACCCGAATTGCAGATAATGATTTTACCGTAAAAATGATACGGGATGCTGTTACTTCTCCAGATGGAAAAACAGTAGTTTTCAGAGCTTTGGGATATTTGTGGACAAAAGCTATGCCAAACGGAACTCCAAAACGACTGACTTCGGGAACCGACTTTGAAGCGGAACCAACATTTTCGGCAAGCGGAAAAGAAATCGTTTATGTAACATGGAATGATGCTAACCTTGGCGCTATTAGAAAAGTAGGCATTGATGGAAAAAATCCGGTAAAACTAACTACTGAAAAGGGCATTTTCAGAACACCTAATCTTTCGCCTGATGGCAAAATGATAACCTATCTCAAAGAAGACGGTAACATTGATCAAGGTTATGCTTTTTGCAAAAAACCCGGAATTTATACTATGAATGCTACAGGTGGAAATGTGAAATTTGTTTCTGCAAGTGGCGAATATCCTGTATTTACAAAAGACAGCAAACGTATTTTCTTCCAAACAGGTGGTGTCTTTTTTGGCGAATTAACTAAGGAATTAAAAAGTATTGACCTTAACGGAAAAGACGAACGCAGTCATATCAAATCAAAATATGCCAATCGATTAGTGCCAAGTCCAAATAACGAATGGATTGCTTTTACGCTCTTGCACAAAGGTTATGTAGCGCCTTTAAACATCAATGGTCAAACGGTTGATTTGGATGATAAATCTACAGCCGTTCCAGTTTCCCAATTGACAAAAGACGCTGGTATCAGTTTGCATTGGTCACCAGACAGTAAAAATGTGATGTATACTTTGGGAGAAACCTATTATAACAGTGCGCTGAAAGACCGTTTTACATTTTTGGAAGGTTCACCGGTTAAAGTTGAGCAACCAAAAGATGCCGGAATCAAAATTGGCTTAACATCTAAAACAGATAAACCAAAAGGACGCATTGCTTTGACAAACGCACTTATCATCACTATGGAAGGTGATAAAGTTATCGAAAAAGGAACACTAATCATTAACCAAAACCGTATTGAAGCTATTGGTAAAACTGGAGAAGTAGCAGTTCCGGCAGATGCCCGTGTTTATGATATGACAAATAAAACCCTGATGCCCGGAATGGTTGATGCACATGCACATATTGGCGCATTCCGATACGGCTTGACTACGCAGCAAAACTGGCAGTTTTATGCCAATTTGGCTTTTGGCGTGACCACATCACATGATCCGTCATCTAATACTGAATCTATTTTTACACTTTCTGAAATGGTAAAAAGTGGTGCTTTGGTTGGCCCAAGAGTTTTATCGACCGGTTATATTTTATATGGTGCTGATGGCGATTTTAAAGCTGTGATTAACAAACTGGATGATGCCCGTTCTTCTATTAAACGTACCAAAGCTTTTGGCGCACTATCGGTTAAAAGTTATAACCAGCCACGTCGTGAACAACGCCAACAAGTGTTACAAGCAGCGCGCGAAGAAGGCATTAATGTTGTACCTGAAGGCGGTTCTACCTTTTTTACCAACCTGAGCATGATCATTGATGGTCATACCGGAATTGAACACAATATTCCCATCACACCAGTTTATAAAGATGTTTTAGAATTGTGGGGCAAAAGCAGTGTGGGATACACGCCTACTCTTATTGTAAACTATGGTGGTTTGAATGCCGAATACTATTGGTATCAAAAAACCAATGTTTGGGAAAACAAAAAATTGCTGAAGTTCACACCAAGAGGTATCATTGATTCCCGTTCACGTTACCGTATTATGGCTCCGGAAGAAGATTATCAAAACGATCATATCTTAACGTCTAAAACGGCAAAAACATTAGCCGATAGCGGTGTAAAAGTAAATATGGGTGCTCACGGACAATTGCAGGGAATGGGAGCGCAATGGGAATTGTGGAGCATTAATCAAGGAGGTATGAGCAATATTGAAACCTTGAAAACCGCTACAATAAACGCAGCTAATTATATTGGTGCCGGTAAAGATATTGGTTCACTGGAAGTAGGCAAATTAGCCGATGTTTTAGTCTTAGACAAAAATCCATTGGATAACATACAAAACTCAAATACCATTATTTATACCATTGCAAACGGAAGAATGTATGAAACTGAAACAATGAACGAAGTGGGCAACGAACCTAAAAAACGTGGTAACTTCTATTGGGAAAATTCTAAATACAATGCGGCTTTTCCTTGGCATGAAGAAAGTGATAGCTTTATGCACCAACATTGTTGTGGTGCTATCCATGAGAAAAATTAAACTTCTAATAAAAAGCCCTTGTTTAAAACAAGGGCTTTTTATTTATTCGTTATTGGTACCGATAAAAAACGGCTGCCATATAGTTCCATGCTTCGGGGCATTCAGTTTTTTAGGCTTTACGGCATGCTTTTCAATTACTAGCATGTAAGGATAGAAATGAATGGAATGTATAGCCGATTGGAACTGGCTATTATTCCCCATACTGTTTAATTCATTCACAAGTCCGGCAGCATAGGTGGAAAATTTATTAAAGTTTCCGTGAATATCTTCACATATATAAACGCCTCCGGGACGAATATGCTGCAGCATTTGCTCTAAAGTTACCTGCTGTTGTTCCGGTGTGTGTCCACCATCATCAATAAGTACATCAACTCCTTCAACCTTTGTCTTGAAATCATCCCAAAAAGGCTTGCTTTCCTGATCTCCAATAAATACGGATACATAATCATTTTCGTATTGTCTGCATGCCTCTTCAATATCAATTCCATATATATGGCATTTGTCTCCAAAATAAGAGCGCCACATTTCAAGACTTCCGCCGCTATAAATACCGATTTCTAAAACATCAACTTTTTTTCCGATAAACTTTGCAAAATGCTTATGGTAAACATCAAAATAATGCTCCCATTTCCATATACCGTGTCCTTCTTTGTGATTCTGAAAATAATCCCATAACGGATTTTCATGGGCTGTTTTTATCACATCATTTTCAGGTATAACATCTTTATAGGATTTAGAATATTCATAAGCGCTGCAGGTCGTTGGAACGTTTCTGAATATTTGTCTGAATAATTTTGGCTGTTTTTCAAATGCTTTTAGCAAATTATTCAACGTTTTAAGAGAATGTTTTATTTTCATTATTATGATTTGAAATCTTGACGTTAATTTGAGCCTTATCACACAAAGACTTTGGAAACAAAAATATTATAATTTTCCACAATTCAATATTATTTGAAAAAGAGTTTGCAATATTGGTCTTAATGGCTGTTTAAATTATGAGATTGATGGCTAAATCCTAAGCTGGAATTGGCTATATTTGCCCAACTAAATCGATATAGCTTTATGGAAGAATGCATCTCCGTATTTGATATGCTTAAAATTGGTGTTGGACCATCAAGTTCCCACACACTTGGACCTTGGCGTGCAGCCGAACGCTTTTTATCCGAATTGCAAACAGAAAACATACTCGATAAAGTAACCCGTGTCAAAGTTGATTTGTATGGTTCACTTTCCTTAACGGGAAAAGGTCATGCCACAGATTTGGCCATTATGCTTGGACTTAGCGGACAAGATCCTGAGTATATTCCGGTTCAGGACATTGACGGAATTATCAAAAATATCGAGACTAAAAACGAAATCAACTTAGCGAACAAAATCGTTATTCCATTCTATTTTCTGCAGGACATTGTTTTCAATAAAAACTTTCTTCCTTTTCATGCCAATGGATTGACTTTTTCTGCTTATTTGAATGACGATAAAGAATATGTTTCCACCTTCTACTCTATCGGTGGCGGATTTGTGGTAAAAGAAGAACGTGTAAATGCCAAAAAGAAAATGGAAATCAAATGTGCTTTTCCGTTTCCGATTCAAAACGCCGAAGAATTACTTCAATATACAATTACACAAAACAAATCGATTTCTGAAATCGTATACGAAAACGAAAAATCAATGCGTCCCGAAGCAGAAATTCATCACGAATTAATGCGTATTTGGCATACGATGTTAGAATGCATGTACATTGGCTGTCACTCGGAAGGTATTTTACCAGGCGGATTAAATGTACGACGACGCGCTTTTGATATGCATCAGGGATTAATTGGCTTGGCTAATTATAACAATCCACAAGAATGGTTGGAAACCATCCGAAAAACAGAAGTTAAGTTTCGACAAATATTGAAATGGGTTTCTTGTTTTGCTTTGGCTGTCAATGAAGTAAATGCAGCATTAGGAAGAGTTGTAACCGCGCCAACCAACGGAAGTGCGGGTGTAATTCCATCTGTTTTAATGTATTATTTAGTTATCGAAAATCATCAGGCCGGAGAAAAAGAAATCAAGCAATTCCTTATGGTTGCCGGAGAAATAGGAAGCATTTTCAAAAAAGGCTCAACTATTTCCGCAGCTATGGGCGGTTGCCAGGCAGAAATTGGTGTATCGTCAGCTATGGCCGCAGCAGCTTTGTGTGAAGTGATGGGTGGCACTCCTGACCAAGTATTGATGGCTGCCGAAATTGCCATGGAGCATCATCTTGGAATGACTTGTGATCCAATCGGTGGTTTGGTTCAGATTCCGTGTATTGAACGCAATACTATGGGTGCAATCAAAGCCATCAACGCAGCGGAATTGGCTATGGAAACCGATGCTAAAAATGCTAAAGTTCCGTTAGACAAAGTCATCGAAACCATGTGGAAAACTGCCAAAGACATGAATTCCAAATACAAAGAAACCTCCGAAGGAGGTTTAGCTGTAGCGGTAAATATGGCGGATTGTTAAGCTATAATCTGAAATTAACAGCCAAAGTTATTCTGTGTTCTTTTTTCATTAATTCAGCTGCCCAAGGCGTTGTGCCTTCCGGGCCGTTGACATAACCGCTTGGCGAAGTGGTACCACCGGAAGAAGTAAAATATGGAACCGAAGCAGAACGATAACCATATTCCAATCGAAACGTTACATAATCACTTGGCATTACATCAAAAGTAGACGTAAACTGGAATAATCTCAACTTCTCGTTATTGGCTATAGCCAAATCAAAATTATTGGGAACATCACCCGAAACAGCTGGAGTAAAAGCTAAATAAGGTGATACATTCACACTGTTCACCACCGATTGATTGGTTAGATAATCTCCACGTAGGGTTAGCGCCAATTTGTTTTGATGAAACCAAATTCTATTCGCAATCGAAGTACCAATCATAAAGTTTTCCGAGGCTTTTACCTTATCATTAGTTTCATTATTGCTTTGAAAACCATAATGGGAATTGATACTAAAAGCAGCTTGCGAAATACCTTTAGCCTTTGGATTTTTATAATAACGAGCTACAATGCTATTGTCATGATGAAAGCGTTTGCGATTAGATTGATTGCCAAATTCGTCAGGGTTTTGGGTATCTTTTCCGAAATAAAAATTGGCCACCAATTGTAAGTTTTCATTCGGACGATAATAATTGGAACTACCTATTCCCAAGCCATTGCTTGAACTATTATAGGTTTGCCAGCCGTTGAGCAGCCACAATTCGGTTTTAAATTTTTGAGACGGATACAATTGAACTCTTGCACCTGAGAAATAAAAAGGCGTAAAATCACAAACCATACTTCGTTGGTAACTCCAATTTTCCTGCGTGATGTAACTCTCGAGACCTATATAACTCATAAAGATTCCCATTTCGACATTCAAACCATACAACATATCAAAGTGATAACCGGCTGCTGCTTCTCGAATGTATTTCAGATTATTGATGCTCGTATTTCTACCGTGATTTACCGAACCATCTGAATCCTGAACAATCGAACCCATTTGTCCGTATTGCAGCCAAAGACGCCCTATGACGTTCTTATAATTGGTTTCCACACCAATGCTGGCAAGATTTACCGTGAACTCATTGTGTCGACCAATCGTGGAAGAAATGGTTTGGGTATTGTCAATCGGATTGGCGAAATTATAATTGTAATAAGTGTCCAAATAAGCAACACCGGTAAATATGGTTTCTTCTTTGTCTTTAAGCGTTAGCGGGAAATGCTTTTGGCGATTCTGACCGTTTATCCAAGTCAAATCCATGCCATCAAAAGGAATCTTGGAAGTTATGGTGTCATTTTGCGCAAAGCAATTTAGAGCGGTTAAAGCGGTTACGGCAATTATAATATTTTTCATTTTATTTTCTGCATAATTCTAAATTAGTCACGGGAGAATACACCATTGGATATTCTTCAATTTTTACATCACTTCGGTCTAAGCCAAAAGCTTTTTCGTCAGAGAGCGATAGTTTTTTGAGCCAGAAATAGGAAGTTAATAACCAACCTTCTTTCAAAGCAAATTCGTTCTCGACAGAGATGAATTTCTCAATAATGACAAACTTATAATCGGGTTCAGCATTGTATTTTGTTGAACCATCAGGTCGGATATGTAAATTCAATTCCTTGCGTTCCACCAATTCCTGAACTATTTTCTTGAAATACAATTCAACTTTTGGCTGCACACGAAATCCTAAATTTAGCACCACTTTAATTACTTTGTCATCCAGCAATTCAATGACTTCATAATTAAGCGTAAAAGGTTCATTGGTTCTGTTGATATGAAGAAACCAATACACATCGGCACGTTTAGGTTTTTTGGCAAATATGGATTTGATAATCTTCTCCTCTATTTCGTATGTTTTATTTGCTTTGGATAAGAAAATTAAATGAGTGGCATATTTCGGGATAGCATCATCTTTACTCAACTCGTTTAACTTGGGTGTCAGTTCAAATAAGTTGACAAACTTCAGAAAACGATTGTTGATTTTTCGGGAATAATACCACACATACATCACCATAAAAATGAACAGCTCGAAGAACAGAAACATCCATCGTTCTTTGATTTTAACAATATTGGCCACAAAAAAGGAAACTTCAATGACTGAGAAAACCATGAGCATTAGGATTACCCAACTCATTTTTACTTTTTTGATAAAAATCAAATAGTAAGACAATAAAACTGTTGTCATCAACATGGCAATAGTGATAGAAAAACCATAAGCGGCTTCCATGTGCGCGGAGTTTTTGAAGTATAAAATCATTAGAATGCAGCCTATCCAAAGTATCGTATTGACCGATGGAATGTAGATTTGTCCTTTTAAATTCGTTGGATTTTTCAGTGCGACTCTTGGCCAAAAGTTCAAAGAAATGGCTTCGTTAATCAAAGTAAACGAACCGCTAATCAAAGCTTGAGAAGCAATAATCGCTGCCAAAGTGGCTATAACAATTCCGATGAGTAAAAACCATTGTGGCATAATCGAATAAAACGGATTTTGTCCGTTTAGGAATTCGTTTCCTTGGTGCATCAACCACGCTCCTTGTCCTAAATAATTAACAACCAATGCTATTTTAACAAAAACCCAAGTGATTCTGATATTCTCTTTCCCGCAATGACCAAGGTCAGAATACAATGCTTCTGCACCGGTTGTACAAAGAAATACAGCGCCTAGCAACCAAAACCCATGAGGATATTCCACAAGCAAACGGTAAGCATAAACCGGATTAAGTGCTTTCAAAATATCAGGATGATGGATGATTTGTAATAATCCTAAAACCATCAGCATTGTAAACCAAACGACCATCGCCGGTCCGAAAATGGAACCTACTCTTTGGGTGCCAAACCGTTGGAAAACAAACAAGCCTGAGAGAATAGCGATTACAATTGGTATTGTTGGCAAATTGGGTACAATGGTTTCCAAGCCTTCAACTGCTGATGCCACTGAAATTGGCGGCGTTATAATTCCGTCTGCCAAAAGTGTCGTTGCTCCGAGAATAGTTGGAATCACTAATTTTCCTTTGCCAAATCTTTTTACTAAAGCGTATAACGAAAACACACCACCTTCACCATGATTGTCTGCAGAAAGTGTCAACAGTACATATTTTATAGTGGTTTGAAATGTCAATGTCCAAAAGACACAGGAAATGCCACCGTAGACTAATAATTCGGTTATGCTTCTATCACCAATGATGGATTTCATTACGTATAACGGACTGGTTCCGATATCGCCATAAATGATTCCGAGTGCGACTAAGAGCGAAGCTGCGGTAATTTTTTGTTTTACAGTTGTATTCATTTTATTATTGATTTTTAGTTAAATTTAGGCATGCGAATGCCTGGGCGAAGACCAAAAGTGGTTTTCACAAAATGTGTTTTTAGATGATTTTGATTAAATTAATTAGCCGGAATTAAAGCGATAACCTACACCCGATTCGGTAACAATGAATTTCGGACGGTTGGCATCTTCTTCAATTTTTTTGCGGAGCTGTGCTACAAAGACCCTTAGGTATTGCGTTTGGTCTGCATAGCTTTGGCCCCAGATTTCCTTTAAAATATATTGATGCGTTAATACACGACCATCGTTTCTGATTAATAATGTCAACAGATTATATTCTGTTGCTGTGAGTTTGATAATTTCATTAGCTACTTTTACAATACGCGAAGCTAAATCTACTGAACAGTTTCCAAATGAAATGGTCAGTTCATTGTTCACGCTTGTTTTATTTCGTAAAGCTGTTCTGATTCGGGCTAATAATTCCTGAGTACGGAATGGCTTTGTCAGATAATCATTGGCACCGCTGTCTAATGCTTTTACGATTTCTTCCTCAGTACTTTTTACCGATAAAATAATAATCGGATGCTGATACCATTCACGCAGTTTTTTCAGAATCACCTGTCCGTCTTCATCAGGCAAACCCAAATCCAATAGTATCAAATCAGGCTGATGACTAGCCGACATTGTAATGCCTTCTTTTCCGTTAACCGCAAATAGCAGTTTATATCCATTAGCTTCAAGAGTGATTTCCAAAAGCTTTCTGATTTGACTTTCGTCATCAATGACCAATATGGAGAAATTATTACTCATTTTCTACAGTATTTGTTGGTAAGCAATCGACAGCAAAAACCATTTCAAAAACAGCTCCGCCTTCTTCGGCATTGCTTAATTTTATAGTTCCATTCTGGACTTCCACAAAACCTTTTACAATAGAAAGCCCTAAACCTGTTCCACCGGTTTTTGAATTTTGCAGACGGTAAAATTTATCAAATACCTTATCAATCTCGGCTTCAGGAAAACCATGGCCATCGTCAGAAATAGTAATAATGCATTTTTTTACCACATCGATATGCATATCGTAATCGGCATCAATTTCATATTTGACTTCGATTTGGATTTTAGCACCTTTTGGAGTGTATTGCGAGGCATTGTAAATCAGGTTGTACAGAATTTGCTCCATCAAACCATAATCTAGTTTGAAAAGCGGTAGATTATCATCGATAACATAAATGATTTTATGATCTTTGGTTTCTTCCTTCAATCGGTCGCAAACATTGTAAATAATCTCTTTTACATCGCACCAGTCCAATTTAGGATGAATATAACCTGATTCTAATCGGGACATATTCAAAAGATTCTCTACCTGATAATTCAGTTTCATCGAAGCTTTTTCGATTTCGTTTTGCAATTTTTGCTGCGTTTCGGCTGAAAGCGTAACATTTCTTTGTTGCAACGTATCAATTGAACCCAGTATAGCAGCTATTGGTGTACGCAATTCGTGCGAAAGAGAATCCAATAACGTATTGTATAACTTTAATGTGCTTGCTCTAGTTTGTTTGGCTTGAATAGCACGCTGCATTCTCTTGAAATTAATTGTCAATACAGCATTTATCAATACTATAATGAAAAATAAGATTAACAATAATCCGTCTTCTGCACTATCAACATGAAGTGTATAGTAAGGTCTAATAAAAAAAAAGTCCAGAGCCAATGCACTCAAAACGGCTCCTAATAAAACCGGTTTTATTTCCAGAAAAATTGCCAGTAATGATACTACCACCAATAAAAGATAACCAACTATTCTATAATCGATAACATCTCTTACGATTAGGCAGGAAAAAGAAACTGCAGCAACTGATAAGAAGCTAATAAGATATTGATTCTTAAGGTTCTTTAACGTTAACTTGTCCATTGGTTTTAATTTTTGACAAAGTTACGGCATTCGTTATAAGCAGAATATAAGGGAAGTTACAGAAAGCATAAAGATTTTATAAAGATTTAGGCCTGACAGGTTTTGAAAACCTGTCAGGCCTGATATTCTAGTATCTGAGCCACTTAATCAATTCTCTCCATGTTGGTTTTTTGCCATACATCAAAATACCGACACGATAAATTTTGGCTGCAAACCAAACTACTCCAAAGAAAGTACTGAATAGAATTACCATTGATAAGATAATCTGCCACATCGGAACTCCAAACGGAATTCGCATCATCATCACTATCGGAGACGTTAGCGGAATCATTGAAAATACTGTGGCAACTGTCCCGTGTGGATCATTCATAACGGTAAAGAATCCTATGTAAACACCTAATATCAAAGGCATAATGATTGGTAACAGGAATTGCTGTGAGTCAGTTTCGTTATCAACAGCTGCACCAATAGAAGCATAAAACGAACTGTATAAAAAGTAACCTCCGATGAAATAAATGATAAAAGAAATCAGGATGGTTGCAATTGGCAGATTCCACAATTCTTTGATATACATTCCAATATTACTAGCTTGTTGTGCAGTTTCCATTGCCTGAGCCTGTGCACCTGCTGATGCTCCCATTTGAACTCCAAACATGCTTGACACAATGAACATAGCGGCCATACCCAATATAGCCCAAATAAGGAACTGCAAAATTCCGGCTAAAGATGTTCCGATGATTTTACCCATCATCAATTGGAATGGTTTTACCGATGAAATTATAACTTCAATAATTCGGGAAGTCTTTTCTTCAATTACGCTTCGCATCACCATGTTTCCATACAAAATGATAAACATCATAATAAGATAACCAAAGGCACCGCCAATAATGATTTTGATTTCGTTTAGACCTTTAAGCGCTTCTTCACCAGACGCTTTTTCTAAATTGATAGAAACATCTGCTTTAGCATTTTTAATCGCTAATGTATCCAAGCCAGCTTTTTGGAAATTTTCTGCAGTGATTTTTTTGGCAATAACATCTTCTAAATCTTCGGTAAAGGAAACACTTGGACTGTCGTTGGAAACGTATTGAATGCCTTTTTGGAGTTGGGCATTGTTTTCGGCTTTCGGAATGATTAAAAGTCCTTCATAGCTTTCACTAACGATACTATCTTTTAAAACTTTTAAATCGACTGTGGATAAATCAACGTATTTGTATTCCTCATCGTTTTTGAATTCATTTACGAATCTTCCGGTTTCATCATGAACGGCAATGGTTTTTAACTCCGCTTTCATCGTACTTAAATAACCAACAAAAACACCAATTCCAACAAACAATAACGGACTTAAAAAAGTCATTACGATAAATGATTTATTACGCACTTTGGCGATAAATTCTCTTTTTATGATAAGTACTAATTTGCTCATTATTTCTCGCTTACAGTTTGGATAAAAATATCATTCATACTTGGAATTTTTTCCACAAAATGAGTTACTTGACCTCTTTTAATTAAAGTATTCAATAAATCATTTGGCGTAGCATTTCCCAGATTAATTTCTAATTTTAATTCGTCATTTAACGATTTGAAATCAGTTTGAGATAAAGTGAATTTTTGTGACAAATCATACATCAAACCTTCAATGTTATCGCTTAGAATTCCGACTTCATAACTATTGCTTCTGAATTGCTTTTTGACATCAGAAAGTTTGCCTTCTATCAGTTTATTTGATTTGTGGATTAAGGCAATGTAATCGCACATTTCTTCTACGCTTTCCATTCGGTGTGTTGAGAAAATTACAGATGTTCCCTGTTTGTTCAACTCGATGATTTCATCTTTAATCAGATTGGCATTTACAGGATCAAAACCGGAAAACGGTTCGTCAAGGATAAGCAACTTTGGCTTATGCAAAACAGTAACCACAAACTGGATTTTTTGTGCCATTCCTTTAGAAAGCTCCTGAATTTTCTTGTTCCACCAACCTTGAATTTCAAGACGTTCAAACCAATAATCCAATTGTTGTTTGGCTTCTTGCTTTGACAATCCTTTAAGCTGTGCCAAATACAAACACTGTTCGCCTACTTTCATGGTTTTGTACAAACCTCTTTCTTCGGGCATATAACCAATTACGGCAACGTGTTCAGGCTTTAGTTTTTCGCCATCCAAAGTCACACTTCCGCCATCGGGCATTGTGATTTGATTGATAATACGAATAAGGGAAGTTTTTCCGGCACCATTTGGACCGAGAAGTCCATAAATGCTGCCTTTGGGAACGGTTAAAGAAACTTCGTTAAGCGCAGTATAATCTCCATATTGCTTAACTACTTTGTTTACTTCAAGTATATTGCTCATACTTTGTATTGTTTTTTGTAAAAGTACTCAATAAGTAATCAAACGAAAATATTTGTTACAAAAAAAACCCACCCTAATTTTTACAAAAGGATGGGAAAAATTGCTATGAAAAAGAAGTCACTTGTTTCCAAGTAACATTCAAATATAAAAATATTTTTTTAACTATGAAAACATATCCTTTACTTTTTCAAAAAAAGATTTATCCCCCTTTTCAGGTTGTGGAATAAAGTTTTCATCGGTTAAAGATTTTTCAAAAAACTGACGTTGTTCTTTGCTTAGGTTTTTTGGTGTCCATACGTTGATGTGTACCAATAAATCTCCATTGCCATAACTATTCAGACTCGGAATTCCTTTGCCTTTTAATCTCAAAATTTTTCCGGACTGAATTCCGTCTTCTAGTTTAATTCTTACTTTACCGTTAACAGCTTCAATGTCTTTGGAAACGCCAAGTGCTGCTTCAGCAAAGCTGATGTATAAATCGTAATGAAGATTTTCACCTTCACGCTTTAAAAATTCGTGTTCAAGTTCTTCTATGGCAACAATTAAATCACCGGGAACTCCATTTCCTGGAGCGTCATTTCCTTTGCCGGAAACCTTTAATTGCATTCCGTCAACAACTCCTGCCGGAATTTTAATTGAAACTGTTTCGTCTTCCAATATCATTCCGTGCGCATCGGCATTGCTTGGTTTGCTCTCGATAGTTTGTCCGGAACCGCCACAAACATGACAGGTTGTAGCTGACTGCATTCTGCCCAAAATGGTATTGGTAACTCTTAAAACCTGACCTTGTCCGTTACACGTAGAACAGATTTTATATTTTACGCCGGCAGCCTGAACTTTACGTTTTACTTTGACTTTTTTCTCAACACCATTGGCAATTTCTTCTAAAGTCAATTTTACTTTGATACGAAGATTGCTTCCTTTCATTCTGCGTTGTCCGCCTGAATTTCCGCCAAATCCACCAAATCCGCTGCCACCAAATGCTCCGCCAAAAATATCTCCAAACTGACTGAAGATATCATCCATATTCATATGATGTCCGCCACCAAATCCACCAGCACCATCAAAAGCAGCATGACCATACTGATCGTATTTTGCTTTTTTATCGGCATCGCTCAATACTTCATAAGCTTCGGCAGCAGTTTTGAAGTTTTCTTCAGCTTCTTTGTTTCCCGGATTTTTATCAGGGTGGAATTCAATCGCTTTCTTTCTGTATGCTTTTTTAATTTCCTCAGCAGAAGCGTTTTTTGACACGCCTAATATTTCGTAAAAATCTTTTTTGCTCATCTTATTTTTCTAAAATTTTAGCCTTGAATTATTGTCCGATTACAACCTTTGGAAAACGGATTATTTTGTCTCCTAGTTTATATCCTTTTTCAATTACGTCAACAATTTTTCCTTTTAAATCATCTGAAGGTGCAGGAATTTGGGTAATCGCTTCCGCATAATCAGCATTAAAAGCATCACCGGCTCTTACTTCAACTTGTTCCAGCCCTTTTGAAACCAGGGTGCTTTTTAATTTCTCGTGAATCAATTCGACACCTTTCAATAAAACATCATCGTCTGATTTTGCAATTTCTACCATTGCTCTGTCAAAATCATCTAATACTGGCAACAAGGATTGTAATACGTCCTGATTGGCAGTTTTAAACAAATCAATTCTCTCTTTAGCGGTTCTTCTTTTGAAGTTTTCGAATTCAGCAAAAAGACGTAGAAATTTATCTTTTTCATTGGCTAAATCTTCCTGAAGCTTTTCTTCAACGGTTAATTCGGTTGCAGATTCAATTTCATTTACAATGTTATCTGATGCATTTTCATCAATAATTGTTTCTTTTTCTGTATTTTCAGTATTCATCGAGTTTTTATTTTTAAAAATATTTTTCATATTCAATTTTTGTTGCTACACTCCAAACAGTTCGGCTAAGCCTCGAGTGATGATTTTCGGTTTGCAAAAGTACTGCCATTTCTTTAAAAATGTCAAATTGTCATTCAATTTTGTTTGATAAAAATTATTTTAAGCCGAAACTAAAAACCAAATTTTAATAAAACTTTAATAAAATTTTAAGACTATTACGATTTCGTTTAGGTTAAATTTGTTACTCTAAAATAAACAAGTATTCAATTCAGGTTAGCTTATCGCTGTAAAAAATTATTAATTCAAGAATCTTTATAGTAAAAAAAGTGCTGTTGTTCAACAGCACTTTTTTTATGAATATAAATCAGCAATAGCTTGCTTTATCTCGGGAAATTGAAATTGGAAACCGTTATCCATAATTTTTTGAGCAGATAGGTTTTTACTGGAAAATAACAGGTAACTCATTTCGCCCAGCAATAGCTTCATAACAAACTGTGGAATATTGGGTAGAAAAAGCGGCTTTTTTAATGTTTTTGCAATAACAGTTGTTAATTCCTGATTGCTTATCGGATGTGGGGTTACCGCATTATAAACGCCTTCTATTTGATTTTCTATTGCAAACAAATACATCGCCACCAAATCATTAATATGTATCCATGACTGAATTTGCTTACCATTTCCCATAGCGGCACCAAAACCCATTTTAATAGGTTTTACCATTTCTGGTAAAGCGCCACCAGCATTTGAAAGGACAATTCCGGTTCTTAATTTACAGACTTTTAAACCTAAAACTTGAAATCGGCTGGCACTTTCCTCCCATTTTTTAACCACATTAGAAAGAAAGCTATCTTCGGTGGCTGTCGCAGTTTCATCATAAACGGTATCAAAGCTTTCAGGATAGATAGCCGTTCCTGAAGCGGAAATAAATTGTTTTACCTGATTTGGCTTTTTTTTAACCAAATTATAAAGCAGTTCACTAGATAATGTTCTGCTTTCTATAATTTCCTGTTTGTAGTTATTTGTCCAGCGTTTTGCAATATTGGCTCCGGCCAAATGAACAATAACATCGACTCCATAAATACAATTTTCATCGATTTTACTTTGCTCCGGATTCCAGTAAAAGCCTTGGCAGTTAGGTTTGTTCTCAATCTTTGAAAGCGAGGTAGTTAAAAAGTGTACCGAATGATTTTTGGATAACAATAGTTTTACCAACTCATTCCCTATTAGACCTGTTGCACCTGTAATTAGAATCGTCATTTTTGAAGTGTTTTTTTATTCCGCTGCGCTCCATAAAGTTCGGCTGCGACTCGGGTTCTCAAAGTTACAATCAACATCTCATAAATAATAGCCAATTGTAATAGGTTTAACTTTTGTTTACGACTTCAATTTGATGCTCCATTCGAAATTTAATTCAGAAACCTGCTCTCCTTTTTCATTCACGCCAATAGATTTCAACCAAATGGTTTGCCCTTCACCAGTTGCAATTGTTTTTTGGATAGCGTCTTCTATTAAATGACCATCATTACAGGTGAATGTTATTCGTCCTGTGGCTTTTTTGGAAAAGTTTGCATTGTTATTGGCAACCAACATTGAGACATTCCTACCGCTATTTTTGATTTGTATCATTACTAATGCACCAGTTGTTAATTCTGCAGCCATGGCTTGTACCGCAAAATACATTGACTTAAATGGATTTTGATTGAACCATCTGTGCTTGACTGTAACAACACATTGTTCCTTTGAAATGGACTTTACTCTTACTCCACTCCAAAAAGCAGATGGTAATTTTAAAAATAAAAAGGCGTTTAATTTTGCAGGAGAAAATTCCATAAGAGCTTGATTTAACTTCTTTCAGTTCGCCCTTCGGGCTCGAGTTACTGTAAAAATACAACAAAATACATTGATTATTCATTTTTCTAAAATGTTAATTTTTTGTTAAATATAAGTACTTTGTATTGCATAATACCTTTTTTTGATTGTATCTTTGTATAAGAAATTAATGGTCTATCTATAGTATTAAAAGTTTCAGTCAATTCAATCAACCAAAAAAGCAAAATCATGACAACAACTAATGACAAAAACATTGCTACCGTTTTACACCTTAGTGCTTTGATACAATATATTATTCCGTTTGGAAATTTTATTTTTCCGATTGTCATATGGAGTTCAAAAAAAGGAGAATCAGAATTTATTGATTACAACGGAAAACAAGTATTGAATTTTCAATTGAGCATCTTTATATATACTGTTGTGCTATGCTTAATCGCCATACCAATATTTATATATACTATTTTTAAAAATGTTCCTTTTGATGCTTGTTTTCATGATGATAATTTTGTAATCAATCATCTAAACTTAGAGCACATAACCGGAGCCGTAATAATCGGAATTGTTGCCGTGCTCCTATTTGTCTTTATGAAAGTTGCAGAATTTGTACTAATCATTCATGCTGCAGTGAAAGCGTCAAGCGGAGAAGAATATAAGTATCCTTTAAGTATTCCGTTTTTTAAATAAATCATCAATCAATCAATCAATCAAAAATCAATCATCATGAAACAATTAATCTTAATCGCAGCAATGTTAATGAGCATGACCGCAAAATTGGTAGCTCAGGAAAACAAAAGTATCGAAGTTAATCACTTCCAAAAACAAAACATTAAGTTACAAAAAGAAAATCATCAATTCGAAATTGTAGCAAAAGAAGACGTTGATGTCAATCTTAAATTCAAACTAAAAGAAGAAGGCTATTTAAATGTTCTTGTAACAGACAAAAAAGACAAAGTGGTATTCTCAAAAAAAATCCAGAAAGAAAGTGAAAACAGAATCGCATTTACCATGGAAGAAAATGAAAAATATACCATCAAGTTAATTGGAGATAATCAATCCAATTTAGTTGTTAATGTTTCCGAAGACTAATCATCACCCGAGGCGCTGCCGAACTGTTTGGAGCGAAGCGAAAAAAATCAAAATCATCAATCAAAATCATCAATCACAATCATCACCAGTTTCAATCATCAACAAAAAACGAATTAGTAATCAGAAAAAATTAAATCATGTATTATGAATATTGAAAACACAAAAGCCCAGATGCGTAAAGGTGTTTTAGAATTTTGTATCTTGTGTGTCTTGAGAGACAAAGAAGCATACACTTCTGAAATATTAGACACTTTAAAAAACGCTAAACTGCTTGTGGTAGAGGGAACAGTTTATCCGCTATTGACAAGACTAAAAAATGACGGTTTGCTCAACTACCGTTGGGAAGAATCAACCTCTGGACCACCGAGAAAATATTACGGTTTGACAGAAATAGGAAAAACATTTTTAACTGAATTAAGTGGTACTTGGACGGAATTGTCTGATGCCGTAAACATCATCACAACTAACAAATCAAAGAAATCATGAACAAAACAGTAAATATTAATATAGGTGGTTTAATTTTTCACATAGATGAAGATGCATACCAAAAATTGACTCGATATTTCGAAGCAATAAAAAGATCTCTTTCTAATTCTTCCGGTCAGGATGAAATCATGAAAGATATTGAAATGCGTGTGGCCGAATTGTTAACTGAAAAACAAAAAAGCGACAAACACGTAATCAACAATAAAGACGTCGATGAAGTAATCGTAATTATGGGACAACCAGAAGATTACCGAATTGACGACGATTCAGACGATAAAGCTCCGGAACCATTTTATCCTTACACTAAATCTAAAAAATTGTATCGCGATAAAGACAGGGGAACAATTGCCGGAGTTTGTACAGGTTTAGGCCACTATTTCGGAATTGACGCTGTTTGGTTTAAAATCCTGTTCCTGATATTGTTATTCGGATTCGGAACAGGTGTACTGGCTTATCTAATCCTTTGGGTTGCGATGCCAAAAGCGGTAACCACTTCTGAAAAACTGGAAATGACTGGAGAACCGGTTACTATTTCTAATATCGAAAAAAAAGTAAGAGAAGAATTTGAAAGCGTTTCTAACAAGTTTAAAAGTGCCGATTACGACAAAATGGGAAACGAGGCAAAAGCCGGAGCTACAAAAGTAGCTGATGGAATTGGTGAAATTTTCATGAGTGTTTTCAAAGTATTTGCAAAAATATTAGGAGCCATAATTGTAGTTTTCTCTTCGTTTGCCTTATTGGGAATATGCTTTGCTTCGATCTTTATGATCTTTTCATCCTCAATGCCGGATAATTACATCCTGAATCACATCAGCACACCAATTGGTTTAGAAACACCTATTTGGGCTCAGGGAGTATTATTCCTTTTAGCTGCCGGAATACCAGCGTTCTTCTTCCTAATACTTGGTTTAAAATTGTTGGTGACCAACTTAAAATCGATTGGAAACATTGTAAAATTCAGCTTATTAGGTGTTTGGATAATTGCGGTTGGAATCTTAATTTCATTAGGAATAAACGAAGCTACACAAATAGCTTATGATGGAAAATCTGTTAAAAAAGAAACGATTAACATAGCTCCGACAGATACGTTATATATAAAGTTTAAAAACAATGATTTTTATTCAAAAGATATTTACCACAACACCGATTTCAGATTGACACAAGACGAGAAAAACAATGAAATAATCTATTCTAACAATGTGACTATTGAAATTATGAAAACGGAAGAAGCATTGCCATACATTCAAATTGAAAGATTGGCAGTTGGAAAATCAGCACATGAAGCAAGAACTCGTGCAGAAAAAATTAAATATGGCTATAAAATTGAAGGAAATCAATTAATTTTAGACAATTATTTATTGACTGATGTTGCCAATAAATTCAGAGGTCAGGAAGTAGAATTGTTCCTTTATTTGCCAAAAGGAACCATTTTCAAAGCCGACGAAACAGTTCAGAATTATGACAGAACCAGCAACGATTTTTTCAACTTGCACTTTAGTTCCAGCGACTATATTTATAAAGTGGAAGAATCTCAGGTAAAATGTTTGAATTGCCCACCTGAAGAAAATGAATACGGTGATGTTGATAGTGAAGAAGTAAACATCACAAATGAAGATGACACCACAAATGTGGTTACTGTAAAAGTAAATGGTAAAATTGTTACTGAAACTAAAACAGCAAAAACAGGTTCTGATAATAACAAAAAAACAACCCTTACGGTTGATGAAAACGGAGTAATCGTTAAAACAAAATAATCATGGTAAAGTTCGTAGTATTTTGCACCAAAGTAATTGCCACAACTATAGCAGCAGCCTTATTTAGCTCTTGTCATGTAAGAGATATTGAATTCGGATCAGGTATAGACGGAAACGGAAACGTGACAACCCAAAAACGCAGCGTTGAGGGTAACTTTACAAAAGTAGATGTAAGTCGCGGTTTAAACGTAACATTGGAACAAGCGGACACCTATTTTGTAGAAGTAGAAGCCGATGATAATTTGCAGGAACACATTACTACCAAAGTAGAAAACGGAACACTTTACATTACTTCAGATGAAAATATTGATGAAGCAACCGCAAAAAACATTCGTGTAAAACTGCCTTCATTAACCGCACTTGAAACCACAAGTGGTTCATCAGTAAGTACTAAGAACACTTTTAACGGAACCGATATCAACGTAAAAACCAGTAGTGGCAGCGAAGCCGATTTAAGCTTAGAATATGACGCCATAAAATGCGAAAGCACTAGCGGAAGCACTTTGGATGTAAAAGGAAAAGCGCTAAAACTAACTACTCATTCTTCAAGTGGAAGCGAAATAGATGCTAAAGGTTTATTGGTTAACGATGTCGTTTCTGAGTCATCAAGCGGCAGTTCAACTGATGTTCATCCACTGGTGAGTTTAAACGCCAAAGCATCCAGCGGAAGCTCAATCGACTATGACGGTTCTCCCAAAACGGTCAGTAAAGAAGAAAGTTCCGGCGGAAGTGTTTCCAAACAATAAGTTAATAAAACATCTCAATGAAAATTGGGATGTTTTTTTTTCTATTTTTGACACTCGAGACTTTTAGTACGAAGTAAAAACATAGATACCTACATTCATGAAAAAAATAATTACGCTAAGCTTCCTTTTTCTCACTGTGCTGACTTTTGCCCAAAAGAAAGAAAAAGTAAAAGGTTCCAAAATCGTTAAACTTGAACAAAAGCAAGTAAATGACTTTGAGTCTCTTGAAGTAGAAGACAACCTTGAAGTATTTTTGATTAAAGGAAGTGAATGTGGCATCGAAATAGAAGCCGATGACAACTTAATAGGTTTTGTCGAGTATAAACTGACTGGTAAAAACCTTCGTATTTCGACTTCAAAAGATATCTCGAGTTATAAAAAACTAAGCGTTCGTGTTACCTATACAGACAAATTTAATTTGGTCAGCGCCAAAGACGAAACTAATGTAACTGCCCTATCCGATGTGGTTTTAGACAATATAACCTTTAAGAGTTATGACTATGCCAAATTGTTTTTGAATGCCAAAACCAAAAGCTTTACTCTGATGGCAAATGACAGATCAAAAGTTGAACTCAATTTAAAATCTGAAAAAACAGCCATTGACCTGAGTAAAAGTGCCTATGTAAAAGCGCTTATTTCATCAGGCGAAATGAAATTTGATATGTACCAAAAAGCATCAGCCGAAGTCGAAGGCGATGTATTAGATTTAAAACTGCGATTAGATAACAACACCGATTTCATAGGTAAAAAACTAACCGCAAAAAACGCTTTAGTAGAAGTTGGTGGTTATGCTAACAGTAGCATTGGCGTCAGCAATATTGCTACTATTGATGCTTCAGGAAATAGCGAAATTGCTTTGTATGGAGAACCTGTTAAAATTGAAATCAAACACTTAGTCGATAGCGCCGTGCTCCGAAAAAAGCCGACAACAAAATAAACAAAAAACCCGTCCAAAACAGACGGGTTTTTTTATGCTATACTTTAGTTTTTTTTAATCTAACGAAGCCAAATAACGTTCGGCATCTAAAGCTGCCATACAACCAGTTCCAGCAGCAGTTACCGCCTGACGATATACATGATCCGCAGCATCGCCTCCAACAAAAACACCTTTTACATTGGTTTTAGAAGTGCCCGGTTCGTTAATGATATAACCTGTTTCATCCAAATTTAAATAGTCTGCAAAAATATCTGTGTTTGGTTTGTGACCAATAGCTACAAAGAAACCTGTTGCAGGAATGTCAATAATCTCACCTGTTGTTTTATTTTTTGCTTTGACTGCAGTCACCACTTGCCCATCACCTATTACTTCAACAGTATCATGGTTCATCAATATGGTAATATTCTCGGTTTTGCGAACGCGCTCTTCCATGATTTTAGAAGCTCTGAATTTTTCACTTCTAACCAACATCGTAACTTTTTTACAAAGTTTTGATAAGTAATGTGCTTCTTCACAAGCCGAATCTCCGGCACCAACAATAACTACTTCCTGATTTCTGTAAAAGAAACCATCACAAACCGCGCACGCAGAAACGCCACCACCCATATTCAGGTAATGTTGTTCAGAAGGCAATCCTAAATATTTAGCCGAAGCACCTGTAGAAATAATCACGGTCTCAGCATGAATTTCCTTAGTATCGTTAATCCAAACTTTATGAACGCTGCCCGAAAAATCAACTTTGGTTGCCCAACCGTCACGAACATCAGTTCCAAAACGTTGCGCCTGGGCTTGCAACTGCACCATCATTTCGGGACCGGTAACACCATCTGCATAACCCGGAAAATTTTCTACTTCATTCGTCGTAGTTAATTGTCCACCAGGTTGCGTTCCTTGGTACAAAACCGGATTCATATTAGCTCTCGCGGCATAAATTGCGGCAGTATAACCCGCAGGCCCGGAACCTATAATTAAGCATTTTACTTTTTCAATAGTATCTGACATGATTTGAATTTATTTGGTTGCAAATGTAAACTTTTCAATGTAAAATAAATTCAGAAACCAATCGCTAAACGCAATTTGTGAATAAGATTTGATTATTGTTGAAAAACATTTTGAGAACTAATTTTAAGTATTATATTTGCACACGCTTTCGGGGTGTAGCGTAGCCCGGTTATCGCGCCTGCTTTGGGAGCAGGAGGCCGCAGGTTCGAATCCTGCCACCCCGACGAGTAAATCCTTTCTGTTGCAAACAGGAAGGATTTTTCATTTTAAAATAGTCAAGCTCGCTTGGGCTATTTTAAAATGAAAAAGGCTTTGAATGTGAAACATTCAAAAGGATTTACTTGTAATAGAGCCCAATATCAGGATATGTAATCCTGCATATAAATAGCCAAGCTCGCTTGAGATATTTTAAAATGAAAAAGGTTTTGAATGTAAAACATTCAAAGGATTTGCTTGTAATAGAGCGCCAAATCAGGATATTCAATCCTGCCTGTTGCATCTTGCATCTTTTCTCTATTTTCTTTTTTCTTGTCTCTTGCTTCTTTTCTCTAAAAACTTCCGATATAATTTCTATTTTTGTTGAAACTAAAACAACACAACTTTATATGCTAATTATTGGAATTGCTGGCGGTACCGGAAGTGGAAAAACAACTGTTGTCCAACAGATTATTAATGAATTACCGGAAGCTGAAGTCGGAGTGATTTCTCAGGATTCTTATTACAGAGAAAACAATAATTTAAGTTTTGAAGAAAGAGGGCTAATCAATTTTGATCATCCGCGTGCTATCGACTTTGAATTATTGGTGAGTCATCTATCCGAATTAAAAAAAGGCAATACCATTGAACAACCTGTATATTCTTTCGTAACACACAACCGCACAGAAGACAGCATTATCACACATCCAAGAAAAGTAATGATTGTGGAAGGAATTTTGATTTTGGCAAACCCGGAATTAAGAGAAATGTTTGATGTCAAAATATTTGTCCATGCCGATTCTGATGAACGTTTGATTCGTCGTTTAAAAAGAGATATTGCCGAGCGTGGGCGTGATATGGAAGAAGTATTAAATCGTTACCAAACGACTTTGAAACCAATGCACCAGCAGTTTATTGAGCCAACTAAAGCTTTTGCTGACATCATTATTCCAAATGATAAATACAATACCGTGGCTATCGATGTAGTGAGAGCCGTTATCAATCAAAGAATTACCTAAAAATGAGTTTCTTCAAAAATCTAACTGATGCCTATCCTATCCTGAAAATCCTCGGGAACAGATACGTTATTGTGTTAGTTTTTTTTACCGTTTGGATGCTGTTCCTGGACAATACTTCTTATTTGGAACATCGCATTCTGAACAAACAACTCAACGAACTCGAAGACAATAAAAAATACTATCAGGACGAAATCAGAAAGGATAGTACAAGTATCAAACAACTCAAGAATCCCGATCAGATAGAAAAATACGCCCGCGAAAAATATTATATGAAACGCGACAGCGAAGACATCTACATCATCGAATTTGAAGGCGATTCTATCATTGACGAAAAAACAGATTCTAAATCTTTATAAACATTATGGCTGAGAATTTATTTGATGCTTTCGAACCCGTTTCTTCCAAACAGTGGAAACAACAAATTCAGTACGAACTAAAAGGTGCCGATTATAACGACACTTTGGTTTGGGAAAGCCTCGAAGGTATCAAAGTAAGACCATTTTATCACGACGATGAATCGGAAATAAAATATGCTTTAAAGGAAAATCCCAAGCCTTTTGAAATTCTGCAAAACATCTTTGTTCACGATATAGCCTTGTCCAATAAAAGAGCATTAGATAGTTTGAATCGTGGCGCAGAAAGCATTCGTTTTGCCATTGAAAATGAGAATGTTGCAATTGCTGATTTGATGCAGAACTTACCTTTAAAAAACGCATCATATTTTTTTTATTTGCCGTTCCTTTCAATCGATTTCGTAACTAAAATCAATGACTTTGCTGCTAAAAATAACGCAACCTGTTTCGTTCAGCTTGACCCAATTGGGCAACTAACAAGAGACGGAAACTGGTTCGAAAATTTAGACAAAGACTTCGAAAAGCTGAATGCAATTAGTGCTAAAACTACTATTCGTTTTATTGCTATTCAATCAGGTATTTATCAAAACGCCGGTGCCAATATGGTGCAGCAACTCGCCTATACTTTGGCTCATGTCAACGAATATTTTAACCGAATCAAAAGCAGCAACCAACCAATAACTATTGAAGTTGCTGTTGGAACGAATTACTTTTTTGAAATTGCCAAACTTCGTGCGCTGCGTTTATTATTCAACACTTTGGCAAAAGAATACAGTCACACTTTCGATTGCCATATAATAGTTACACCAACAAAACGCAACAAAACACTATACGACTACAATGTCAATATGCTGCGCACCACAACCGAATGCATGAGTGCAATATTGGGTGGAGCCAATTGCATAGCCAATTTGCCATATGATGCATTATATCACAAAGACAACGAATTTGGTGACCGAATTGCGCGTAACCAATTATTGGTGTTAAAACACGAAAGCTATTTTGATAAAGTCAGTAATCCGGCTGATGGTGCTTATTATATCGAAACCTTAACCGAACAACTAGCCGAAAAAGCCTTGTTGCTTTTCAAAGAAATCGAAGAAAAAGGTGGTTTTATTACCCAACTCATCGAAGGAAATATCCAGAAGAAAATTAGCGAAAGTGCTGCTAAAGAGCAGGAACTTTTTGATACCGGAAAAGAAGTTTTATTGGGAACCAACAAATACCCAAACAAAAACGACAAAATGAAACACGATTTGGAATTGTTTCCATTCCTAAAGCAAAAGCCACGAAAAACTTTAATCACACCGATTATTGAAAAGCGTTTAGCCGAAAAATTAGAACAGGAACGTTTAGCTCAGGAAGACTAATGAGAAAGAACATTCAACATATAAAAATAGTGAAGCAAGAAGCAAGAGCCAAGAAGCAAGAAGGAAACAACTTCCTTACGGCTGAAGGTATCGAACTCAAACCTTCATACTCTGAAGCAGACATTGAAGAGCTAGAACACATCGGTTTCGGAGCAGGCTTTGCCCCTAACCTTCGTGGTCCGTATGCCACTATGTATGTGCGTCGCCCTTGGACAATCCGTCAATACGCTGGTTTCTCTACTGCCGAAGAAAGTAATGCGTTTTACAGAAGAAATCTGGCCGCAGGACAAAAAGGGTTATCTGTTGCCTTTGATTTAGCTACGCATAGAGGTTACGATTCCGATCATGAAAGAGTTGTTGGTGATGTTGGAAAAGCAGGCGTTGCGATTGACAGTGTTGAAGATATGAAAGTCTTATTCGATCAGATTCCGTTGGATGAAATGTCGGTTTCGATGACGATGAACGGTGCCGTTTTACCTATCATGGCATTCTATATCGTCGCTGCCGAAGAACAAGGTGTCGCTGCCGAATTGCTTTCAGGAACCATTCAAAATGACATACTAAAAGAGTTTATGGTGCGGAATACCTATATCTATCCGCCTACACCATCGATGAAAATCATTGCTGATATTTTTGAATATACCAGCAAAAAAATGCCGAAGTTCAACTCGATATCTATTTCGGGTTACCACATGCAGGAAGCTGGTGCTACTGCTGATATTGAATTGGCCTACACATTAGCTGACGGTTTGGAATACATCCGAACTGGATTGGCAACCGGAATGAAAATCGATGAATTCGCCCCACGCCTTTCGTTCTTTTGGGCTATTGGCATGAACCATTTTATGGAAATTGCCAAAATGCGTGCAGCCCGAATGTTATGGGCAAAACTGCTAAAACAATTCAATCCAAAAGACGAAAAATCATTAGCGTTGCGTACACATTGCCAAACTTCGGGTTGGAGTTTAACCGAACAAGATCCTTTCAATAACGTAGCGCGAACTGCCATCGAAGCAGCAGCGGCAGCCTTTGGCGGAACGCAGTCTTTACATACCAACGCCTTAGACGAAGCCATTGCGTTGCCAACCGATTTCTCAGCACGTATTGCGCGTAACACCCAGATATTCCTGCAGGAAGAAACCAAAATCTGCAAAACAGTCGACCCTTGGGCCGGCAGTTATTATGTAGAAAAACTAACCGCCGAAATCACTGAAAATGCGTGGATGCTGATTGAAGAAGTAGAATCCTTAGGCGGAATGACCAAAGCCATCGAAGCCGGAATTCCGAAACTGCGTATTGAAGAAGCAGCCGCACGTAAACAGGCTCGTATCGACAGTGGTCAGGATATTATTGTGGGCGTCAACAAATACCGTCTGGACAAGGAAGATCCATTGCATATTTTGGATGTTGATAACCAAATGGTGCGCAAGCAGCAAATCGAGCAATTAGAGCGAATCAAAGCAAGTCGTGACACCGAAAAAGTAAAAGCCTGTCTGGCAAAATTAACTTTGGCCGCCAAGGCCTGCATTGCCCCTGATTTTAATCAGGGGAAAAATGATGAAAATAATTTATTATCTTTAGCCGTAGAAGCAGCCCGAAACAGAGCGACATTGGGAGAAATCAGTGACGCATTAGAAACAGTTTTCGGACGCTATAAAGCACAAATCAGATCATTCAGCGGCGTGTACAGCAAGGAAATAAAAAACGACGAAAGCTTTGAAAAAGCAAAACAACTGGCCAATGCCTTTGCCGTAAAGGAAGGACGTCGCCCACGTATCATGATTGCCAAAATGGGACAAGACGGTCACGATCGTGGTGCCAAAGTAGTAGCAACAGGTTATGCTGATGTTGGCTTTGATGTAGATATTGGTCCCTTATTCCAAACCCCACAGGAAGCAGCAAAACAAGCGGTTGAAAATGACGTACATATCTTAGGCGTTTCCTCTCTCGCTGCCGGACATAAAACTCTTGTTCCACAGGTAATTGAAGAACTCAAAAAATATGGCCGCGAGGATATTATGGTCATCGTTGGCGGAGTTATCCCTGCACAGGACTACCAATTCCTTTTTGATGCCGGAGCCGTTGCGGTCTTTGGACCAGGTACTAAGATTAGTGAAGCTGCGATTAGTATTTTGGAGGTTTTGTTGGAAGATTAACCCTTACAGGTACAATATGAAAAAAACACTACTGATTGCGGGCTTATTAGTTGCTTTCACTGCTTCGGCACAAAATACCAACCGCTACTACCCTTCCCTAAAGAATTTACTTTCGGACAGCATGAATAAACAAATGCCTGCTGATTTTAACTATTATGACACTTGGATAAGAAATGTGGTGCAGGCAGTTTTCTATAAAGACCTACAACATACTGTCAGCACACGTAACGATGCTTCTTTTGACGCCATGGGATTGATATTCAAAAGGCAAAATACTTTTAAGGTAGGAAATTCAGGTTTTGAATTGATTGTCAATAAAGACAAACCTGATTTCTCCACACCTGTCAATATCCAGATGGAACAGAAATTCAGGATTCTCGCTTATCAGCCAAACTTTGACCCTAACAGCTATGACCCAAAAGACTATAAGAAGAAATATGACTTGGGCTTACTTATCTTAAACCTTTCTGAAGAGCAGGTGATTGCCGAATTCATCAACCGCTATATCAGCGAATCGAAAGAAAAGAAAACTGCCATCCAACGTTTGGCTGACGATTTAAAGAAAGAAGCCAAGGTAAAAATTGCAGTCGACGAAAAAAACGACAGTTCCCTACTCAAAACCATCGCTATTCAAATTTACCAGCAAACCAACAAATATGCTTCAGATGTATTGTATGATATTTATCTGAAAACAAACGATCCTAAAAAAGAAGCTCAAAATTTTGCAGGCTTCTTTAGAAAATACCATCCCGGCGATCCTTCTGGCTATATAGACGAAGTGGTTGGCTATGAAGCCACTATTGCCATTCCAAAAACCGAAGTAAGTGTGATAATTCCGAAAGAAGTGTTGGAAGTATTTACTATCAATCCAAAGACCAATGCCACAATTCTCGCCGAAAGCACCCTTGAGGTAAAGCCACGGCAGATTGAAATGAAAACAATCATAACCGCAAAGAAAAAATGTGTGCAGTTTACACTAACTCTGCCCAAAAACAATAGCGATGCCTCGTTCAAGGTATTAAAGGAAATAGCCCTCAACAAGCATGCTTTCCTCAAACCTAACCAACGAACACTAACCACGCTCAAGGTAGCAGATATCAAAAAGCTGATTTTCTCGATTACCGATAAAGAGATAGAAGTTGAAATGATTGCACGTTATGAGAATAACGACTGGAACTTTATCATCATGAAACAGCCCTGCAGCCTGAATTAAATTGGAAGAGTAACCTCAAAAAATGAAAATCCAATCCTTCCCTTCTATCTCTGATGCCAATGCTAAAATACTGATATTAGGCACCATGCCGGGAGCGCAGTCATTGACATTAAATGAATATTATGGCAATCGCCGGAATCATTTTTGGCAGTTGCTGTTTGCTATCTTTAACGAACCTTACACTACCGATTATCAGGAAAAGAAAAGCCTCTTACTCAAAAATCATATCGCCTTATGGGATGTGTTGCAGGATTGTGTTCGCGAAGGCAGTTTGGATAGTGCCATACTACAGGAAGTTCCCAATGACTTTACCAATTTTCTAAAAGCCCATCCGAATATTACTCATATCTTTTTTAATGGACAGCAGGCAGCCAAGTTTTTTAAAAAGTATGTTACTGTTGACAATAATTATACTTTGGTGACTTTACCTTCTACCAGCCCGGCTAATGCAGGGATTTCGTATGAAGGAAAATTGAAAGCTTGGAGACAAATCTTGAGATAAACCAATCAGGTTCAAATAAGTACACAAAAAGTGTAACTCCGTTTAAAATTTCATTCCTATTTTCGTCTACACCTAACAGGTATAAAAACCTATTGGTAATAATCCTATAGGGATGAAATCCGGGTAGAAAAAATAATCAAACAACCACCAAAATCCCGTTAGGGATGATATATGGGTAACAAAGATGGCCAACACCTACAACCAAATCCACATCCAATTCGTTTTTGCAGTAAAACACCGAAACGGATTAATCCATACCACCTTCAAAGAGGAACTGTATAAATATATCGCCGGAATAATAAAATTTCATAATCATAAATTATTAGCAATAAACGGAATGCCAGATCATTTACACATACTGATTGGAATGCGACCAACACAATCTATCTCCGACCTAATGCAGGATATAAAAGGAAGCTCCTCAAAATGGATAAATCAAAAGAAGTTTTTAAAAGTAAAATTTGAATGGCAGGAAGGATATGGTGCATTTTCTTATTCCAAATCTCAGGTTAATATAGTAGTAGATTATATCAAAAATCAGGAACAACATCATGCTAACAAAACATTTCAGGAAGAGTATTTAGAATTTTTAAAAATATTTGAGGTTGAATATGATGCAAGATATATTTTTAAAGAACCAGCATAAAATCCCGTAGGGATGATATATGGGTAGTAGGAGATAGATAATCAACAAAATCAAATCCCGTTAGGGATTAAATCCGGGTAGAAAAAAATAATAAATCTGCCACCAAAATCCCATAGGGATGATATATTATTAAACACACAACGATATGTTTTTACAAGCCAATACAGATTATATCATCCCTAAAGGGATTTTTCATAATATTAATTGTTCTTTCTACCTAAATTGAATCCCTAACGGGATTAATCACATTATAATTCATAACAATAAGTACTTCCTTTTAGTGGGTGTTTTTCACATATAACCCCTTTAGGGGTTTAATATCGGTAGCAAAAACCAACAATAACAACAAAATCAAATCCCGTAGGGATTAAATCCGGGTAGAAAAAAATAATCAATTGCCCACCAAAATCCCGCTAGGGATGATATATCATCAAACACACAACGATATGTTTTTACAAGCCATAATTGTTACCAATACGGTGGAGAAAATGTCGAGGCTGCGTCGACAAAATGTTCAGGCTGCGTCGACAAGATGTCGAAGCCTTGTGGAGAAAATGTCGAAGCCTTGTCGACAAAATGTTAAAGCCTTATCAATAAAATGTTGAAGCCTTATCAACAAAAACCTGAGGCTGCCTTGAGAGACGCAGTAGCCGTTGCAGGTTTAGGATGAGTACCAAGGTAAGCAGTGCGGCGAGTAATATTTTTTGAGGTTCTGTTTCAAGAGTAAAACATTCTCGACAATCTTGTCATGCTGACGAAGGAAGCATCACATCATCTTTTATAACAATTTGCACTCACTTTTTAGGTTATATTTCTTCTATTCCAATCGATTTAAAAAAATCAAAAGTTCCATCATACATAAAAGCTGGTCTAGTTAAATCTTCATTATTCCCATTTGGAATATAAATTACCATTCCTTGCCTTGCACGAGTTAATAAAACTCTATAAGAATTTATCAAGTATTGAACTCTGTCAACATGACTATTATTTTTCCATGTTGTTCCTGTAAACTTTTTATAATTCCATTGATTATTATGATGATGTAAATCTCCATCCCATGCAACACAAGTCCAATCTAATTCTAATCCTTGAATATCAAATTCAGTTGCAACCTCTTCTAAAAAAGATGACGAACGAATATCTTCTCTCTCATTAAGAAACCAAATTGGTGCATCAATCTTAGCTTTTACATTCAATCCAAATGGTCTTAGTCTTATCGCTCCTGAAGATGCTATAATACCAGTTCTTTCAGTTCCTCTCGCTTGCTTATTTAACCATTTTTTAGCCTTATCTAAGTTGCGAGTAATAGCAATAGGATAGTCTTTCTTTATAAATTCTAGATATATTTTTCTAGCTTTGGAAATATCATTATTAATAATCTCTTGAATAAAATTAGAAAGTTGAGAACTTCTAAAAGACCTTAGCGAAACTGATAAATGCAATTCATCCTTCTTTTCAGCTCTTTTGTTTTTTAGTATGGTTATGGCATTTTCATCCTTTATATAATTGCTATCTTCAATAATTTTTGATGAGTAGTAAATATCCCAATCTTCAAACTTATTTTCAAATGGTCTTATCCACTCCTCTAATCCAGCTTCTCCTGTATTTATCTCCTGTCCACCTCCAATTAGACAAACTATAGTACACCAATCTTTATGTCTATCCATTACTTCGATAAGAAACTCGGGCTCTGATGTATTAAAATCAGAATTTCCTTTGTTCCGCTTCATAAAACTTGAGGCTTGCTCTTTAGTCCAAGCTCTTTGAGCTTCGTCAAAGATTGTAACTTTTTCAATTGGTGCTTTGCTATCTTGCAAAGAAGCATCTCTAAAATGATGGATGTTTTGAATAAATGATTTTACTTGAGATTTTGCATTTTCTTTTGAAAGGGCTTCATCGTTTTCTTTTGCAGTCTTAACTTTGTCTCTTGCCAATGCTTCTCTTAATACATCAACCAATGGTCCGTTTCCTGAAAGAAAAACAGCATGTTCTTCTTTTTCATAATTGGAACGTTGATTAGCTATGTTCAAACCAGCCAAAGTTTTACCTGCACCTGGAACGCCTGTTATAAAGCAAATTGATTTCTTTTGATTATGTTTTGAAAAATCAATTATATCTGAAATGCAATTGGAAGTAACAAATAAGTTTTCTGCTCCAGAATCACTTCTTGAAATTTCTAAAACATTGTGCTTTTTATATAAGGCTGTGGCAGCCTCAATAATTGTTGGAGTTGGCTTGTATATTGATTCTTCCCATAACTTTACATCTATCATATCATAAGATTTGAAATGTAGTAATGAGTTTTCAATTACCTCTTTAAGATTATTTGAATTAACACAAATCGTTTCATGCAAACCATTTATACTTTTAGAGAAAGTAGTATTATGTGATGGTGCTCTATCAGCTATTAATATTGGAATGATGTTTTGATTGTGACTTCCTTCATGAAAATTGTTTAAGTCTAATCCATAATCAAAAGCTTGATCTTTGGCATATTTATCATAAACTTCAGAACCTATTTTGAATTCCAAAACAAAAATACAATTATCAATAATTAAGATATTGTCAACCCTTTTTCCCATTCTAGGAATAGTGAATTCAAAATAAATTCTTCCGTTAAAGAACAATAAGCTTTGTTTTAAAATTTCGATTTGTTTTTTCCAAGCGTTTGATTGTTGAATGGTTAGTTTATTCAAATCATAATTTCCAGAAATCTTACCATAAATTGAATCATTATTTTCATTAAGAAAATCAACAACTGAACTTGAATAGTATGCCCTATTCATCAAACAAGTCTTTTACTTTAACATCTAATGCTTTTGCTAGTTTTTCAACTACTTCTATTGAAACATTTCTCTCTCCTTTTTCTATTGTAGGAAGATAGGTTCTGTCAATCTCTGCCAAATTGGCCAATCTTTCTTGCGACAGACCTTTTTGCTTTCGCAACTCTTTTATTTTGAGTCCTAATCTTTGTTTGATATCCATGTTAACAAAAGTTGTAAAATGTAGACTATAAAACAACGGAGTATAGTCCGGTTTTTATTATATTTGATTATAATCTTAAGATATGGGATATAGCGTTGAAATAATATTCGGTAAAGAACAAGTTATTAAATTCAGACAAGGTGAATCTCTATCTGATTACGAAAAATTAATACATAGAAAACAGTTTGTATTTGAAACTTTATCGGAGAGAAATAATTTCTACAAAGGACTATCCGAAAGTAATGGTTGGACAGATTTTGAAATAATCAATGAATATCAAACCAAGTTAAACAAGGATGAAGAGAACGAACCAACATTTGATTATTGGCGCTTTATTGAACAATACTATCCAAATTATGATCATTCTGACAGCATATTATTAAGTGACATTTTAACTAGAAAATTAAGCGGTCAGGAAATCTGTGAAAGTGATGAAGAGTATATTAAAGGCTGGGATGTTAGAAAAGAATTGATGGAACTTGATAAAGAACTTTTAGGTAAAGCCTTTGAAAACTTTTTTAATACTATTTATCCCGAGAATACAATTTGAGACCGCTCTGTTGCAGCTAACAATAAAAAAAGTAAAACCTCCACCTATTTCCCCAAACTTTCCGTACCTTAGTAATCACTAAAACTCCTCGTGATGCTTATTCAAAAAAATACCGAACCTATCATCCTCATCATTGTGACGAGTGTTGTTCTGTATTCCATCATCCGCAGTAAAAAACTTAATTATTTGGGGCATCACTTAAGACATCATATAATTAAGCCGTCTATGAAAACGCTTAGAATGAAGTCCATAACTGAACGTGAATTAAAAAGAGAAATGGTGCATTAATTATTACTTCTTCAACCATCCCGCAATACTCATTCTCCTCCCGTTCGTAACCAGAACTTCATGTTCGAGCACACTGCTTTTAAAGAAAACCGTTTTGCCCTGAGTAGGTGCAATCATTTGGTTGGCATCGGTTTGATAGACTAATAGTTCTCCTCCATCCTTCCCAACCCAATCCGGATTTAAATAAGAAATCATCGAGTATTGCCGACTGGCGTTGTCCTTAAACTGATCGAGGTGCTTTACATAAAAATCGCCCGCTTCATAAAGTGAATAATGAAATTCATAACTCTGAATGTTGGCATAACAAGTAGCGTTTAAGTAAGCTACAAAAGCATCCATCTTTTCGAAGAACAAGTTTTCATAAGGGTCATTGTGCTCTTTATCCAACCAATAAATCCTGTCCTTCCTTATTAATTGACTGTGCTTTAACAAACTGTCATTACCAGTACCTGCAGGTTTTAATTCATCATCCTCATGCAGCAACAATAAATTAGAAGCCAGGTGTTCACACAAACCATCACTTAAAAAATGTTCAGAGATACCAATACCATCATCCAAAAATCCTGCAATCAAGTCTTCAAAATCCGCTTCCATACTTCCACACCTGAATTGACAAGTTGTGGCAAGGTAGGCCAATTAAAAACAGTAATCAGATTATTAATTTATAATTAAATCTCCACCTTAAAACCCTATAACATTTAGTGCAAATCCTGTAACGTATAATCCCTATAAAATCAAGAACTTAGTACTAGCATCAGGTTGCAGTATAAATCGTAGTAACAGTATTATGCCGGCACTGTGACCTGATGTTTTTTACTCGTTTAATCTAAAAGAAAATACCATGGAAAAGACAATAAAACTGTTGTTGTGCATGGGGTTCTTTTTACTATTGAATTCCTGTGCTGTCGGATATGTCGAGTCTGAACCAACTTATGTAGCCGTTTCCCGTCCACCCCAGCCTTCTGCGACCTATGTATGGATTGAAGGCAATTGGGTATGGACCAATAATAATTATGTTTACCGACAAGGATACTGGGCTAGACCAAGACCGGGAAGAACCTATGTTTCCGGATATTGGCGCCACGAACCCCGAGGCTATGTTTGGGTAAAAGGACGATGGAATTAAGATGATAAACGCACCGAATGGTGCGTTTTTTTATTGACCGGCAGGTAAAATATAATCGTTTAATGCAGAAGGGAATTCTCTTGCTAAACTGTTAAATAGCAATATGCTATCCAAAAAATCGTATATTTGAAGAACTCAATCTGTTAGAAAACTGAGTATACTTTACCCAAATAGAACAGCTGGTTTCCCCATGAAAAGATTGTTTAACATTCCGGTTTTTTTTATCCAATTGCTATTTCCCCTAATTGGATTTGGGTTCAACTTAACGGTTACTCCTACCCATGAAACCTGTCCCGGAAATGCCTCTTTACATTTTACAGTTACGAATACAATACCGGGAAGCTCAATTGTTTATGTGGTTTATAAACTTCCCGATCTAACAACACCTTACGCCTCAGGAACCGATACCACTGTCAACGGACTTACTGTTGGAAATTATAGGGTTATTGCAAGAGAGACTGTCGGTAGTACTACCACAACACAACAACAGGATGTTACGATAACAACTTCGTTTGTACCGCTGAACTATACGGTTGAGGCACTCAATCAGGCGTGTTCAAACACTAGTAACATTTCGGTTATGGTCAGTGCAGGAACCGCCGCTACTTATGCCATAATTTCGGGACCGTCCACCTTTCCATCGCAAACATCCAATACCTTTTCGGGTTTAGTAGCTGGTGTTTACAGAATAAGAGTAACAGACAACTGCGGAAACTCTGCAGTACAGGCATTTACCGTAACGCAAAACCCAACGCTTCTCACTGTAAATAATCCCAGTTTCACCGATACCACTCCTGCATCATGCAATCAGGTTGTGGCTAATAATACAATAGTACCGGCAGCCGGAACGGTAATAGGCTATCCGTTACACATTGATTATGTTTTGCATTTGCCAACAGGAATTACCCATATACTGGTAGTTTTAAATTCGGGTGACCCAACATCTCAGGACATCTCACAAATCCTTCCTTATCCAAACAGTCAGGACTATCTTTATGATGTCGTGATAACCGATGCCTGTGGCACAACCTATCCGGGCAGTAGTTTCTTTGTGAATAGGTCTATTTCATTAAGCTCGGCCATTACTACCCTTCCCTGCAACCAATATTATTTTACCCTGAACGTAGACAATTTTATCGGTCCTTATACACTAAATTTTAATAGCGTTCCGGCGGGTTTCAATCCTGCTGCCTTTAACAGTACTTATCCCGGGCCTTACACTCAGACATCCGTCGTTTTTGGCAGTGACTCTCAACCGGTTCCTATTGGAGATTATACAGTCACCATCACCGATAGCTGTGGCAAGACCCAAACCGAGATTGTTGAAATCAAAGACAAACCACCTGTACCTAACATTTTAGGACTTAGTAACGGTTGCTTAGCCAATAACGGAAGAATAGTACTAAGCCTTGCCGACTATGATATTGTTACAGCAATAGTAACCTCCGCGCCTGCCGACTATCCTTTTCCATTGCCACATGATGTATCGGCTTTGATAAGCAGTGATGGCAGTATTTTGACTTTAGATCCTGTTCCATTAGGTGATTATACCATTCAAATTACAGATGACTGTGGTGATATTATCAGTCCTTTAGAGGTGAACGTACCTCCATTTGATCCTCCCGGAATCACCATTGATGTATTGCAGGGATGTGATATTGGTACGGCTTCGGTAAAAATAAACAGCAGTGAACCAGTTTCCGTAAAAATCACAGTGGCTCCAGCAACGTATCCCTTTTCGCTTCCTCATGATGTTTCCAATAATATTATCAGTAGTGGCGAAATATATCTGACAGGCTTAACCTCTGGAAATTACACTTTCAGCATTCTTAATGCTTGCGGAACTACTACAGCTGCATCGGTAACTATTGATGGTTATACTATAACAAATAGCACATTTTCGCTGGTCCCCGATTGTGGCGCGTTCAATATTCCACTTGATTTTGTAGACAATGTGACCGGAGATGAAACATTTTGGCTCCAAAAACTATTAGACGCAACAACCAACACTTGGGGAAATCCTGTTACTGATGCTTTTTACACTGAGGGAACAGTACCGGATGATACCAATTCTCTTGCGCTGGAAAATAATGCTACCACATATAATCTTACCATCAACGGAGTCTTCCGAATTGTACATCATTTCACTTCCTTTAACAATGGCAGCGACATCAATAACAATTTGGTTCTTTCTCCAACCAAAGACTGTATCGAAATTTTATCACCTACACTGAGCTTTACCAATGCTTTAGCCATTAATGATGTCTATCGTATTCCCTGTTCGACAAGCGGTAATTTTGATGTTTTTTTGTCTGCAACCGGTATTCCACCGCTAAAGTATCGCATTATTGAAAAAGATGGAAGTCCATTTCTTGTAGATAATGGCACTTCAGATGTATTCTTAAATCTTAGTCCGGGCATCTATAAATTTGAGGTAGAAGACAGTTGTGGCAACAGTATTAACCGAATTTTTGATGCTTCCGATTTGACTTCATTGGTTACCATCTATCCAACTTGTCCTTTGTTTAGTTGCACCAGTATCATAACCGGCAATGAAACTTTTGATTTATCAGCACAAAGCAGTGTTATACTTGGTATTCAATCAGCAAGTCAGTATACCTTATCCTATCATACTTCGCAGTCAGATGCAGATGCCAATACCAATCCGATAACCAGTCTAACCAATTTCAATCCAGCTACGAATCCACAAACGATTTACATCAGGCTTATTTTTAATCTGTTTCCAAATTGTTATCAAACGGCAAGTTTTGATTTAATTACGGGACAAATACCAAGAATTAATCTCGCACCGGAATACGTCGATTGTGACGGTCAGCCTGTAGTACTGGATGCTTCTGCAGGTAATTTACCAACAACCGGCTATTCGTGGTCAAACGGATTAACTACACCGGCAATTACCATTAGTGATATTGGCACCACTACACTAAACGTGACGACTACCAACAGTTATGGTACATGTAATGCTTTACCTCTTAGTTGCACCGTTTCAAAAGACATTGTTGTAAACATTGCAGATATACCGGAAATAGATCATATAGAAACTCATGACTGGACCGATAATGAAAACAGCATTACTGTTGTCACCACGCACGATGGTGCTTTTGAATATTCCATTGATGGAATAAACTTTCAGGAAAGTCCCGTTTTCTCAAATTTAAGACCAGGGCTTTATACGGTTTATGTTCGCGATGCAGGCGGATGCAGAACACTGACAGAAGTTGTATGGCTACTGAATTATCCCAAATTCTTCACACCAAACGGAGATGGTTACAATGAAACCTGGTATATATTAAACTCCAATAATGAGCCCGACTTTAAAGTGTTCATTTACGACCGTTATGGCAAACTGATTACCAATATAATTTCTAATGGTCCGGGTTGGGATGGCAAGCTAAACGGAAAGGTATTGTTTGCTGATGATTATTGGTTTGTAGCTTACCGACAGGATGGAAGAATCCACAGAGGGCATTTTACTTTGAAACGATAACTACTCCAGAAAACAGCTCTTCTCTTTCTTTTGCCTTGATGCAAAAGACCCGAGGCTAGAAAGCCGAACTGAGCGAAGTTAAACAAAAAATCAAGGCTCTTGCCAGCGCGCCTCCTGGCTCCTTCGCTAAAACAGTTCGCTGAACTGTTTCTTTACGCTCGGCCCTGCTCAAACAGCTTTTCTTTTTACGGACTTTTCAATTAATTGACACTCGCCTGCAGATTCTAAGGCCGAAAGCGTTTAGCTGAAACCACTTTTATAGTTACTTCTTAAACAAATCCTTTACCGAAACATTCTCTTTTTCAGAAGTAACCGCTTCAAAATAGTTTTTACGCGTAGCACCCATTTCTTTAGCTACCCAGTTTGACGGCATCGTTTCTATTTGATTGTTATAGGCTAAAACACAGGAATTATAGCTATTTCTTGCTGCGGCTATATCTTCTTCCAAATCAATAATAGTGTGTTGCAAATGCATAATATTTCCATTGGACTGCAACTCAGGATAGTTTTCCACCGTTACCAAGACTTTGGACATCAGCGAACTTAATTCATTCTCTTTCTGAATTCGTTCTTCCGATTGCAAATCGGTGTTACTTGTAGCATTTCGCAAACTGACAATTTTTGCCAACGTATCACCTTCAAAAGTCATCGACTGTTGCACCGAAGCAACAATGTTAGGCAAAATATCAAAACGCTTTTTCAAAATAGCATCTAGAGTAGAATACGCCTTCTCAACAGCATTTCTTTTGATGACAATATTGTTGTAAGACACAAATATGATGAAACCACCAATTATCAGAATAAGGATAAGGAAAATCATAGCGCTGTATTTTTAAGTATTGAACAAATATAATTATTTGAAGTTAAAAATATTTACTAAAATGCAAAACATCATTTTACACTTCTAAAGTTGCCTAAGTCTGAAATCTTTTTTAATTTTAAGTCAAAATGGTAGCACAATGAAACGTCTTATTTGCTTTACCGTATTCTTATTTATCTGCAATGCTTATTGCCAACCCGGACTCGGATTTTCCTATACCCATCGGGAAGTTGATGAATACGAAGGTGATTACAGAAATGAGTACTTTGTACAATATGTGTTTAAAAAGAGTCCGGCCGAAAAGGCAGGCTTAAAAGCTGGTGACCAAATCATTAAGTTTCATGATGCCATCGTACAGTTTAACAATACTCTTGCATTTAGTAATAATCTAAAAGATTCGCCAGCTACGGTTACCATGATAATTTCTAGAAATGGTGTAAAACATACCTTTACCATCACCAAAGCAGACAGATCAACCTATTTAAACATCTGCCTCGAAGGCAATTGCACCAATGGAACTGGTACTTTCGTCGATACCAATGGAACAACCTATAAAGGACAATTTAAAAATAAGAAAAAAGAAGGCAAAGGAGAATCAGTTGGAGCTAATGGTGATAGTTATATTGGTGACTGGAAAGATGATAAACGCGAAGGCAAAGGCATATACATTTCAAAACTAGACCCAAATCATATTGTAAGCACCGGCTGGAGTTATACAGGTGATTGGAAAGAGGACGCCATGACGGGCAAAGGAAAAATGACTTATAACGGAGGATTTTATGAGGGCGATATGCTCAATAACCTAAAAAGTGGACAGGGAAAATTAGTAACCGCCGATAAAACGGTTTATGAAGGTAGCTGGAATAACGACAAGCTTAACGGTAAAGGGACAATGACACAACCTAATGGCGATAAATTAACCGGTAACTTTCTCAGTGGCAAGCTTGAAGGAGAAGTTACTGTATACACCAAGGCAACGAACTCGACGACAACTGCTACTTATAGATATGGAATAAAAATATAAAACAAAAAACTCTCAAGCTTTCATTTGGGAGTTTTTAATTTAAAATAAATTTTGATGTTTCAGAATTTATAATATTTTTGATTCTCCCTAACCTAATTCTATGTCAGTCGTTAAAGTATCATCTCAGTTCAAAGCCCAAGCTTATAAAGCCGTATTCTCAATCATTCTTTTTACCATCGTTTACTTTCTTTTTTTTCTTCTATCCGTCGGAATATTTGTTGGATGTTGCTATGCTGCTGCAATGATTGTTGCAGCCAGCCCTGCCTTTATTACAATAATGCTGGGAATAGGATTACTGGGAGTAGGCTTTTTTGTGATGTATTTCATGATTAAATTCTTATTTACCAAAAATAAGAGTGACTATTCTCATCTCACAGAAATAAATATAAAAAATGAACCCAAATTATATCAGATGATTCAGGATTTAGTCAACGAAGTTGAAACAGATTTTCCAAAAAAAGTATATCTATCTTCTGATGTTAATGCTTCTGTATTTTATGATTCAAGTTTTTGGAGTATGTTTTTCCCTGTGAAGAAAAATCTTAATATCGGAATGGGATTGGTAAATACTTCAACTGTTGTTGAACTCAGGGGAATTTTAGCTCATGAATTTGGACATTTCTCGCAAAAATCAATGAGAGTTGGAAGTTATGTATATAATGTCAACCGTGTAATTTATAATTTGTTGTATGACAATGATGAATATAGCGAAGCCATGACTACCTGGGCAAGCAGGAGCGGTTATTTTGCATTACTCATTGGCATAGCCATTGCCTTTAACAAAGCAATACAGTATGTTTTACAGTTCATGTATAAAATTGTAAATGTAAGCTATATGGGATTATCGAGAGAAATGGAGTTCCATGCAGATGAAATTGCGGCTAATGTGGTTGGCTCTGAACCAATGATACATTCAATGATGAGAATGAATTTAACTTCAGATTCATTTGACAGAGTTCTTAATTATTATGAATCCAAAATAAATGATTCCATAACTACTTTTAATGTTTATCCACAGCATCTTTTGGCTACAAACTTAGTGGCAACTCAGAATAAGATTGAAATAATTAATAACTTACCACTGGTTAAGGAAGATTATTTTGAGAAATTCAATAAGACTAAACTAATTATAAAAAATCAATGGGCTTCCCATCCATCTACAGAAGAAAGAATTCTGGCCTTTAAAAAACTAAATATTGTTTTAAAAACAATTGATAACAGGCCTGCAAATGTTTTATTTAAAGACATAATAAAAACCCAGAAGCTACTAACAAAAAAAATGTTTCAAAATGTTGAATATCCTGATTCTCCAATTGAAGAAGATGTTAGTTCTTTCTTAAATACTCTGGAAAAAGAATATGTTGAAAACAAATTTCCTGATGCTTTTAATGGCTATTATGACAACTATTCAATGGATGCCATGGATTTGGAAAAATTAACTGAAGAAACCAGTATTTCAGCTTTTGAAGAGCTTTTCAGTAATGAAAAAATAGAATTGGTTTATGCAAACAACAGTCAGATAAATGATTTAGAAACATTAAAACAAATTGCCAATAAAGAATTTGAATTAAAGTCTTTTGATTATGACGGAAACAAATACAAAGCATCCGAAGCTCAAATTCTTGTAGATAATTTGAATAGTACTATTGAAAATAACAAAAAGCTTTTACGCCAAAATGATAATGAGATTTTCAAATATTTTTATCAAAAAGCAAAACAAAAGACTGGAGAATCGAAACTTGTAAAACTTTACAAGGATTTCATTTTAATGGATAACCAGTATAAATTAAAAATACAACTATATATTGATATGATTAATAATTTTTCTTTTGCTTACCAGCAAAATCAGCCAGATGTAATAAATCGTAACATGAAAAATTTTTATGGTTTAGAGGAAAAATTTAAAACTGAATTAAAATCTATTTTGAATGATGAACTTTATCAAAATGTAGTTACAAACGACCTGAGAGAAAAGTGTAATAAATACTTGGATGATCATTTAATTTATTTTGGAGGCGGGAAATATGACGATGAAGCTATAAATTCAAAAAATGAAATCCAGAATACTTATTTATTCATTTTGCAGCAATCATATTTTCTAAAGAAAAAGGAAATTTTAGAATTACAGGATTCTCTAAGATAAAAAAAACTCCCAAGTTTTCACTTGGGAGTTTTTATATTAAGCATACATTTTCTTTCTCATTTCCTGAATCTTCTCATCATCAAGATATTCATCAAAAGTCATGTATCTGTCAATAACTCCGTTTGGTGTAATTTCTAAAACACGATTCGCAACCGTTTGTGCAAACTCATGGTCATGCGTAGTAAACAATACCGAACCTTTAAAGTTTTTTAATGAATTATTGAATGCCGTAATCGATTCCAAATCCAAATGATTGGTTGGTTCGTCAAGCATCAAAACGTTGGCACGTATCATCATCATTCGTGATAACATACAACGCACTTTTTCGCCACCGGATAATACCGTACATTTTTTCAAGGCTTCTTCACCTGAGAAAATCATTTTCCCAAGGAAACCACGAACATAAACCTCATCACGCTCTTCTTCGGTTTTCACAAACTGACGTAACCAATCTACAAGATTTAAACTTCCGTCAGTAAAGAACGAACTATTATCATTCGGCAAATACGACTGTGTAGTTGTAATTCCCCAGTCAAAAGTCCCGGTATCTGCTTTTAAGTTTCCGTTTAGTATTTCGTAAAAAGCAGTCGTAGCACGCGAATCTTTAGAAAACACAACTACTTTGTCACCTTTTGCCATGTTTAAATCTACATTCTTAAATAACAATTCTCCATCCATTGTTGCGGAAAGATTTTGAACATGCAAAATTTGATCTCCGGCTTCTCTTTCGGTTTCAAAAATAATTGCAGGATATCTACGGCTTGATGGTTTAATTTCTTCCAGATTCAATTTGTCAATCATCTTCTTACGTGAAGTCGCTTGTTTTGATTTGGCTACATTGGCGCTAAAACGACGAATGAATTCTTCCAGCTCGGCTTTCTTTTCTTCTGCTTTTTTGTTTTGCTGTGCTTTCTGACGAGCCGCTAATTGACTTGATTCATACCAAAACGTATAGTTTCCTGAGTAATGGTTAATCTTTGAAAAGTCAATATCCGAAATATGGGTACAAACAGCATCCAAAAAGTGACGGTCGTGAGAAACTACAATTACCGTATTTTCATAATTTGCCAGGAAGTTTTCTAACCACGAAATCGTTTCGAAATCCAGGTCATTCGTAGGCTCATCCATTACCAATACATCAGGATTTCCAAAAAGTGCCTGCGCCAAAAGCACACGAACTTTTAGTTTTCCTTCTACATCAGCCATCAAAGTATAATGCATATCGGCAGTAATACCCAAGTTAGACAACATCGCACCAGCGTCAGATTCTGCATTCCAGCCATTCATTTCCTCAAACTGCACCTGCAACTCTCCTATTCTATCCGCATTGGCATCATCATAATCAGCATACAAGGCATCCATTTCTGATTTCACAGCAAACAAAACCTTGTTTCCCATCATTACAGTTTCTAAAACCGTATGCTCATCAAACATATTGTGATTTTGGTTCAAAACCGACATACGTTTTCCCGGCTCCAGGAAAACTCTTCCCGATGTAGGATCAATATCTCCGGCAAGAATTTTAAGGAAAGTAGATTTTCCGGCGCCGTTAGCACCAATCACACCATAGCAATTGCCTTGAGTGAACGTAGTGTTTACTTCGTCAAACAATATTCTTTTACCAAACTGAACCGATAAATTATTTACAGTTAACATGAATTGTGTTTATTAAATTTCGGTGCAAAAGTAGTTAAAATAAAGGATAAAATAATTAAAAAATTGTTGTGTAATTAATGATAAAACAGCATATTTACCCCGATTTAACTTTAACGATAGATTAACAGTAAAATCCATTATATAGAAATATTTTTGTTTACTAGTTTCGAATGATGCACTGCTTAAGAAATATAAAGGTTTTTAGTTTAGTTCTCCCGATGATTGCTCTTTTGAGTTCGTGTAAAAGCGAGTTTAAAGGTTGCGAGTATGTCGCTTATTTTGGTGGAGAAGTAGTAAATCCGAATAATCCTTATGTGCTTTTCTGCAAAGATAATGAAGTCATTGACACCTTAAAACTTGACGAAAACAATCGCTTTTTTACGCAATTCGACTCGCTTGCTCCCGGACTTTATTCTTTTAAACACGAGCCTGAATATCAATATGTTTATTTTGATAAGAATGACAGCATTATGGTTCGTGTGAATTCAAAAGAATTTGATGAATCAATTGCTTTTTGTGGCCGTGGCGATCAGAAAAACAATTTCCTTATGGAAATGTATTTGAAAAATGAAAAGGACAAATACAAAATGTTTGAGTATTTCGATGACAATTTTGAAGACTTTTCTAAAGAAATAGATGCAACTTATGCTAAAGCAACTTCCTTTTACAATACCCGAAAAGCAGAAATTAAATGGAGTGACGAATTTGATCTTTTTGCCAAAGCATCTTTAGATTTTAATTATTATTCCAAAAAAGAATTATATCCTCTCATTCACAAAATCAGAACCGGAGAAGATATGATTGAAAAATTACCGGCAAATTATTACGATTACAGAAAGACCATTGATTTCAATAATGTTGCCCTTTCAAATTACGCTCCGTATGTGATGTATTTGTCGCATATGCTGAACAATATGGGAACTATCAATTATCACAATCATTTTAGTGAAAAGGATTTAGCCTTGAAAACCAATATCAATAAAATGACCATAGCTGATACGTTGATTAAAAATAAAATGGTAAAAAATAATATTCTCAACAATATTGCTTTTACCTATTTGCTTGAAGATCAGAACATGACCAACAACAATAAGTTTTTGGACACCTATAAAAAACTGTCTACCGACAAGAGCAAGAAGAATGAAATAACAGCCATTTGCAACGCAATCCAAATGCTTAAAGTTGGTAATTCATTACCCGAAGTTCCTCTAATTGATACAACCGGCGCTAGTGTTTCTTTAACTAGTTTGTCAAAACCAAATACAGTATTTTTCTTTTGGACAGAAAAAGCGAAGTCGCATTTTGAAGCTGTCCACATAAAAATAATGGCGCTAAAATCTAAATTCCCACAATATAATTTTGTGGCAGTAAATATTAATGACAGCAAGGAAGATTGGAAAAAAACCTTGGATAAATACAAATTCAAAGGCGTTACCGAAGTGCATTGTTCCGATTTTGAAACGATAAAAAACAAATGGGCAATCAACAAAATACACCGTACCATAATTCTTGATAACAAAGGAGTAATCAAAAATGCCTTTACGAACATATTTGATTCGAAGTTTGAGGAGAATTTGAAGTAGATTATTAGAAATAAAAAAGTCCCGATTAAATCGGGACTTTTTTATTATTAGCTATTTAATTACTGATTTCCTTTAGCATAATCCGCTAAGAACTGCGCCAAACCGATATCCGTTAAAGGATGTTTTAACAATCCTGTGATTGATGATAATGGTCCGGTCATTACATCTGCACCAATTTTAGCACAATTTACAACGTGCATAGTGTGACGAATAGAAGCTGCCAAAATTTGGGTTTCAAAAGCGTAGTTATCATAGATGTCACGGATTTCCTGAATCAATGCTAAACCATCTGTAGAACAATCGTCTAATCTTCCTAAGAACGGAGAAACATAAGTTGCTCCTGCTTTAGCTGCTAAAAGCGCTTGACCAGCAGAGAAAACTAAAGTTACATTTGTTTTAACTCCTTTATCTGAGAAGTATTTACAGGCTTTCACACCTTCTTTTGTCATTGGCAATTTTACCACAATTTGTGGATGCAAATCAGCCAACTCTTCTCCTTCTTTAATCATTCCGTCATAGTCAACCGCAATAACTTCGGCACTAACATCACCATCAACAATATTGCAAATGTCAACGTAGTGTTTTAGGATATTGTTTTTTCCTGAGATTCCTTCTTTTGCCATCAACGAAGGATTTGTTGTAACGCCATCAAGAACACCAAGTGCTTGTGCTTCTCTGATGTCATTTAAATTGGCAGTGTCAATAAAAAATTTCATAATCTGTTGTTATATATTAAAAATAGTTGTGTTTCTGATTTCGTGGTGCAAAATTACACAATTTTTAGGTTCTGAGGTACTAAGCAGCTAAGGTTCTGAGTTTTTTTTCAGTGTTTCAACGACACTACCTTAGTGCCTTAGCTCCTTAGTACCTTAAAACCTTATAGTTTATAATGATTCATCAACATACTTTCATAAATTCTATCCGGCAAAATTCGCTTTAAAACTATGGAGAACTTTTGCATAAACGAGCCGACTTTATAATGCAGTTTCGGATTCTTATCAATTATGATTTGGTAAATTGCCATTGCCATTTCGTCTGGATTGCTACCGCTATCCACGTGTTCATCCATTTGTTTTAGCGTATTGCCATAAGTCGATTCATAAGCCGAACCGGAAACAACCGGCGCATGATATCTTCCCGATGCAATATTCGTAGCAAAATCGCCCGGAGCAACATTCACCAGGTTTATCCCAAACGACTTTACTTCCATACTAATCGCTTCAGTTATAATTTCCAACGCACCTTTAGACGCCGAATAAATGCCTCTGTAAGGCAAACCCATATAACCTGCAATCGAAGTAATGTTGATAATCAAACCCGATTTTTGTTCGCGCATTTGTGGCAAAACCGCCTTAATCACTTCAATCGGGCCAAAGAAATTCGTTTCGAAATTATTCCGCATTTCAGCTGTTGCCGTTTCTTCTATTGGTCCCGTAATTCCAACACCGGCGTTGTTGATTACAACATCAATTCGTTTAGAAATAGAAATGACTTTGGCAACAGCCAGCTGAATGCTTTCAGCACTTCGAACATCCAAAGCAATCAAAGGAAATACTGAATTAGTTACTTTCTCCGGATTGCGGCTCGTTCCGTAAACGGTAAATCCTTTGTGAAATAAAAACTCTCCAATGGCTTTCCCAATTCCGGATGAACCGCCTGTGATTAATACTACTTTACTCATAATGTCATTGCGAGGAACGAAGCAATCTCATTCTCTCTATTTTCTATGTTCTATGTTCTTATTTTTGATGTTAAAGATAAAATGTTTTATCTCAATTTTATACCTAATCCGTAACTTTCACTGAGCTGAATTTTACCATTTACAATTTCGCTTCCTCTAGCAATATCATTGGCAATCAAATTCGCGCCATCCAAATCGGCATAATCACAAAACGGCGCTAATGCTGCACCAGCAGAAATTCCGATTGTAGATTCGGTCATGCAACCAATCATGATTTTATAACCCAATTCTTTTGCAGCGTAAATCATTTCAACTGCTGGTGTCAATCCACCGCATTTTACGAGTTTAATATTGATACTTCGGTAATGATTTTTCAAATCTTTTAAAGCAGTACTATCCTGGCAATCTTCATCTGCCATCCAATTGGCAGATTTATCAGCGTGTAAAACTTTGTAATTATCTAAGCCAGGTTTCATAGGTTGCTCCAAATAGGCAAACTTTGAAATGGCTTCGTTGTTTTCTAACCAAAGGCAATTTTCTTTGGTAAAACTTCCGTTGGAATCAAGTGCAATAGTTGCATCCAATTCTAATAATTTAGAAATATCGTTTTCATCAAAATAATTGCATTTGACTTTAAATTTTGTCCAGACAGATTTATCAATTTTTTTGATTTGATTTTCAACAGTGTCAACACTAATTGTAATCGAAGAATCAGGAAGTTTATTAAAATCGATATTGTTTAATTCCAAAAAACTTTTCTTTTCGAGTTTGCCAAACAAATCCCAATAAGCGCAATCTAGTGCAGAGCGCAGAAAACTTGGCAGTTCTAATTTTAAAAGGAAACTATAAAAATCGGTCGGATGAATTATGTTTTGGCTTTCAATCTGTGATCTTATTTTGGACAAAGTAACTTCGAAATCCGCAAGACTTATATGATAATAATCTATAGAAGTGCATTCTCCATAACCTTTGCTTCCACTCTTTTCAAGTGCTACGATTAAAGCTTCTCTGTGGGTATAATTTCCATAGGCAATGGCAAAGGTTTCCTTAAGTTGAAATCGTACTATTTGCCATTGTAAAACCATAGGGTATAAAAATAAAAAATCCGAATCAATGTTCGGACAATATTATAAAATTTAAGGGAAGATTCTGAAACAAGTTCAGAATAAAAAATGGCAAGCGACCTACATCGCACCGCTCAACCACATACCTTTGCTATGTTCCCATCCTGGAGGATTTTGCAGGAGCTGGTCGTGTAGGACTTGCCGGTGCAAATATACAATCTTTTTATTTTTTTGCAAGAATTTAAGAGCAATATAAATATATTTGCGAGTGAAAAATTAATTGCAAAAAATGAAACTCCGTAAACCTTTAATTACCATTTTATTAGGCTTATTCTGCGTTAGCTTTTTAGGCGTAAACATTATTAGCTGTGGCGATAGTCGACATGATATAGAAAACTATTTTAGCTTTGACGAAGGCAATTTAAAGCCTATGTATCAGGCAACAGACAAAGTTGACTTAAGCTTATTGAATGCTAAAAACAAAACCATTGACAGCATTGCGTATTTTGTAAATGATAAAAGAGTTTCCTCTGTAAAAGGCAATGCCAAATTCACATTGGATTTGAATGGCAAAAAGTTAGGCTATCAAAATGTGAAAGCTTTGGTTTATTTTGAAGGCGATACGGTTTCCACCAAAACCCGCGTTGAAGTGGCTTCTGGAATTGTTCCAAAACTATTAAAGTATACAATTGTTAATACTTATGCTCATGACCCGAATGCGTTTACCGAAGGATTTGAATTCTTCCGTGACACTTTAATAGAAAGCACCGGACAAAATGGTAAATCGTACTTTGCCAAAATTGACCATAAAACCGGAAAAGCATACAAAAAAGTGGACATTGACCAGCAATATTTTGGTGAAGGCGTTACCGTTATCAACAACAAAATCTATCAATTAACCTGGCAAAATGAAGAAGGTTTTATTTATGATGCCAATACCATGAAAAAGCTAAAAACCTTTAAGTTTGACAAAAAAGTAGAAGGTTGGGGAATGACGAATGATGGTAAAAACATTTATCACTCTGACGGAACAGAAAAGATTTGGACAATGAATCCGGAAACGCAAAAGCTAACCGATTTTATAAATGTCTATACCAATGACAGTAAAATTAAAAGCGTTAACGAACTGGAATGGATTAACGGCAAAATCTATGGCAACATCTGGCAGAAAGACGCTATAGCGGTTATCAATCCGCAAACTGGAGCAGTTGAACAAGTATTGGATTTATCGGCTTTGCGGGCTAAAGTAACCAATCCTGAAGCCGAAGTCTTAAACGGAATTGCCTACAACAAAAAGACAAATACCATCTTCGTTACCGGTAAAAACTGGAATAAAACATTTGAGCTAAAGGTTTCAGAATAAACTTTAAAAATATCTAATAAAAAAGCGAGCATTTAGGTCGCTTTTTTATTTCTTTTAATTCCCTTTTCTAAAACTGAAAATAGATAAACGAACTACCGCTTTCCTGTGCCCAAATAAGCAATAGCAACATTCCTGACCAGGCAATGCTCAACCAAACCCACGAGAGTTTGTAAGCAACATCGAGTACTTTGGTGTTTCGTAAAAACCAATGAAACAATACTATAAACGGAATGATAATAGCTACTTTCAAAATGGCTAAAGTGGTTAACAGTGGTTTTCCATCAGCCATACCAAACATAGATTGCAACAACGCCCACGAACCTGCAAAAGTTTCAGAACGGAAGAATACCCATGTGATATTGACCAACATAAAGGTTAACATCGCATAACAAAAGTTGGTCAAGGTGTTTGCCGTTGTATTACTTTCAGGCTTCACTCCCCTTCTGTCTTTAAAGAATTTTTCCACCCAAAGATACAAACCATGCAATCCGCCCCAAGCCACAAAAGTCCAATTGGCGCCATGCCATAAACCTCCCAAAAGCATGGTCATCATTAAAGCAAAATACATCTTAGCTTTTCCGTTACGACTTCCACCTAACGGAATATAAAGATAATCTCTTAACCAACTCGATAAAGTAATATGCCAACGACGCCAAAAGTCAGTAAATCCAATTGCAGCATAAGGATAGTTAAAGTTCTGAGGCAATACAAATCCAAGACATAACGCCACACCAATAGCACAGGTAGAATACCCTGCAAAGTCAAGGAAAATCTGTCCGGAAAAAGCAAGAACTCCAATCCATGCATCTAACATCGGTAACTTATCATGGCTGTCAAAAACCGAATCAGCAGTATCCGATAACATTGAATCGGCCAATACTACTTTCATAAACAATCCCAAAGTCAGCAGAAGTAAACCATCCATCATTTGCTTACGCGAAGCTACTCTTGGACTTTCAAACTGTGGTACTAATTGCGGTGGTCTGACAATCGGACCGGCAACCAAGTGTGGAAAGAAAGTCACAAACAAAGAGAAATCCAATAATGATTTGACTGGCTTGCTTTCCTTTTTATACATATCAATAGTATAACACAAAGTTGTGAATGTGTAAAACGAAATTCCTGCCGGAAGAATAATATTTGGTTTAGCCGGATTAAAATCAAATCCGACTACATGGCTTAATGCCACAAAATTCTCTAACAAAAATGTTCCGTATTTGAAGAAGCAAAGCATTCCCAAATTACCAATCAAACTAACAACTAATAGAAGTTTCTTTTTGTGCGGGTTTTCCTTAGTATATAACGCTCTACCAACATAAAAATCAATAACCGTGGACAGCCATAACAGCAGGATAAACGGCGGATTCCAGGCAGCATAGAAAATATAACTGGCTAATAATAGGTTTACTTTTTTAGTTTTCCATGGAATTGGCAAGTTGTGCAGAAAAAGTATCAGTATAAAGAAAGCGACGAATGTATAGGAATTGAATACCATAATTGCTTGAGATTAGTTGGTTTTTGGATTGTTGGATTGCAAATCTGTAAAGCCTTTTTGTTTGCTTAGCTCATTAAAAAATGATTTGGTAAACAGTACAGCATCCGAAAGTTTCAAATGCGAAAATTCAGGGCAATCAAAATGATCCATAGCCGGATAATCCATAAAATGAATTCCCTGACAAGCTGTTTCTTTTAGCAATCTTTCCCAAAACTTATCTCTGGGGAAACCCATTGTTTCTCCTTTATAATAATCTCCGCTGGACGGCGTTCTCACAAATACTACTTCTCCTCCACGCGCTTTTATTTTGTTGATGTTTTCCTTTACCGATTTGAAGATTGCCTCATAAGCTTGCGGAGGTGTTGGTGGTCCACTCCTCGCCATTTTGGCAAAGAAGACCCAATTGCTTTTTACCTGATTAATTTCGGCAGTATTCGCCACAAAGGCATCGGTCATATAGTGTTGTCTTCCAAAAGTAACCATCGAAAAATTTCTCGGAAAATAAGGCATCATAAAAACTCCCGGCCTGCTTTGTATTCCTAAGCCGTCAAGTTGTGCATTTAAAGAAAAGTAATCCTTGTTCAAAAAAACAAACTGTGATTCAAGAACTCTGTTTAATTCAAAACTGACGCGTTGTGCCGGAGTTCGGTCATGAAAATATTTTATACGTTCGATTGCGGTTTCCAAATTAGGTGGCGCCATCGAAAAGAATAATCCTTCGGTCACATCAATAACCAGCTTTCCTTTAAAGTTTGGATCGTTAGCCAAATCTTCTAAAATAGGTCGCGGACAACTACCTTCAATAGCTAATTGTATCGGATGATAAGCAGTCAGACTATTCCAGGTAGCCTGGTCAAGATCGTACTTAATACGGGACGAACCAATAAAAACAATCGCTTTATCTGATGGTTCATAAACCATCGCCCGTTTATCTGACCAAAGCGGTGCTCCATCATCATAATCTATGACAACGCCTTTAGACCTTAAATAAATTTCAAAGCTTAATACAACAGTGACTACAATAACTAACGTTAAAATAGCCGATTTGAAAAGGGATTTTTCGTTCATAATGTTACAGTTGAGATGATGAAGCATTATAAAATCTAATCAAGTGGGGAAATGATTATAATTGACTTTATTGCTATCTGTCTCAAATTTAACAAATAAATTAGTTAAGGCACGAACAGCTAATTATATTTATGAACCATTTTCTTGTTAATAAGTTAATTGAAGTACTAACTCATTTGAAAACAAGAAAAAAACCGAAACTATCTTTTATAAAACAGTTTCGGTTTTAGCAGTTACTCAGCGGTAACCGGATTGATTATATTCTTAACTTCAGCAATGCTATTGGCTGGAAATCCACCCTGTTTAGCATGCTCTTTTATCAGTTCTTCATTAGGTGCAATGTAAACACAATAAATTTTGTCACCCGTAACAAAACTTTCCACCCATTGGATTTCTGATCCTAATTTACTCAAAACACCGCAAGAAGTTTGTGAAATTCCTTTTAATTGCTCCTGAGTTAAATCACCCGCTCCGGGAATTTCTCGTTCAATAACATACTTTGGCATGATTTCCTTTTTTAAATTAATATTGAATTATTCTTTATCCTTTCTCACCATAAATAACCAAGGCACTGGAATCAATTTGGACGTTTCCGTCGGGATATTTTTCATTGACAAGCTGATAAACTTCTCTTCTTATTTTTTCTTTCATGGCATCATCTGCCTTACTCAATGCTGCAACAAAAGGCGCAGCAACTTCGGTCATCATATTCCAATAAACATCTGTCGTATTGCATTTTAATCTTCCTGCTACTTCACGTTGGGAAACATTTGTAAACCCGGCCTGTTGAAATAATTCGACAATGAAATTGTCTTTGGCACAACGAAACATTCCGGGAGATCCTGGTGGTGGTGGCGGTAATTCCATGTTACTGTTTATGGTTCCCATGGAAGCGGTTACCCAAAAGTTCTTTTCCGGACCATTCCAAACCGAAGTAGCTATTCTTCCTCCCGGTTTTAAAACACGTTGCATTTCCTTGGCTGCAAGAAGCATATCAGGGAAAAACATAAAACCAAACCGACAGCTTATAGCATCAAAGGTGTTGTCTTCAAAAGGCAATTCGCAGACATCACAAGCCTGCGTTTCAATATTCTTTATGCCTTTAAGCAGAGCGTTTTCACGTGCTATTTCGAGCATATCATCTGATAAATCGGTGATTACTACTTTTCCATTGGTAACAATTTTGGCTATTGTCAATCCGGGTTCGCCTGTTCCGGCTGCTATATCCAAAACGTTATCGGTTTCTTTTAACCTCAATAATTTAATGATTTCATCGCCCATTGGCTGTAAAAAATCCATCATTAGGTCGTCCCATTTTTTCCATCCGGGAGAAAACTTGTTCCATGAAGCTTTTTGTTGTTCACGGATTTCTTCTAATTGTTGTTCCATACTATTGGCATTTTAATTTGTTAGTAAACCAGTAGGAAGTTATAGAGTCAGGCAGTTTTATTTGCCGAATAAGCTGAGAAATGAGGAGTTTTTACTTATTCCGAACGTAAAGATACTAAATATTTAAATTGAAAATCAATGGTTTACAATTGTTTATTTTCTTTGCTATCTTTGAAAAACAGAAACAACCATTTTGCCTATATCTAACGACCAAAACAATATGCTTCAGAAACAATTAGAATTAACTAACGAGCAAACTTCTCCACTATTCAGGATTATGTGGGTGCAAAATAGTAATGAACCAAACAGAAGACATTTCGATAATAACATTTGTGCGTTTCATATTGGCAACGGTTATATATTATCAGTAGCTCATAATTTAAAAACAGAAGCAAGGCATTTCAAATCGATTGAAAATGGTCTTTACCTAACCAATATTTTTCCTTATCTGAATGCTGAGCAGGCCCAACTATTCGAAACCTGCTATCCATTGGATATTACTACCGGAAAAAGATATTGGAATAGTAATAATTCGAATGATTTTCAAGTTGTAATTGACACACTTAGGCAAATCAATTTTGATACGCGTTGGATAACAATGATGGAGCGCAAGATTTGTAAACCGCATTTGGTAGTACAATTCAAGGAAAATCAGTTTTATAATAATCCGGCGTTGACCGTTCATTTTAATGAAGCCACTTCTTTTGCAGAGTCAGCTATCAATCGTCATACTTTTTTGGTAGAAGTAGCCTTGGTTGAATCTTTTTATAATGAAGATATTGCTTTATATAAAATTGTAAATACGCCTCAAACTATTATTGATGCGATGCCAAGCCTTGAAGTAGATTACACCATTTTAGACGATAATCAGGAAAACTATTATTGCCTGCAAAGTTCACCTATGAGCGAGATTGGGAAGCTACTCAACAAGGCCAAAATAGAAGGTTTTACAGAACATTTTGCTATCTATCAAGACCGCATTGGCGGAAATTATAATCTCGAAGGTTTACGCTACTTAATCAAAGGTTATTTTAGATTTGGCTCTTCGGGTGCGCCTTATGTGGTGTATGACTCCAAATCAAATGCGTTTAAAGTAAATGCCATTCAAAGTGAAGCATGCCCAATACAGCTTTCCATAAACAATCAACGCGACGGAAATTTTCAATACATCAATGCGATAGCGACGCCTTTACTGGTTATTCAGGAAAGACTGGAAGCACATACCAAAACAATAGCTTAAACTAAATAGTCATGAACAACTTTATCTTTTACCTGATTGGTTTTATTTTGGTAGTTTATATTGCCCGTTTAATGGGAGAAAAAGCAATGAAACTTTTAAACACAGAACAAAAGGCGGGTTTAATCGATTTATTTGCTGCAGACCGTAAATACGGTTCGGCTTTAATATTCATTGTTGTAATTGCTTTTTTGGTCGTATTGCAATTCAGGCTTATAGAGCCTATTATCGCTTTTAGGATTTACTTTATTGTAATGATTGGCTATGTTATATTTAAAAACTACCGAACCTACAAAAAACTTACTTTCAATAATTATCCTGCTGAATATATCCAAAAAATACTTGTAGCAAATGTTATAGCTATTCTTGGTATAGTAGTGTTTTTATCACTCATGTTTGTTGAAGCCTTTTAATCATTGATTGCTTAAATCCCAGGTTTCGCTTTACAATTCAGAACCGACTATTAATAATTGTACGCAACAGCCTCATAAGTTCCGTCTGCTTTTTGGTTAACGGTAATAAAAGGATAACCTTTGGCGGCAGCTTTATTTTTTACACTTTTAATAGTTTGTTCCGCCTGTTCTACTGATGATATTCCTTTAGTTTTATTGAGTATTCCGGTATAAGTAGCTGCTTGCTTCAAACCGGTAGTTTGATCTTGCTGTTTTAAAACGATGACTTTATCAAAATCACATTTTGCAGCTACAGCAACTTTTGCAGAAACGGTTTGAAGATTCGATGTCTTTAGATTTTTCAACGAAGCCACCGCAAAGGAGCTTATTTTTTGTTGTTCTTGGCTTTCCGGATTCGAGTAATAAATTACATTATTTTCATTTTTAATATAATTAACAACATGCTCTGTTCCGTCGTGTTTTACTAATTGATGCGTTTGAGCAAAAGCATTACAACCCAAAATCAGTAATAATGTTAAAAAGGTAGTTTTCATAAGATTAAAATTTAAAATATATTCAAAATAAATAATGTGATTAAGAATGAATAAAAGTCATTTTTAATCACATCAAAAATATAAATTATCGCTTTTGTTTTGTGTTAAGAATGCGTTAAACGAACTCTTAATTCGGAATAAAAAAGCTAAAACTACTGTCTTTCTAATAAGCTAAAAGCTCTAGCAAATTGTTTTCAAATCGCTCCTTTGGCAAATACTGGTCTTCCAAGGCTTTTACAAACGGAATAGCACTTTCCAAACTACCAACTCTTCTAACCGGTGCGTCTAAATGCTCAAAGCATTGTTCCATAATCATAGCCGAAATATCGCTGGCAACACCTCCAAAAAGCGTATCTTCCTGTAGAATGATTACTTTGTTTGTTTTCTTTACAGATGCAAAAATAGCTTCAGTATCCAATGGTTGCAACGTTCTCAAATCCAATAAATCAGCGCTAATTTCAGGATATTTGTTTAGTGTTTCCAATGCCCAATGCACTCCGGCTCCAAACGAAATAATGGTTACCTGTGTTCCTTCTTTCAACAAAGCTGCTTTTCCAAACGGAATGGTGTAATAATCGGAAGGCACATCCTGATAAACCGAACGGTATAATTGTTTGTGTTCAAAAAACATCACCGGATTTGGGTCATTGATGGCTGTATTCAATAAACCTTTTACATCATAAGGAAATGCAGGATACACTACTTTCAATCCCGGAGTTTTGGTAAACCAGGCTTCATTCGTTTGCGAGTGAAAAGGTCCGGCTTGTGTGCCACCACCGCAAGGCATACGCACAACTACGTCTGCTTTTTCATTCCAACGGTAATGTTGTTTGGCTAATAAATTTACAATCGGATTAAATCCTGTAGAAACGAAGTCAGCAAACTGCATTTCTACAACTGCTTTGTGACCGTTGATGGATAATCCCATTCCGGCAGAAACCACAGCGCTTTCACAAATTGGGGTGTTGCGGACTCTTTCCTTTCCAAATTGAGCTACAAAACCATCCGTGATTTTAAACGCTCCACCATATTCAGCAATATCCTGTCCCATGATAACAAGGTTGTCATGACGTTCCATTGATTGGCGTAAAGCATTTGAAATTGCATCTACGACTCTAATGTTTTCCACTTTATCAGAAGGATTAACTTCTTCAAAATCATACGGTTTGTAAACATCACCTAATTCTTCTTCTAAACTAGCGACGACTTCCGGTTCTGCTTGTGTAATTGCCCAATGCTCATCTATTTCTTTCTTGATTGCTTTCGTAATCTTCTCATCTTCTTCTTCAGAAAGCACACTTATTTGAGTCAAATAGTCTTTATAATTTGAGATTGGGTCTTTGATTGCCCACATATCCATCAACTCCTGAGGCACATATTTGGTACCACTCGCCTCTTCGTGACCACGCATTCTGAAAGTCTTGAATTCCAATAAAACTGGTCTTGGGTTTTCAGCCAAAGACGCTTTAAGTTCAGCTATTTTAGTATAAACTTCTAATATATTATTCCCATCAAGGATATGACTTTCCATGCCATAACCTATTCCTTTGTCAGCAAGGTTTTCACAACGGTATTGCTCGTTTGTTGGTGTCGAAAGTCCGTAACCATTATTCTCAACCACAAATAAAACCGGTAAATCCCAAACAGCGGCAATATTCAATGCTTCATGAAAATCGCCTTCTGATGTTGCTCCTTCTCCGGTGAAAACTGCGGTAACCTTTCCGTTCTTTTTTAATTTATTGGCTAAAGCAATTCCGTCAGCAACACCTAATTGCGGACCCAAATGCGATATCATTCCGATGATATTAAACTCTTGTGTGCCAAAGTGAAAACTTCTGTCTCTGCCTTTGGTAAAACCCGTTGCTTTTCCCTGCCATTGTGAAAATAATCGGTGCAACGGAATATCACGACCTGTGAAAACTCCCAAATTCCTGTGCATCGGCAGTATGTATTCGTCTTTATCCAAAGCAGCAGTTATTCCAACAGAAATCGCTTCCTGTCCAATGCCGGAAAACCATTTAGACACTTTTCCCTGACGCAGCAGTATTAGCATCTTTTCTTCAATAAGTCTTGGTTTTAGCAGTCTTTTATATAAGTCCAACAATTGGATATTGGATAATTCTTTTCTGTCGAAATTCATTTGGTTTTATTTAAAGCCCTGCAAAAATATCACTTTTTTTGTTCCTAAAAAAAATGAAACTGTTTGACTTCTCCCTTTTTCCCTGCTGCTCGAGTCTTTCGATAATTAATTCTTCCGATTAGAGAAATAAAAAATTGCTAACAATTGTCGGTTAATAAGATTATGAAATATGTGAAAAATTAACATTTAAATTTCATAATTATTTATTACTTTAACGAAAAATTATAATTATGAAAGTTAAGAAAGGTTTCTTTAGAGCATTAAGAGTATTTTTTTTATTTGTGATTGGGGCGCTGGTCTTAGGATATATATATGACAATATTCAGCTTGCAGCTACTATAGGAGTTGGCTTGGGAGTACTCTGGATGGGAGTTGCATATTTTAATGCGGAAGAAGGAGAAGAAGAAGAATAAATAATCAATCTATTTATCGGATGAAATATGTAGTGATTGTTTTAGTCGCCTTTTTCTTTATTTGTTGTAGTAAATCAACATTCAATCCTGAATGGACAAAAGAAACTGCACCACCTAATTATACCGCACGTTTTGAAACATCGAAAGGAAATTTCGATATCGAGGTTACCAGAGCCTGGTCTCCACAAGCTGCCGACAGGCTGCACCAACTATTGACACACAGCTTTTATGACAATCAGTATTTTTATCGTGTGGTACCAAATTTTGTCGTACAGTTCGGGAATATCGATACCATTGTCTACAAGAAATGGGAAAAATTTAAGGTTCCGGATGAGCCGGTGCTTAAAAGCAACCTAAAAGGTTATGTCAGTTTTGCCCGGGATGGTAAGGAAACACGCGGGAATGACTTGTTCATTAACCTAAAAGACAATGTGAGGTTAGACACCGTATCTCCCAAAGATGTACGAGGTTATCCGGTGTTGGGCTATGTGACTAATGGCATGGATGTGGTGGAAAAACTTTATTCAGGCTATGGCAATAAAACTATGGATGTTTATGATTCCTTAAGCGCCAATCGAAAAAAGTACTTGCAACTGTTTCCAAAAATGGACTCCATTAAAAAAGCGTATATAATTAAAAATAAATAGTAAGCACCAAAATATAAAATTCCAAATTCCAAAATGTACAATTTATTGGGATTTGGGATTTGTTTTTTTGTAATTTTACCAGCTATGGATTTACAAGACCAACTAAAAAAACTATTTCCAGAGCACCAACCTTCAAACGAACCTGAAGTAGTTGAAGAGACAGAGCATGTTCTTTTTATCCAAAAAGAACCTATGATTTGTAAATATGAAAGACGAAAAGGAAAAGCCACAACCATCATTGAAGGCTATGAAGGCAGTGAGGAAGATTTTAAACTATTAGCCAAAGAACTCAAAACAAAACTCAGTGTTGGTGGTACTTTTAAAAATAGCGCTATCATCATTCAGGGCGATTACCGCGATAAAATAATGAACCTGCTCAAAGACAAAGGTTTTAAAGTAAAGCGTGTAGGTGGATAATAAAATTGAATTACAAATAACCAAATAACCGACCCGAGGCGAAGCCGAATTGTATGGAGCGCAGCGGAATAAATAACCAAATTAACAATGATTAAATCTTCAGAATTAATACTAAACCCAGACGGAAGTGTTTATCACTTAAACCTAAAACCGGAACATATTGCCAAAGACATCATCTTTGTGGGCGACCAAAACAGAGTTGAAAAAATAACACAGTTTTTTGACCGCATCGAATTTTCTACACAAAAGCGTGAATTCAAAACCCAAACAGGTTATTACAAAGGCAAAAAAATCACTGTAATGTCAACCGGAATTGGTCCTGACAATATTGATATTACCATTAACGAATTGGATGCTTTGGTAAATATCGATTTGGAAACGCGACAACCAAAAGAAACTTTAACTTCATTGAATATCGTTCGTATCGGAACTTCGGGTTCGTTGCAGGAAGATATTCCGGTAGACAGTTTTGTGATGGGTGAATTTGGTCTTGGTTTAGACAATATGCTTCGCTCCTACGTCATTGATGACATCTGCGAAACGGATATGGAAGAGGCGTTTATCAAACACACCAATTGGGATTTGAGAAAAGGAAAACCATACATCATTGGATGTTCGGAAACACTAAAAAATAAATTCGACAGCAGCCTAATACACAAAGGAATTACCGGAACTGCCGGTGGTTTTTATGGCCCACAAGGAAGAGTATTGCGTTTGGCAATTCAGGATCCAGAGTTGAACAGCAAAATGGATAATTTCAAATTCGGCGATGTCCGAATGGCAAATCTAGAAATGGAAACGTCTGCTATTTATGGCTTAGGAAAGCTTTTGGGACACAATTGTTTGTCGTTAAATGCCATCATTGCAAATCGTGCCAGCGGAACTTTCAGTGCTGACCCATATAAAGCTGTAGATGCTTTGATTCAGTATACTTTAGGGAAATTTGCCGAATAGAAAATAGAGCAAAGAAGAAAGAAGCAAGAGAAATGGCTTTAATCCTTGAAACCAAACGACTCCTAATGCGTCCATTAGAGCTTTCTGATGTCGATGGTTTCTTTGCCATGAATGACAATCCAAATGTAAATGTTTATTTAAGGAATCCGGTTCGAACAAAAGAAGAAGCACAACAATACGTTCAGAAAATTATCAATGAATATCAAAAAAATGGCATATCAAGGTTTGCAGTATTTTTGAAAAAAACAAATAAACTAATTGGGTTTTCAGGCTTAAAGTACAGGGCAACCGAGGAAAACAATCATATCAATTTTTATGATTTGGGTTATCGTTTTGCAGAAGAACATTGGCGTAAAGGCTTTGCCACAGAAGCGGCGATTGCCTGGCTCGATTACGGATTTAACACAATGAAATTACCTACCATTTATGCTTCTGCCATTAGTGACAATATTGGCTCCAATACTGTTTTAAAAAAACTTGGTTTTGAATTAACTAATGAATATTTACAGAATAATATCCAACACAGTTGGTATAAATTTGACAAAGATAAATGGATTTAATTCTGGAAACTGAAAGATTGTTGCTCCGCCCATTAGAGTTTTCTGATGCAGAAGCTATGTTTGCCATGGATAGCAATCCGGAAGTACACAAATACCTTTGGCAGAAGCCATTTCAGGATATAGCCGAAAGTATCAAAATAATCGAATACGTAAGAGAACAATATAAAACCAACAATATCGGCCGATTTGCTACTATCATAAAAGAAACCGGCGAATTCATTGGCTGGACAGGAATAAAGTTTGTGGACAACCATGTCGAAAATGGCAATACCAATTTCTTTGATTACGGTTATCGTCTGAATGAGAAATACTGGGGAAAAGGCTATGCAACAGAAGCGACAAAACTCTGGCTGGATTACGGTTTGAACCAAATGAATATTGATAAAATACACGCTTATACTCATAGTGAAAACATTGCTTCGAATATCGTTTTAAGAAAAACAGGCATGACTTTCATGGAAGAATATATAGCTGAAGATGGTGTCAAATGGAATTGGTGGTTAATAGAAAATCAAAAAGAGAATAGATAATAGACAAAGAGATAATAGAAAAAAAGTCTATCATCTATCATCTCTCTGTCTCTCATCCAAATAATTATGAAAACAATAAAAATAGCCGGAGTTCCCGAACATTTCAACCTGCCATGGCAATTGTGCATCGAAAATGGCGAGTTTGAGGAAATCGGAATTGATTTACAGTGGACAGATATTCCGGAAGGCACAGGTAAAATGTGTCAGATGCTTCGTGATGGCGAAACTGATATGGCTGTTATTTTAACCGAAGGCATCGTAAAAGATATCGTTGGCGGAAATGACTGTTCGATTGTACAGGTTTATGTTGAAAGCCCATTGATTTGGGGAATTCACGTTGCAGCTGCTTCAAAATACAATGCATTAGCTGATTTAGAAAATACCAAAGTCGCCATTTCCCGCTATGGTTCGGGTTCGCATTTGATGGCGTATGTTAATGCACAAAATCAGAATTGGAATACCGATGAACTTCAATTTGAAATCGTAAACACTATCGATGGCGCAGTGGATGCTTTAACGAATGGCACCGCCGATTACTTTATGTGGGAACGTTTTATGACCAAACCTTTAGTTGACAAAGGTATTTTTCGTCGTGTAGCCGATTGTCCAACGCCTTGGCCTTGTTTTGTTATTGCAGTGAGAAATGAGTTTTTAGATGCGAACAAACAATCTGTTGCGCTGATTTTAGAAACTATAAACAATACCACTATCGAATTCAAAGATATTCCGAGTATCGACAGAACTTTGGCATCCAAATACAATCAAAAAACAGCAGATATTCAGGAATGGTTATCGCTAACCAAATGGTCGCAAAAACCATTAGCCGAAAAAGTGTTAAACAATATCCAAAATCAATTATTTGACCTAAAAATTATAGATAAAAAAGGTACTTTTGCTGAAATAGTGAAAGCCGTTTAGCTTTTGCCATTGGCACTATGATAAAATTAGGGAGTCTTACTTATCAACAGCTTAAAGAAAAATTCAGGATAAAAAGTCCGTGGGATTTGATTATCATTTTTGTACTGAACATCCTTATTACCATTCCCATTTTTATTATTGCTCATCACAATTTTATCACACTCGATTGGGCACATCACGTAGACAGAGTTTTATTGTTTCTTGTTATTCTTATAGCAATTCAATTCATTTTAAGAGCGATGAGAAGAGTAACTTTAATTTCGGTGATACTCTATTTAATTTTTTTGCTTTTTGGAACCTTATCAGGCAAATACAATTTTAAAACCGTGTTTGAAGATTACCGCTCGATGATGTACACCATGAGTGAAGATCCTTATCCACAAGATATTATCATTACCAAATTGCTGCCTTTTCCCAACAAATCAAAAATTCTGGACGCTGTTGAATATCAAAATCCCAAAATCAGAAACTTTTCCATCATGGCTATCGACAAGCATTTTAAAGATGTAAAAGGATATCATGATTATTTTACTATCATACAGTCGTTTGCTATTTTTAAAGAAATAAACAGCCGCTGGAATTACGTCAGTGATCCAAAAGGACATGATTATATTGCCAAAGCCACTGAATCGCTTCAATACCTTTCCGGCGATTGCGATGACCATTCCGTTTTCATGGCAGCCTGCATCAAATCTATTGGTGGCACAACGCGATTGATTCATACCAAAGGACATATTTATCCCGAACTATTAATTGGCAATAAAAAAGATTTGGAACATATCAATTATGCCATCAAAAAAGTACTTTTTCAAACAGAAAGCAAAGGCAAACCGATTAATTACCACATTGACGAAAGAGGAAACATTTGGCTAAATCTTGATTATACCGCGAAATATCCCGGTGGTCCATTTATGAATGAAGAAATTCTTGGAGCATTGACACTCGATTAATTCGGTTATTTGGTTATTTGGTTATTTGAAACTCATAATTTATTTCTATCTTCGTTTTCAATAAAGCAAACGATAATGAAAAAACTTATTTATCTACTCTTCTTATTACCTCTGGCATTACAAGCACAAGATGGTGGAGAAAACACGGTGATTACCAATAAAAAGAATGAATTTCGTGTAGATGTTTTGGCTGCTCTTGTTTATACAAAAGCAAGTTTTAGTTACGAACGCTTTTTTGGAAAAGACTTCTCGACAGGTTTTAATGTAAATTTTTCAAATAGTGGCAAACTAAATGATGACTTCGACAATGGCTACAGAAACAATGTTCCTAAGTTTGAGTTCAATCCGTATTTGAGATATGCTTTATCAAAAAGTAAATCAAGGTATTACTTCGCCGAAGTTTTTGGTTCGTATAATGGCGGTGATTACAAAGAAATAGTCCGAATAGACGGCATGGCAATGCCTGATTACTACACCACTAAAAAGTCAAAATATACCGATTTCGGTTTAGGCGGAAGTTTGGGATACAAAATGTATTTTAAGGACAGCTTTGCTTTGGAGTTTATCGTTGGATTTGGTTCAAACCTTACCAATCGTGATAAAAGTCCCGATGTTATTTCAAGAGTTGGTTTAAATTTAGGGTACAGATTTTAATAAAAAGAAAGATGAAAAAATTACACTATATACTATTAATAGCTACTGCGTTCCTGGTTTCAAATTGTGATACCAACGACGATGGTTTTTACAATAATGTTTTTGTAGATATCCCAAACTTAGTTTCCATAGAGACACATACGCCTACCTATACTGTTGGTGAAAAGTTATACATCGATGCCGATTTCTCAAGGTATTTAAATGATGGCGCACTCTTAGATATTTATCAAACAACAGGAGCAACGCAGTTTGCTTTTTCTTATGTAATCGAAAAACAAATCAGTGCAACAGAATGGGAAACAGTATCTGTGAGTGACAGTCAATTGGATATCGTTAAAGGCGATGCCCAAAACGGTTCTTATGTTTACGGAATTTGTGAATACAATACGACAGACTCAACTTATGAATATCGTGTTGGGTTTCCATTATTAGCTACAGGAACGTATCGCTTGAGTTTTGGCTATAATAGTGATACTCATGATAGTGTAATATTACGTTCGTTGAGTCCGGCTACTCGCTTAATTTTAAACATTAATTCCGCGATTGCCGGATTGAATTCAGGAAGCTATTATACTTTCACCGTAAATTAAGCTTACCATTCTATCGTTTCTTTTCCTAAACTTTGCAGGTAAGTATTGGTTTTACTAAAGTGTTTGTTTCCAAACCACAAGCCTCGATTGGCGCTCAACGGCGATGGATGTCCGGTTTCTAAAACATGATGTTTGGTTCGGTCAATTTTGGCACCTTTCTTTTTGGCAAATCCGCCCCAAAGCAGAAATACAACACTTTCTTTTTCGTCTGATATTTTCTGAATAATTGCATCGGTAAACGTTTCCCAACCTTTATTCTGATGGCTTCCCGCTTCACTTTCTCTGACTGTTAAAGTAGCGTTGAGCAATAAAACACCTTGGTCTGCCCATCTTTCTAAATTTCCGGATTTTGGAAAAGACACATGAATATCGGTTTGGATTTCTTTAAAAATATTAATCAACGAAGGTGGAAAAGCAATGCCATCATTCACCGAAAAGCACAAGCCATTGGCCTGACCAAATCCATGATAGGGATCCTGACCAATAACGACAACTTTTACTTTATCAAACGGGCAATGATCAAAGGCAGCAAATATTTCAGTTCTTTTTGGAAAGCATCTATTAGTATTGTATTCGTCTTTAACAAAGGAGATTAACTGTTGAAAATAAGGCTTCTCAAATTCGCCGGAAAGTACTTTTTGCCAGGAAGAATGTATCTTAACGTCCATCTCTTAATTTTTTATCAAAAATAACACATTCTGTTGCAATATGGATTGCATCCTTTGTAACTTTGACACTTTGCTACTTATATGATTTCCATCACAGATAAAACACTACAAGATTTAGAATTCAGCACCGTTTTGCAAACCATTTCAGAAAGATGCACTACTGAAATCGGGAAGCAGAAAGCACTCGAAATTGTTCCTTTCAAAGACAAAGAAACTCTGATGAATGCTTTGTTACAAACGTCTGAATACCTATCTTCTTTTTCCAATAACAATGCGATTCCCAATCACGGATTTGATAATCTGACCAATGATTTGAAGTTCCTCGCCATTGAAGATAGTTTCCTGGAAGTGGGCAGTTTCAGAAAAATAGCCACGCTTTCAGAAACCGTAAATGTGTTGCTACTATTCTTCAAGAAATTCCATGATTATTATCCAAAACTAAACGACAAATCGGCACAAGTTGAATACACCAAATTCATTATTCAAAAAATAGATGAAATCGTTGATAAATATGGTGAAATAAAAGATAACGCTTCTCCTCAATTAAATGAAACCAGAAAGGCAATGAATTTGGTTCGTGGTAAAGTCAATCAGAGTTTTGGGCAGGCAATGACACAATACAATTCGCTTGGTTATTTGGACGAAATCAAAGAAAGTTTTGTAGAAAATCGTAGGGTTTTAGCGGTTTTAGCGATGTATCGCCGAAAAGTAAAAGGTTCTATTTTGGGAAGTTCCAAAACAGGAAGCATTGCTTATATCGAACCCGAAGCAACGCTTCGTTATTCACGAGAATTGAGTAATTTGGAATATGAAGAACGCGAAGAAATCACCCGAATTTTAAAGAAATTATCAAGCGATATTCGTCCGTTTTTAGACTTGTTAAATCAATATCAGGAGTTTCTGAGCGATATTGATGTTATTTCGGCGAAAGCCAAATATGCCAACAAAATCAACGCCATTTTGCCAACGATTACTACTGAAAAGCAATTGTATTTCAGAGATGCCTTCCATCCTATTTTGTTTTTAAGCAATTTGGAAAAGAAAGAAAAAACATTTCCACAAACCATTGAATTAACTACTGAAAGCAGAATCATTGTCATCTCCGGTCCAAATGCAGGTGGAAAAACCATATCTCTAAAAACCGTTGGATTGCTACAGCTAATGCTGCAATGCGGAATTCTTATTCCGGTTCACGAACGCAGCAAAACGTTTTTATTTGACAGGATTCTGACTGATATTGGCGATAACCAATCAATAGAAAATCATTTGAGTACGTATAGTTATCGCTTAAAGAACATGAATTATTTTCTGAAGAAATGCAACGGCAAGACGTTGTTTTTGATTGATGAATTCGGAACGGGTTCAGATCCTGAATTAGGCGGTGCTTTGGCGGAAATATTTTTAGAAGAATTTTATCATAGGGAAGCATTCGGAATTATCACCACGCATTATTCGAATTTGAAAATTCTGGCAAACGAATTGCCTTTTGCATCCAATGCCAACATGCTTTTTGATGAGAAATCTTTGGAACCTATGTACAAGTTGATTTTAGGGCAAGCCGGAAGTTCTTTCACCTTTGAAGTAGCACAGAAAAACGGAATTCCGTTTGGATTAATCAATCGTGCCAAAAAGAAAATTGAAGGCGGAAAAGTACGCTTTGACAAAACCATTGCGACACTTCAAAAAGAACGTTCTAAATTAGAGAAAACATCCCAAAACTTAAAGGAAGAAGAAACTAAGACTCGGGAAGAAAGCAGGAAAATGGAATCCATAAATTCTAAAATTCAGGAGAAATTAGAACGCTATCAGGAATTGTATGATGCCAATCAGCGCTTGATTTATATTGGGCAAAAAGTAGATGACATTTCGGAGAAATACTTTAACAACAAAGACAAAAAAGTTTTGATTGGTGAGTTTTTGAAAATGGTAGAAATCGAAAACTCCAAGCGTAAAAAAGCAACTGTAAAAGAGAAAGCGGCCAAGGAAATCATTCAAAAAATAGTTATCGAAGAAGTCAAAGTTAAAGTAGAAGAAATTCGGGCAGAGAAGAAAGAAAAGAAATTAAAAGCTCTACCAGTAGAAAAACCAAAAGTTGCTATTAAAGTCGGCGACAGAGTTCGTATGATTGACGGCAAAGCCATTGGAACGGTCGATAAAATTGAAAAGAACAAAGCCGTTGTCAATTATGGTGTTTTTACTTCTAAAGTTAACCTGGAACAACTTGAATACGTTCAGGCAAAATAATAAATATGGAAATTTCAGACTTACCAAAAGATAAAAAAATAATCCTTTTTGATGGGGTTTGCAATCTTTGTGATTCGTCTGTTCAATTTGTGATTAAACACGATAAAAAAGATGTTTTCAGATTTGTGCAGCTTCAATCAGAATTGGGTGTAAAGATTATCAGCCATCTTAACATTGATTCTTCAAAAGTAGACAGCACAATTTTATACGAACCTGGAAAAGCATATTATTACAAGTCTGATGTCGCATTCAAAATCCTAAAAGAAATTAATAGCATTCATCGATGTTTGCTTGTATTTTCAATTTTCCCGAAAGCTGTTTTGAATTTTATCTATGATTATGTTGCCAAAAACAGATACAAATGGTTTGGCAAAAAAGAGAGTTGTATGATTCCAACATCTGAACTTCAATCTAAATTTTTAGCATAAAAAAAGCCATCTCGTTTTTTGGAACGAGATGGCTTTTCTATTGTATAATTAAAGAATTATTGCTTAACAATTTTCTTAACAGCAACTCCTTGGTCAGTAGTGATTTTCATCATATACATTCCGGTTGCTAAATCGCTAACTGAAACTTGTCCTTCAGTTGCATTAACTTTTTCTGTTTTAATTACTCTTCCGTTCAAATCAGCCAATTCAACAGTACTAACAATTGCATTCTGATCGTTAGAGAAGTTGATAACATTATTTACAGGATTAGGGAAAACAGAGAACTTAGATGATAAGAAATCATTTGTTCCTAAAACTGAAGTAAAGTTAGTAGTATCTATACGCAATGTCGCAGCAGCAGCTGTAGCGGCAGAGATATCGTTAAATGCGAAATAATAAATACCAGCTGTTGGAGCAGTCCATGCCGGAGCAGTTTGCTGTGCATAAGTAGTAGCTAATAAAGCTGTATTAGCCCATATTTGTGTTGTTTGAGCAGCAGTAGAGTTTAAATTACCAACTGTTAATCTCAAACTTCTTGCAGAAGCACAACGTACCCAAAAAGAAACTGTAACCTGCTCACCAGCTTGTAAATTAAAAGGAGGTGAAAATAGCCAGTTGTTTGAAGTTGTTGCTGTATTGGTATTCATAATCCAATATTGAGTAGGAGATTGAGCATTAGCAGCAGTAGTACCTAATCCATAAGCACCATTACCAGCTGTTGTCCAACCTTGCAATTGAGCTGTAGTGTCAAAACCACTAGCGTAAGGACAAACTTTTGCCAAAACTAAATTATTTACAGCAGACCACGCGCTTTGTGATGATACAGAACAAACACTTCTTATATAATAATCATAAATAACAGAAGCATTTAAACCTGACAATGCAATTGAATTTGTACTAGTAGTAGCAACTGTTCCGGTACCTTGCGTAAATCCTGTTAATCCATACTCCACTTCATAGCCTGACGGAGCAGAAACAGAAGCATCCCAGTTTAGTGTTGCAGAAGTAGTTGTTAAATTAGTTACTGCATTAATGTAATAAGGTTTAATACAAGTATTTGCCGTATAATTAAAAGTAAATTCAAAACCATTACCATCCCAAAAGTTATCCCATTGAATATAATAGGTTGTACCTCCAACTACCGGAAATGTTATAGTTGATAAAAAGTTTGTAGCATTATCGTCGTTTACATCATAACAAGTTAAGGCAAAACAGTCTCCAGTGAATATAGACACCTTTGTATCAACACTGTTAGGCGCAATGTTTACAGGCAAATTTGCATCAATTGTAATTTCCCCGTTAGCTGCCGGAGTATACTTATACCATATACCGTTAATTGCACCTCCTCCATCAGTGGTGGTGTGAGTATAACAACTATTTGAAAATGTACCCGTTACCGCAGGTGCAACGATTGTTCCGTTTGTTGTAATGTTGATAGCTGCAGCACAACTACCTTGAGCAAACGAATTTAATGAACCTAAGAGGATCAACGAAAGTAAAAGTTTTTTCATAAAATATTTTTTAAGGTTTAAGACACAAATTTAATAAAGTATTTCAAATATTATATATTTTTAACTTTCTTTTTCCCATTTACCTACAACTGATGTAGCTAAGGCGTTTCCAAGCACATTTGTTGCACTTCTGAACATGTCACAAAAATGGTCAATTGGCAGGATTAAAGCAATACCTTCAATTGGTATTTTAAACATCCCACAAGTGGCAGCAACCACAACCAAACTTGCTCTTGGAACTCCGGCGATTCCTTTACTGGTAAGCATTAAGACCAGAAGCATTGTCATTTGCGTGCCAAAATCGAGATGCACTCCATAGGCTTGCGCAATAAAAATACTGGCAAAAGTCATGTACATCATACTACCGTCCAGATTGAATGAATATCCTAAAGGCAACATGAAAGAAACTATTTTGTCTTTTACGCCAAAACGTTCTAATTCTTCTGTTAATTTAGGAAAAACAGCTTCAGAACTTGTAGTTCCAAAGGCAATTATCAACGGACTGACAATATGTTTTAACAAAGTAGTCATCCTTGACTTTAAAAAAATATAGCCAACTAATAACAATACAAACCAAAGTGTTGAAATTCCAACCATAAAAGAACCAAAGAATTTGGCATAAGTAAGTAGCAGCTCATTTAAATCCCGAATGGCAAAAACGCCGGCTATAGCTCCAAAAACACCAATCGGCGCAAACTTCATTACATAATTCACCATTTTCAAAATGATGTGTGAGGTTTTATCTAAAGCATTTACAACCGGTTTTGCATGCGCGCCAATAGAGGCTGCAGCCAATCCGAAGAAAATAGAAAAAATTACAATTTGTAATATTTCATTAGTAGCCATCGCTTCTACAATACTTTTCGGAATGATATGTTCAATAAAATTCTGAGCCGAAAAACCATCTGTTTTTTCTACTACATCTGTTGCAGTTGACACATCTACATTTCCTAATTTCAAACCAACGCCCGGTTGCAATGTATTCACCCAAAATAATCCTATCAAAAGAGAAATAAACGAAGCTGTGAAAAACCAAGCCAATGCCTTTCCTCCTATTCGTCCAACGGCTTTGATGTCGCCCAATTTAGCAATCCCAACAACAAGCGTCGTAAATACTAATGGGGAAATAATCATTTGCACCAATCGGATGAAAATGGTAGCCAGCATTTTTATGTAACCGCTAAAATCTTTAGCAACGTCTTCAGAATAATTATAATGGACAAAAATTCCCAGTAAAGCACCGGCAATCATCGCAATTAGAATCTGAACAGTAAGATTAGAAAAGAAGGACTTTTTTTGGTTTTCGATTAGAGTCATTTATTTTTGATAGGTTTTGTTTAGTAAATAAAAATCAGCCAGAACAATTGCTGCCATAGCTTCTACAATTGGCACAGCACGAGGCACCACACAAGGATCATGTCGTCCTTTGCCTTGTTGTTCAACCAAAGTATTTTCATTCGTCAGCACTTCCTGTTTTTGAATTAATGTCGCAACCGGTTTAAAAGCCACTCTGAAATAAATATCCATTCCGTTTGAAATTCCGCCTTGAATTCCGCCCGAAAGATTCGTTTTGGTCGTGCCGTCTTCGTTATATAAATCGTTGTGTTCGCTGCCTTTCATTTTGGCGCCACAAAATCCGCTGCCAAATTCAAAACCTTTGACTGCATTGATTGATAACATCGCTTTGCCTAATTCGGCGTGAAGCTTATCAAAAACCGGTTCACCTAATCCAATTGGAACATTTTGGATAACACAGGTTACCGTTCCGCCAACAGTGTCACCTTCTTTACGAATTTCCTTGATATAGCTTTCCATTTTTTCGGCTGTAGCCAAATCCGGGCAACGAACTGCATTGCTTTCGGTTAAAGAAAAATCTAAAGCTTGGTATGGTTTGTCAATAAATATGTCACCAACAGAAGAAACAAAAGCATTGATTTTAATAGTAGATAAAACTTGTTTGGCAATCGCACCAGCTACAACTCTGCAAGCTGTTTCTCGTGCTGAACTTCTTCCGCCACCGCGATAATCACGAATACCATATTTCTTTTCGTAGACATAATCGGCATGACTTGGACGATAACTGTCTTTGATATGTGAATAATCATCCGACTTTTGATTGGTATTTGGGATAATGAAACCTATTGGTGTTCCGGTAGTTTTGCCTTCAAAAATTCCTGAAAGCAATTGCACTTCATCTTCTTCTTTTCGTTGGGTAACGATGGACGATTGACCTGGTTTTCTGCGTTGCATTTCATTTTGAATAGCATCCAAATCGAGTTCAATTCCTGCAGGGCAACCGTCAATAATTCCACCTAAAGCTTCTCCGTGCGATTCACCAAAAGTGGTTAGTCTGAATAGCGTTCCGTAACTGTTTCCTGCCATATTTTATTTTTTTGAGATAAACGAGTCATAGGTGACAATGAGCTAAAGCTAATATACCTGAAGCCCACCGGGCTTCCTCCTCTTAATATCAAATGTTTTTTACTTCGTACAATTTGTCTCGTCTTCCTGACGAGACTCGGGTTAACAAATATAACATTAATGAGACAAAGTCAAAAGTTATTATTTAAAATTAAGTGACTATCGAAAAGATTGCACCAAACAAAGAAGCTAGATTGATGCTCACATAAATTTTCGAAAGCTTTGCGTCTTAGAGGCTTTGCGATATTTAACTGCTCGCAAAGACACCAAGACGCAATGAAAAAGTACTAACTTGTCGGAAAGAAACTTTAATGTAAAGTTCCTCAATAGTAATTTAAATTAATAATATAAAGATTTCTTCATTACATTCGCAATACAAACTAATTATAATAAAAATGAAAACTAAATTATTCTTTATTGTTATTGCCTTTACTCTTCTTGCCGGATGTTCAAGTGATGATTCATCAGGAAGTATCAATTCCGGAGTTTATTTGCCTTTGGCAGTTGGAAATTACTGGACTTATGATGTTACAACTGATGGTCTGGCCATCACCAATAGGGACTCTTTATATATATCGAATGATACTGTTATCAATACCAAAACCTATAAAAAATTTAAAACCCTGAATATTCCGTTTGGTTTTTATTCCAATTCACTACGTAATAATGGAGTGCGTAAAGAGAACGATGCCCTTTATATGTCAGGGAATGCCGGATTGAATTTAGGAGACGTTCTGCCAATTGATTTAAGTGTCACTGATTTAATGATTTTTAAGGAAAGTGCCACTGCAAATCAAGAATTAGGTTCCGTTTCCGGAGTTATCAATCAGGATTTTCAAGGTTATCCACTTGTGATAAACTATACCCTGAAAACAACAGCATTAGAAACCTTACCTACTTTTAGTATTGATGAGAACCACTCTTATACCGATGTTAAAAAAGTAAAAACCACTTTAAATCTAAGAGTTTCAACAACAGTAACAGTTCCGGGAATTCCTATTCCGCTGACTGTTGCATTATTGAATACCCAGGATGTTGTTTCGTCCACTCAATATTATGCAAAAAATATTGGAATGGTATATGCCAATACAATTCTCAGTTATGAACTTCAGGATTTCTCCTCATTTGGAATTACATTGCCAATACCGCAATCTGGTTCGCAAACCCAAAATGAATTACTAGATAATCATCTTGTCAACAACTAATAAAGTTGCAAAGTTTGCCTTACCGGAACAAAATATGTGAATTTGATAACGTTGACTTTTAATTCAATTAATGTTAGAGTCTTTAATTTGCTAAACTCTAAATTCATTTATTTTGAAAAAAAGAAAATTAGATGTAGTAGTGATTTCAGATGTTCATTTAGGAACCTTTGGTTCACACGCTCACGAACTGAGCTATTACTTATCGGCAATCAAGCCAAAGATTTTAGTATTAAACGGAGACATCATCGACATTTGGCAATTCAGAAAATCCTATTTCCCCAAAGCACATTTAAAGGTCATCAAAAAGATTGTTGACTTAGCTTCCAAAGGCACAAAAGTGTATTACATAACCGGAAACCATGACGAAATGCTGCGTAAATTCAGCGATTCGAGTATTGGTAATATTTCCATTGTGGACAAGCTTGTTTTAGATTTAGATTATAAAAAAGCATGGATATTTCATGGCGATGTCTTTGATGCTTCGGTGCAGCATTCTAAATGGATAGCAAAACTTGGCGGATTGGGATACGATTATTTAATACTTACAAATAGGTTTGTGAATTGGTGTTTGAAAAAACTCGGGAAAGAACCTTACTCCTTTTCCAAGAAAATAAAAGCCAGTGTAAAATCGGCGGTAAAACATATTTCTAATTTTGAAACAACCGCTACTGATTTAGCCATCGAAAAGAACTATGACTATGTTATTTGTGGTCACATTCACGAACCAAAAATTGAAGAGAAAAAAAACAAGAACGGCTCAACCTTATATTTAAATTCGGGCGATTGGGTAGAAAACCTCACCGCATTGGAATATAATAACAGGAGATGGAAACTCTACAAATATGAAGAGCATACCGAACGAGAAGAAGAGGATTTATTTGAAATGGAAGATTTTATAAGCCAGCAACTTATCGCTTCAGTGATTTATTCAAAAGAAAAATAATTTGCAACTGATTAGTTTAGTCAGAAATTGTATAATAAATTTGTGTTATTATATAAGTGAGTTGGCATTATTTTTGTCGACCTTTGAAAAAACTAATTAAAAATTAAACAATGAAAAAAATCATTTTATCTGCTTTTATGCTAATGGGATTAGCATTTAGCGCACAGGCTCAGGACATTTCGAAGAATGCATTAGGATTACGTTTAGGAGACAACGATGGTTTTGGAGGAGAAGTTTCATACCAGAGAGGTCTAGGCAAAAACAATCGTTTAGAATTGGATTTAGGATGGAGAAACAGTAATGATGTTGATGCATGGAAGCTTGTTGGTTTGTATCAATGGGTTTGGAATATTGAAGGAGGATTCAATTGGTATGCTGGTGTTGGTGCCGGTTTAGGAAGCTGGAGTTATGACAAAAACGGTTTTAACGACAGTGGTACTATCATTCTTGCTGCCGGAGACATTGGTATTGAGTACAACTTTAAAGAAGCTCCAATTCAGTTATCATTAGATTTCAGACCTGAATTCTATTTGAATAATAATGATGATAACAGATTTAGAGAAGATAATTTCGGTCCGGATATCGCGCTTGGAATTCGTTACAGATTTTAATCAAAAAATTACATAAATAAAAATCCCGTCCTAATCCAGACGGGATTTTTTATTTAATAACAATTGGCTTCTTAGAATTGATTTTTATAACCGTATACGGATACAAGGTTTCATCATTTGTTTGAACAGCTTCTATATTCTTTTGATCATCCTTAATATAAATTTCTATTTGAGTTGGTGTCTCGATGACATTTTCAATTGTTACTTTATTTTTATTTTCTAATGTTGGTCCGGTATTAAGGATAACAAAGTTAGATGTGTTTATATCATTTGGGCTTATTTTTTTTCGCAGTGTTTCATCTCCCAAAAGCATTTTGATTTCTTTAGATTCTGTGAATATTTCATAAAATTTAATGTTTGCGCCACCATCGTTATTGACTAGCAGTACTTCATACAAGGGTTTGCTAGCTGCATTCTTAGTCGGTGAACAAGAATATAGTAGTGCAATTAGCAGTATGGAAATTATTTTTCGCATTTCGAATTGTTAATGGCTTTATGGTATAATTCTTCATACAATGGAAGTATATTTTTGATGTCAAATTGTTGCGCAACACTCAAGGAACTTTCTCTGAATTTGGCTAAAGTTGTATCATCAGAAAGTATTTTTAATGCATTTTCAGCCATACCGTCAATATCGCCAACGTTGCTGAGATATCCCGAAACTCCATCAAAGTTTACTTCGGGCAAACCTCCCGAATTACTTGATATCACCGGAACGCTCCATGCCATTGCTTCGAGTGCAGCCAAACCAAAACTCTCGGTTTCTGATGGCAATAAAAACAAATCAGAATAAGACAGAATTTGATCAATCTCGTTACTATTTCCAAAGAAGATTACTTTATCCTGAATACCAAGTTCTTTGCAAAGTTGTTCCGCTCTTGATTTTTCAGGACCATCGCCAACCATCATTAGCTTAGCCGGAATCTTCTGTTGAATTTTATAGAATATCTTGATGATATCCGGAATGCGTTTTACTCTACGGAAGTTACTAATATGAGTCACAATTCGTTCTTCCTTTTTTGCCATAACAGAACGATGACAGGAAATCTGACTTTCGTTGCGTATCTTATCTAATTCAATAAAATTCGGGATTACATGAATCTCTCTTTTAACATTAAAAAGACGCAGAGTATCATCTTTCAAACTCTGCGAAACCGAAGTCACTATATCTGATTTATTGATGCTGAAAGTAACGGCAGGTTTATAAACAGGATGATTTCCAACCAAAGTGATGTCAGTTCCGTGTAATGTTGTAACCATCGGAATCTTAATTCCTTCTGCTTTCAACATTTGCTTTGCCATATAACCCGCATAAGCATGTGGAATAGCATAATGCACATGCATCAATTCTATTTTATAGAGTTTCACCATGTCGACCAATTTGCTCGACAACGCTAACTCATACGGTTGATAATGAAATAAAGGATATTCCGGAACATTAACTTCGTGGTAATGCACCTTTGAATTTAAGAGTGCCAAACGAACAGGCTGACGATAGGTAATGAAATGAATTTCGTGCCCGCGACGTGCAAGTTCTAAACCTAATTCAGTAGCTACTACTCCGCTTCCCCCAAAAGTCGGATAACATACAATGGCAATCTTCATGTGTTATTTTTAATTTTATAGAAAAGAGAACTAAAGTTCGCATACCTGAAGCCCACTGGGCTTCCTCCTCTTAATATCAAATCACCAAAGGTTGGATAGCATACAATGGCTATTTTCATGTGTGTATTTTAGTGATACGAATTTAAGCAAAATGACTTGTCTTTTTGTTAAAAAAGGTTAAAAGTTGATGAAGTAAGGTTTATAACAATCCGTTATACTTTCTGATAAACCATTCGGCTGCCAGGGAAATAGCAATCAGAACCAATAACCAAATCCAATCAATCAAAGGCGATTTCTTTACCAAAGTTTTTTGAATGGCCTTGTAGCTGTCGTCAGCCAAAAGCTGTTTAATCAAAGTATCAACCTGATTTGGCAGGTATGCTTTGCCTTTAGTTTGTGCTGCCAACTGATTAAGTTTGTTCCAATCCGGATTCACAAATTGTTTTTCAATATCAAAATCCAATACTTCAAACCTACTTGAGTAAACCGAATTTGAATTCAATTCTTTTACCGTAAACGCATAATTTCCGGCTCCTAATCCATCTAAATTAACCTGAAAAGCATTTGTGGTTCTAAGCAAATCATAATTTTTAACTTGCTTGGTTTTGGTGTTTGTAACCGCGATAGTCAAACGTGCTTTTTCGTCGAGTTCATAGTTTTTATTGAAAAACTGAGCCGTAATTTCAATGCCTTCACCCGAATTATAAAAGCGCTCATGCGTAACTACCAATGATTTTCTGGCATTATTTGATGCCAAATATTGTATGGTTTTGTCAAGAAAAATATCGAAATCAGCAAAGCTCTTTTTGTCAACAAAATTGTTTGCGCGCCATTTCCAGATATTTTCTCCAAATAAGAAAGCACTACGTTTTCCTTGATTTTCGGCGAAAGCCATTAAAGGCTGATTGGTTTCAATATTGCGAATCGTAGAAGATAACAACGTATTGGTATTACCGTTAGCCGTAATCGCTCCAAAAGGATTTTCCAATGGAGGAAACTGTTCAAACCCGATATTATCCAAAGCAAAAAGATTAAACTGACTGTCAAATGCGGCCAAATAATCTTCCTTGCTTCCACTCATTTTGAAGCTGAAATTATTTTGATTTTGATTCAGAAAATTATAATCAGTATCATTTCCGGTAATTATCCAGGTATTGATTTTGGCATTTTCGTTCTGGTCAAAAATGGCTTTAAACTCGCCATTTGGCTGATACAATATCAAAACATTATAATTTGTTAACGAGCTGATTTGTTTTGGTTTAACAATAGTTACTTTTCTTTGTGCATTAGATTCAATACTTCGTTTAATGGCACCCAAATCAGGATGCGAAATTGATGAAACCAATGCTACTTCTGTCTTTTGATCGATAACTTCTACGGCAAAATTCTTGACATTGTTATACGTATTCTTTTCCGACTCTTTTGATAAAATGGTAGCTTTAAGAATCTGCAAACCAACTTTGTCCGCAGGCAACAATACATTTAGCGTAGCTGATTTTTTAGATGGAGATAAAGCAACCGTTTGCTCATTCAGAACATTACTTCCTCGTGATATTTTGAATGTTGCGTTAATGCTTTTGGTTCCGGCATAATTCAGAAAAACTTCAACCGGGAATTTGTTTTTGTGAAATGCATATTTGTTGACATTCAGCTGAGTGATTCTCAAATCCAAATAAGTCGTCGTATCACCAACAACCAATGGATAAACCTTATTGTCAGGATTAAATCCAAAAACGTAATCTTCACCAGATGTTTGATTTCCATCAGAAATCAAAACCGTTGGATAATGCTGGTTTTTGTAAATGTTTTTTAGGTTTTTGGCAACCACATCAATATTCGATTGTGTTCCTTTGAAATCAATAGTATCTGCCGGAAGAAAACCAGCATCAAACTGATAGGTTTGAACATCAAATTTATCAGCTAAAGCGGTGTTTTCGGAAAGCTTTTGAAATACTTCCATTGCCGATTTATCTGCTTTCAAATCAGTAAGAGAAGCCGAATTGTCAATAACAATAGGCAAAGGCGTTTTAACCGTTTCAACTGTTTTTCTTGAAATTATCGGATTAATCAATAAAAGCAATAATCCAAAAATCGAAAAGAAACGCAAAAAAGCCAAAAGCAAGGTCGCTTTCGACTTGCTTTTGACTCTAAAAAAATATTGGTAAAATGATAAACCAGCAGCAATAAGTATTGATACGAGTAATAACAGGATTGTTGTGGTGTTCATATTTTTAGTGTTCAGTGTTCAGTTATAAGTGTTCAGTTAAGTCGGATACTGCCAACTAATTTCTGAACACTGCCAACTTTCTTAGGTAAGCATTCCTCCGCAAACATTCAACACCTGACCAGAAACATAAGCACTCATATCGGAAGCAAAGAAAAGACAGGCATTCGCAACATCTTCCGGAGTTCCACCACGCTTCAACGGAATAGAATCTCTCCAGCCTTGCACCACATCTTCGTTTAATTTTGCAGTCATTTCAGTTTCAATAAATCCAGGTGCAATAGCGTTACAACGAATATTTCTCGAGCCTAATTCCAAAGCTACTGATTTGGTAAAACCAATCATTCCCGCTTTTGAAGCCGCATAATTAGCCTGACCGGCATTTCCTTTTACACCAACAACCGAACTCATATTGACAATAGAACCTTTACGGTTTTTCAGCATGATTTTTTGAACAGCTTTAGTCATATTGAAAACCGACTTCAGGTTGATTTCAATTACTTTATCAAAATCCTCCTCAGACATACGCATTAAAAGATTGTCTTTGGTAATTCCGGCGTTGTTGATTAGTACATCAACATTTCCGAATTCTGCTAACACATCATCAACCAGTTTTTGAGCTTCGTTGAAATCGGCTGCATTTGATTTATATCCTTTGGCTTTGATTCCCATCGCCGATAATTCGTTTTCTAAAACTAGCGCAGATTCTGCAGATGAACTATACGTAAACGCAACGTTTGCTCCGTGTTGTGCAAATATTTTTGCGATTCCGCTTCCAATTCCTCTACTTGCGCCGGTGATGATGGCTACTTTTCCTTCTAATAATTTCATGTTATAAAGATTAGTTTCGATTTATTCCGCTGCGCTCCATACAATTCGGCTTCGCCTCGGGTGTTTAATTTGATAGCCCAAATATAGAATAATTTATACTTCTAAAAAACCATTTGTATTTAAACCTTTAGTATCATTGTATGTCGAATGCTGACAACCTAACCAAATGATTGAAAACCAATTCCTTTTTGAAAAACTTTATCATGAGTATAAAACGCTCGTGTTCAATGTGGCGTTGAATTATCTGCAAAACGTTGAAGACGCTGAGGAAATCACGCAAGATGTTTTTGTGAAAGTTTATAATTCTTTGGAAAACTTCAATCAAAAATCGTCGCATAAAACCTGGATTTATCGAATTACGATTAATCAATGTTTGGATTATATCAAGCAAAAGAACAGTCAGAAGCGCTTTTTTATTTTTGGAAAGAAAAGCCAGAACGAACAGGAATATCTCAACACAGCAACCTTTGAGCATCCTGGAATTTTAATGGAAAATCAGGAAGATGCCGCAATTCTTTTTTCATTCATCAACACCTTAACCGAAAATCAAAAGACCGCTTTTTTGCTTTCAAAATTAGATGGATTGAGTAATCCTGAGATTTCTGAAATTATGCAATTGAGCATTTCCTCTGTGGAATCACTTGTATTCAGGGCAAAAGTCGTGCTTCAGGATAAATTATCTGAGAAATTCAACAACTACCGCAAGAAAAAATAATAACCTTCGTCAAAGTAAATACTGAACTTAATTCAGCACAAGCATGGAAAGAAATAATTGGATAGAAAACATTTTGAACAGCACTAACGGTCTTACGCCTGTAACGCCAAGTGACGATTTGTTTTCCAAAATTCAGCAAAGAATTCAGCTGGAAAGCAAAGTGTCTTCAAAAACCGTTTGGCTTGTTGCCGCTTCAATCGCGGTTTTAGTAATGCTTAACTTCTCAGTTATCGCATTTAAATCCAAAGAAAAAACAAGTTCAACCACAGCCTATTTAGAAATGACTGTCAATAAAAGTAACCAGTTATATTAATAACAATGGAAAAAACAAAACTATTAACGATTGCCGTTATCGGATTATTGCTGCTCAATTTGGGCACATTAGGCTTTTTGATTCTAAAGGGAAAAGACCACAGACTTCCACATGAAGGCGGCAGACCGGAACCAAAAGAAGTAATTATAAATAAATTGCATTTTGATGCACAACAACAAGAGAATTATGCCGAGTTAATAAAATGGCATCGCGGAGAAATTACAAGGCTTGATGATAGCATTCGAAGTGCTAAAAACGAATTGTATACACAATTAAATCAAGCTGAAGTCAATGTAAAAACAAAAGACAGTCTGATTCTGCTTTTGAATTCATATCAAAAACAAGTAGAAGAAACACATTTCAAACATTTTGAAGATATCAAAAAGCTGTGTCACCAAGACCAAATGGAGAACTTCAAAGAGTTGACGCAAGAATTATCCAGAATATTTGCTCCAAAACCACGCAGACCAAGACATGACTAGAAAGGGAATTCATATTATTTCCTTTTTATTTTTTTGTTTTTCGCTTTTAGCACAGAACAAAAGCGATTCGTTGGCAGTTAGTTTTCATTTGGAATTTAATAAACTTCCACTCGAATTAAACAAAAAATATGTTTCGGTAAGCAAAGACACTTTGATTATTGAAACCTTTAGATGTTATATTTCCAATATTCAGATTCAGTATGAAGACAAGTCTGTCTTCACTGAAAAAAACAGCTATCACCTACTCGATGCTGAACATCCAGATTCGTTTCAAATTCCAATTACCAAAAAGAGTGACAAACTAATTTCCAAAATCACTTTCGATATTGGCATCGACAGTTTAACCAATACTTCTGGCGCAATGGCTGGTGATTTAGATCCAATAAAGGGAATGTATTGGGCTTGGCAAAGTGGTTATATTAACACAAAAATTGAAGGTAAAAGCTCGAGCTGTAAGACTAGAAACAATGAGTTTCAGTTTCATATTGGCGGCTATCTGCAACCCTATTATGCCATACGCAAGATGAAATTTGATTGTAACAAAAAAGCTGATAATGACATTTATATTGGTATCGATTTGAATCCGTTTTTCTCTAATTTGGAACTAAAAGAAACCAACAGCGTAATGATTCCGGGAAAGGATGCGATGAAATTGGCAAATTACAGCACCAAAATGTTTTATTCGCAATGAAATTCAATTGGAAATATATCTTGGGAACTTGGATTGCTTTAGTTGGTTTTGGATTTTCAAATCAAACTACTACTCCACTATATCTTGATGTGCCAAAAGGCTGGCCAAAACCAGTTTATGATTTTGATAGAAACCCATTAACCGAAGAAGGTTTTCAACTTGGCAGGTATTTGTTTTACGATCCAATTTTATCAAAAGACAGTACCATTTCGTGTGCTAGCTGTCATTTGCAGCAAACCGGTTTTACACATGTTGATCATAAATTGAGTCATGGAATTGAAGGAAAGATTGGCACTCGCAATGCAATGATTTTAATTAACCTGGCCTGGAACAAAGACTTTATGTGGGATGGCGGTGTAAATAATTTGGAAATGCAACCCATAAATCCGATAACTAATCCGGCAGAAATGGGTGAAACATTGGAACATGTAATAGCCAAATTGCAGGCAAGCGAAAAATACAGAACGTTATTTTCTAAAGCTTTTGGTGATGAAAAAGTCAACAGTCAAAGGCTTTTAAAGGCGTTAGCACAATTTACCGTAATGCTAAAATCATCAAATGCAAAATATGATAAAGTCATGCGCAAAGAAGAAAGTTTCACAACGCAAGAGCAACACGGTTATGATTTGTTTAAAACGAATTGTGCATCCTGTCATAAAGAGCCGCTTTTTAGCGATACAAAATTTGAAAGAAACGGATTGGCTGTTGATGAAACTTTGAATGATTCTGGCCGAATGAAAATCACCGGAAAACAAGAAGATTATCTGCGTTTTAAAATTCCGTCGCTGAGAAACTCTTATTATACCTATCCATACATGCATGATGGCAGGTTTAAAACCCTAATGGAAGTTATAAAGCATTACAATTCTCTTGGAAACGATAAAAATCTACCTGCAGCATTGGTTAAACCAATGAATCTTTCAGATAATGACAGGGTAGATTTAATTGCATTTTTATATACACTAACGGATAGAGAATTTCTATTTAACAAACGATTTTCATTTCCAAGAGAATAATTTTAAACCAATACGCAAGAAATAAAAACATCTTTCGTCTAACGTTCTATAACCAAACCAGACCACATGAAATCGAAGATTCACGAATACCAAAAAAACAATTTTAAAATCATGAGTAATAAATCAATCTTATTACTGCTGCTTACCACTATCGCGCATTCGCAAACCAATCCCATAATTACACAATGGCTGCGCAATACTACAGGAATTACAGGCCGTCATTATGTATCGGGTAATCCAACACCAATTACTGATGCCGTTGCTGCCAATGTACAAACGGTTCAATATTCAACCAATTGGGTTTATGTGACTACCAATGGAATTCCGGCTTATATTACCGGACCTTTTTTAGATGGAAATCCATCTTTGGCAACTTCACAAAATGGAGCCATTTTCAAAATGCCTTTAAATCCAACTCAGAATACCGGAACGCCAACAGCAACAAACGGAGGAAATATTGGACTGTTTAAAAATGGTGTGGCTTTGTTTGATTATCGTGATGGTGCTTCGTGGAGAAACGCTTCAAGCCAGATGTGTGGCGGACCAACTGGTATGTGCACCGGTGATGCTGTTTGGAACAGAGATGCCATTCCGGCTGAACGCGGCGGATTTGATTGTGCAAAGGCACATCCTGCAATGGGAAATTATCATCATCACCAAAACCCGAGCGCTTTTAATTTAGATTTGGCAGTAATATCAACGGTTTGTGACACGTATCCTTCGGATGGATTATACGTTATCAATTCAGCAGAACATTCTCCGTTGATTGGTTTTGCTTATGATGGTTTTCCAATTTATGGTGCTTATGGTTATGCCAATGCTGATGGAACCGGAGGCATTGTCCGAATAAAATCAAGTTACCAATTGCGTAATATCACCACAAGAACCCATTATGCTGATGGAACCAATGTTACCGATGGTCCTGCGGTAAGTACGACCTATCCTTTGGGTTATTTCAGAGAAGATTATGAATATGTAGCACATCCTTCTGATGCTAGTTATTTAGATGTTCACAACGGACGTTTTTGCATAACGCCTGAATATCCTTTGGGAATTTATTGCTATTTCGCTACGGTTGATGCCAATCATAATTCGGCTTATCCTTATGTAGTTGGCCCAACATTCTACGGTAATAAAACTGCGGTTAAAGTGACTTCGATTTCTGAAAGTACAACACAATATACTTTGGCCAATGCCGATTTTAATTTGTCAAAACTGAATATCAAAATCTATCCGAATCCGGCTCAGGATTTTATTGCTATTCAATCGGATATGATAGAAGATAATTTGGACGTAACACTTATCGATGAACTTGGCAAAGTGATACAATCGAATAAAATCCTTCAGGGAAGCACACTTTCCATTATCGATTTAAGTACCGTTTACAATGGAATATATTTTGTAAAAGTTGCCAGTGTGAAAGACAATAAAACGTTTAAAATAATCGTAAACAAATAAGCCATGAAACTACGTTATTTATCATTTCTTCTTATACCAACATTTTGGTCATGTAGCAGTTCTTCCGGTAGTGATTACGTTGATCCGTATGCTAATGTAAAAGCAACATTTGGAACGAATATCGATTTAGATAATCTGGCAAATTATGCTAATCAAACCATTCCACCTTACATCACAAAAGACAATACCGCCGGAAATCCAATCACGGATAAAGGAGCAACTTTAGGAAGAGTTTTATTTTATGACAAAAATTTGTCTTCCAATAATACCATTTCGTGTGCCAGTTGCCACCAACAAGCAAATGCTTTTAGCGATACCAATGTAGCCAGCAATGGTGTAAACGGAACCACAGGCAGGCATGCCATGCGTTTAATTAACTCCCGATTTGCTGTTGAAAATAAGTTTTTTTGGGATGAGCGTGCGGCAACATTAGAGTTTCAAACAACACAGCCTATCCAAAATCATATCGAAATGGGATTCAGTGGTACCAGTGGCGATGAAGGTTTTAGTGGTTTGATAACCAAGCTTAATCAAATTGGCTACTACAAAGAACTGTTCAAGTTTGTCTATGGTTCGGAAGAAATTACCGAAAGTAAAGTTCAGTTGGCATTGGCACAATTCGTTAGAAGCATTCAGTCCTTCGATAGTAAATACGATACCGGAAGAGCCCAAGTTGCCAATGACGGACAAGCATTTCCCAATTTTACAGCGCAGGAAAATCAGGGAAAACAATTATTCTTAGCGCCTCCTGTTTTTGATGCTACGGGTAACCGAACAGGTGGTGGCGTTGGCTGTGCCGGTTGTCATGCTGCGCCCGAGTTTGATATTGCTCCAAATTCAGGAAATAATGGAATCATCGGTAATTTAGGCACAACAGGCATTGACATTACCAATACCCGAGCTCCTTCCCTACGCGACCTTGTTAAATTGGACGGAACATTGAATGGACCGTTGATGCATACAGGTGTAATTACAAGTTTACAGGCTGCCATTGGTCATTACGGAACTATAAATATTGCTCCGGGAAATACGAATCTTGATCCAAAGCTGAGACCTAATGGATTTGGGCAACGGTTAAATTTTAATGCGCAGGAAATTAATTCTTTAATAGCCTTTTTGAGAACCCTTTCCGGTTCTAATGTCTATGTTGATACAAAATGGTCAAATCCATTTCCGAATTAAAATAAAAAAAGCCTCGACAAAATGTTCACGCAGCTTCGACAAGTTGTCGAGGCTGCGTCGAGAAGTTGTTCAGGCTGCGTCGACAACTTGTCCAAGCTAAGGCTATAAAAATACTGTTTTGCTTTTTCTGCTAAACATTTAGTATCAACACCTTTTTTATTCTTTAATAAACTTACTGCTCGCCGTTCCTTTATCGCTTATAATCTTGATAAAATAGCTTCCGGTTTTCAATCCTGAAACATCTATCGTTTCATTTGGATTAGTAATAACCTGAACCAATTGCCCAAGTGTATTATAGATATTTACCGAACTTATTATCACATTTTGTCTTGTTGTGATTGTCAACACATTTTTGGCAGGAACCGGAGACAAAGTAAATACGCTGCTGAACTCAAAATCCTGTGTTCCTAAAGCGGCAATTGTCGTTGTAGCCGTATTGGTAACAATTGGAAAATTATAATCAAAATAAATACTTGAGCTATTACTAAAAGTATTTCCAACCACCAATGTTGACTTGGTTTTAATTTTAAACACCACATAACCATCGTTGTTGGCATCATCAAATGGCAGATTGATATTTTCAAAGATAAACTCCACTCTATTTGTATTTGTAATCTTTGTTATAAAAGAATGGCTGCCATTTAAAGGCACTAAAGTGGCAATATCAAACTTAGCAGTATCAATAATATCTTTCACAACAACATTTTCAGCAGCATAATTTCCGGTGTTTTCAAAGCGTATCATATAATGTACATACTCACCAACCTTTTCGACACCAACTATATTTCCTTCCAAGCAGTTTTTATCATTTGGATCATATGAACCCACAACAACTTGCTGTAAGCGGTGTGAATTGTCCGTTTGGGTTTCGTCTCCGGCCAATGGAAATATTGTAGATTCAAATTTTATTACGCTGCCAATATTAAGCGGAAGCGACTCCGATGGCGTGTTCATATTGAGCGTGACTTCTATCTCACGTGTTTCAAAAGGAAAGAGATTAACATAACTCCATGTCAGCAAACTAAAGTTTATACTTTCCGGTGCCGGTGAAGCCGAAACAAAATCCATATAATCATCATCAAAACCAAATGTCAACGTTCCCGACATCATTTGATTTCCTTTGTTTTTGTATACAATTTTATATCTTGCATCAAATCCTGCTCTGGCTCGGGTTAATGGATAAATCCATGTTTCTACATCATTGTGAATTCCATTTGCAGAAATACAAAAGTCTTGTGTATATGGACTACTTGCACTAGGGAAAGTCACAGCTGTCGATGCTGGAGAAACTGTAAAATAAGTTGGATTTTCTAAAACAGGCGTAATGGCATGAGTTCCCGCTGAAACAGGTATTGAATAATTGCCTGATGTATTTGCAAACATACTCCCGGTAGTCACTCCTGAAAAGTTAAGTTTTAGGTATGGATAAGGGATGTCCAACAAATCACAGCCATTAGTATTATAATCAAATTTACCGTTACCTTGGATTGTATAATAATTTCCTCCGGGTGTAAATGAGCAATACGTTCCAATGTTACAATTGGTCATTGAAAATACATCTAAAAGATTTTGGATATTATTTAACTGACCTTCATCAGCACATATATATCTTAAATTTGGATTACTACCGAGACCGACGTTTGCTTCATTTTTCCCGTTTTTTATATTCATAAACACGAGTTGATTACTGGTACAGTAAACATTATTCAAATTTATGCAAGAACTAAAATCTACAGTGGTTAATTGATTTGTATCAAACCAAGCTGTCGTAAGATTTACTAATCCATTTACATTTACAGAAGTAAGTTGATTTTGCCATGCTGTTATACCTGTTACACTAGTTAGTCCTGTAAAATCAAGAGAGGTTATTTGATTTGACTGACATAAAAAAACTTGCAGATTTGTAAAGGGAGCGAGATTAATAGCGGTAATGGTATTATATGCAACATTTAATCTTACCAGATTTGTAAAATTTTCTATTCCGGTAACATTTGAAATTAAAACTGAAGCTGCTGCATTTTGGTTATTAACATCTAACCATGATATTTGTTGAGCTTCACTTATTTCAATTTCTCCGTTATTATTAGCATCAATTTTTATATAATTCCCAGCTAAATCTTTACCAATTTGATTACTCGTACTCGCCGCCAACAACTTCGCCTTAAAATTAGCATCCGGGAAATTAATAATCTGAGCCTGACATGTCATACCAACTAAAAATAAAACCAAAAATGTACTGAGTTTTTTCATAATTAATTTATTCTTTAATAAACTTACTGCTTGCAGTTCCCTTATCGCTAATAATCTTAATAAAGTAACTTCCTGTTTTCAATCCTGAAACATCAATCGTTTCGTTTGGATTAGTAATAACCTGAACCAATTGCCCAAGTGTGTTATAGATATTTACCGAAGAAATCATGATGTCTTGCTTAGTTGTAATAGTTAGGCTATTCTTCGCAGGAACCGGAGACAAAGTAAATATATTACTGAACTCAAAGTCCTGTGTTCCTAAAGCGGTAATTGTCGTTGTAGCCGTATTGGTAACAATTGGGAAATTATAATCAAAATAAATATCTGCTGTATTGCTAAAAGTATCTCCTACAACTAATGTTGGTTTTGTTTTGATTTTAAAGGTAACATAACCATCATTGTTAGCATCATCAAAAGGAAGATTGATGTTTTCAAATATAAATTCTACCTGATTCGTATTCATAATTTTGGTTGTATAATTATGGCTTCCGTTTAATGGGATTAAAGTAGAAATGTCAAACTTAGTTGTGTCAATGATATCTTTTACAACAATATTTTCAGCAGCGTACGTTCCTGTATTTTCAAAACGGATTACGTAATGAACATATTCCCCAATCATTTCAGGCCCAATGATATCACCTTCAACACATGTTTTGTCATTTGGATCGAAGGAACCTACAACTGTTTGTCTTAGGCCACTATAATTGTCCATTGTATTTTCATCTACTGTTGATGGATTTATACTTGCGGTAAAACCTAATTTGTCACCAATATTTACTGCAGGAGTTTCCAAAGGAGAATTGACATTGAGTGTAGTTATTATTTCCCGTATTTCATATGGCAGTGAATTAGCATAATCCCAACTTAACACCCCGAAATTTTGAGTTGTTGGTGCTGGTGTAGCCGAAACAAAATCAATTCTATCATCCTCAAATGTAAAGCTGATACTTCCAGTTGAAGGAACATTTCCTTTATTCTTATATATAATTTTATATCTCGCATCAAATCCTGGTCTTGCAGGTGTCAATGGAAAAATCATTATTTCTACATCCTGATGAGTCCCAATTGGCGTAATACAAAAGTTTTGTGTCAAAGGTGATACTTGGTCTGGAAATGTTACTTCTATATTGGTTGGCGAAATACTGTAATATTCCGGATTTTCTAATACAGGTGTTATGGTATACGTTCCCGAAATAAAATTTAAAGTAAACTGTCCACTGGAATTCGCAATTATATTTCCGGAAGCTGTTCCATTTGAGAAAATAAAATTAAGATTAGGATAATTCAAATCATCATTGTCACAACCGTTATTATCATAGTCAACATGAGTATTACCCTGAACTGTATAAAAGTTTCCTCCCGGAGTAAAACTGCAATAGGTATTTACCTGGCAAAACTCAATTCCCTGTAATTGAAGATATGCCTGAACTACAGCAACTAGTGGCTCATCAACGCATATGTACCTTAAATTAGGGCAATTTTCAAATTCTATTTCGTCATTGCTTCCATTTTTAGCATTCACATAAACAAGTTGGGTATTATTAGCAAAATCCAATTGGTTTAGGTGAATCAATTGACTAAAATCCAATTCAGTAAACGGATTGTCGTCAACCCTAATATTTGTAATATTAACAGAACCATTTGTGTTTAAGGAAGTGAGCAGGTTGTCTGAGCAATCCAGATCTAAAAAACTTGGTAAATTACTGATATCAAGTGACGTTAACTGATTAGAGGAGCATACAATGCCTTCAAGATGGATTAGTCCATTAACGTTCAATGTTGTCAGTTGATTAAATCTGCAATCAATTCCTTTTAGGTTGGGAAAAATTGTAAGATCCAATGTGGTCAATTGGTTATCGTAGCATCCTAATCCTTTAAGATTTTGTGAAGCATTCAGGCTTAAAGATGTAAGATGATTTTCACCGCAATATAAATCTGTTAAATTACTGAAACTGCTTATCCCTTCTAAATTTGAAATATTGCTGGCATTGATGTTAAGGAACTTTATAGCCAATGCTTCCGATAATTGAATTTCTCCATCGCTATTGGTATCAATAGAAACAAAAGTATTCACAGCAGGATAACTTATATATTCTTCTGCTGATGCGATTGGATTCGTTGGGCTTGCCTGCAATAACTTAGCTTTAAAGTTTGCATCAGGAATGCTTACTATCTGAGCAGTACTAATTAAACCAATAAAAAAAGCAGTGAAAGCGTAAAGTTTCTTCATAAGAATGATTTGATGTCCAAATATATATAAAATATTGAATAAAAAAAGCCTCACAAAATGTGAGGCCTGAATTATATTTTCCAATAATGGGTTATCCCATCACTTCTTTTACTTTTTTACCAATCTCAGCAGGAGAATCCACTACGTGAATACCACATTCTCTCATGATGCGTTTCTTAGCTTCTGCTGTATCATCAGCCCCACCAACAATTGCACCTGCATGTCCCATTGTTCTACCTTTTGGAGCAGTTTCTCCAGCGATAAAACCAACAACCGGTTTGCGGTTACCATCAGCTTTTATCCATTTGGCAGCATCAGCTTCCAATTGACCTCCAATTTCACCAATCATCACGATGCATTTGGTTTCAGGGTCATTCATCAATAATTCAACAGCTTCTTTAGTTGTTGTTCCAATGATTGGATCACCACCAATTCCGATAGCCGTTGTAATTCCCATACCTTGTTTCACCACCTGATCAGCTGCTTCATAAGTTAAGGTTCCCGATTTAGAAACAATCCCAACAGTTCCTTTTTTGAAAACAAAGCCCGGCATAATACCAACTTTTGCTTCTTCCGGAGTGATAACTCCTGGGCAGTTTGGACCGATTAATCGGCAATCTCTTTCTTTGATATATTCATACGCCTTAATCATATCCGCTACAGGAATACCTTCAGTGATAGCAATAATCACTTTGATACCAGCATCTGCAGCTTCCATAATAGCATCAGCAGCGAAAGCCGGCGGAACAAAAATAATAGAAGTATCAGCTCCGGCCTTTTCAACAGCATCTTTTACGGTATTGAAAACCGGTTTGTCTAAATGGGTTGTACCACCTTTTCCTGGCGTTACTCCACCAACAACATTAGTACCATATTCAATCATTTGTGAAGCATGAAAAGTTCCTTCGCTTCCTGTAAATCCTTGAACTATTATTTTTGAATTTTTATTAACTAAAACGCTCATGTTTTTGGTTTGTTTATTGTTTTTATTTTTTAGTGTTACAAAAGTATGAAATAGTGTTCAGTGTTCGGTAATCAGTGTTCAGTTTTTTTATTATTACAACTGACTCATTTGATAACCTCTGTAAAGCTTGTTGTTTTTTAATTCCCAAATAACCATAAAGTGAGCCAATAACATCTCTTCTCTTGGGTTTTCAATGGTTTTTACATAATGTGAATAACGAACAGAAACCGTATTGCCATCTTCCATAATATGGGTTATTCTGGCTTTTGAACGAACATAAGCTTTACCTAATTCTGTTGTTAAATCAATTATCTCTTGGTGTTTAAGTTTCAGAAAACCTTTAGAACTGTGCCACTCCAAAACTACATCATTATGCAAAAGTTTGGCAACAGTTTCGCTTTCCAGCAAAGCATCTGATTTGTAAAATTCCTGAACGATTTCTTTAGCGCTCATCTTTATTTAAGTTTGTTTAAAATTTCCGGTATCCTTTTAACGTTGGCCAACTGCTTTAGTTTTTCTCTTGATTCTTCGATTGGTGTTCCAAAATAGCTCTTTCCGCCTTCAACCGATTTGGTTACTCCGGTTTGCCCCATAATAACCGCTTTGGTTCCAATTGTGATTCCGCTTGTGGTACCAACTTGTCCCCACATAGTTACTTCATCTTCAATGATTACACAACCAGCAATTCCGGTTTGTGAAGCAATCAGGCATTTTTTACCAATGACAGTATCGTGTCCAACATGCACCTGATTATCAATTTTGGTTCCTGCTCCAATAGTTGTATCTCCGGTAACGCCTTTATCAATAGTGCACAACGCTCCTATTCCAACATTGTCTTCAATTACAACTCTTCCACCAGAAAGCAATTGATCAAAACCTTCCGGACGTTTTTTATAATAAAAAGCATCTGCTCCTAAAATTGTCCCCGAATGAATAATAACATTATCGCCAATCACAGTGTTATCATAGACAATTACATTCGCGTGAAGCAGGCAATTTTTACCAATGGTTACATTGTGTCCAATAAAACAATTGGGTTGTATAACTGTATTTTCGCCAATAGTGGCCGATTGTGAAACACTGGCATTTGCCGCCACAAAAGGACGAAAATGTTTTGTCAACGTATTAAAATCTCTAAAAGGATCATCTGAAATCAACAATGCTTTTCCTTTTGGGCAATCCACTTCTTTATTAATTAAAACAATGGTCGCTGCCGATTCTAATGCTTTGTCGTAATACTTTGGATGGTCAACAAAAACAATATCTCCAGGTGTAACCACATGGATTTCGTTCATGCCTTCCACAGGAAAATCATCAGCACCAACATATTGGCTTCCGATGATGGCTGCGATTTCTTTTAAAGTATGTGTTTTTGGGAATTTCAAAACTATTCTTTTACTCGTTCCATATAAGAACCGGTAGCAGTATCAATTTTGATTTTGTCACCTTCATTGATAAACAAAGGAACGTTTACAGAAGCTCCGGTTTCAACTTTTGCTGGTTTAGTAGCATTTGTAGCTGTGTTTCCTTTTACGCCTGGTTCAGCATAAGTAACTTCCAAGACAATCGAAGCCGGCATATCTACAGAAAGTGGCAATTCAGTTTCGGTGTTGATTTGAACCATTACGTTTGTTCCTTCTTTCAATAAATCCGGTGCATCAAGGATATTTTTATCCAAAGTAATTTGCTCATATGTCTCAACATTCATAAAATGAAATTGATTTCCTTCAGCATATAAGTATTGGAAATTCTGGGTTTCCACTCTAACAGTATCTATTTTGTGTCCTGCAGAAAAGGTGTTGTCTAATACTTTTCCGTTGGTTAAGCTTTTTAATTTAGTTCTAACGAAAGCCGGGCCTTTTCCCGGTTTAACGTGAAGAAATTCGATGATTTTATAAATATCGTGATTGAACTTGATGCATAATCCGTTTCTAATATCTGATGTAGATGCCATTTTTTATTTGTTAATTTGGTTATTCGTTTATTTGTTGTGCCTTAATTAAGCTCCAGAGTAGCCTTTCATGATTCCTCTTGATGAGTTTCTGATAAAATCTAAAATCTCATCACGCTCCGGTGAAGCTGACATTTCGGCCTCGATAATCCCAACAGCTTGTGATGTATTATAATTTTTCTGGTACAGAATTCTATAAATATCCTGTATTTCTCTAATCTTTTCAGAAGTAAATCCTCTTCGTCTTAATCCGACTGAATTAATTCCGACATAAGAAAGTGGCTCTTTTGCAGCTTTAGTATATGGCGGAACGTCTTTACGAACTAAAGAACCTCCGGAAATCATAGCATGATCACCAATTTGGATAAACTGATGTATAGCAGCTAATCCTCCAATGATGGCGTAATTTCCAACAATTACGTGTCCGGCCAAAGCTACACCATTTACAATAATGGCATTATCACCAATATGACAATCGTGAGCAATGTGTGCTGTTGCCATGATAAGACAGTTATTTCCAATCTTAGTTTGACCCGAAGCAATTGTACCACGATTAATCGTAACACACTCTCTAATAGTTACATTATCTCCAATTACCGCAAGTGATTCTTCTCCTCCAAATTTTAAATCCTGAGGCACTGCAGCAATTACTGCTCCCGGAAAAATGTTACAGTTCTTTCCAATTCGTGCGCCTTCCATGATGGTAACATTGGAGCCAATCCAGGTTCCATCACCAATGACTACGTTATTGTGTATGGTTGTAAATGGTTCGATTACTACATTTTTCGCAATTTTTGCTCCCGGATGTACGTATGCTAAAGGTTGGTTCATAAGGTATCTATTATCGTTTAATTAACTCTGGCAATTTGCGCCATCAATTCCGCTTCGGCTACTAGTTTTCCATTAGCGTAAGCACTAGCCGACATGTGACAAATTCCTCTACGAATTGGCGAAATCAAATCACATTTAAATATCAAAGTATCGCCCGGCAATACTTTATGTTTGAACTTCACGTTGTCAATTTTCATGAAGTATGTCAAATAGTTTTCAGGATCCGGAACAGAGCTCAAAATCAATATTCCACCCGTTTGCGCCATTGCTTCCACGATGATTACACCTGGCATTACCGGTGCTCCCGGAAAATGTCCTACGAAGAATGTTTCATTCATCGTTACATTTTTCAAACCAACTACATGATTATCTGACATTTCAATGATTCTGTCGATAAACAAAAATGGCGGTCTGTGCGGAAGAATACTCATGATTTTATGAATATCCATTAAAGGCTCCAGATTTAAATTATAAACGGGAACCTGATTTTTTTGTTCTATTTTGATAATCTTAGACAATTTTTTCGCGAACTGAGTGTTTACAAAATGTCCCGGTTTATTAGCAATTACTTTTCCTTTGATACGAGTTCCTACTAAAGCTAAATCACCTATAACATCAAGCAATTTGTGACGTGCCGCTTCGTTTGGATAATGCAAAGTCAGGTTGTCCAAAATTCCATTTGGTTTCACCGAAATAGAATCTTTTCCAAAAGCCACTTTCAGGTTTTCAATGGTTTTTGGTGAAATTTCCTTGTCCACATAAACGATGGCATTGTTCAAATCGCCACCTTTTATCAAACCATTATCCAATAATGTTTCTAATTCGTGAAGGAAACTAAACGTTCTGGCATCAGCAATCTCAGATTTAAATTCTGAAATGTTTTTCATGGTAGCATTTTGGGTTCCCAAAACTTTGGTACCAAAATCAACCATGGTTGTTACCTGATATTCATCAGAAGGCATAAGTAGAATTTCACTTCCTGTAGCTTCATCTGTAAAAGAAATTACTTCTTTCACAACATAATAATGACGTTCTGCCTCTTGCTCAACAACTCCGGCTTTTTCGATTGCTTCAACAAAAAACTTAGAAGAACCATCCATAATTGGTGGCTCAGATTCATTCAATTCAATAATTACGTTATCAACATCACAACCCACAAAAGCTGCAAGAACATGTTCTGAAGTTTGGATTTTAACGCCTAATTTTTCAAGGTTAGTGCCACGCTGTGTATTCACTACATAATTAGCATCAGCTTCAATAACCGGAGAACCTTCTAAATCTACTCTGACAAAGGTAAAACCATTGTTTACAGGCGCAGGTTTGAAAGTCATTTTTACTTCTTTTCCAGTATGAAGTCCAACACCAGTGAGTGAAATTTCGTTCTGGATGGTCTTTTGTTTAACCATGGTAAGCTATTTAATTAGTATTATTATTTTTTTTCAATTCTTCTAAATCAGCAACAATCTTAGGCAAATTCCTAAAGTGAACATACGATTTGCTGTAGTCCGAATATCCGAAAGACGGACTGCCTTGCAACACTTCGCCATCCGGAACATTTTTCCCAACACCCGATTGTGCCTGAACACGAACATTATTTCCGATTGTAATATGCCCGGCAATACCAACTTGTCCGCCAATCATACAATTGCTTCCTATTTTTGTCGAACCCGCAATACCTGTTTGTGCTGCGATTACCGTATTCTCACCAATTTCAACATTATGAGCAACCTGAATATGATTGTCTAGTTTTACTCCTTTTCGGATTAATGTTGTTCCTAAAGTAGCTCTGTCGATAGTAGTGTTTGCTCCTACTTCAACATCATCTTCAATGATTACGTTACCAATTTGAGGAATTTTACTAAACGTTCCGTCTTCTGTTGGTGCAAAACCAAAACCATCCGAACCAACAACACATCCTGAATGAAAGTTGCAATTGCTTCCAATCACTGTTTCAGAATATATTTTTACGCCGGCAAAAAAGATACAATTATCGCCAATCGTTACGTTATCGCCAATAAAACAGTTTGGATATATTTTTACATTGTTGCCAATAGTTACGTTTTTACCAACATAACTAAAGCTTCCTAAATAAAGGTGTTCACCATAAGTCACATTTTCCGAAATCACTGATGGCTGTTCAATGCCCGATTTCATTAACTTAACCTGATTGTAATATTCTAATAACTTTGAAAAAGACTGATAAGCATCTTCGACTTTAATCAAAGTTGTAGTCAACTCATTTTCAGGAACAAAATCATTATTGACTATGGTAATTGTAGCTGCTGTAGTATATATAAAATTAACATACTTTGGGTTGGCTAAAAACGTTAGCGAACCTTCAGTTCCTTCTTCTATCTTAGCTAATTTAAAGACTTCGGCTTCAGGGTTACCTACCACTTCGCCTTCAAGAATTCCCGCTATTTGAGCTGCTGTAAATTTCATTGGCACAAAAGTATAAAAAATTCGATTTTAATGGTAGTTTTCGTCAAGTAGTTTTGGAAAACATATAAAATACTTGGTTACCGGTTTTGACAACGCTTTTAAATTCAATTGGTCAGAAGCTTCAACCACATCTTCAATGGTTTTGTCTTTCTTCAAAATCCTAATTGGTTCTGCGTCTTTGCTGTAAGCTTGGTTTTTAATCTTTCCTTTAAAGATAAAATATTTGGCTTCCTGTTCTGTGATATTGTGCTCTTTTGCAAAACGGGTAATCATTTCCACCAATACTTCTTTTGGAAACTTTTCGCTGTTGAGTTTTATTTTTGATAAGTCTCTGTTGATAATCATTTTGCTCAAACTGCACAGGATAAAATCATCGTGATGCTGCCAGTTTTTTAATGCGCTAATAATGTCAAAATCATCAAGTTGCGAAAAGCTATCTAAATTATCATTAGAAAAATTTTCAGATGTAACTTTATGCTCCATAAAATGTTTTAACGGCTTGCTGCATTCTATCTCAACACCTTTATGAAGTAATTCTTTGGCTCTTTTTAGTGCATTAGTCAAAGTCATCTCGGCAACCAAACTTGTCTTGTGCAAATAGGCTTGCCAGTACATTAATCGTCTTGCCATCAGGAATTTTTCTATTGAATAAATCCCTTTTTCTTCCATAACCAAAAAATCATCCGTCACGTTCAACATCTGAATTAATCGGTCCGAATTTATATTTCCTTCAGCTACTCCGGAATAAAAACTATCGCGTTTCAGATAATCCATTCTATCCATATCCAATTGACTTGATATCAACTGTAACATGAATTTTCTGTGATATTCTCCTTTAAAAATCTGGATTGCCAAACTCAATTGTCCGTTAAACTCTTCGTTAAGTTTGTTCATAAACAACATTGAAATCTCTTCATGATGCACTTCTACGATGCTGTGTTCCAAAGTATGTGAAAATGGTCCATGCCCAATATCGTGTAGAAGTATCGCAATGTATAAGGCATTCTCTTCTTCTTTGGAAATCGAAACATCTTTTGAACGCAAAACCTCAACCGCTTTCTGCATCATGTGCATAGCACCAATTGCGTGATGAAAACGAGTATGATGTGCACCCGGATAAACCAAATATGACAAACCCATTTGCGTTATACGACGCAAACGCTGAAAATAAGGATGCTGAATTAAATCGTAAATCAACGTATTCGGAATGGTGATAAAACCATAAATTGGGTCGTTGAATATTTTAAGTTTATTAGTGTTGCTCACAAATCTGTTGGTTTTAGTAAAGATATAAATTTATACCAAAGCTTTGAAATAGTCCTTCAATAGTTTATCATTCTCACGAGTTGGAGTGAAAACTTCTAATATCATTGGTTTGTCGTTTTGCTTGTACAATTTTGACAATCCTTTTTTAAGTGAAGCTTCATCACTTGCCGTTACATAATCCAACAGATACATTTTGGCCAAATGCTCAGCCGTTAGGCAATGTGAAGTTTCAAAATACCTGTTGAAGGTTTCTGTTTCCTGATGTCCGGGTAATATTCTAAAAATACCACCACCACCATTATTAATCAAAATGATTTTAAAATTCTTTGGAATATAATTGTTCCAAAGCGCGTTGCTGTCATACAAAAAGCCAACATCTCCGGTAATTAAAACTGTTGGTTTTTGACTACCAACAGCAGCGCCAATAGCAGTTGAAGTACTTCCGTCAATTCCACTAGTACCTCTATTGCAAAACACTTCTATCGATTTATCAATATCGAATAATTGTGCATAACGAATAGCCGTACTGTTGCTGATTTGCAATTGAATTTCATTTGACAAACTTGACAATATACTTTCAAATGCTTTTAAATCACAAAACGGAACCTGAGAAAGATACTCGGCATGTTTTACTTTTCGTTTTGAATGAATGTTTTGAAAAGTGGCTTTGTAATCGCTTTCGATGTCTTTTACAAAAGGCAAAAACTGTTTAAAAAACTGATTTGGATTGACGCTAAAATGCTTGGTCAAAATGCCAAAGGTGTCATAGGCACGATGCTCATCAATATGCCAATGATGTCTTGGTTTGTATTTTCGTAGAAATGCTTTTACTCTTTTTGAAACTATCATTCCGCCAAAGGTGATAAGAATTCTGGGTTGCAGTTCCAAAAATTCAGATGGCGAAAAAGGCGTTATTAGTGTATCGATATTGTTTATAAAACTTGGGTGATGTAAGTTAGATGTTGCTTCCGTCATCACAACAACCGATGGGATTGACGCTAATTGCTCAAGCCATTTTTGTTCTATGGAATTTGGTGCACATTCGCCAACCAAAACTAAAATCTTCTTGCTGTGATTCCATAGTGTTGAAAAAGCAATGATATCATCAACATCAACTAATCTGTGAGGTATAACCAAACCGGTTACATTAAAATCGACCGAAAGCTTGTTGGTTGTTTCGTATAATGGTTCCTCAAACGGTACGTTTATATGCACCGGACCTTTTCGGGCAATGGCAACATTAATAGCTTCATTGATAAAAACATCATTTTCTTCTGAAGCTTCTTCGGTTAGATTGGCATTGTATAACGAATGATTGATAAAAACATTTTCCTGACGAATGGTTTGTCCGTCGCCAATATCAATTTTATCAAAAGGTCTGTCAGCCGAAATAACAATAAATGGAATCTGACTGTAGAACGCTTCGGCCAAAGCCGGATAATAATTCAGTAATGCCGAACCTGAAGTACAAACTACAGCAACAGGTTTTTTGGTTTGTTGGGCAATACCTAAAGCAAAAAAAGCGGCACAGCGTTCATCTGCAATGCTATAGCAGCTAAACTTTGGATTATTGGTAAACCCGATTGTTAGCGGTGCGTTTCTGGAACCTGGGGAAATAATTATATCGTGAACTCCTTTGGCGTGGCATATTTCAATAATGCTTTGTGCTAAAGGTATTTTAGGGTAAATCATTGTTACTTTTTAATGGAAACAAAGATACAAATTGTATCTCTTTTTTAATACTGTAATTTGTTTTCTTACATTTACAACTAGCTTTTTGCTTATGGAAATCAAAATCAGACCTTATCAAACTCAGGATGCGGAAATCATCGTTGCCATTCTCAATCATTATATTGCGACTTCGACTGCTTTATATGATTATAATCCGAGAACTATAGAACAGCAACAAGCCATTTTTGAAGAAAAGCTAATCAAAGAATTTCCGGTAATTGTTGCAACAATGGATGAATGTGTAGTTGGTTTTGGCTATTATAGTGAGTTTCGTTTTCGGGAAGCTTATAAATTCACTGTAGAACATTCTGTTTATGTAACGCCAAACGAACATGGTAAAGGCATAGGAAAAGTGATATTGCAAAGCTTAATTGATTTAGCAAAAAAGCAAAAATTGCATACGATGATTGGTGTAATTGACGCTGAAAATGAAAGCAGCATCGCTTTTCATGAGCAATATGGTTTTAAAACTGTTGGAATAATTAAGGACAGTGGATTTAAGTTTGACCGATGGCTGCACTCTGTGATTATGCAATTGATGTTGGAGTAAATTCACTATCTTTCAGTAATTTATTAAATAATAAATCATGAAAAGACGGAACTTTATAACCAATACAGCACTTGCCGCTATTGGAATCACAGCCACAATTGCAACATCCTGCAACACTAAATCGGATACTGAAAAATCAGACAGCAATGATACTTCAACTGAAGATGATTTTGAATTAAATGAAATCACTATCTCAGAACTTCAGGAGAAAATGAAATCGGGAAAATATTCTTCAGAGCATATCACAAAACTTTATTTAGACAGAATTGAAGCCATAGATAAAAATGGACCCAAGCTAAATGCCATCATTGAACTAAATCCTGAAGCTTTAGAAATTGCCAAAGCAATGGATAAAGAACGAAAAGATGGTAAAATCAGAGGGAATCTTCACGGTATTCCAATACTAATCAAAGACAATATTGACACTGCAGATAAAATGATGACCACTGCTGGTTCGTTGGCATTAGTTGGAAACATTGCTTCTAACGATGCTTTTATTGTAAAAAAATTACGTGATGCCGGTGCTGTATTACTCGGAAAAACAAACTTAAGCGAATGGGCAAACTTTCGTTCCAGTTCCTCTTGCTCGGGTTGGAGCAGTCGTGGCGGACAAACCAAAAATCCTTATATCCTCGATCATTCACCATGTGGTTCCAGTTCAGGTTCAGGTGCTGCCGTTGCTGCCAATCTGTGTGTTGTTGCCATTGGAACAGAAACAGACGGTTCGGTTGTTTGTCCCGCATCGTCAAACGGAACGGTGGGAATAAAGCCAACAGTTGGTTTATTGAGTCGTTCAGGTATTATACCCATTTCTCATACACAGGATACAGCCGGACCATTGGCAAGAACTGTGAAAGACGCAACTATGCTTTTAGAAACAATGATTGGTATTGATGCTGCTGATAGTGTAACTAAAGAAAGTAATGGAAAAACAACGGGGAAATACACTCAATATTTAAAAGCTGATGGTTTGAAAGGAAAAAGAATTGGCATAGAGAAAAAGAAATATTCAAATCCTCTTCTAAACGAATTGTTAGAAAAAGCAACTAACATCATGAAACAGCAAGGTGCCACTATAGTTGAAATCGAATATCTTGATAAGATTAATGCAAATGGCAATTCGGAATTTGAGATTATGAAATTTGAATTCAAAAATGGCCTAAACAACTATTTGTCAACTTCTAATTCCAATATGAAATCATTAAAAGACGTTATTGCTTTTAATAAAAAAAACGAAGCTAAAGTAATGCCTACTTTCAAGCAGGAAACACTTGAAATGTGTCAGGAAAAAGCAGGGTTAGAAAGTAGAGAATATTTAAATGCTTTAGCAAAAAGTCATACCGATGTAAAAAAGATGATTGATGCAGTTATTAAAGAAAACAAACTTGACGGTATAACGGGATTAACAATGGGACCGGCTTGTAGCATTGACACTATATACGGCGATCGTTGGGGCGATGTATTCTTAACCTCTCCGGCAGCAATGAGTGGCTATCCACATATTAGTGTGCCTTGCGGAAAGGTCTATGAATTACCCGTTGGGCTTTCATTTTTTAGTGGCGCTTATCGGGAAGGAGACATAATAAGCCTTGCCTATGGATATGAACAAGCTTCTAAAAACCGAATAAAACCTGAGTTTAAAAAGGCCTTTTTGGACTAATAAAAAAACCTGATGTGTAAAGCATCAGGTTTTTTGTTTTGTATGAATTGGGTTAAATTATATCTATTCCGTTTTCTTCTAAAATCGCTAAAAGGTAACTGCTTTGATAGGGGTTGTATTTTTCGATTCCACTTTGATACCATTTAGAAATAACATCAATCTGGAAAGCAGTATAATCGTCATCGTTTATACTAATTCCAAGCATTCCGGCCAAAAGAAAATCTTCTAAAACTTTATTAGTTACAATCAATTTAGGAATACCATGAATAATTTTGCCATTCATTCGTTCATAATCTAGTCTTCCCTGATTAAAACCAAAAACATAAGCATCGCTTTGATTTTCTTCTATTTTCAAATATGGATTTAGGCCATTTGAAAAACCTTGTAAATAATCTTGTCTGTATACTGGGCTGAATATATTCTTCATAAGTAGAAGTATTGTGGTATTGAAATTCTAATCAAACTTATAGAGAATAATTTAGTAATTATCTAAAAATCGTTTAAAGGAAAAAAAACTCTTCAAATCACAACACGAGTGACGTTAGTCGATAAAATAAAAGCAAAAAACCTGATGAAATTCACCAGGCTTTTATCTTGAAATAACGTTTAGTTACTATTTTCCATTAATCCAACCTACTATTGCAGTGTCTGTTGGCAATACTCTTGGAGATAATACTTTTACTAATTCTCCTTGTTCGTTGATTAAATATTTTTGGAAGTTCCATTCTACTTCGCTGTCCTGCAAACCGTTTTTACTTTTTTGTGTCAGGAACTTATAAACATCATCCATATCATTTCCTTTTACAGAAACTTTACTCATCATTGGAAATGTAACGCCGTAGTTCATTTCACAGAATTTTGCAATTTGCTCATTGCTTCCGGGTTCTTGTGCTCCAAAATTATTGGCTGGAAAACCAACTATCACAAAATTAAGATCTTTATACTTTTTATAAATCGCTTCCAAATCTTTGTATTGTGGTGTCAGTCCACATTCTGAAGCTGTATTCACTATTAAAATTTTCTTTCCTTTTAACGATGCAAAGTCAAACTCTTTCCCGTATAAATCTTTTACTTTAAATTGGTAGATTGTCTCTGCCGAAATAGCTGCATGTGTTTCCATTGTATTATTATTTGTTTTGTTATTTTGTGCCTGATTTTGACAACTCAATAGCAGCAGTAGGCTGCAACTTAATAGTAGAGACTTTTTCATAGCTTTAATTTTTTATAAAATTAGACAATATTTTTTTAGCTGATGTTATACAATTCCTAAAGTTTTGGAAATGCTAAAAAAAGCTCACTAAGTCTCATTATCACTGAGTCCTATGCAAACGAAATTTCAATTTACTATTGATGTTAATGAAATCATGCAGAGATATTTTAGCAAATGGTTTAAATTTTTGTTTTATCTTTATCAAATAATATTAAACACAATAGCAACAATTTTATAATAAATCCATAAGTATGACACAGGAAGAATTATTACCTTTACTACTAAGAAAGGAAGAAAGGGCATTTACGCAGTTGTATGACATGTATTCCAAAAGTCTTTTCAGTATCATCACTAATTTGATTAAAGACCGTGAAGAAGCCGAAGATGTGCTTCAGGAAGTATTTGTCAAGATTTGGAAAAACATCGATACCTATAATCAGAGTAAAGGACGTTTGTACACCTGGATGCTTAATATCACCCGAAATACAGCAATTGACAAACTGCGTTCTAAAGGCTATAACAACAGTCAAAAAAACCTGTCTTCTGATAATTTCGTACATCTGCTTGATGACAGTAATAAGTTGACGAATAAAATTGATAGTATTGGACTAAGAGATTTTGTAAATAAACTCAAGCCAAAATGTATTCAGTTAATTGATTTATTGTTCTTTAAAGGATTTACACAACAGGAGGCTTCGGAGGAATTAGCTATCCCACTTGGAACTGTAAAAACCCAAAATCGAATGTGCATGAACGACCTACGAAATTTTTTAAAAATATAAATGGAAACTAAAGAATATATAAACTCAGGAATTTTGGAGCTTTATGTTTATGGTTTGTTAAATGAATCAGAAAACGATGAAGTCAACGCTATGGCTTTCAAACATGCCGAAGTTAAAGAAGAAATTTTATCTATCGAAAAGGCAATTATTAACCTTTCGAGCAGTTTTTCTCCTTTTATTTCTCATAGTCAGTTTGAAAAAATAAAAGCACAACTTGAGCTGAAACACGGCAAAGTTGTAACGATGAAATCAGGAAGCAACCGTGCAACCTATTTGGGTTGGGCAGCTTCTATCGCATTGTTGATTGGTATTGGTTTTCAATATTCTAAACTGAATGACAGTAAAGAAGAAATTGAAAACACTAAAAAAGAGAAAGAAAATCTGCAGAAAACGGTTGTGGTCTTAGAAACGAAAAACAAAGAAACAGAAACTGTTTTAAACGTTATTCGGGATGAAGCCAATACAGTTATTACACTTGGCGGACAAGCGGCTGCACCAACAGCTAAAGCAAAAATCTACTGGAACAAACAAACTCAGGTTGTTTATGTAGATGCCAGCGGATTACCGGAACCACCAAAAGGCAAAGAATACCAAATCTGGTCACTTAAATTGCAACCACAGTTAACGCCAACAAGTATTGGTATGTTGACCAATTTCAGCGCCAACAGCAGCAAAGTATTTGCTGTAGAAAAAACCGGAGATGCTGAAGCATTTGGGATAACATTAGAACCAGCAGGCGGTAGCCCTTCACCTACAATGGAACAATTATACACTTTGGGGAAAGTCTAAAAATCTATTTCAAATAAACAATAGTCAAAAAAGGTTCAACAAATGTTGAACCTTTTTCTTTTCTCTTTCTTCTTTTCTCTATTTTCTTCTGTAATACTTTCGATACTTTGGATAAGTTACTATTCCAATCAAACTTATCGTCCCGATGGAATACCAAATCCAGCTCAATGATTTTGCTTCTCCGCTCGCATACGAGTGCAATCCAACCAAGTGGAAATTCACACCATAATACGTAAACAATATCGACAGAAAAGCAAACATTGCCATCAGATTAAATAACCATTTGTTGCGCAAAGCAGGAACAAAACGGGCATGAATTACAAAAGCATACACCATAATACTAATCAAAGCCCAAGTCTCTTTTGGATCCCAACCCCAATATCTTCCCCAACTTTCATTCGCCCATTGTCCACCTAAAAAGTTTCCGATGGCAAGCATTACCAATCCAACAGTCAAAGCCATTTCATTGATAATCGTTATTTCTTTGATGTTGAGTTCCATTTTGGCTTTATTCTTTTCGGTGGTGAAAAGCATCAATAACAAGGATACAAAACCTAAGATCATTCCCAATGCAAACGGTCCGTAGCTTGCCACAATAACCGCTACGTGTATCATCAGCCAATAGGAATTTAAAACTGGCTGCAGATTCGCAATTTCGGGGTCGATCCAGTTCGCGTAAGCCGCTGTTAATATCATTGCCGATACAAAAGCACAGGCAGCAACCGTAAGTTTGGAATTGCTTTTATAATAGATTCCAAAAAGAGTATCCACTATATATTTTCCCGAAAGCGATGGTTTTCTCTTTTCCCATGCAAATGCCAATCCGAAGAACATCGTTGACCAGGCAACATAAACAATCGCTTCATACGCATTACTCCAAGGCGCGTGACCCGAAATATACCAACGGAAAATTAAGGCTGTGGTATGCAGTGTAAACATCAATCCAATAGCAATATGAGCACAATTGATTAAGATGTTCGTTATTCTTCTTTCCTTAAAAATATTGATGATGATAAGCAAAAACATCAAAGCTGCTGCTGTCAAATACCAATAAGGCAACTTCTGAAGTACATCATATTTGTTATACAATATTTCATAATCAATCTTTTTGTCCGATGGGCGAACCGCTTTTCCAAACTTCTTTTGGTAGTTTTCCATGCCTACCAAATAGGTATTTGCCATCGTATAATTGTTATCCTGTGTAGCTTTAAGCAATGCGTCAAGATAAATTGGCAGCGCATTTTTTATCGTATCTAATGCAGTTCCTGTTGGATGACTGGCTTCTAAAAACGAAACCCATTTGTTATTGGCGTCTTTTGGAATTGGAAAAATCCGCAATATTTTTCCGCTTAAGGCCGCATTCAACAGATTGACTTTTTTATCGGTTTCTACAAAGTCTTTTTCAAACTGATTTGGATTAGCCGCTTTATATGCTTCATCTAAATAAGGCGATAATTTATAATTCCCTCTTTCATCAAAACACGAACGGAACGTAGCATATTTTGCATCCGATTTAATTCCGAGAATTTTTCGAATACTATCATTCCCGCTTTTGATATAAATCAAAGGAACTTCAAACCAAACGGCAGGAAACTGAGTCATCGATATAAATGCCTGATCGGAATTCATTTCGCCGTACTTGTTATTATGGCTCACTTTTCGCAACAATTCAGAAGAAAAAGTATTGATAGGTTTCATTCTTCCGCCATCATCCTGAATAACCAATCTTCCAAATTGAGAGGCATGTTTTTCAGAGACTTTGTATTTATTCAGAATAGAATCCAGCTGTTTTGACGAAGGCAATTGATTGTGAGCACCATGATTCTGAGCCAATCCGTTAAACGAAATCAACAGTATTAGTACGGATAAAAGTTTGGCTTTTTTCTTTTTTACATTTTCAAGTTTTCGTTTCAAATCATCAAATCGGGTGTTTTTAACAAACAATATGGCTAACAAACAAAAGAACAATATAAAATAACCAATATACGTTATCGTTGTTCCCCAAAAATCATGATTCACAGAAAGCACCGTTCCTTTTTCGTCCGGATCAAAAGAAGCCTGGAAGAAACGATAGCCTTTGTGATCCAAAATATGATTCATATATATTCGGGCATCATACGTTTTGGTAGAATCCAGCACAGTAACTTTACTTTCATAAGACGAATAACTTTTCTCTGTTCCCGGATATTTTTGAGCAATAAAATCGTTCAGTTTTAAGCTAAAAGGTAAGATATATACTTTACTTCCAAAACTCAAAGTAAACTCAAGATTTCCTAATTTAATAACCTTTGGCTCGCCTTGTTTTCCTTTGGAACCAACAAGTGTAACTTCTTGCTCTTTACCATCAGTTTTAATTACTAACGTAACCGCATCATCACCGTTTTTGGCTTTAAAATCACCGCTGCCTTTATAGGTTTTAATTCCTTTTTTAGGCTGATCCGGAATTACAAATTGTGCGCCACCAACATTATACAACGAACGATACATTAACGCCTGAACAGAATCTTTGGTTACTTTACCTTGTAATTTATCTGCCATTCGCATGAATTGCCCATCAAACGGAGAAGAAATTGTGTTGGTTTTCGTATCGATGTTAATTGCGCCTTTTGTTGGTTTATTCAAAGCAAAAAGTACATTGTGAATATCCTGAATTTCGCCTTCCTTCAGCATGTGTTCGTGACGTGTTCCTCCACCCGATTCTACTAACCTCAAATAAATATCGCCAGTAGCTGATTCTTTGATAGTTTCTTTGGCATCGAGCACAAAGTCTTTATACTCGACTTCAAACGGGATTTCAGCAAACTTATCATTAATCGAAAAATGATTGTTAGTAACCGGAGAAAGCAACAATGGCTTTTCAAAAACCCTGCGCATCATTTTTCCTTCGTACGTACCATCAACAAAAACCGTCAAATAATTTTTATCAGAATAAAATTGATTGGAAGCTGCGCCTTCGCGGATTGGCATCATGCCTTCAAAGCTGATGTATCGGGTAATAAAAGCACCGGAAATAATAAAAATAAAAGACAAATGAAGTGCTAAAGTTGCCCATTTTTCTTTTTTGTACAATTGGTAACGCTTGATATTCCCAATGAAATTAATCACAAAAAACAACATGATTCCTTCAAACCACCAGGCGTTGTAAACTAAAATTCTTGCTGTGTCGGTGTTGTATTTGCTTTCGATGAATGTTCCGGCAGCCATCGCGACAGCAAAACCAAGAAACAAAACAGCCATTAAACGTGTAGAGAATAAAATCGAGTATATTTTCTTTTCCATAAAGTTGGAATAATATTTTTAAAAAAGTGCTACAAAAATAACGTAAATAAATAGATTTCTCCTTCATTTATTTTGGGTTTTAATACTTTTTTATGAGTTGTGGATTTCTTTTATTTAAACTAAAAAATGAAATTTATTTTCGATAATTTAGCCACATGATTCGAGTGTCGATTATTGGTTCCGGAAATGTTGCCCAACATCTTATTCAAGTATTCAGCAAAGTTACTGATATTGAATTAGTTCAGGTATTTTCCCGAACAAAGGAATCAGTTTCTCATTTGATTCCAATTGACAAGATAACTTCCAATTTTAGCGAATTAAAAGCTGTCGACTTAACGATTATTGCAGTTACTGATGATGCAATTGCAAGTGTTTCGGAGCAACTTTCATTTCAAAATCAATTTGTTGTACATACTTCGGGAAGTGTATCGATAAATGCCATTGACAGCAAAAACCGTCAGGGTGTTTTTTATCCGTTGCAAACGTTTTCTAAATCAAAAGAAGTCGATTTTAAAATCATTCCGATTTGCCTCGAAGCAAAAAACGAGAAAGACTTTCAAACGCTGGAAACCGTTGCCAAATCCATTTCAAACGTTATTTACAAAGTTGATTCAGAGCAACGCAAAGCACTGCATATAGCTGCTGTTTTTGTGTCTAATTTTGTCAATCATTTGTATCAGATTGGTAACGATATTTGCATTGAAAATGATTTGTCGTTTGATATTTTAAAACCATTAATTCAGGAAACGGCTAACAAAATTTTGAGGCTTTCGCCAAATGAAGCGCAAACCGGACCAGCCAAGCGTAAAGACACTCAAGTAATAAATGCGCAGCTAAACTTTTTAAAAAATGATAACCAAAAAGAAATCTATAAATTGCTAACAAAATCTATTATCGATAATGGGAAAAAGTTATAAAGAAATACTAAACAACATCACGACTTTCATTTTTGATGTGGATGGTGTTTTAACTGATAGTTCAGTTCATGTCACGCCAACAGGTGAAATGCTTCGAATCATGAACATTCGCGATGGTTTTGCGATGAAAGCGGCGATTGAAAGTGGTTATCATGTGTGCATCATTTCAGGAGGAAATAATGAAGGCGTTCGCATCCGATTGCAAAATTTAGGGATTACCGATATTCATTTAGCTTCGCCTGATAAAGTAGCCACTTTTAATGAATACATCAAACAATACAAGATAAATCCTGAAGAAGTTTTATATATGGGTGATGACATTCCCGATTATCATGTGATGCAGTTAGTTGGATTACCAGTCTGTCCGCAAGATGCAAGTCAGGAAATAAAGGCAATCTGTAAATACATTTCACATAAAAAAGGCGGAAAAGGCGCTGTTCGGGAAATGATAGAACAAGTGATGAAAGTACAGGGCAAATGGCATATGTACTATAACGGAAAACACGATTAAAAAATTACGAATATTTTAATAAAATGAAATACCTAAAACTAATACGTTACCAAAATCTACTGCTACTTGCTTTTATGCAGTTACTTTTTCGTTATGGATTCTTAAAACTCAATACCTATTTATCATTAAGCGATTGGCAATATGGTTTGTTGGTTTTGGCAACCGTTTTAATTGCCGCTGCCGGATATGTTATCAATGATATTTTAGACCAGGAAACCGATTATGATAATGATAAAGTAATTGTTGGCAAATACATCTCCGAAAAAGCTGCCTATAATTTGTACTTTATTTTAAATATAACCGGAGTTGGTATTGGATATTATTTGGCAAGTGTAATTCAAAAACCTAGCTTTGCCGGTGCTTTTATAATCATTTCCGCTACTTTGTATATGTATGCCACGAGCTTAAAACAGATGCTTTTGATTGGCAATATTATTGTTGCCCTGCTCCTATCCTTTAGCATAATTATAATCGGACTTTTTGATTTATTGCCTGCTACTTATGAAGGTAATCAAAAAGAAATGGGCCTTATATTTTCAGTATTGATTGACTATGCCATTTTTGCTTTTATCATAAATCTGATTCGCGAAATAGTTAAGGATATGGAAGATGTTGAAGGTGATAAAAATGCCGGAATGAGTACCTTGCCAATTGCTATTGGATTAAACAAAACTTCAAAAATAGCGGCCGTACTAGGTATAATTGCTACATTAATTTTGCTTTGGTATATCAATGACAATTTGATGTCATCTAAACTCTATTATGCTGCGATTTATGGATTGCTATTTATTGTAGCACCAATAATTTTCTTTGTAGTTAAAGTATGGAATGCCAATGAAAAAGAAGAGTTTCATATCCTAAGCAATGTCTTAAAATGGGTAATATTCTTTGGAATACTTTCCATTTTAGCTATCAATTTAAACATAATATATAATGTTAAAGGATAAACTCAAAGGATATAAAATAATCTTAGCTTCCGGTTCACCCAGAAGGCAACAGTTTTTCAAAGATTTAGATTTGGATTTCGAAATTAGATTAAAAGATATTGAAGAAATTTATCCGGATGATTTGCAAGGTGTAGAAATTACTAAGTATTTGGCCCAACTTAAAGCCAATGCTTTTGAGGGAGAAATAGCAGCAAACGAACTTTTGGTAACAAGTGATACTATTGTTTGGCTGAATAACAAAGCTTTGGGAAAACCCAAAGATTATGACGATGCTTTTGCTATTTTGAAATCATTATCCAATGAAACACATGAAGTAATTACATCGGTTTGCTTTAAAACGATAACAAAAACGGAAACTATTTTTGATGTTACCAAAGTGACTTTTAATAAGCTTACGGATGAAGCCATTCGCTATTATCTTGACAATTATAAACCTTTTGACAAAGCCGGAGCTTATGGCATTCAGGAGTGGATTGGTTTAGTTGGCATTACCCGAATTGATGGCTCATACACCAATGTTGTTGGACTGCCAACAGAAAAAGTATATCATTATTTGAGTAATTGCTACCGAAAAGAGTAACTTTACTAAAAACTACCTACTATGTCTGACACTATAAAATTTCCACTCTATTTTAAACTTTCAGCCATACTGATATGTTTAACAGTAATATTCATTACGTTCTATTTTGGTCAGGAAATTATTTCCCCAGTATTACTCTCGCTTCTTTTTGCGATAATGCTTCGCCCTGTAGTTAGTTTTCTAATAAAGAAACTCCGCTTTCCTCATTTTGTCGCAGTCGTTTTTGCAATTGTTCTGTTTGTGCTGCTATTTTTAGGCGTTTTCTATTTTATATCAATGCAAATAAGCGAGATGGCAAATGATTGGGAAAAAATAAAAAATAATTTCTATTATCATTTTGAACACCTTCAGCGGATGATTAGAGATAACTTTCATTTGAGCAAACGCGAACAAAATGAAATCATTACCAATGCTGCGAATGACAGTATGACTTCAGGCAAGGAAATTGTAGGTACTACTTTAAGTTCGTTTGCAGATATCCTTTTGAATATCATACTGATTCCTATCTATACTTTCTTGTTTTTGTTGTATCAAAATCATTTTATCACTTTTTTAGGCAAACTAGTAAAACCTGAAAGTCACAAAAAACTACTTGAAGTTTTATATCAAATAAAGATTGCGGTTCAGAGTTATATTACGGGCTTGTTATTTGAAATGATTACAGTTTCTGTATTAACAACTCTGGGTTTGTATCTTATTGGATGTGAATATTTCATACTGCTGGGAATCATAACGGGTATTTTAAATTTGATTCCTTATATAGGAATACTATTTGCCGGCGGTTTGACTATAGCCGTTTCTCTTTCAGGCTCAACTGATTTAACAATCGTATTTGGTGTGATTGGAGTCAATTTAATTGTTCAGTTTATTGACAATAATATTTTAGTTCCCATGTTTGTCAATTCAAAAGTGCAAATCAATGCCTTAGTTTCCATCATTGGGATTATCATTGGAAATATTTTGGGCGGCATTACCGGAATGTTTTTGGCAATACCAATTATTGCTATCCTAAAAGTCATTTTCGACCGAATTGATACGCTTGAACCCTGGGGCTATTTATTGGGAGATGATTTGCCAAAAACCTATGAATGGCATAAAATAAAATTTCCACATTACAGTTATCATATTACATCAACAAACGCTGACGTCGATACTGATTTAGCACCAACAATTCCAACTGAGGATAGTATTAAGGAAGATGAAAATAGCTCAAATGACACCGTTGATAAATAGTTTTATTTAAGTATTTTTACATAAAAAAATTATGTCATTCTTCTCTAATCTAACCATAGAAGTTATTGCAACAGGAATTGTTTTGGCCGCTATTATATTCTTAAGAATAATTTCAGCCAAATTAATTCGTCGTTACGCCAAATTATCGTCCATCATGGAACACCGAACTAATTTGGTTATAAAATACATTCATCTTTTAATAAATATGCTGGCAATAATTAGCCTTATTGTAATTTGGGGTGTTCAAAAAAAAGATATCCTTTTTACTTTATCATCAGTAACAACCGTAGTTGGTGTGGCCATGTTTGCCCAATGGTCTATATTGAGTAACATAACCTCAGGCATTATTTTGTTTTTCTTTTTTCCTTTTCGAATTGGCGATATTATTCAGGTGCACGATAAAGACTTTCCTATTCAGGCCGAAATTGAAGACATAAAAGCGTTTCATATTTATCTGAAAACCGATAAAGGAGAACGAATTACCTATCCTAATAACTTACTACTACAAAAGGGAATTTCCATTATCACATCTGAATTTGAAGACAAGGAATTTACAGATTGATAGTCATAACTGCTTTTAAGCAGATGTGAATTACATAACTTATAACAATATATATGTAACATTTTTTATTTCATTTAGTTGCAATTTTACATCAGCAATAACGCTCACATTTAAGAATAACTAAAACAGTAAATTATGAAAGCAACAAAATTATTTATGCTTGCAACTTTGTTAGTAGTGGCATTCAGCACACAAGCTCAGGTAGCTGTAAATGTAAATATAGGAACACCGCCGGTTTGGGCACCAGCTGCTCCAGTTGAAGTCCATTATTATTACCTTCCTGATATTGAAGTTTATTACGATGTTCCGGCACGTAGCTATATTTATATAAGCAACGGAAGGTGGATACGTTCTCATTCACTTCCTTATCGTTACAGAGGCTATGATCTTTATCATGGACGTACTGTTTATTTGAGAGATTACAGAGGAAATGCGCCTTATAGATATTATAGTGCACACAAAGTGAAATATGGTGGAAAAAAATGGAAAGGAAATGGTCATGATAATGGTAACCATTATGGACAAGCAAAAGGAAATGGAAAAGGGAATGGTAACGGAAAAGGCAAAGGCAAAGGTCACGGAAAAAAATAAAATATAATCACATCTACTAAAAAGCAAAGACTAACATCTTTGCTTTTTTTATTGTAAAGCGCTAATGCAAATGTGCTGATAATCAATAATATATATAATATATTTCTTAAAAAAAATAAAATAAAGTGTATTTCATCGATTTTTTACGTATTTTGACTATTATTTGTAGAATAAGTTCTATATCTTTGTCCTAATAATTTTTTATGTTTTGTAAAATGATTGTATCGTTTTTGTGCCCCAAAACTTAAAAGCAAAATGTCAAAATCATGAAATCATTAAAAAAGCTATTACTAGTATTGGTTCTTTTCACTTGCTATTTGTCAAGTGCACAGGAATCTAAAAATGATGATGTGTCATCGTTACCAATTGATACTAAAACGAACTGCTATGTTCGCTACTATTATTTCCCAAACCTTGAGGCCTATTTTGATAATCTTGAATTGGTATATCATTACAAAGTAAATGGTCAATGGCAAAAAGCTGAAAATTTGCCAGCAAATTATGGTGGCTATTCATTATACAACAAAGTAAGAGTTGCCATTACCGATTTTGATGGAGAAGAGCCGTACCAACTTCTCAAAACCCACAAAAAAATGTATCCTTACAATTCCAAAGGCAGATTTACAAATCAAACTGCTTCTACCGAATAAAAACATATACTTCTTTACATTAAAAACCTCTTATTTTCATAAGAGGTTTTTTTGTTTAAAATCAAAGGCTAAAAAACTGTTAAACTGAATGCCAATCTCTGAACACTGAATACTAAAATTACTATATTTGAGCAATGGCAAACCATTTCTGATGAAACACTTTATACTATTCACACTACTTATACTAAGCATAAAAGGATTAGCGCAACAACCCGCTAAACCAAACGCAGTAGAACTATACAATCAAATTCAAAAAATAAACTTCCTTGGTTCTGTCTTATATATAGCCGCTCATCCTGATGATGAAAATACCCGATTAATTGCCTATTTGTCTAATAACGTCAAAGCGCAAACCGGCTATTTATCATTGACTCGTGGTGATGGAGGGCAAAACCTAATCGGTTCGGAACTGCGTGAACAACTTGGCGTAATCCGAACACAAGAACTTATAGAAGCCCGCAAAATTGATGGTGGTGTACAATTCTTTTCTCGTGCCAATGACTTTGGTTTCTCCAAGAATCCGGATGAAACATTGCAAATTTGGGATAAAAATCAGGTGTTGAGTGACATTATTTGGGTCATTCGCAAATTCCAACCCGATGTAATCATTAACCGCTTTGATCATCGTTCACCCGGAACAACTCATGGTCATCATACTTCATCTGCCATATTGAGCTATGAGGCTTTTGACAAAGTCAATGATGCGGCTGTTTTTCCAAATCAGTTACAAAACACAACCACTTGGCAACCAAAAAGGCTGTTTTTTAACACTTCATGGTGGTTTTATGGCAGCAAAGAAAAGTTTGAAGCTGCCGATAAAAGCAATTTAAGCAAACTACAAATCGGAACATATTACCAATCACTGGGTAAATCCAATCAGGAAATTGCGGCACTGAGTCGAAGCCGTCATCAGTCGCAAGGTTTTGGTTCTACCGGAACCCGTGGCGAAGAAGACGAATATTTGGAATTTCTAAAAGGTGATTCTCCCAAAGATAAAACCAACATTTTTGACGGAATTGACACCACCTGGAATCGTGTGAAAGGCGGAAAAGCAATAAGCGATATTCTTGGAAATGTAGAAAAGAATTTCGATTTTAAAAATCCATCAGCTTCTGTACCTGAATTGGTGAAAGCTTATGATTTAATCCAGAAATTAGATAATGAACATTGGAAACAAATCAAGTCAGAAGAAATAAAAAAGATAATCGCCGGTTGTGCTGGTTTATACCTTGAAGCCGTTACCGAAAATCAGGAAGCAACTCCGGGAAGTGCCATAAAAATAAAACTGGAAGCCATCAACAGAAGTACTGTCAAAATGAACCTGAATACAGTTCAGACATTTCCAAGTTCAATGGCAATTCAATCCGTAACTGAATTGGCCAACAACAAATCCATTACCAGAAATATAGATGTCGAATTGCCAAATGATGAGCAATTCACTAATGCGTATTGGTTAAACCAAAAAGGAACTGAAGGCATGTATCGTGTGGACAATCAGGAAAATATTGGTAAAGCTGATGTATTGCGAAATGTCAAAGTTATTTTTATGATTGAAATAAACGGTGTAACAATTCCGTTTGAAAGAAATGTGATTTATAAATACAACGATGATGTAAAAGGCGAAGTCTATCAACCGCTTGATATTGTTCCTGCCGTGACATCAGCATTTACTGAGAAAGTTTATATTTTCAACAGCGATAGAGATAAGACTGTTAACGTAAAAGTAAAAGCCGGTAAAGATGCTATCAATGGTAACATTAAATTGGACATACCTCAAGGCTGGGAAGTTTCCCCAACTGAAATTCCGTTTACCATTGATAAAAAAGGACAGGAAGTATTGGCCGTTTTCAGTGTTTCTCCATCTGAAGAAGCCAGTGAAATAAGTATTAAAAGCATAGTAACCGTTGACGGCAAAACATTTGACCAAAACAAAATCGACATCAATTATCCGCATATATACAAACAAATTGTGCTTAAACCTGCTGAAGCCAAAGCAATTCGTCTGAAAATTAAAACCAAAAGCGAAAAGATTGCTTATATAATGGGCGCCGGAGATGAAGTTCCGAAAAGCTTAACGCAAATGGGCTATGAAGTTGACATCATCAAACCGGATGAAATTTCAACTGAAAAGCTTGAAAACTATGATGTAGTTATGACCGGAATTCGTGCCTATAATACGGTAAACGCATTAGCATTCAAACAAATCCTTTTATTGGATTTTGTAAAAAATGGCAAAACCATGATTGTACAATACAACACTACTGACGATTTGGTTACCAAAGACATGTCTCCTTTTCCATTAAAAATTTCACGAGACAGAGTCACCGAAGAAAATGCTGAAGTTCGATTTTTAGCTGCAAATCATAGGGTTTTAAACTATCCAAACAAAATTACTGCGGAAGATTTCAAAGGCTGGAAACAAGAACAGGGATTGTATTATCCGGGTGAATGGGATGCTGCCTTTACTCCTATTCTTTCTTCTAATGACAAAGGAGAAAAGCCAAAAAATGGTGCGCTGTTGATTGCTAAATACGGCAAAGGAAATTATGTTTACACAGGTTTAAGTTTCTTTAGAGAATTACCCGAAGGTGTTTCGGGTGCCTTTAGATTATTGGCAAACATCATCGCAATCGGAAAATAAATTATGGAAAATAAAAAAACAACCGCTTGGAAGAACAGTTACACTTGGGTTTTGGTGATTAATGCTATTTACATCATTATCTTTTTCATTCTAATGCAATTATTCTTTTAAGCCATGCAACAACTCGACTGGATTGTCTTATCGGTAACGCTTTTATTTATTGTTTTCTATGGCGTATACAAAACCAAAGGAAGCAAAAATGTAGAAGATTATATTCTTGGAAACAAAGAAACACCTTGGTGGACAGTTGGTCTTTCTGTAATGGCGACACAAGCCAGCGCGATAACGTTCCTTTCAACTCCGGGACAAGCCTATCACGACGGAATGGGATTTGTGCAATTCTATTTTGGGTTGCCAATAGCAATGGTTGTTATCTCTATGACTTTCATTCCGATTTATCACAAGCTGAAAGTATTCACCGCTTATGAATATCTCGAGCAGCGATTTGATTTAAAAACGCGTTCGTTTACTGCTATATTATTTCTTATTCAAAGAGGTTTAGGAACCGGTTTGACCATATATGCGCCATCCATTATTTTGTCCTCTATCCTGGGTTGGAATTTAACGATGCTTAATATTATCATCGGGATTTTAGTTATCATATACACTTTTGCGGGCGGAACTAAAGCCGTGAATGTTACCCAAAAACAACAGATGTTTGTCATCATGTTAGGCATGTTTGTTACTTTCTTTTTGATTTTGCATTTGTTGCCCAATGATATGACGTTTTCCAATGCAATGCACATTGCAGGTGCCAATGATAAAATGAACATTTTAGATTTCTCGTTTGACCCGGAAAACAGATATACTTTTTGGAGCGGAATAACCGGTGGATTTTTCCTGATGCTTTCTTATTTTGGAACAGATCAATCACAAGTTGGAAGGTATTTATCCGGGAAGTCAGACAGAGAAAGTCAAATGGGTTTAATCATGAATGGTTTTCTTAAAGTGCCAATGCAGTTCTTTATTTTATTGACCGGAGTAATGGTTTTTGTGTTTTTCCAATTCAATCCTGTGCCGCTTCACTTCAATCCGGTTAATAAAACTGCGATTGAAAAATCAGAATATGCAACACAATACCATTCACTTGAAAAACAATTAGCACAATTATCAGAAGAAAAGAAAGAGTTTAACCTTATTTATATTGACCACTTAAACCAAGGTTACGACAATAAAATCCTGAGACAAAAACTAATATCATTATCCGGAAAAGAAAAAGATCTGCATGACGAAGCCAAAGTAATCATTAGTAAAGTTGATGAAAAAGCCGAAACCAACGATAAAGATTATGTGTTTATTTATTTTATACTGCATTACTTACCTTCTGGTCTAATCGGGCTTTTGTTGGCCGTTATTCTTTCTGCTGCGATGTCTTCATCCGCTTCGGGATTAACCGCTTTGGCTTCCACCACTGCTATTGACATCTATAAAAGAAATGTCAAAGGCGAAAAATCTGAAAAACATTTTGTGAATGCTACTAAGTCATTCACCTTACTTTGGGGAGTAATTGCGATAGGTTTTGCCTGCGTTGGCACCTTGTTTGAAAACCTAATTCAGTTGGTAAATATTGTAGGCTCTATTTTCTACGGAACCGTTTTAGGCGTATTCCTGGTTGGCTTTTATATCAAATTCGTAAAAGCCAATGCTATTTTCTACAGCGCAATTGTCAGTCAGTTTACGATATTTTTCATCTACTATTACACCATTCATATCTATCCAAACGGTCAGGAAAAGTTAGGTTATTTATGGCTGAATTTTATTGGTGCTTCGCTAACGGTAATTCTATCTATGCTTTCCCAATTTGTCATAAAGGGAAAACAAAAAGTAATTGCATAAAAAAACCACGAAATCTCAAACAGAAATCGTGGCTCAATTTATTGGAAAGGGAAAACTATTTTTTACTCCATTCTTTTATGCTATCGTTATTCATTTTAACGTAATCATCATTTTTTGCTTTTGTTGCTCCGGCTAACGATAAATTTGCTGTAGCAATGGCTCCTGTCTTATCTCCAAGTTTCGCTTGGATTAATGATTTTTGACGTAAGTACCAAAACGGAGTGTCTGCACCGGCTTTGGTCATTGAAGTTGCTTTGTTTATATATTCCAGTGCCTTATTCAAATCACCATTGGATTGAAAAAGGTATTGTGCCGAAGAAAAATAATCACCAGCAGTTGGTCCTGCTAATACTTTTTCGATACTTGCCAAAGCAGCTTTTTGCGTTGGAACATCAAACTTTACAGAAACCATGGTTTTCTCCCAGGCAATATCTATCGTTGCACTGTCATTGGTTAAATTTCCAACCGAAATAGTGAATGTTTCTACAGCATTATTAAGTGCAACCGGATCAACGTTGACTAAAACACCAACTTTATTGGCATCCCAATTTTCCGGTGTTCCCCAATTGTCTGTATCAGTATAGAAAACAACTTCCCACATATCCGCTTTTGGCGTAGTGAATATAGCATATTTTCCCTTTTTTAGCGTAGTACCATTAATTACAACATCTTCACTAAAAGAAACTGTTGAATTGGCATTGGCACCTGTTCTCCATAGCTTACCAAAAGGAACTAAATCACCAAAAACAACTCTTCCTTTAGCACTTGGACGAGAATACTCTAATGTGACTTCAGTAAGGCCAACAATTTGTGTTAGTGTAGATTTCGGACTTGGTTGAGGCGTTTTTACCTGAGCATTAAGGACATAACTAGCAATTATGGTTGCTAAAACGAAAATAATTCTTTTCATGGATTGATTGTTTAGAAGTTTCCCAAATTTATAAATACTATGAATGGGTATGTGTTAAGAATAACTTAAATATTTTGTTTAATATTTTTTACGAATAACTAAACAAAACTTACTATTTTTACATAAAAAAGAATGAAGATTTACACTTTACATACCAAACAGAATTTACCAATTTCATTGGATAAGGCATGGGATTTTTTGGCAAACCCAAAGAACTTAAAAATTATAACTCCGGATTATATGGGTTTTAAAACCCTTTCGGGTGATGAAAAAGAAATGTTTGCCGGACAAATAATTCAATATATTGTAACTCCGGTTTTGGGAATTCCAATGAAATGGGTAACCGAAATTACGCATGTCGTTGATAAAAAGTATTTTGTAGACGAACAGCGCTTCGGACCTTATGCACTTTGGCATCACAAACATTTTTTAAAAGAAATTCCGGGTGGTGTTGAAATGGAAGACATTGTTGATTATAAAGTTCCGATGGGATTTTTGGGACAAATCGTGCATCCATTTTTGGTAAAGCCAAAACTCAAAGAAATCTTTGATTATCGAAAAGAAAAACTAATTGAACTTTTTGGAGAATATAAAGAACAATAAGATGAAAAACATATTATTAATAGGCGGCTCTTATGGCATTGGTCACGAATTGGCAAAAGAACTACAAAAAGAAAATAATGTTTTTGTAGCTTCCCGAACAAACGAAAATTTATCAAATCTAAACGTTACACATATTTCTTTCGATGCTACAACCGATACAATTGATAGCTCTAAATTACCAGCTGTCATTGACGGTTTAGTATATTGTCCCGGAAGCATTAATTTGCGACCGTTTCGTGGGCTAAAATTAGAAACCTTTGAAAGCGATATGCAGCTTAATTTCTTTTCGATGGTAAAAGTTATTCAGAGTGTTTTACCACAACTGACTGCGGCAGAACAATCAAGTATTGTTTTATTCAGCTCGGTTGCTGTTAGAATGGGAATGCCGTTTCACACCAGCGTTGCTGCGGCAAAAGGTGCTGTCGAAGGTTTTGCCAAAGCATTAGCAGCCGAATACGCTCCAAAAATAAGAGTAAACGTAATCGCGCCATCATTGACTGACACACCATTGGCAGATAAATTTTTAAATAATGAGGAGAAAAGAGAAAAATCGGCACAACGTCATCCGTTAAAACGATTTGGTACAGCACAAGACATTTCGCAGATGGCAAATTTTCTTTTAAACGAAAAGAGTTCCTGGATTTCAGGTCAAATCTTTCATGTAGATGGCGGAATGTCAACACTTTTAGTAAACTCATAACTTATAATTCATAACTAAAATGAACCTATTCTGGTTTCGACGCGATCTGCGGTTAGATGATAATGTTGGCCTTTTTCACGCTTTAAACAGCGGAGAAGAAGTGCTGCCGATATTCATATTCGATGACACTATTCTTTCGCAATTACCCAAAGACGATGCGCGTGTAACCTTTATTCATCAACAGTTGGAAAATATGCAAAACCAACTCCAAGCCGTTGGCAAATCGTTAGCTGTTTTTTACGGAAAACCAATTGAAGTGTTCAGCAAACTCATTACAGAAAATCAAGTTAATATCGTTTTTACCAACCACGATTATGAACCTTATGCCCGCAAACGCGATTTAGAAATATATCATTTATTAAAAGATAATGACATCGAATTTAAAACCAGCAAAGACCAGGTCATCTTCGAAAAAAGTGAGGTCATTAAAGATGACGGAACGCCTTATGTGGTTTACACACCCTATTCAAATAAGTGGAAAGACAACTTTAGAAAAACTAAATTAATTCATTATAAATCAGAAGCCTTACTAAATAAAATTACAGCCCACTCCTATCCCTTTTTAAGCTTAAAAAGTATTGGTTTTGAAACTTCAAAAATTAAGGTTAGGCCTTATGATATTTCCAATACTTTAATCGATAATTACGAAGCGACACGCAACTTTCCGGCAATGAATAAAACCTCTTATCTTGGAATTTATCTACGCTTCGGAGCAGTTTCCATTCGGAAGATGGTTGCCAAAGCACTCGAAAGTAAAAACGAAACCTTTCTAAAAGAATTAATCTGGCGTGAGTTCTTTATGCAAATACTTTGGCATTTTCCTCATACAGTCAATTCAAGTTTCCGTCCAAAATATGACAATATTATTTGGGATAATAATGAAGAATTGTTCCAAAAATGGTGCGAAGGAAAAACAGGCTATCCTTTTGTAGATGCCGGAATGCGTGAACTCAACACTACCGGGCACATGCATAATCGGGTGCGAATGATAGTGGCCAGTTTCCTTTGCAAACATTTACTAATCGACTGGCGGTGGGGTGAAACCTATTTTGCTACCAAACTTTTAGATTACGAACAAGCCAGCAATGTTGGCAACTGGCAATGGGCAGCCGGAAGTGGTGTAGATGCAGCGCCTTATTTCAGAATCTTCAATCCAACCGAACAAATCAAGAAGTTTGATAAAGATTTAGTCTACATCAAAAAATGGATTCCTGAATTGAATACTTTGGATTATCCAAATCCAATCGTAAATCACAAAGAAGCAAGGGAAAAATGTCTGATAAGATATAAGAAAGCCTTGGAATAATGTAACATGCTTAAGGTTGTTTCTGAATAACTTTACACTTCACTTAAAATATAACACGATGAAAAAAATTGGATTATGCCTTGCGATGATAGCATTCTTAATGATATCGGCCTGCGATAAAAAAGTAGAAAAAACAACTGAAACTGAAACTATTGAAAACACAACAATAGTACAAGATACAGTAGTAAAAGAAGTCCCTGTTGAAGCAGAAGAAGAAGGAACATCTGTAAAAGTTAGCAATAACGGTGTTGATGTTGACAGTAAAGACGTAGATGTGGAAATCAAGAAATAAAACTTGACATCAAATCAAAATAAAAGCCAGTTCTTACTGGCTTTTCATATTTGCAATCTTCTCAAAACTCAACTCCTTAAAATCAGTAATTACCATATCGGCCAAAGAGTAATCCTGCATTTTAGAATGAAAACTATCATAGCCAATGCAATAAATACCAGCAGCTTTAGCCGCCATTATGCCGTTGGTGCTGTCTTCTATGACGATACAATTTTCTACCGGTGTTTGCGCTAATTCGGCTGCTTTTAGAAAAATAGCCGGATGTGGTTTCGACTTTGGAAAATCTTCTCCTGAAACGATATGCGTAAAATACTTGTGCAATCCAAAACGGTGGAAAATCCTATTGATAGTAATCGTTGCCGATGACGAAGCCAAAACTAACTGAATGCCGTTGTTGTGCAAATCAGTAATCAAATCTTCTACACCATCCAACAAATACAAATCTTCTTTGTTGTCAAAGGCATCGTTAAACAAATTGCGTTTGGTTTCAACCAAAGTGTCAACATCATCAGCCAAATTAAATTGAACCCTCAATCGCTCAAATATATTCTTAGTCGAATTGCCTATAAACGAAGCGTACAGTTCGGGAGAAACATCAATGTTGAGTTGCTTAAAATGGGCATTAAAAGCATAATTGTGCACCGGTTCAGTGTCAATAATTACACCATCCATATCGAAAATTACAGTTTTTATCATTTTTAAGCGTTCTTAGAGGATATAATCAAAAAGTAGAAAATCGGTGCAAATACCAACGTAAATACAATTAGCAGAAACCATTTTTCCAATACATCAGGCAAACCCAATGCTATCTGAACGGTTTCAAAAGCTATTAGAAAAAAAACGATCACAATGGCAATCTTCAATATTCTGAACATTTCGGTTATTATGGAATATTGCTTTCTGGCATTTGCTTCAGTAATAGTAACCAGATGATTCATTTTGTGCGGAAATCGTGCTACTATTGTCAAACCCAAATATAGTATAGTGGCAATAATTGGCAGCATAATGATATTCCACTTATTGCCATAACCGTCGACTACATTATTGGTTCTGAAATGAGTTGGGATAATATCCGGCAATTGACTGTAACTTGACAATGTAAAATACCAAAATGAAACCAATAACAACAACCCAATAGCTTCTATTATTTTGCCAGCTGTTGTCAACGGAATCCTGATTTCGGGGTTTGCCTGACTATTCATCTTACACTTCTTTTTTTAATAAGTACCGAATCACCGTTTCTGCAGCATACAAACCAAAAAGACACGGCATATAACTGTTGGTTCCGTAAAAAGATCTTTTGTAATTGGTTCCGTCAGTCATTTTCAAACTGCTGGAATCCTGTATTTCAGAAGAGTAAACGACTTTTAGTTTGTCGATATGTATCTTTTTCAAACGCTTTCTGATAGTCTTCGCCAAATGACAATGCGCTGTATTCTTTATATTGGCAACCTTCACCTTTGAAGCATCCATCTTTCCTCCTGCTCCCATGCTCGAAATCACTTTGACGCGCTTTCTTTTGCAGGCAGCAATCAGATTGAGTTTTGGCGTAACACTATCAATGCAGTCTAAAACATAATCAAAATCGGAAGTCACAATTTCCAAAGAACGTTCCGGAGAAAGGAATTCCTCTACTCTTGTAAGGTTCAGCTCGGGATTAATATCCATTAATCTGTCTCCAACAATATGAACTTTGGGCATTCCAACAGTAGAATGTAACGCAGGCAATTGTCGGTTGATATTCGTAATATCTACAACATCGCCGTCAACAATGGTCAGGTTTCCTACTCCGGCACGAGCCAAAAACTCAGCCGCGAAAGAACCTACGCCACCCAATCCAACAACCAATACCTTAGCATTTTTTAAATTATTTAAGCCTTCTGTTTTAAATAAAAGTTCTGCTCTTTCCTGCCACTTTGCCATTTTGAAATATAAATTTTGAAGTGGCAAAAATAAGCAAAAATCATCAATCATGTCATACAAACTATGGTCTTTTCGGAACTTATTGAAGTGACGCAGCGTTGCCGTTAAAACCTTATAATCAGCATTTTGTTAACAACTTTCAATCGTCACTTTTATTTTTAGTAAGATAATTTGTAGATTTAATTTCAAATTAATCAGATCTAACCAATCAATAAAACAAACAACATGGAAATCAATTCTATTACTGATGCCCCAGTTTCGGAAAACGATCGAATCAAACTTATTGATGCTTTGCGTGGCATTGCACTTTTGGGTATTTTGTTGATGAATATTCCGGGTTTTTCTATGCCAAATTATTCATCGGAAGTCTATAAAAATGATCCTTCCAACATCAACTTTTGGGTCAGCAATGTTATCGGAGTTTTATTTGAAGGTAAAATGCGCGCCATGTTCAGTATGATTTTTGGAGCCGGTGTATTGCTTTTTATTGGCAAGAAAGTAAAAAACGGACTATCCACTCATGGTTTGTTTTATCGTCGTATGTTTTGGCTGTTGCTGTTTGGATTAATTCATGCGCATTTGGTTTTGTGGATTGGAGACATTCTATACCTCTATGCCGTTTGTGGAATGATTGTCTATTTGTTCCGAAACGTAAATCCAAAATACCTGGTACTAGCTATTCCTTTAGTCGCCATAGTTGATTTTGGATTGGGAACTTATTTTTATCAAGGCATTCGTGAAAAACGCCTCGATTATGTTGAAGCCAAAAAAGCACAAGACGAAAATAAAACCTTGACTGCCGAGCAAAGCAAAGCCTTGGTTACCTGGAGAGAAGTCGAGAAAAGCATGATTCCAAACCGTGAGGATGCCAAAGAAAACACCAAAAAAATGAAGTCCGATTACAGCACAGTTGCCAGCTATCTTCGCCCAATGGCTTTTGATGGTCAGACGAAATATTTATTTTTCGGAATCTGGGATTCCATCGCACTGATGCTGCTTGGGTTTGCGCTATACAAATGGGGATTCCTTACCGGAAATTGGTCTAATGACAACTACAGAAAAGTTATGCTACTCGGATATGGTATTGGTCTTCCATTAGTAATATACAGTTCGTATCATTATTTTGTTACCTATTCTACATTAGAAGCCAACCTCAAAAGAATGGAGACAGTTTCAATAGATTGGGTTAATTTAATTTATCCTTTTCAACGTATTTTATTGGTAATGGCACATACCGCGACAATAATTTTATTGTACAAATCAAAAATAATACAAGGCGTTTTCCGTCGTCTGGAAGCCGTTGGGCAAATGGCTTTTACCAATTACATCATGCACTCGATTATCTGCACTTTATTCTTTTTTGGTTATGGATTGAATTACTATGGTGTATTCGAATTCTATCAAATCTACTATCTCGCCTTTGCCATTTGGATTTTGCAATTAATTCTAAGTCCGATATGGCTGCGTCATTTCTATTTTGGACCGCTGGAATGGGTTTGGCGTAGTTTGACTTATTGGAAGTTACAACCTTTTAAGAGAGTATAATTTGTAAGAATAGTAAAAAAAAGCAATAAATTAGCGGAGCATAGAAAAGTATATCAACGCCTTAAATTAGCCAAAATGAAACATATAATAACTTTGATTTCAATACTCTTCAGTATAAACTGTTACTCCCAAACCCCAAATCCTGCATTATTCCAGACTTGGTATTTATACGATTACTACTCTACTGACGATAACATTCATCATCCAGTTTCAGCTATAACTCCCGTCATTTCACCCAATCTTACTTTTACAGAAGCATCATTGAGTTTTAGTGGCATCGGAGCATGCAATTCATTTAACGGAACTTTCAGTACACCATTTGATGATGTTGTACAATTCAGCAATTTTTCAGCTACGCTGCTTCTTTGCGGTTATTCTAGTCATACATCGTTTGAAGGAGCTTATTTTTCCTTTATGCAATCAGGCGGAGGACAGTATTTCATCTCAGGAACAGGCGATAATATGTCGCTAGTTATTTCAACCCCAATATTTATGAATTATGTATTTGGAAATTCACCTCTTCATTCGCCAAATTTTGATTTAAAGCAAACTACAGTCTATCCTAACCCTGTTGATTCTAAACTATTTGTTGATTCTCAAAACAATGCGATTGTCAAAATAGAAATCTTTAATTCCCTCGGTCAAAAGCTTAAAACAATTAACAGTGGTTTTGATGTTATTGACATGACCAATTTTGCCAGAGGAATTTACATTTTAAAAATAGACTCCTCACTTGGAATGATAAACAAGAAGATTGTTAAGGAGTGATACGCTGATAAAGTTTGAATTATAAGACAATTGAATGTGAGATACTTATCAATTAGTTAGCAGTAAGCTGAAATAACATGATGGATAAAAAGAAAGTAATGATGAGGATATTTTGGACTACAATAATCTTATTGAGTTCATATTACCTTTATAGGGCTATAAATTTCAGGTTTGTTAAAGAAGGTATAGGTCCAACATTTTGGAATAAACAATTTTGGTTTGTATCCCACTTGGCTACTGCAGTTTTACCTCTTATAACAGGACCTTTTCAATTTTGGAATTGGTTTCGTAAACGTTATATTAAATGGCATAGGTTTTTAGGAAAAGTATACATTATAGGATGTCTTTTAGGAGGTCTTTCAGCATTATATCTTGGTATTACTCAGCCATATTCTGGTTCTATAGTTCCAACTCTGATTCTTGCTTCCCTGTGGCTATTCATGACATCAGCTGCGTGGATTACTATAAGAAGAAAAGATGTTCAAGCACATCGTTTATTTATGATTCGCAGTTATACCTTGACATTATCCTTCGTATTTCTTCGCATTTTATCTGACCTTGTTTACGAACATAATTTTTTGTCCTTTATCAAAAATCAGGATGTAAAAGATGCAACATATGAATGGATGAGTTGGGTAATCCCGATTTTGATTATTGAATTCTTTATTTCTTGGCTGCCTTCAATAAAGAGACTTAAATCCTCAACCTGATAGCGCTGAATTGAATTCCGTGCAAACCTAAAACTGAGATAAAGCACGGATTATAAATCCACGCCATCGAAAACAGCCAACCAATTCTCTTCCACTTGTGCCTTCATTTCAGCTAAGGTCATGCCTTTATATTCTGCGGCTAACGTATAAACCTCTTCCAAAGTGGCTTCAATAGTATCGGTTTCAAGAAAAAACCTATCGTTTGGAATGGATTGAAACACTTCTTTCATCTCTGGATTTTGCAATAAGTATTTCCCAAAAGACAAATAAAATCCGTTAGCAATCAATTGCCTGGCGACTTGTTCATTTTTAGAAAACCCATGAATGATTATTGGCACTGAAATCTTTAAACGCTTTTTGATTTCGAGAAGTTCATCAAAGGCAGCCACCAAATGCAGCACCAACGGTTTCTGATACTTTTCAGCAAAAGCAATTTGCTTTTCAAAAACGTCGATTTGCAAGGCCATCGGAACTTCAATGCGTTTATCCAATCCACATTCGCCAAGAGCCAGACATTGTTTTAATTGGAGTTTCTCTTCTATACAATTTAAATCACTTGCCAATCGTTCTTCGTTTATATACCAAGGATGAATCCCAATAGAATACTGTGGAATGGTATCATCAAACTCCCATGGATATTGATTGACCAACTCCAAAGCAGCAGCGTCGTTAGTGAATTTGTGTGTATGTAGGTTGAAAAACTGCATGTGTAAAAATAACACAGATTTCACAAATTAGCACAGATTTTATTATAAAAAATAAATCCCTAGCCCAGATAGCAATGGAAATCCTTTTATAAATTGCCACGGGTTTTAACCCGTGGAAATTTATAAAAGATTGTAATGGATAGCTGGAATTAGCTTCAAAAAACATTGTAACTTTACAAAATCAATCAATCATCAATGCTCAAAACTGCTTTTCAACGCTACATCAACAACTTCAAAGGATTTACAAGAGAAATTTGGATACTTGCGTTCATCACTTTTATCAATCGTGCCGGAACAATGGTGTTGCCATTTCTATCCAAATATTTAAAGGAAGATTTGCATTTTAGCTATAGCGAAGTCGGCTGGATTATGGTTTGTTTCGGAACCGGTTCTATCATTGGCTCGTGGCTTGGAGGCAAACTCTCAGACAAAATCGGATTTTATAAAATCATGATTTTTAGTCTGCTCACCAGCGGACTGATGTTTTTTGTGATACAATTCATTACCAGTTTTGTCGGTCTCTGTATCAGCATGTTTTTGATTATGGTCGTTGCCGATATGTATCGTCCTGCTATGTTCGTATCGATTGGTGCTTATGCCAAACCCGAGAATAGAACCCGCGCGTTGACTTTAGTCCGGTTGGCAATAAATCTAGGTTTTGCTGCAGGTCCGGCTTTAGCCGGATTAATTATCATGAGCATTGGCTATCGTGGCTTGTTTTGGGTTGACGGCGCGACTTGTATTATTGCCATTCTGATTTTTTGGATAAAAGTAAAAGAAAAGAAAAAAAGCGCTTTCACCGACAAAGAGCATCCGGGTGAAGTACTTACGCATTCTGTATTTAAAGACAAACCATTTTGGATTTTTCTCTTTACTTGTTTGGTTTCCGGTATTTTGTTTTTTCAGGTATTCACTACGATTCCGCTTTATCACAAAGAACAATTTAATCTGACAGAGTTTCAGACAGGTTTACTTTTAACCATGAACGGTCTGATGATTTTCTTCCTTGAAATGCCGGTTGTGAGTTATGTTGAACGCCATAAAATAAGTAAAGTCAAAGTAGTTACAATGGGTTGCTTCTTAATGGCAATCAGTATATTTCTGATGCTCATCAATACGTGGTCAGGCGTTTTAATCATAATGATGTTGTTTATGACTGTTGGAGAAATGTTTGCTTTTCCTTTTTCGAATTCCGTTGCCTTAAGTCGTGCACCAAAAGGCCACGAAGGAAGATATATGGCAATCTATACTATGAGTTTTAGTTTGGCTCACATTGCAAGCTCCAAAGTTGGTATGGAAATCATAGAATATTATGGCTATCAGATGAACTGGTTTGTTATGGGAATCCTGGGTTTACTGGGAGTAATTTTCGGGATTTGGGTTTTCCGATTGATTCAGAAGGAACACAAAATACTATAAATCAACATCTTATTTATTTATCCCGATTTTAAAATCTTAAAAAATAGTTAAATAACTATAAATATAGTTGTGTAACTAAAAATATAGTTGTACGTTTGATTTCAAATTAAACAACTATGCAAAAGTTAACAAACAAGGAAGAAGAAATCATGCAAATTTTATGGAAGCTGAAAAAAGCTTTTGTAAAAGAAGTCATGGCAGAGATTACCGAAGATCAACCGCATTACAATACACTATCGACCATTATAAGAAATTTAGAAGACAAAGGTTTTGTGTCTCACAATGCTTTTGGAAACACGCATCAATATTTTCCAAAAGTAAAAATGGAAGACTACAGAAAGCGCTTTATGAATACGGCTATTGACAATTATTTCAATAGTTCGTATAAGAATATGGTATCCTTTTTTGCGGAAGAAGAAAAGATTTCTGCAGATGAATTAAGAGAAATTTTAGCGATAATAGAAAACAAAAAATAGAGTAAAGAAAATAGAATATAGAAAATAGATATTTGAAAATAAAAGTCATCAATCAATAAGAATAAAAACAAGTCTATCATCTATATTCTATTCTCTATCATCTTAAATAAAAAAATATGGAATCAGTATTCATTTATCTTTTAAAGTCCAGCGGATTGATTGCCGTTTTCTATTTGGCCTATCATTTTTTGGTTCGAAAAGAAACGTTTTTTAACAGCAATCGTTGGTTTCTGTTAAGTGGTTTGTTCACTTCACTCTTATTGCCGCTCTTCGTTATAAAGAAAATCATACTGGTAGAAAAACCAAAACTTACAATGGAAGATTTAGTTGCCTATTCGCAACAATCTACCAGAACAATACAAGATGTTCCTGTTGTTGAAGCATTTGATTGGATGCAACTTATTTGGGTTAGTTATGTCATCATTGCCTGCGCATTAGTGATTAAAATTGTTTTCAATTTTACCTCGCTTTATCGAATGCTTTATCAACAGCAAGTTATTAAAAAAGAGAAGTTTAAACTAGTTAATTTAAATGAAAATATAGCTCCATTTTCGTTCTTTAACTATATCGTTTACAACTCTGATTTGTATTCAAACGATGAACTGCAAAGCATCTTATTACACGAAAAAATCCACAGCCAGGAAAAACATTCTCTAGATGTTTTGGTTGCCAAATTGTTCTGCATAGTGTTTTGGTTTAATCCGTTTGTTTGGCTTTACAAAAAAGCAATAACTCAAAATTTAGAATACATCGCCGACCAAAAAGCCATCGAACAATTGGAAGACAAAAAGTCTTATCAAAGAGCTTTACTAAAAGTAGTTTCTCATCAAAGCTGCCTATCAATAACCAATAATTTTTATCAATCATTAATCAAAAAACGAATCGTTATGTTAAACAAAAATCAGTCCCACAAAAGAAATTCATGGAAGTATGCCCTTATTATTCCGGCATTAATTGGCTTTGTCTTTTTATTCCAAATAAAAACCATTGCTCAGGAAAAAGAAGCGCAAACCTTTGGCAGAAAAGTGCAATCCGATAAACAAGTAGGCGTTACAATAGATAAAAACTCTACTGACGCGCAAATGAAAGACGATGCAGAAAGACTAAAGAAAGAGCACGGAATAACATTAAAATGCTCTAAAGTAAAAAGAAATAGTGCTGGCGAAATTACCGGAATCAAGGTTGAATATAAAGACAAAGAAGGTAACAAAGGAGTTTCTCAGGTCGATGGTAAAGAGCCAATAAAACCAATTAAATTCTACAAATACAATTCAAGTATTGGTTTTGGAAGTCCAAAACAAGTGAGAGTCTTTACCAACAATCGAGATGAAGACAGAGTTATTGAATTAGCAATCGATGACAGCACTGACGTTACCAGTAACTTTGACTTCAACTTCGATTTTGATATAGAGACACCTGAAGCTCCGGAAGCTCCGGAATCACCTGAAGCTGCTGATGCACCGTCATTACCAAAACACTTTTGGAATGACGCTGATTCAGAAACTAAAATAATTGTCAAAAAGGACGGAGCGAAACCTTTGGTAATTCTGAATGGAAAAGTAATCGAAGGTGACGAAAGTGTTATAAGCAAAAAAGAATTAGACGAATTAATAAATTCCTCAGGCAAAAGCGGTGATAGCGATGCCCAAATTATTATCAATGGCAAAGATGTAATGAAAATCAGAACTGACGCCATGGCAAATGCAAAAATGCAAATGAAAAGATTGAAACCAATGATGAAAAGACAGATGGAATTGGTAAGATCTGAAAAAGGAAGAGCAAGAGCCGAAATGGACAAAGCACGATCCGAAATAGATGCTTCTAAACCAGAGATGGAAAAAGCTAAAGCCGAAATGCTGCTGGCCAAAGAAGAAATGCTAAAAGCAAAAGCCGAGATGGATGCCGCCAAAATTGAACTCGAAAAAGCCAGAGCAGAACTCAAGAATCAGAAAAAATAGTTAAAAAATTGCAAAAGCTTTTTTTCAAAAAAATGAAACTTTTTAAGTTTGTTATCCAATAATTAGTAAACATTCATAAACCTTTTTAATTTTTAATGTTATGAAAACCAGATTGTTTTATTCGTTGTTATTCATCGTAGTATTTCAATTCACATTACTTGCACAGGACAAAAAATCAACTGATTCATCAGATAAAAAGTCAGTTGGCAATATTTACATGACGTGGAATAAAGACACGCCTGAAAGCGAAATGAATGATGATATCAAAGCTTTAAAGAAACATGGGGTTACCATCGCTTATTCTGATGTAAAACGCAACAGCAAAGGAGAAATCACCGCTATTAAAGTCGAATACGCTGACGCCAACGGAAGCAACGGCAGTATGTCATTAAACAGTCCAAAACCTATCAACACCATCAAAATCTACAAGCAGGATGACGAAGTAGGATTTGGAGAGCCAAGTGGTTCCGATTTTATGAACGGAAGCAACTTCGCTTATGACTTTAATCCGAATGATATGATGAAGGGATTTCAGTTTAATGGCAATGAAGATGGTTTACCGGGTCAGCAATATCATTTTGAATTTCCAAATGGCAATGCTTTTGGAGAATCAAGTTCTAAAATAATTATTAAAAAAGATGGCAAAAAACCGTTGGTTCTCGAGAACGGAAATGTGGTTGAAGGCGGCGATGATTATACCAAAGAGGAACTAGAGCAAATTAAAAAAGACAATAAAGTGGAGTCTTTCAGCAGCCATAGTAAAGCGTTTGGGAATATGGACATAGAAGAACAAATGAAAAAAATGCAGGAGCAGTTGGACGAAATGATGTCAAAGCAATCTTTTTCTAAATCAAATAAAGAAAAATCAGATTCAGAAAGCGACAGCACCATAGAAGAAATTAAGAAAGCCACCGAAGAAATGAAGAAAGCCAAACTCGAAATGGAAAAAGCTAAGAAAGAGCTTCAAAATGCCAAGTCGAGCTTAAAGACACAAAAAGCATAAATTCAAAAAAAGCAAGTCATAATCGACTTGCTTTTTTAATTTTGTACAAAACATAAGCCATGTATAAAATATTAGCCAAACTAAACAAACTCCTCTTACCCAGCTTTACCAAGCAGCAATTGGATTTAAGCAAAGCCAAAAAATGGCAAATGGCTATTATTGGCTGGCGTTATTTTGTGACGACACGGGCATTAAACTAAAAACAAAAAAGCTCTCACAATTGTGAGAGCTTTTCATTATTAAGTGACCTCGACTGGATTCAAACCAGTAACCTTCTGAGCCGTAATCAGATGCGCTATTCAGTTGCGCCACGAGGCCTTTTTTGTGGGTGCAAATATAGCTATTACTATTAAATCCGCAAATGAATAAGTGAAATTTATTTTATTTTCAAGAGAAAGCTTTCAAAGTTACTCAAAGTGAATCCTGTCTTCAATAAATAAAACTTTGATATATATTTGCGAAGCAAAAATCCTGTCCTAATCCCTAACCCAATCACCATGCACTCAGATTACATACTTGACGAAAAATTTGAAGACATCTTCTTTCTCGAAGCCGATATCAAATACAAAGAATACGAAAACTGCAACTTTCACAACTGCGATTTCACCGATTGTACTTTTCAAAGCGTGGCTTTTATAGATTGTAATTTCTTTGATTGTAATTTTAAAGACACTAAAATCAATTACGTTTCCTTACGTGGTGTTCAGTTTACCAAATGTGATTTTACTGCGGTTAATTTTGCGATGACCGACCAAGTGATTTATGAATTTAACTTCAAAGATTGCTTGTTGGATTATGCCAAATTTTACGCACTGAAACTAAAGAAAATGCAGTTCATCAATTGCAGTATGATTTCGGTAGATTTTATGGCAAGCGATTTAACCGAAGCTGTATTTGATAATTGTAATTTGAGAAGAACTGTTTTTATTGATACCATTGCCAACAAAACGGATTTCTATACAAGTTATGATTATACCATTGACCCTGAAAAAAACAAGCTAAAGAAAGCTGTTTTCTCAACAGATGGTTTGAAAGGTCTTTTGGAAAAGTATAATTTGGTTATTAAAGATTAAAAATTACTTCGTAAACACTCTGTTTTCCTGTTCTATAACCCTGATAAACGTAGTTCGTTTGGTCAGTTCTTTAAGTTTTGCAGCGCCTACATAAGTACATGTACTTCTGATTCCACCCAAAATGTCCTGCAACGTTCCAATCACATCACCTTTAAATGGCACCTGAACCGTTTTTCCTTCACTGGCTCGATATTCCGCAACACCCCCAACGTGCTTTTTCATGGCCGTTTCCGAACTCATTCCGTAGAATTGCTTGAACTTTTCACCATTAATTTCCAATGTTTTTCCGCCACTCTCAGTGTGACCGGCTAACATTCCGCCAAGCATCACAAAATCGGCACTGGCACCAAAAGCTTTGGCAACATCACCCGGAGTGGAACAACCACCATCGCTGATAATATGTCCGCCAAGTCCATGAGCCGCATCGGCACATTCAATAATGGCAGAAAGCTGCGGATAACCAACACCCGTTTTTACTCTGGTCGTACAAACAGAACCCGGACCAATGCCTACTTTGACAATATCGGCACCTTCTAAAAGTAGCTCTTCAACCATTTCACCGGTAACAACGTTTCCTGCAATAATTACCTTATTAGGATATTCTTTTCGCGCCTGACGCAAGAATTGAACAAAGTGTTCCGAATAACCATTGGCAACATCAATACAAATAAATTTTAGCTGTGGATTGTGTTCAAATATTTCGGCAATTTTCTTGAAATCATTCTTTCCTGTTCCGGTGCTTACCGCAATATAATCGCTTATATCACTTGGAGCCGATTTTATAAAATCATTCCATTGCTGAACCGTATAATGCTTGTGAATGGCTGTAAAGAGTTTTTCTTTGGCTAAAGCCAATGCCATTTCAAAAGTACCAACAGTATCCATATTGGCAGCCATAATTGGAACTCCTGTCCAGGTAACAGTACTGTGCAGAAACTTAAATTCGCGTTCCAGACTCACTTGCGCTCTACTGTTTAAAGTGGAACGTTTCGGGCGAATCATCACATCTTTAAAGCCTAATTTTATATCGGTTTCAATTCTCATTTTGCTAAAATTGTATTAAGCCAAATATATAATTTAGAAAAATAAATTAGGTTTTTTTACAGAGAAAGTAATGAGGAATTTATTAACAGGTGGAAGATGGGAGATGGAAGTTGGAAGTTGGAAGAGTTTCACCAAAAATGCAAAATGTTGTCACTAGCCCCGATGGGAGCAAACTACCTCGTAGTGCGGACAGCGGGACAGCACGTCCTAAACAAGACAAACGTTGTGCTCCTAATTTTTAACCGTGAATGGTTTCTTTATTTCCGTAATTGGCAATGATTTGCGCTTCGAAAGCAATCCACTCGCGCCAACGTTTTTCAACATCAATGCCTTTGCCATATTTTCGGGCATAGGTTATAAAAGTAGTATAATGCCCGGCTTCGCTTTCCATCAGTTCTCTGTAGAATTTTGACAATTCTTCATCCTGAATGTTTTCGGATAGCACTTTAAAACGTTCACAACTTCTGGCTTCAATCATAGCCGAAAAAAGCAAACGCTCCACCAATCCCGAAACTCTGCTTCCGTTGTTGCTTCGTTTCATGTATTGCGCCAATTCGTTTACATAATCGTCTTTGCGCTCGCGACCGAGTTTCAAACCACGCTTTTTAATGATATCATGAACCTGTTCAAAATGATCTAATTCTTCTTTGGCCAAAGCCAATAAATCGGTAACCAAGTCTTCGTGCTCCGAGTTATTGGTAATAATGGTTATCGCATTCGTAGCCGCTTTTTGTTCGCACCACGCGTGATCCGTTAGAATTTCTTCAATGTTTTTCTCAACGATGTTTACCCATCTTGGATCGGTTGGTAATTCTAAACGCAATACTCCCATTATAAAGTAACTTAAAAATTAGACCCTAAAAATAAGCATTTTTAAATTATTCCTTCACCCTGTTTTTTTCGCTGTCGGCACCACTTGCATCGTGCTGATCTTTTGACTTGAATGCGTTTCCAAAACTATAGGTAAAGGTTAATGCTGCAAATCTGGTGTCAGCCTTGTTAACCCAATTGGCATCGGTCAATCTTAAGTTGTTGATTGTTCCGGTGTTGATTTGTCCATAAAAAATATCATTTGCCGAAAACCTAAGACTTCCTTTTCCTTGCAGGATTTTTTTCTTTACAGCCAATGTGATTCCACCTCTTGCACCGAGAACGAATTGAGTAGAAACAATGTCCGTATGATAATTACCTCCTATTTCGCCAGACCAATTCGGTGAAAAGGTAAATGAATTATTGGCTGAGAAATACCAGAACGTTCCTGAGGAATTTAAATCTTCTGTATACAATTTGCTGTTGAATCTTGAATAAGTGATTTCGTTATAAAAATTGGCTTTCCACCATTTAAAAAACGGAATGTCAGAAGTCATATTGAAACTGTAATTTTCGCTTTTACCTATATTTCCAGGGCGGCTGTAATAGATGCCGTCATTTATTTCGATAGTTTCAGCATTATCATCTTTGGACCTGCCATAACTTAATGTTGCCGAAAAATAACCTTTGTATCGATAAGACAACTCATAATTATAATGAAACGATGGATTTAAATAAGGGTTTCCAACATAATAGGTAAATCGGTCAAGCGGACTGATAAATGGATTCAAGTCCTGAAAATAAGGACGATTGATACGTTTTCCATAAGAAGCAACCAATTGATTATTTCCTATAGAATCTAATTTGTACTGCACATAAACCGTTGGAAAAAAGTTGGTATAACTTCTTTTGAATTGTGATGCCGGTCTTTCTGCATTCCCCAATTGATTTCCTTTGGAATACGTATTTTCCATACGAAGTCCGGTTTGGAAAGAAAATCGTTTATAGCTTGTATTGAAATTTACATAAGCCGCATTAATGATTTCGTCGTATCTGAAATGATTGCTCATATCATAATTCGGAGTCGGAACATCAGCAATCACATCCTTGTAATCGGCGATATTATCGGTCTTTGAAATGCTGACTTTGTAGCCAGCTTCAATAACACCATCATTTTTCAAAGGATGCGAATAATCGGTTTTGAAAGAATAAATATCAATATTGGCAGGTAAATGGCCAATTAATTCATTATGGTTACTAATGGAATTATCCGGTTGATATACCGTATTGTCAAATTTTTGACTGGAATCTGTAGTATATCTCAAATAATCAAAATCGGTAGTGAACTTTGTACCGATGCTGTCAATATCATACCTGTAATTCAGGTTAAATCCAATATTGTTGAACCTGCTTTTTTCCCGGTTTTTGGCAACGATTGTCGAATCTAAAACGGAATTGGCATCCGACAATCTACTGTTGACATCGCTGAGATTATTTCCCGAGCGGAAAGTTCCTGAAACTCCAACGCCGATAGTAGATTTCTCGCTAACATAATAATCCATACCTACTCTGCTGTTGACATTATTGCCTGTTCTTCCCATAATGCTGGTTTGGTCGAACAAACTTTTCGTAGTTCCATCTTCGTTTTTGAAGCGTCTGAAAATGTATAAATCATTTATTGAATTCTGATAGTTATAACCAAGATTTCCGAATACTCGGATTTTATCCTGCATATAATTCAAGTTAATTCCTTGCCTTGTCTGCATTCTTTTTCCAAGAGAAACCCTTGAAGTTGCGCTTCCGTTAAAACCTCTGGCTTTTGATTTTTTGGTAATGATGTTGATTATTCCGGCACCACCGGCAGCATCGTATTTTGCCGGAGGATTAGTCATTAATTCGATTTGGTTCAGTGTACTTGCAGGCAATGATTTCAGATAGGCTTCTAAATCGGCACCGGATAAATAGGTTGGTTTGTCATCTATAAACACCGCCACGCCGCTTTTTCCTTTAAAAGTTATGGTTCCGTTTTCGTCGACAATAATTCCTGGAGCTTTCTCCAAAACATCCATCGCATCGCCTCCAGATGTTGAAATCAGTGCATCTACATTCAAAACAGTTTTATCAATCTTGTTTTCTACAAAAGATTTCTTCTTTTGAACAACAACTTCCTTTAGCGAATTGGCTTCAGTTTTTTGCAAAAGGATTGCCGGCAAACTAATTACAGATTGCTCTTTTGAGATAGTAATAACTGGGCTTTGATATGGTTTGAATTTATCTTCCTCAATTACTACAAGATAATTTCCGTCGACAAGCCTATCAAATTGAAAACTTCCATCGGTTTCAGAAATTTGGGTTTTAGCAATTGAATTGTCTTTGGCATCAAGCAATGTCACTAAAACAGAGGCTGCTGGAGAATTTCCGGAATTGATTTTTCCATTTATGCTTCCCGTCTGGGCATTTAAAAAAGTAGTGAACAGGCAGATTAGTCCTGTGAGAAGAGTGAATTTGATTTTCATGATTTGGTTTTTTTATTCCGCTGCGCTCCATACAGTTCGGCTACGCCTCGGGTGATTGATGATTTTAATTAGTAGCATAGTTAGGATTTTTGTGACATAATTTTATTAAAAAAATCATAAAAAAAACCTGCTCTTAAAAAAGAACAGGCTTTATTATTTTATTGAAAACGGTTAACTAGTAAACAAAAATGGCTCTTTCGCTCATCATATCATTTACTTCGTCTGCGATTTCTTCTAATAATTCGTCGTTAGTTGCATTTGAAAGCACTCTGTCGATTAAATCAACTATAACTTCCATATCACTTTCTACCATTCCACGAGTGGTGATTGCCGGCGTTCCAACACGAATTCCGGAAGTTACAAATGGCGATTTATCATCAAACGGAACCATATTTTTATTCACTGTTATTTCTGCTTTGCCCAAAGCAATTTCGGCATCTTTACCTGAAATTCCTTTGTTGCGCAAATCAATCAACATCATGTGATTATCGGTTCCGCCAGAGATTAAATGATAGCCTCTTTTTACGAAGGCGGAAGCCATAGCCTTAGCGTTTTTCTGCACCTGCATCGCATAAGTGAAAAACTCATCTGATAAACATTCACCAAAAGCAACTGCTTTCGCCGCAATAATATGTTCTAACGGACCACCCTGATTTCCAGGGAAAACAGCCATGTCTAAAACGTGTGACATCATTCTGATTTCTCCTTTTGGAGTCGTTAATCCCCATGGATTTTCAAAATCTTTCCCCATCATAATGATTCCACCTCTTGGTCCACGCAACGTTTTGTGCGTTGTAGTTGTTACGATATGGCAATGTGGAATTGGATCACTCATCAAACCTTTAGCAATTAAACCCGCAGGATGCGAAATATCCGCTAATAAAAGTGCTCCAATGCTATCCGCAATTTCACGGAAACGTTTAAAATCCATATCGCGGGAATAAGCCGAAGCTCCGGCGATAATCATTTTTGGCATTTCTCTGGTTGCCACTTCCTGAATTTTATCGTAGTTCAAAACTCCTGTTTCCTGGTCAACACCATAAAAAACCGGACTGTATAATTTTCCAGAAAAGTTAACCGGAGAACCGTGTGTTAAATGTCCGCCATGCGATAAATCAAAACCTAGAATTTTATCACCAGGTTTTAAACAAGCTGCATAAACCGCCGTATTTGCCTGTGAACCCGAGTGCGGTTGCACATTTACATATTCGGCACCAAAAAGCTCTTTGGCTCTGTCGATAGCGATTTGCTCGATAATATCTACTACTTCGCAACCACCATAATATCTTCTGCCGGGATAACCTTCGGCATATTTATTTGTTAGTACCGAACCTGCCGCTTCCATTACCTGGTCGCTTACAAAGTTCTCTGATGCAATTAGTTCAATTCCGTGAATTTGTCTGTCTTGTTCCTCAAGGATAAGGTCAAAAATTTGTTTGTCGCGTTGCATTTGAAATTATTTCGATTAATTGTGCTCAAAATTACAAAAATGGTTTGGTAAATTAATAGGAAATGATATATTTGATTACTGAATTTTTCAACAATTTAAACAACACATCATGCCTTTAAATACAAACAATCCCAAACGAAAATCTTGGCTTACTGTCCCCAAAGACAGCGACTTCCCTATTCAGAATATTCCGTTTGGCGTTTTCTTAACCAAAGAAGATGTCATCACAATCGGAACACGAATTGGCGATTACGCTATCGATTTGGGTGCGTTACAGCAGTTGAACTATTTCGATGGGATTGATTTGACCGATGATATGTTCATGCAGGATACTTTGAACGATTTTATATCAGACGGTAAAAAAACCTGGCGTCAGGTACGCAACAGGATTAGTGATATTTTTGAACAGAATAACCCAACATTAAGAGATAATCAGGAGCATCGCGATATTGTTATTTTCAAAATGGAAGATGTTGAAATGCAACTTCCGGTTTTGATTGGCGATTACACCGATTTCTATTCGAGTAAAGAACATGCAACCAATGTAGGTAAAATGTTCCGTGACCCGGCGAATGCGTTATTGCCAAACTGGCTTCACATTCCTGTTGGTTATCATGGAAGAAGTTCGACCATAGTCCCGTCCGGAATTCCGGTACATCGTCCGATGGGACAAACATTACCTAATGGTGAAAGCACCCCGGTTTTTGGTCCGTCACGTTCCATCGATTTTGAATTGGAGACCGCTTTTATTACTACGGATGCTAATATTATGGGAGAAAATATTCCGATTAGCGAAGCCGAAGATTATATTTTCGGAATGGTATTATTAAACGATTGGAGTGCAAGAGATATGCAAAAATGGGAATATGTTCCGCTTGGACCATTCTTAGCCAAGAACTTTGCTTCCTCAATTTCTCCATGGATCGTAACGATGGATGCTTTGGAGCCTTTCCGTTGCAAAGGACCAAATCAGGAACCAATGCCACTTCCCTATTTACAACAAAAAGGAAAAAACGCTTTCGATATTAATTTAGAAGTATATATTGAGCCGGAAAATGTAGAACCAAGTTTGGTTTCTAAATCCAATTTTAAATATATGTATTGGTCGATGTCGCAGCAATTGGCGCATCATACTTCTAACGGTTGCCGAATCAATTCAGGCGATATGATGGGTTCCGGAACTATTTCAGGGCCAACTCCCGATAGTTTTGGCTCGATGCTCGAATTAACCTGGGGAGGAAAAAATCCAATCAAAATGAATGATGGCTCTGAACGTAAATTCATTAACGATAACGACACGGTAACTATGAAAGGTTTTTGTAAAAACAGTTCGGTACGAATTGGTTTTGGAGAAGTTTCAAATAAACTATTGCCCCCTTTCGTTAGAAAGTAAAGTGAAGAAAATAATCCTAATAGTAGTTCTCACTCTTTGCAGCAAATCAGTTTTTGCACAAAAACCTTGTGATAAAGACCCTATTTACAACCAGTTTGATTATTGGATTGGCGAATGGGAAGTGTACGATGTTAAAGGAAATGTGGCTGGTCACAGCAAAATATCTAAAATACTTGATAATTGTGTGGTGCTTGAAGAATGGACATCAAACGGCGCACAACAGGGATTGACATTTACCGGAAAAAGTTTCAACTCTTATAATGCTGCTACCAAACAATGGCAGCAAAACTGGGTTGATAATACCGGTGGAAGTAATGAATACCTAACAGGTTATTTTAAAAATAATGCCATGCATTTCAAAAGCAGGCCTTTTACCTATAACGGAAAGACGTCTGTTAGAACCATTACTTTTTTCAAATTAGCAGATGGAAAAGTCCGTCAACTTGGAGAAATATCAAACGATGAAGAAAAAACCTGGACGACAGAATATGATTTAGAATATCGTCCAAAAAAATAAATAAGCAACACACTAATTATAATGAAGAATACAGCGTTAACTCACGTACACGAAAGTTTAGGAGCGAAAATGGTACCGTTTGCAGGTTACAATATGCCGGTGCAATATGAAGGCGTAAATGCCGAACACGAAACAGTCAGAAATGGCGTAGGCGTTTTTGATGTGTCGCATATGGGCGAATTTTTGCTTAGTGGTGAAAATGCTTTGGCTTTAATCCAAAAAGTAACTTCCAACGATGCTTCGGTGTTGGAAATTGGTCGCGCACAATATTCCTGTTTGCCAAATAATGACGGTGGAATTGTAGATGATTTAATCGTTTACCGAATGAAAGAAGACCAATATTTATTGGTTGTAAATGCTTCTAATATCGACAAAGACTGGGATTGGATTTCGTCGCACAACAATTTAGGTGTGGATATGAAAAACATTTCAGAAGATTATTCTTTGCTTGCGATTCAAGGTCCAAAAGCAGTTGAAGCCATGCAATCTTTGACTTCTATAGATTTATCAGCGATTAAATATTACCATTTTGAAGTGGCAGATTTCGCCGGAATTGAACATGTGATTATTTCGGCTACAGGTTACACCGGTTCGGGTGGATTTGAAATTTACTGCAAAAACTCCGATGTAGAGCAAGTTTGGAATAAAGTTTTCGAAGCGGGAAAAGCCTTCGGAATCAAACCTGTTGGATTGGCAGCACGTGATACCTTGCGTTTGGAAATGGGTTTTTGTTTATACGGAAACGATATCAATGATACGACTTCACCATTAGAAGCCGGTTTGGGTTGGATTACCAAATTCACCAAAGACTTTACCAATTCTGAAAATCTGAAAAAACAAAAAGAAGCCGGAGTTACCAAAAAGCTGGTTGGTTTTGAATTAACCGAACGAGGCATTCCGCGTCACGATTATGAAATTGTGGATGCTGATGGAAATAACATTGGAATCGTAACATCGGGAACTATGGCACCATCTTTGGGTAAAGGAATCGGAATGGGTTATGTAAAAACCGAATTCTCGGCGGTTGATAGTGACATTTTTATCCAAATCAGAAATAACAAAGTCGCTGCCAAAGTGGTAAAACTGCCTTTCTATAAAAAATAATGCTGTGTGAAAAAACTTTTGCAATTAGTACTGTTGCTTCCTCTTCTGGCTTTAAGCCAAAAAGAGAAAAATCCTTGTGAGACTTTAGCAAGTATTAATGCACTAATTCAAGAGAATCATTATAGCCCAAAGCCAATTGACGATAGTTTATCTGTTTATGCTTTCAAAACTTTTTTAAGTCGGCTTGACGAAGAAAACAGATTGTTCATTGCTCCAGAAATTAACGAATTAAAGAAACACGAATACCAGATTGATGATTATATCAATGGGCATGATTGTGCTTTTCTTCATGATTTTTACGCTGCATATTCTAAATCCATCGCACGTTATTCGGCAATTATTGCTTCTTTAAAAAACGAAGATTTTCCACTTTCGAGCGATGAAAAAGTTGTTTTCTCCAGAAAAGCATTTCCGTATGCAAACGATGAAGCCGAATTAAAGCGCTTGTATAAAAAAAGAATACTGTTCAATGTATTGCGCGAAGTTGCAGAATTAAGCACCAATAAAGATTCATTGACAGCTAATTTTGAAGCGCTTGCCATTTCTAACAAAAAGAAAGTCTTTGACCGATACGAATGTAAAACGGAAAGTTACCAAATGTCAGAAACTGAATTTAATGCGGCATTTTATTCTGTTTTCTGCTCCTATTTTGATCCGCATACCGAATATTTTTCAGAAAACGATAAATCGGAATTTTTCTCAACCGTCAGTTCCGACAATCTGACTTTTGGACTCTATGTTTCCTTATCTGAAAAAGATGAATTGACTGTTGACGATATTATTCCCGGAAGTTCAGCCTATTTTACTAATAAAATAAGTGTTGGTGACCAATTATTAAAAATCAAGTATAAGAAAACCGAGTACGAAACTGCTTGTGCTTCGATGAAAAAAATTGATGAAATCATCACTTCCAAAGAGTATAAAACGGCCATTTTTACTTTCAGAAAAAAAAGCGGTGAAATATACAGCGTTCGATTAGTAAAAAAAATTCTGAAAGATTACCAAAACAATGTCTATAGTTTCAGACTAAAAACGGACAATGCAACGTTTGGTTATATCAAAATCCCGAGCTTTTATTCCACCTTTGAAAATGGGAAATCGAGTATTACGGTTGATGTTGCGAATGAAATATACAAATTAGAAGATGAGCAAATCAATGGATTAATTATCGATGTTGAGAATAATGGAGGCGGTTCGATGGAAGAAGCTGTACGACTTTCGGGTTTATTTATAAACGATGGACCATTGGCAATCATGAATAATAATAAAAACAATAAAGAAGTCATTCCGGATTCAATTCTTGGAACTCTTTATAATGGTCCAATGGTAATAATGATTAATGGATTTTCAGCTTCGGCAAGCGAATTTTTCACCAATGCCATGCAGGATTACAATCGGGCGATTGTCATTGGAAATAAATCATTAGGAAAAGCCACCATGCAGCGCATCTTTCCAATAAATGAAAACAACGATGAGTTTCTGAAATTAACCTTAGAAAAATTCTACAGACTAACAGGGAAAAGCAATCAATACGATGGCATTACGCCTGATGTTGAAATTCCGTTATTGTTTGACAAGCAAATGCCAAGAGAAAACAGTTATGATACGGCACTTAAAAATGATGAAATACATGGCTTAAAATACAATCATATTGAGAATCTTATTTATGCCGATGCGATTGCAGCCAGTAAAAAAAGAATAACCGAAAACACTGATGCGATTGAAATAGAAGATCTTAACACCAAAATAAATCCTTTGTATGATGCTGATTTGCCACCTGTAGTTTTGCAATTCAGTGCTGTTTTTGACAATGTAAACCAAATTAATTCACTTTGGAAAGAGATTAAAAAAGAAACTGAAAAAGTGTATCCAATAACGGTTGAATTAAATGCTGCCGATATCAAGATTCAGAAAAAGGATGATTTTATGCAAACCAACACTACCGAAAGAATAAAAAATATTAGACAAAATTTTCATATACTGGAAGCGACTAATATTTTGTATGACGTAAATAATTTAAAACCGTAAAGCAATAATTTGGTTAACAAAATGAATTTGCAATAACCGAATAATACCTTATTTTTGCACTCAATTTTAGCATAAAAAAACAGCTTAGTAATGGGAAGAGCATTCGAATTTAGAAAAGGAAGAAAAATGAAACGTTGGTCAGCCATGGCCAAAGCGTTTACACGTATAGGAAAAGATATAGTAATGGCGGTGAAAGAAGGCGGACCAAATCCGGAAGCCAACTCACGTTTGCGTGCCGTTATACAAAATGCAAAATCGGCAAACATGCCGAAAGAAAACGTGGAACGTGCGATTAAAAAAGCAACCGATAAAGATACAGCCAACTACAAAGAGCAGCTTTTTGAAGGTTATGCACCACATGGGATTGCGCTTTTAATTGAAACCGCAACTGACAACAACAACAGAACTGTTGCCAACATCAGAAGTTATTTCAACAAATGCAATGGTACGATGGGAACACAAGGTTCGGTGGAATTTATGTTTGACCATACCTGTAATTTCCGTATTCCGAATAACAATATCGACATTGAAGAATTAGAATTAGAATTCATCGATTTTGGTGCCGAAGAAATCTTTGCTGACGAAGACGGAATCTTAATCTATGCGCCTTTCGGAAGTTTTGGAGCCATCCAAAAAGAATTGGAAAGCCGTGGCATTGAAATCTTATCTTCAGGATTTGAAAGAATTCCACAGATTACCAAAAAACTAACCGAAGCTGAAATGGCTGACGTAGAAAAACTAATCGAGAAAATTGAAGAAGATGATGACGTGATGAACGTGTATCATACGATGGAAGAATAGATTTTTAAATTATTAGATATAGAAAACGCTGGGCTTTGCCTGGCGTTTTTTTTTGTAGGGAAAATTTTGGTACTTTTACTTTAGACTATCGTTCCTTGCAAATGGAAGTTGTGTCTATTTATAAGTTAGCAGACAATTTTAACACTTCGCGGTTGTAACAAACTATTTTTTTAAAGACTTGTTAAAGAAAAAGAAAATATGGAAACGAGCAGAAGACTTTGGCTGAAAAAAATCGGAATTGGAGTAGCTGGTATTGGACTTACAAACTTCAATTCATTTGCTTCTCCTCTTGTGTCAGAAAATTTAATTACTAGTTTTGAGACTGATACTAACTTAATTTTTTTACGTTCAAATGAAAACCCTTATGGTCCATCTCCATTAGCAAGGAAAGCGTTTGTAGACAATGCGAATATTAGTAACCGATATAATTGGGATGTTGCGACACAACTGATTTCTGACCTTGCAAAAAAAAACAGTGTTAAAGACGAAAACATATTGTTGGGAGCTGGTTCAACTGAAATTTTAGATTTGGTTGCAAAATTTGTATCACTTGGCAAAGGACACGAACCGAAGGTGACTGGCAGCGCAAATTATGTAATAGCAGACCCAAGCTATGATTATTGGACAGTTACATTAGATAATTTAGGTTTAACGAAAAATAAAGTACCTCTAACTACTGATAAGAAAATTAATTTACAAGCAATGCAGGAAGCTGTAAATAATGACACAAAACTTGTGTACATCTGCAATCCAAACAACCCGACAGGAACAATTTGTGAAAGAGAAGCATTGGTAGAATTTGTAACCAAGATTTCACAAAATACAATTGTATTAATTGATGAGGCATATTTGGACTTTACTAAACAGCAATCCCTTAGCAATATCGTAAATGACAAAAAAAATATTATTATCGTCAAAACATTTTCCAAAATGTATGGTTTGGCTGGAGCACGGATTGGATATGCAATTGCGGACAAAACAATAATTGATAATTTGACAAATTTGCAATCCAATACAAATAATAGCGTTAGTGTATTATCAAAACTTGCTGCTATAGCTTCGTTGAAGGATGATAAATTTGTTTCAAATTGCTACTTGCTAAATGAAAATGTAAGACAATATACTATCAGCGAACTCAAAAAATTAAATTGTGAGTGCATTTCTTCTAATACAAATTTTATCTATTTTTCACTTTCCAACTACAACAAGGACTATTTCAAACTATTGGAAAACAATAATATTGAAGGAGGAAGAATATATGAAGAGCAAGGTAAATGGACAAGAATTACAATAGGAAAGATGGACGAAATGAAAAAATTTATTCAAGCAATACAATAACAAAAAGATAAAATGGGACATTACAAAGCAAATTCAACCAACTCAAGAGAATTTAGTTTGACCATGAATAATAGCAATATTGGTGAACTAAAATATTCAAAATGGTATTCTTTTAAAGCGGATATACTTTTGGCTGACAATTCAATTTACCAACTCGAGCCTAAAGGTTTTTGGGATTCGAAAATTGAACTGAAAAAAGACGACAAAGTCTTGCTGTATTTTGAAATGGGTTGGAAAGGAATTGTAATTCATTTCAATGACAGTGATAAAAAATACCTGCTGCGATTAAAAAGTTTATGGAGTAGCAACTACATTCTTATTGACACCGACGAAAAAGAACTGCTTGCGGTTGAAACCGATTTCAAATGGTCAAAATTAACCTTTGACTTCAATATTGAAACGTCAAACGAGTTTGACAATTTTGAAAACAAAGAAGTACTGTTGTTAACGACCTTACATTGTATAAATTACTATATGGCATTTGTCAACTCTACGGTTTAATTTTCCCGAGCGGTTTTAGTTAGGAATTTTGTACCTTAGTCTTCATAAAATCACAAGCTATGAAACATCTAATTTATTTAACGATACTATTTTTAGCAACAACTACACTAAGCGCACAGGAAATCAAATTAAATGAAAGCATTGTCTATGTTGGTGACAAACCGGCTTTCAGCTTTGCCAAAAAATCATTTAACAACGAATTGTATGTTTATAAACTAAACACGAAGGAAGTATTGGTGCATATGCTGGTGGACACCAACGGTACAGAAATCAAACAGGATGACGGCAAGAAGCTGGTTTTTGAACAACAAAAAGTTACTATTCAATCTAAAAACTTCCGCACCCGAAAATGGGAATTCCTGATTGCATTGCTAATCGAGGAAAAAGTAATTGACCTGAATGGTGACATTAACCTTGACAATCTAAACCGATTCAAGGCAAAATATGATGACAACGACGTGAACAAAACCATGCGATAAAACAAAAACCTCCGAGAATCTCGGAGGTTTTTTTATATCTGATAAGTAGATTACTTAATAAACTCAACTTTCTGAACTTCTTCAGCGTTGATGCTGTCAAAGAAACCTTGTTCATTCATCCAGTCATCGCTAAATACTTTGCTCATATAACGAGAACCATGATCAGGGAAGATTGCGATAACATTGCTCTCTTCTGTAAATTCTCCTTCTTCTGCGTATTGTTTGATAGCCTGCATCACCGCACCAGAAGTGTAACCAACAAATAAACCTTCTTTTTTAGCTATTTCTCTTGTAGTGTGTGCACTTTCTTCATCCGTAACTTTCATGAAATGATCAATCAAGTCGAAATCAGTAGCAGTTGGAATAAGGTTTTTACCCAATCCTTCTATTCTGTATGGATAGATTTCATCAGCGTCAAACTCTTTGGTTTCGTGGTATTTTTTCAACACCGAACCAAAAGCATCAACACCTAAAATTCTAATATTTGGATTCTTTTCTTTTAAATATTTGGCTGCGCCTGAGATTGTTCCACCTGTTCCGCTACACGCAATTAAGTGTGTAATTTTTCCGTTGGTTTGTTCCCAAATTTCAGGACCTGTAGATTTGTAATGCGCGTCAATATTCAATTGGTTGAAATACTGATTGATATAAATAGAACCTTTAGTTTCTTCGTGCAAACGCTTAGCAACATTGTAGTAAGAACGCTCGTCATCAGCAGAAACGTGAGCCGGACAAACATATACTTTAGCGCCTAAACTACGCAACATATCAATTTTATCTTTGGAAGATTTTGAACTAACCGCTAAAATGCAGTTATATCCTTTGATGATACTTACCATTGCCAAACTAAAACCGGTATTTCCTGATGTAGTTTCAATGATAGTGTCGCCAGGAGAAAGAATTCCTTGTCTTTCAGCTTCTTCTATAATATATAATGCAATTCTGTCTTTGGTGGAGTGTCCAGGGTTGAAAGCTTCAACCTTAGCGTAAAAATTTCCTGGTAAAGATTCGGTGATTTTGTTAAGCCTAATTAAAGGAGTATTCCCTATCAGACCTAATACATTATCGTGTGCTTTTATATCTTGTTTCATAAATAAACTAGTCAAGGCATATTATGAAGCCAAATTTACGGACTTCTAAACTTTGCAAATTTAATAAAATATTTTAAACTATTTTTTTATTCCTTCTAAATCTAACAAAAAACTGTATTCTTTGGCTATTTCCTTAATGGCTTCAAACCTTCCCGATGCGCCACCATGTCCTGCATCCATGTTGGTATCCAAATATAATTGATTATTATTTGTTTTCAAAATGCGTAGTTTGGCAACCCATTTCGCTGGTTCCCAATACTGTACCTGTGAATCGTGCAAACCTGTAGAAATATACAAGTTTGGATAGGCTTGCGCCACAACATTATCATAAGGCGAATACGAAAGCATATAATTATAATATTTTTTAACATTTGGATTTCCCCATTCGTCATATTCTCCGGTTGTTAATGGTATCGTTTCGTCCAACATCGTCGTAACAACATCCACAAATGGCACTTGCGCGACGACCCCTTTATACAAATTTGGTGCCATGTTAATAATTGCTCCCATCAAAAGTCCACCAGCTGAACCACCTTCAGCATATAAATGTTCAGTTGAAGTATACTTTTCATCAATCACAAATTGGGAACAATCGATAAAATCGGTAAACGTATTTTTCTTTTTTAACAACTTTCCGTTTTCATACCATTCTCTTCCCAAATCTTCCCCGCCACGAATATGAGCAATCGCATAAATAAATCCGCGGTCTAACAAACTCAATCGCACCGATGAAAAATGGCAATCCATAGTCACGCCATACGAACCATAAGCATATAACAATAACGGATTATTACCGTTTTTAGTATTCTCTTTTCGATAAACCATCGAGATTGGCACTTTGGTTCCGTCTTTGGCGGTGGCCCAAATACGTTCTTCTTTGTAATTGTTTTTATCAAACTTTCCACCCAAAACTTCCTGCTCTTTCAGTACGTTTTTTTCTTTGGTTTTCATATTGAAATCAATCACAGAAGCCGGAGTTGCCAACGATTGATAACCATAACGAAGTATTTCGGTGTCAAAATCGAGATTGGTTGTTGTATACGCCATATAAGTTTCGCTGTCAAAAGGCAAATAATATTCCCCTTTCCCACTCCAAGGCATAATCCGAATGTGATTCAAACCATTGAAACGCTCCGTCACAACCAGATAATCTTTAAAAATATCAATGTCTTCGAGCAAAACATCATCGCGATGCGCGATAACATCAACCCAATTTTCCTTTGAAGTCGCTTCTTCGGGTGTTTTCATCAGCTTGAAATTGGTTGCCTTGTCCTTATTGGTTACAATATAAAAATGATCTCCAAAATGCGACATCGAATATTCCAAGCCACGTGTTCGTTTCTGAAACACTTTGAATTTAGCATCCGGCGTAGCCGATAAAACCGTTTGGTATTCGGTTGTCAATGTGCTGCTCGAATTGATAATCAAATATCTCTTCGACTTCGATTTATAAACCGAAACATCAAAAGTTTCATCTTTTTCAAAATAAACTAAAGTGTCTTTATCGGCGGCAGTTCCGATTTTATGCTTGTAAATTTTATCCGCACGAAGCGTTACTTCATCCTTTCGGGAATAAAACAACGTCTTGTTATCACTTGCCCAAGTTGAACCACCAGTGGTGTTCTCTAATTTCACCGCAAGGATTTCTCCTGAAACCAAATTCTTAACCTGAATCGTATATTGTCTTCTCGAAACCGTATCAATTCCAAAAGCTGCCATCGTATTGTCTTCGCTTATACTCAACCCTGATAAGTTGAAATAGGTGTGACCTTTCGCCATTTCATTGCAGTCAAACAGGATTTCTTCTTTGGCTTCGAGACTTCCTTTTTTGCGTGAATGAATTGGATAATCTTTGCCTTTTTCAAAACGCGTAATGTAATAATAACCATTGTAGAAATAAGGAACCGACTCGTCATCTTCCTTGATTCTGGCTTTCATTTCTTCGAATAAATCCTTTTGAAATTCCTTGGTATGCGCCGTTGATTGCTGGTAATAATCGTTCTCCCGATTGAGATAATCAATCACTTCCGGATTTTCTCTTTGGTTTAACCAATAATAATTATCAGTACGGACATGACCGTGCTTTTCCAGAGTGTGTGGAATTATTTTGGCTACTGGTATTTGAAGTATGGTTTCAGGCATTTACAGTCTTTTTGTAGATACAAAAATAAGTATTATGCCTGCATAAGTTTTAGATGTTGCAGGAAGTTATACACTTAGAAATTAACAAGTTTTGAAACTTAAAAATTGATCTTCTCCAAAGTTTCCAAAACATATTCATGCATCACCTGACGGTAATCAAGATGGGTAACGATTCTTAACTTTCCTTTCGACATTATACTGATTGAAATTCCTTTTTGCTTTAGCTTTTCAATGACTATCTTATCCTCAATATGTGGTTGTGGTGAAAAGATAACAATATTCGTTTCTACAGGTTCAACAACAGCAACCCACGAACATTGTTCGAGTTGTGTTCCTAATTCTTTTGCCCTGCGATGATCTTCTTCTAACCTGTTGATGTTGTTTTGTAGTGCGTAAATTCCGGCTGCTGCCAAATAACCCGACTGTCTTAAGTTGCCACCAAATATTTTTCGGATACGCAAAGCGCGGTGCATCGTTTCAGCATCGGAAAGTAAAACAGACCCAATTGGTGCTCCTAATCCTTTAGAAAAACAAACTGAAATGGTATCGAATAATTGTCCAAATTGTTTGGGTTGCTGTTTTTTGGCAATCATGGCATTCCATAAACGTGCACCATCTAAATGATATTTCAAATTATGGTCAACACAAACTTGCTTTATTTTTTGGAGTTCTTCAATTTCATAACAAGCACCACCACCTTTGTTCGTTGTGTTTTCAATCCCAACCATTTTAGATAAAGGCACGTGATAAAACTCAGGATCATTGATGCCTTCTTTTACTTGCGCTGCGGTAATCATTCCGCGATTTCCATCCAATAAATTAAAATTCACACCACTATTGGCAGAAGCGCCGCCCGATTCATACAAATGAATATGCGACCATTTATCGCAAATAATCTGGTCACCCGGATTGGTATTTAACTTAATCGCGGTTTGGTTTGCCATAGTGCCTGTTGGAAAAAACAAGGCGGCTTCCATCCCGAATAAATCGGCGACCATTTTTTCAAAAGCATTTACGGTTGGATCTTGTTTGAAAACATCATCACCTACTTTGGCATTAAACATTGCCTGAAGCATTTCGGGTGTTGGTTTGGTTACGGTATCGCTGATTAAATTTATTTCCATTTAAAGAATATTAGTCTATTTTTGTGGTGGATTCTAGCCCCGATAGCAGTGGAAATCCTTTTTAATTTGTCATACTGAGCTTGTCGAAGTATAAATTAAAAAGATTGAAACGGATAGCGGGAATAGCTCCTGAAATAAATTCAGGATAAATCCAATAATAAAAACACAAAACTACATTATTTATGACAAATACCGAACAAATTAAAGGTATTGTGGAGCGCCTTGGTGCGTTGAGGAGGTATCTTTGACATTGATGCCAAACTTATAGAAATCACTAACGAAGAAGAAAAAACTTTTGCGCCCGACTTTTGGAACAACCCAAAGGAGGCTGAAGCTATTGTTCAAAACTTGAGATCCAAGAAAAAATGGGTTGAAGATTTTGAAAAGGGCAATGCCATGGCAGAAGAACTTCAGATTATTTACGAATTTTTCAAAGATGGCGATGCTTCCGAAGAAGAACTCGATGAACAATACGAACTGACTAACACACATATTGAGAATTTAGAGTTCCGAAACATGCTTTCTGATGAAGGCGACAGTTTGAGTGCTGTGCTCCAAATTACGGCTGGAGCAGGCGGAACCGAAAGTTGCGATTGGGCATCCATGCTAATGCGAATGTATATGATGTGGGGCGAAAAAGAAGGTTATAAAATCAAAGAGCTCAACTTTCAGGAAGGCGATGTTGCGGGTATAAAAACGGTGACTTTAGAATTTGAAGGCGAATACTCTTTTGGTTATTTAAAAGGCGAAAACGGTGTACATCGTTTGGTGCGAATTTCTCCTTTTGACAGCAATGCCAAACGTCATACTTCTTTTGCGTCTGTTTATGTATATCCATTGGTTGATGACAGCATTGAAATTGATATCAATCCTGCCGATATTGAAATTACAACTTCGCGATCAAGTGGTGCCGGTGGACAAAATGTAAATAAGGTTGAAACCAAAGTTCAATTGGTTCACAAACCAACCGGAATTCAGATTCAATGTTCGGAAACACGTTCGCAACAAGACAACAGGCAACGGGCAATGCAAATGTTACGTTCGCAGTTGTATGAAATTGAACTCAAAAAACAGCAGGCACAACGCGCCGATATCGAAGCCGGAAAAATGAAAATTGAATGGGGTTCGCAAATCAGAAACTATGTGATGCAACCCTATAAATTGGTCAAAGATGTGCGTACCGGCTATGAAACCAGCGATGTTGATGGCGTTATGAATGGCAATATTGATAAATTTTTGAAAGCCTATCTGATGATGATGGGACAAAAGGAAGAATGAAATTCGCAATTATTTAGGTTAATATTATAGGATTTTCAAATTCATTTGCCTTAATTTGAGAAATAATCAAAATACAACGCAAATATGAGTTCCTATTCAATTCAAGAAATTAATGACATTTTACATGGCGAGATTGTTGGTACAACAGCTTGTAAAATAACAGCACCGGAACAACTGGAAGCTGCTTCTGAAACCGAAATTTCTTTTATTGGAAGCAAAAAATACGAAAAGTATTGGGGAAATTCCAAAGCTTGTGTGGCGGTAGTGAATCAGGATATTTCGATTGAACCCGGTGAAAATCGGGCTTTTATAAAAGTAAAAAATGCCGATTTGGCGATGTCACAAGTCTTGGAACTCTTTACTCCTGCTGACCCAGTTTTTGAAGTTGACATTCATCCGACAGCAATAATAGATAAATCGGCCACTATAGGAAACGGAACTAAAATTGGAGCCGGAACTTACATTGGACCAAATGTTTCCATCGGAGATAATGTTACCATATATCCAAATGTTACAATTCTTGACGAATGCAGCATTGGAAAAAACACTACTATTTGGTCCGGAACTGTAATTCGTGAGCGTTGTCATATTGGAGCGTATTGCATTTTACATCCTAATTGCACCATTGGTGCTGATGGTTTTGGATTTAGACCTTGCCCGGAAAAAGGCTTGGTAAAAATTCCGCACATTGGAAATGTTATCATTGGAAACGCGGTAGAAATTGGAGCTAACTCTTGTGTTGACAGAGGAAAATTCAGTTCGACTGTAGTTGGTGATGGCTGCAAGATTGATAATTTGGTACAAATCGGACACAATTCAAAACTTGGAAAATGCTGCATCATGGCAGGAAATTCAGGTTTGGCTGGTTCGGTAACTTTAGGAAATGGCGTAATAATTGGCGGAAGCGCTTCTATAAAAGACCATTTAACTATTGGCGATGGTGCCATTGTTGGTGCCGGTTCCGGAGTAGCAGCCGATGTTGAAGCCGGAAAAGTTGTCTTAGGTTATCCGGCTGTTGATGCCCGTGATGCACTTAAGCAATGGGCAATATTGAAAAGACTGGCAAATCCGAAATAGTTATGAATTATAAATTATGAGTTATGAATTGTAAAATCTCACGACGATTATTTTTTTTAAAATAACTTATAACTCATAATTCATAACTAATAATTAAGTTATATATTTGCATCGAGGATTCCGAAAGGAAGTTACACCTCACCGCACTAGTCGATCGCTCCAGATCGACTTTTGTATTTTTATATCATCCCTAAAGGGATTCTGATTTATTTTTAAACGATTGTCTACCCGTATTAAATCCCTAACAGGATTTTTTTTATTTTTAAATTAGCTAACAATAATTCCATTAGCAATAGAGGAGCAATATTTTCTATACGCAATTATCGGCTGTTTTTATATTAACACATCCAATAAATTTTCTTTTTAAAATTAATTTCACTTGGTCCATCAGTGCAACCTCCAATTTCTTCAAGTTTTGTGTCACTTTGTTTCTTACCAATTATCCATTTCCCGCTTTTATGTTTCAAAATTATTCCTTCATCAAGAATATCTCCTTTTTTAATATTTGAAAGATTTCCACCAACATAAATTACTTTCACTTTATTGCCATTTATTTCCACTCTACACTTTGTTGTGACTTTCAGATTAGGATGTTCCGCATGATGAATTGTATAGAAGTAAATTCCACTTTTTGGAATTTGACTGTGCGTAAAACTTGCAATTAGAAGAAAAACAAAAGTGAAAAAAATTTGTTTCATGGAACTCTATTTGAGATTTTTTGATTTATAAATTAGCTGCCCATAATTCCGTTAGGAATTTTATATGGGTAGATATGCAACAAGCAATCAAATGAAATCCCGTTAGGGATGAAACATTTACAACACTTCCTTCAGAAAATCAAGCATTGCTATCCAAGAACGTTTATCCGCTTTTTCATTATAAGCGGCTCCTTTTGAGTTATCGCTTCCTGCATCTTTATGCGTAAAAGAATGCACGGCGTTGGCATAATATACCATCTGCCAATCGGCTCCGGCACTTCTCATTTCGTTTTGAAAACTTTCTACTTCTTCTTTTGGAACATAAAAATCGTCCGCACCGTGAAGTACTAAAACTTTTGGGTTAATTTTTTCAATAGCTCTGGTAGCATCTTTACCTAAACCTCCGTGGAAAGAAACTATTCCATTGACTTTCATGTTAGTTCGTGCGGCTTCAATAGCACCAGTTCCTCCAAAGCAATAACCAATGACCACAATTTCATCCGGATTGGCTCCTTGTTTGATTAATTGGTCTAATGCCAACTGAATTCTGGCTTGGTATTCTTTTATATTTTTTTTGAAATAACCCGCTTTAGCTCCGGCTTCTTTTGTATTTGTTGGACGTTGGTCAACACCGTAGATATCCGCAATAAAAGATTGATAACCTAAATCTGCCAATTTGTAGGCAACTTCCTTTTCGTGGTTTTGAATTCCCATCCACGCAGGAAGGATTAAAACTCCGGGCTTATCCTTCAACTGTTTTGCCGGTACAATAGAAAGTCCACTTAACACCTGATTTCCATCTTTGTACTCAACGGCTTTTGGTTGGGCGATACCTTTTGAAATAATTAATCCAAAAAATAATATAAAGGCAATTTTACTTTTCATCTTGACTTATTTTAAAATTCACATAAAAGTAAAGAATAAAGTAATAAACAGTTGTTAAGTAAGCGATAAATTATATTCCGATTTCAACCTGAAAACGCAGATACCAATTGTTTTTTGAAGTTCCGTCAAAATAATCTAAGGTATCATAATTCAACTCTGCCTGAAGTTTAAAGGTGTGTTCCCAAATGTATTTTGTTACTCCAAAACTATATTCTTTGGTATTTGGTGTCAAAGTTTGAATGTCATCACCAACTTTTTGAATTGAATATCTGGCGATAAATTCATAATTGGTTTTCGTAATATAACTCGCCTGATAATCAAAACCGCTACCTACAAAAGCATAATTGCTTTCGGTAATATCATCCGGATTAAAGGTAACTGCATTTTCATTAGTGGTTCTCGACATATAACTCATCATTGCTGCCCAGCCATTATATTTAAACATGGCATCCAATAAAACGGACTTCATCGTTCTTCTTTCAAATAAATCATTGCCCAATTGGCCTTGTGTACGCTGCGCATGATTGTTTTGTTGGAAAGCACCCGATACTAATAATTTTGGCTTTTTCTCGCGCATGATGTCGCCTTCAAAGTAAGTTCCGTCTTTGGTAAAAGCCCCTAGTGGAAACAATTCTACTTTTCCTGTAACAGCAATCCCATCATCGGCTTTACCGGTTTGGTTTCTTCCTTCTCCACCCGAAAGTGCGGTTTTGAAATTATACGAAAACTTATCTTTGAACTCATTCAGATGATGCACCTGAAAACCAAAATCCCTGTCGATAGTAAACTTAGCGTTGTTGATTGTTCTATCTGTCAACTGCAAACCGCCTGAAGAATTCACGCGTTGGCGGTTTCCCGGTAATTTGGTTTGACCAAAGCTGATGTTCCAATGTTTATTCGGACGGTAAAACACTACCGCATCTCTAATAATATTAATGTTTTCTCCATCTTTTATTTCGCCGACATCACCAGGCGCAAATGACAATTGCAAAGCATAAAGGAATTTTGGATTCCCAACATAACCATCAAAACGCAAACGCAAACGACGCACTTGCCCGTCATACGCTCCGTTTTCACCATCATTTTCAATATAGGTAACTCGATTTTGCATTCTGAAACGAATGTTCAACTGGAACAAGCTATCCGGAGAAGTTATTCCAATTCCTTTTCCAAAACTGTAATAAGGCAAGGCCGATAATTTAATATCGTTGTCGTGTTTGGTTTGTTGGATGGTAACTTGGGCGGAGATCGAAATTGATACCAGTAAAGTAGCAATTAATAGTATTTTTTTCATGCTTAGGTTGTGTGTTGTAGTTTAGTTTATTTGGTGTTTTTACAATTATTTGATGTTATCAAAATGATTTAATAACAAGTAAGTATTAGTTATAAAAAAAGCCAACAATGCAGTTGGCTTCTGAGTATTTAAAAAGTTTATATAAATAATTTCAGTAAATAATATACTAAAGCGGCTAATATTGCTGAAACCGGAATGGTTAAAACCCAAGCCCACAATAGTTTTACGGTTACACCCCAACGAACCGCTGAAACCCTTTTGGTTACACCAACTCCAATGATAGAACCTGTAATTGTATGTGTAGTTGAAACCGGAATTTTAAAATGTTCTGTTGAAAATAAGGTTAAAGCACCTGCAGATTCGGCAACAACACCTTCAAAGGCAGTTACTTTGGTAATTTTGGAACCCATTGTTTTTACAATTTTCCATCCACCACTTAAAGTTCCTAATGCAATTACGGTATAACAGGTCAACGGAATCCAGCCTGGCATTACACCATCAACATGTACACCATCTTTATCTGAAGGCAATACAACGTTTAAGTCTAACCAACCGGCTGACAAGTCAATATTTGGATTTGATTTGATATAAACGGCAACCGCAGCAGCAATGATACCCATTACTTTTTGAGAATCATTTCCACCATGTCCTAGACTAAAAGCTGCTGAAGATAACAACTGCATTCTCTTTAAAACTTTTTCGGCTTTAGCAGTAGAAAAACTACTGAATAATAAATTGAAAACCGCTAAGCTATAGAAAATTAGCGCAACCAGAAACCATTTAATATTCGATGGCTCACTAATGAAATACCAAAATTTATTATGGAACAAAGCCTTTTCAGGTTCGATATCAAATTTTAAAACAGTGGATAAAAACCAACCAACCAACAGTATTAATACTACTGTCAATACTTTTGGCCAAACATTCTTTTTGGAAGAATACATTAACCAAAGTGAAATAAAATAGGAAATCAACATTCCCAACAATGGTGCAAATACAATAAATAGGATTACTATAAAAACACCCGATGGCAATAATTCTCCTTCTTTGGCATCTTTAATCCAGTTTACAATTTTAAATCCTGCATGTTCAGGATCGGTTACATCACGGAAACCATGTGCAATCGCTGCTCCGGCAAATCCTCCAATTAATGTATGTGATGAAGATGAAGGAATTCCTTTCCACCATGTGAGAAGATTCCAAACTATGGCTGCAATAACACCAGCCAAAATAACAACTAAATCAATACTACTTGTATGAGCTGTTTTGGCTACCGTATCGGCAACTCCAAAACCAAAAACCCAATACGCCATGAAGTTGAAAAGCGCAGCCCAAAGTACAGCCTGAAAAGGTGTCAATACTTTTGTAGCCACAATGGTAGCAATCGAGTTTGCTGCATCGTGAAAACCATTAATGTAATCAAATATTAAGGCAAGAACGATAATAACTATTAGTAAAGTCATAATTTCCTAATGGGTTATTTTTACGAGTGTTTTACTGAAATTTGTTCCATTACATTCGAAACACTTTTACATTTATCAGATGCCATTTCCAATGCAGAAAGCACTTCTTTGTATTTGATAACGTTTTTAGCATCGGTTTCATTTTCAAAAATATCAGCTACGGCTTTATCAAATACTGAATCTGCCTTACTTTCTAATTTATTGATTTTTTTGCAGGTATCCTTTATATTTTTATGATTCATCTCTTTCAATTCTTTGATTCCAACACCAATTAATTGACAGGCTTCCAAGTTGATTTCAGTTAACTTACGAATCGATTTTGTGATTTTTTCTACTTGGTACAAACGCATTCTACTGGCTGCGCCATGCATATTATCAGCAACGTTATCAATAGCTTTTATCAGTGAGTGAATATCTTCTCTGTCAAAAGGCGTGATGAAGTTTCTGCTTAATTCTAAGTGCGTTTTATGGGTAATCTCTTCAATTATAGCTTCAAGTTCTTCCACTTTTCTGAAAGATTCTTCTCTTTCAGTTTTTGGTGCATTCACTAATTCATGAAGTGTTTCTGCCAATAAGATTAAATTTGTTGAGGCTTGTTCAAATAAAGGAAAGAATTTTTTATCCTTTGGAACTAAAAATTGGAAAATACTGTTTAAAGTCATTTTGTTTGTTTTTGATGCTGCAAAGGTATTTATCTTATGTTAACTCAATATTAACTTATCAATTCAATATGGAATCTGTGTTTACAATTTCTTAACATTCATTCTTCAGGAAACAGAATCAAAATCTTTAAAAACGTTTTCGTATTTTAGCACACACTAAAGCAGTACAAATATACAACCATGGATATCAACTTCAATAAAAACGAAGATCACAACAAACTTTTACTAACCAATTTAAAAAATCATTTTGCCAAAGTAAAACTGGGTGGCGGAGTTAAACGCATTGAAAAACTTCATGCCGAAGGTAAAATGACAGCGCGTGAACGCATAGATTATTTGCTTGACGCGAAAGCAAAAAGCATAGAAATTGGCGCTTTTGTTGGAGATGGAATGTATGCCGAACATGGTGGTTGTCCTTCCGGCGGTGTTGTGGTAAAAATGGGTTACATTAAAGGAAAACAATGCATAGTTGTTGCCAATGATGCAACTGTAAAAGCCGGTGCCTGGTTTCCGATTACCGCAAAAAAGAACCTGCGTGCACAGGAAATTGCCATGGAAAATCGGTTACCAATAATTTATTTGGTTGATTCTGCCGGTGTGTATTTACCAATGCAGGATGAAATTTTTCCCGACAAAGAACATTTCGGACGCATATTCAGAAACAATGCCATCATGAGCAGTATGGGAATTACCCAAATTGCGGCTGTTATGGGAAGCTGTGTTGCCGGTGGTGCTTATCTTCCGATTATGAGTGATGAAGCGATGATAGTCGATAAAACCGGAAGTATTTTCCTTGCGGGAAGTTATTTGGTAAAAGCAGCCATTGGTGAAAACATCGATAATGAAACCCTTGGTGGTGCCACAACACACTGTGAAATTTCAGGTGTTACTGATTATAAAGCCAAAGACGACAAAGACGCTTTGGACAGAATTAAAAGTATTGTTGGAAAAATTGGTGATTATGAAAAAGCCGGTTTCAACAGAGAAGCTTCTCAAAAACCTGCATTGAAAGAAGAAGACATCTACGGTCTTATTCCTAAGTTGCGAACCGATCAATACGATATGATGGAAATCATCAAACGTTTGGTTGATAATTCCGAAATGGATATGTACAAACCCGATTACGGAAAATCCATCATCACCTGCTATACCCGAATTGACGGTTGGGCAGTTGGAATTGTAGCCAATCAACGTACGGTTTCCAAAACCAAAAAAGGAGAAATACAGTTTGGTGGTGTGATTTATTCAGATTCTGCAGATAAAGCCACACGTTTTATTGCCAATTGCAACCAAAAGAAAATTCCATTAGTATTTGTGCAGGACGTCACCGGTTTTATGGTTGGTTCCAAAAGCGAACATGGTGGAATCATTAAAGACGGCGCCAAAATGGTGAATGCGGTTTCCAATTCGGTTGTGCCAAAATTCACTGTGATTGTCGGAAATTCATACGGAGCAGGAAATTATGCCATGTGTGGAAAGGCGTATGACCCAAGATTAATATTCGCCTGGCCGAGTGCTGAACTTGCCGTTATGGGCGGAACTCAAGCTGCAAAAGTGCTAGCACAAATAGAAGCATCTTCATTAAAAGCAAAAGGCGAAACTGTAGATGAAAAAGTAGAACAGGAATTATTCGATAAAATTAAAGCGCGGTACGATGCGCAGGTTTCTCCTTATTATGCAGCAGCACGACTTTGGACAGACGCCATTATTGATCCATTAGAAACCCGAACCTGGATTTCAATGGGAATAGAAGCTGCTAACCACTCGCCTATTGAAAAGAAATTTAATTTGGGTGTGATTCAGGTTTGATAGTAACAAAACTAACATCAGTCCTACTAATGTTTTAGATTTTCTATTCTTATTCCATGAAAAAAATACTTGTCCTAAGTTTTATAATAAGCAGTTTCCAACTTCTTTCTGCTCAAGAAGCACCAACACGTAAAGACACGCTTCAAGGTGGACTACGCCCGGAACGAACTTGTTTTGATGTATTGCATTATGATTTGAACATCAAGATTAATCTGGAAGAGAAATCAATAGTTGGCTATAACAACATTAGCTTTAAAGTAGTCAATACTACTTCCAAAATTCAATTGGATTTATTTGCAAACATGCAGGTAGATTCTATCGTTTTCAACGCTGAAAAATTAAATTATAAAAGAGAATTCAATGCCGTTTTTATTGATTTCCCTTCTCCTTTAACACTAAAATCTGAGCAGAGTTTGAAATTTTATTATTCCGGAAAGCCAATCATTGCTAAAAATGCACCTTGGGATGGCGGATTTACATATTCAAAAGACAGAAACGGAAAACCATGGGTTGCTGTTAGTTGTGAAGGTATCGGAGCCAGTTTATGGTATCCTGTAAAAGATTCACAAAGCGATGAACCCGATTTTGGTGTCACGATAAAAGTAGCCATTCCAAATGGGTTGATGAATGTGTCCAACGGAAGATTTATCGGTAGCGTCCCGTTAGAAGAAAACGGGATAAAAAATGGTTATACACGCTGGGATTGGGAAGTTAAGAATCCTATAAACACGTATTCAATAACCGTAAACATTGGTGATTATGTTCATCTTCATGAAAACTACAAAGGTCTTGATTTAGATTACTATGTTTTACGCGACAACGAAGCGGCAGCCCGAATGCATTTTGAAGAAGTAAAACCCATGATGGATTGTTTTCAAAGTAAATTTGGAAAGTATCCTTTTGCCGATGACGGTTATAAATTGGTGGAAACTCCTTATTTAGGTATGGAACATCAAAGTGCAGTGGCTTATGGTAATAAATATATAAACGGTTATCTAGGAAGCGACAGATCCGGAACCGGAATTGGGTTGCTTTTCGACTATATTACTATACACGAAAGTGGGCATGAATGGTTTGGCAACAGCATTACATCCAAAGATTCCGCCGATATGTGGATACACGAAGGATTTACAACCTACACCGAATCTGTTTATATTGAATGTCAATATGGCTATGACAAAGCGCAACAATACATCAATGGCTGTAAATTAAATATCGAAAATCTAAGCCCGATTATTGGTACTTATGGTGTGAATAAAGAAGGTTCGACCGATATGTATGAAAAAGGAGCCATACTCTTAAACACGCTGAGACATATTCTAAACAACGATGATAAATGGTGGAAAATACTATTGAAATACTCCGAAACATTCCGTCATAAAATCATTGATACTGAAACTGTAGTCAGTTTTTTTAATACCGAAACCGGAATGAATCTGACTCCGGTTTTTAATCAGTATTTGAAGTATGCTGCCATTCCGAAACTTGAATTGAGAAAAAACAAAAGCAAATTAGAATTTCGCTGGAAAACAGAAGAAGCTAAATTCAATATGCCGGTTGATATCAAAATCAAAGGAAAAAAATACCGGCTTTATCCAACAAACAGCTGGAAAAAAACAAAATATAGTGTCAATAAAATTCAAGATGTCGAAGTTCTGACCAATGATTTTTACATCAATGTTGATTAATCCATCTATAACTTTATTCCTGTAATCTTTTATATGTAATTAAAAAATAGTAACTTAGATTAAATTTTAAACTTTGTTATTATGGATACTTCAGTAAAAGGTTTGAACAAATGGGCCAATGCACACTCTACTTTTTGGTTCGACGCCATCAGAATTATTTTAGGTATTTTTTTAATTTACAAAGGCGGTTACTTCGTCAGTAACAGTCGGGATTTTGAAGATTTAATTGCTCCCGTAAGTAATTTTATGGGCGGCATGTTAACTTTCCATTACATAGCAGCTGCTCATATCATGGGTGGGATTATGATTGTTTTCGGATTGTTGACACGTTGGGCATTAATAGCACAATTGCCTATTCTTGTTGGTGCTGTCTTAATAAATTTTATTGGAGATATGAATGTTGCCAACTTAATCATTTCAGTAGTGACTTTGGCTGTAAGCTTTTTTTACACCGTTTATGGCAGCGGAAAACATTCAGCCGATTACTATTTTAAAATGCACAAATAAAGTGTTTGTTTCAAAATAAAAACGTCCCGATTTATCGGGACGTTTTTCTATTTCATTGTTTCTTTTCTCATGATTTTTCCACTTGACGTTTCGGCAAACTTGGGAATAAAAACGACTTCTTTTGGTTTTTCATATTTGTCTAAAGCTTCATAAATAGAATCATCAAGTTCGTGTTTTTCGCCTTCGATAACTAACACCACTTTTTCTCCTAATTCATTATCAGGTTTTGACGCAATAAAAAAGCGTTGTTGAATTTTACTAGCCAACTTATCTTCTATTTGCTCTGGAATTAATTTGATTCCGCCACTATTGATAACATTATCCATTCTGCCAAGAAAAATGAATTGATTTTCATTAACTAATTCAACAATATCATTAGTGATAATAACTTCCGGTGAAATCCTTGGAGCATGAATAACCAGGCAATTTCTATCATCATACGAAATCGTAACATATGGAAGCACTGTGAATGCTTTTTCACCCAGCTTTCTGGCGGCAATGTGCGTAATAGTTTCCGTCATACCGTAGGTTTCATAAACTTCGGCTGGCAATTTTAATAGTTGCTTTTCCAATGCTTTATTTACGGCTGCACCACCAACAATCATCTTTTTCACTTTCTTTAATTCAGCTATTGAATTTTGCGCCTGCAGAGGCACCATCGCTACAAAATCAAAATCAATTTCGTTGTTGGCTAACGGATGTGAACTTGGAGCGACAAACTCTAAATCGAGTCCTAAAATCATAGCCCGAACCAACATCATTTTGCCTGCTACATATTTTACAGGCAGACATTGCAGTGCTTTATTTCCCGGTTGCAATTCAAAAAAATCTCCAGTAGCCAATGCTGAATCTACCATGGCTTGTTTACTGACAGAAATTGTTTTTGGTGTTCCGGTTGTGCCCGAAGTTTCCATTTCAATAAAACTCTTACTATCAAACCAGTCTAATAAAAAATCCCCAACCGGTTTTTCAAAATCTTCACCTTCTTTGATAAAACTGTACGCCACACGACATAAATCTTCCCTGTCGAGATGAAATCCATTCAACTTGAATAAATTATGCACATTTTCGTAGGTTGGACTATTCATGACTTTCAGTATTTTGTATTGGTTCTATGACTTCAATTCTAATTGTTCCACTAAGTTTTTCTTTCCAATTGGTCCAATTGTATTTTTTACTAAAGATAAATAATAGTAATGGAAAAATAATAAAGATTGGTACCAAAATTTCAAATCCGGCTGACGGTTCAGAAACATCTTTAAAAATAGAATTCGTTTGAAAAGCCGACCAATCGGAAGTAATCAATAAAGCGCCAACCAGGTTATTCGCTGCATGAAAACCAAGAGCTAATTCCATTCCTTCATCCATTAGCGTGATAATTCCGAGAAAAAAACCGGTTCCGATATAGTAAACCAAAACGATATAACCCATCTTTTGTACTTCAGGATTAGCGATGTGCATCGTTCCAAAAATAACCGAAGTCATCAACAACGGAAACCATCTGTTTTTCGCAAGGACGGCAAATCCCTGCATCAAATAACCTCTAAAAACGTACTCTTCTGTACTGGTTTGAATTGGGATTAAAGCTATCCCGATAATGGCCAAAATTAAAAATGGGATCGGTTTGAAATTATAAACAAAATTGTCCGGACTAAAATAAATCATCAGCAATGTTGTACCAACCGTAAAAATTCCCCAAAGAGAAAATGAAAAAAATATTCTTTTCCAATCCACTTTTTCTCTGGAAGTGGTGACCGACAGGAAGGTTTGCCTGTGAAAATATTTAACTACTAAAATGATGGCAATAAAGGCAATCAGAAAAGAAAACATTAACAGAAATAAGGTAGTGTTTAATGATAAAAAAGTCATTATCTCGGTTTCTGTCTTTGGGAAAGGCTTTCCTGTTTTGAATGATTTAATCAGACCAGCAATAATCAAAGGCAATTGACCAATTGTTGAAGCGACAATAATTATGAATGAACCAACTAAATACATCCAAAATTTATTTGTTGGCAAAAATCCTTTTTCTAAAAACATAGTTTTTTTGTTTCGCCTAAATTAACTTATTTCTTTTAAAATATATTACTTTGTAAAAAAAATATGTTGCAAATACTCCATAATCCAAGATGCGGAAAATCGAGAGATTGTCTGGCTTTCACAACAAAAACCAACACGCCTTTCGAAATCATCAATTACCTTGAAAACCCATTAACTGTTGACGATTTAAAGTTATTGATTAAGAAACTGAAAATCAAACCTATCGAATTAGTTCGTCAAAAAGAAACGATATGGATTGAAAACTATAAAGGTAAATCGTTGACCAATGCTCAAATAATAAAGGCGTTAGCCAAACACTCAATTTTGATAGAAAGACCTATAGTAATTGATGGAGACAATGCTATAATTGGCAGAGATCTAGAAAAACTCGAGCTTTTCATAAAATAACATTTAACAAAGATTTGTGAAAAGTGGTTTAAACCACACCGTATTTTTGTGGTCTTTAAGACTAGTTAAAAAAAAATATTTTCATGAAAAAATTTCATTTTCTTCTATCCACACTTGTATTACTGCTGACTGTTACTGTCTTTGGACAACAAAAACCTGCACGCACTAAAGTTACTATCACAGGAAAAATTGTAGAAAAAACAAGTAAACTACAACTTGAATACGCTACTATAACTTTTAAAAACACTCAGAACCCAAAGCTAATCTTTGGTGGAATTACCGATAATAAAGGGGATTATTCTATAGATGTTGTACCGGGAATTTATGATATAACTTTAGAATTTATTTCCTTTAAACCAACAACAATTAGTCAAAAGCTATTGAACCAGAATACAAATTTGGGAACGACAGCTTTGGAAGAAGATGCTACCCAACTTAACGAAGTGGTTGTTCGTGCCGAAAAAACTACAGTTGAAATAAAACTTGATAAAAAAGTATACAACGTTGGTCAGGACATGATGGTAAAAGGCGGAACTGCCAGCGATGTTTTAGATAATGTACCATCGGTTACCGTTGACGCTGAAGGAAATGTAGCTTTACGTGGCAATGATAATGTAAAAGTACTTATTGACGGAAGACCATCAAATGCTATTAGTATTGCTGATGCTCTTAAATCAATTCCGGCTGACGCACTTGATAAAGTAGAAGTAATCACAAATCCATCTGCACGTTATGATGCTGAAGGTGGTGGTGGAATTATAAATATTGTACTAAGAAAAGGTAAAAATCTTGGTTTAAACGGAACTGTAATTGCTACCGCTGGTGACCCTGAAACCTACGGATTAACAGGAACTGTGAATTATAAAGCAAAAGAATTTAACTTGTTCACAACACAGGGATATAACTATCGTAATAATCCGGGGAATGCATTTACTGATTCGAGGTATTTGAATTCAGATAATTCTACCAGAGATTTTATGAATGAAACAAGAACGAATGAAAGACTGAACAAATCATATAACGCAAATATTGGTATGGATTGGTTCTTAAACGAATCAACTACGTGGACCAATATCTTTAATTACAGAAGAAGCAGCGGTGATAATCGTGACAATGTTTTCCAAAACTACTATGACGTAAACCATGATTATACGTATACCAGAAACAGAATAAACGAAGAAGACTCAAAAAGTAAAAATGTAGAGTTCAATACCACCTTAACTAAGAACTTCAAAAAAGATGGTCATAAATTAACTTTAGATGGTTCTTTTTCTACTAATACAGATAAAAATTTAGCTCAAATTACAGATACATCCACTGCTAACAGCACAATAAGCATTGATGAAACTTTAAATAATCAAACGCAAAGCAGAAACACTTTACAAGCAGATTATGTGCTGCCAATCGGAAAAGGAAGTCAGTTTGAAGCTGGTTATCGTGGTAATTTCATGGTAAACACAACTGATTATGCTGTTGATAGTGATGGTGTACCTGTTCCTAACTTCACCAATACATTAGAATACAAAGAAAAAGTAAATGCGCTTTATACACAATACGGTTTCAAAATCAAAAAATTCTCAACGCTGTTAGGACTTCGTTGGGAAGATTCAGATATTGATGTAAACCAATTGGCTACAAACGATTTTACGAATAAAAAATACAACAACTTCTTCCCAAGTGCCATCTTAAATTACGAAATCGATGATAAAAGCAGTGCTTCATTAAGCTATAGCAGAAGAATTCAAAGACCAAGAGGAAGACAGTTGAATCCGTTTAACAACTTATCGAGTAACGTCAATATTTTTGTTGGAAATCCCGATTTAGATCCGGCATTTACAGATGCAATTGATTTGGGCTACTTAAAACGTTGGAACAAACTTACTTTCAATACTTCATTGTATGTAAATAAAACAACCGATGTTTTCCAGTTCGTAAGAAGAGAAACAGGAACTTTTGTAAACGGAGTTCCGGTTATTATTTCGTCTCCAATTAATTTAGCAACAGAATACAGAAGCGGATTTGAATTTACTTTGAACTATTCTCCATACAAATGGTGGAAATTAAACAGCAACTTCAATTTCTTTTACATCCAAACTGATGGTGATTACACCTATACAGACTTTACCGGAAACCCTGTTTTTCAGGATTTTGATTATAAAACTACTTCCTGGTTTACCCGTTTGACTTCTAAAGTTAGTTTACCATATAAAATTGACTGGCAGACTAACATGACTTATAATGGTGAGCAAAAAAACAATCAGGGAAGCACTTTGGGTAATTTCAGTATGAATTTAGCATTCAGCAAAGATGTCTTCAAAGACAAAGGAACCGTTGCACTTAATGTCAGCGACGTATTCAATTCGAGAAAAAGAATTCAGGACACGTATCTTTCCGGTGTTGTAGAATCACATAGTGAAATGCAATGGAGACAAAGACAAATCAATCTGTCGTTTACCTATAGATTCAATGTTCAGAAAAATGAAAAAGATAAAAAACCAAAAGGCAATCAACAACAAGATGACAATGGTGATTTCCCTGGATAATAAAAAGAAAAAAGCCCCGAAATTCGGGGCTTTTTCATAAACAAAAACTTAAAATTAAGCTTGTTCTGCGTCTCTTTTTGCTTTTCTTTCCTGCAATAATTCTTTAACACCTCCGTAAATCCAAAAAGGAACAACGAAAGTTACCAAGAACATCATCAACCAAAAACCAATGGTTAAAATGGTTAAGAAAGCTAAGAAACCTAAATACTGTTGAAATTCAAACATGTTTTCCGGAATTTTTTTGAATTATACGCAAATGTAAGCTGAATATTTAAGCTAACCAAAAACAAAATCAATTTTTATTAAATAGTTTTTATGCGTAATTTTGCGTTGCCTTTTTAGGAGCTATTTCCCGCTGTCCGCGCTACACGGTAGCTCGCTCCCATCGGGGCTAAAAACGTAAAGCTACTTATTAACATTATATAACATCACAAAATGGAATACAGAATAGAAAAAGATACCATGGGCGAAGTTAAAGTTCCTGCCGATAAATATTGGGGAGCACAAACCGAACGTTCCAGAAATAATTTTAAAATTGGGCCATCAGCATCAATGCCAAAAGAAATCATAGAAGGTTTTGCTTATCTGAAAAAAGCTGCCGCTTATGCCAACTGCGATTTGGGTGTTCTTTCAACCGAAAAACGCGACGCCATAGCAGCCGTTTGCGACGAAATCCTAGCCGGGAAATTAGCTGATGAATTTCCATTAGTCATTTGGCAAACCGGTTCAGGAACACAAAGCAATATGAACGTAAACGAAGTTATTGCCAATCGTGCTCAGGTTTTAGCCGGATTTAAAATCGGAGAAGGCGAACAATTGGTAAAAGCCAATGACGATGTGAACAAATCGCAATCATCAAACGATACGTTCCCAACAGGAATGCACATTGCCTGTTATAAAGCTGCTGTAGAAACTACAATTCCCGGAGTTGAAAAACTTCGCAATACGTTAGATGCAAAAGCAAAGGAATACATGAATGTGGTAAAAATCGGAAGAACGCACTTAATGGATGCCACTCCTTTGACTCTTGGACAGGAAATTTCAGGTTATGTTGCCCAATTAAATTACGGAATAAAAGCATTAAAAAATACGCTTTCCCATTTATCAGAAGTTGCCCTTGGCGGAACGGCCGTTGGTACAGGATTAAATACTCCAGCTGGTTATGACGTTAAAGTAGCCGAATATATTGCCAAATTTACAGGTCATCCATTTGTGACTGCACCAAATAAATTTGAAGCTTTGGCTTCTCACGACGCTATTGTTGAAGCTCATGGTGCTTTAAAACAATTGGCTGTTTCGTTAAATAAAATCGCAAATGATGTTCGTATGCTGGCTTCTGGTCCACGTTCCGGAATTGGGGAAATCCTGATTCCTGAAAACGAACCGGGTTCATCAATTATGCCTGGGAAAGTGAATCCAACGCAATGTGAAGCCTTGACTATGGTTTGTGCTCAGGTCATTGGTAATGATGTTGCAATTGCTGTTGGCGGCATGCAGGGTCATTATGAACTGAATGTTTTCAAACCGGTTATGGCAGCTAACTTTTTACAATCGGCTCGTTTGCTTGGTGATGCCTGTATTTCTTTTGAAGAACATTGCGCCAGCGGTATCGAACCAAATCACAAACGTATCAAAGAATTAGTTGATAATTCATTAATGCTGGTAACGGCTTTAAATACTAAGATTGGGTATTACAAATCGGCTGAAATTGCCCAAACAGCACATAAAAACGGAACAACTTTGAAAGAAGAAGCCGTTCGATTGGGGTATGTTTCTGCTGAAGATTTTGATGCCTGGGTAAAACCGGAAGACATGGTTGGCAGTTTGAAATAATTAAATTTCGACATAATTAAAATAAAAAAAATCCCGATTTACATCGGGATTTTTCGATCTGTCAAAATCAAACAAAACAATAATCAAACTATTTTTTCTTCATAAACATATTGGTGTAATACTTTTTTCCGGTTGTTTCATCAACTGTTACGGATATACCCAAATGAGTGTAATTACCTTCGATGTTAGCTTTGTGAGCTGGGCTGTTCAACCACGCACTCATTGCGCTTTCTGGGGTTTGGTAGTTGTAGGCAATGTTCTCACCTACTCTTTCTGCTCCTAATACCTGGATCAGATTGTTAGATCTTTGTTGGAAATAATCATGATTTACTACATCATTATCAATCATATAAATATTGTGCTCTTGTGATTTGTAAGAGATATGATTAATTACTTCAAGTGTATTCAATCCAACACTTGCACGATAATCATTGATAAGTGTAACAAGTCTCAACTCAGTTTCATTGTAATTGTAGGTAGTTACAATTTTGTTTTCAGTTGAAGAACCTTCTGAAGAATCAGAAGAACAGGATACCATAGTGAACACGATTGCTAACGGCAACAATGCTCTAAACATTTTTGCTTTCATAGTAGTAGGTTAAGTTTTTAATAAAGTAGATGTGGGGCAAACACTTTATTTCGATTAATATTGACAGTTTTTAATAAAGTAGATGTGGGGCAAACACTTTATATATTTTAATTTGAAAGAACGTATTGTTTTTATTTCTTAGACAATTCTACAACTTTTGCCGTTTAAAGTACAAATAAAATCGATGAAATACACTTTTTTTAATTTACTATAGGAATATTTCCTACTTTAATGCATTTCGTCGATACTTATTTTATCTGTTCACAAAACTAAAAAACCACTCAAAGAGTGGTTTACATAATTTCGAGGAATCGTTATACAATTTAAGGGGAAAGTCTATCAATCTCCCAATTGAAATCGTCCTGGAGTTTATATCGGATTCTGTCGTGCAGTCGGTTAGGTCTTCCCTGCCAGAATTCTACTTCTATTGGCCGAACTAAAAAGCCACCCCAATATTTGGGACGTGGAATTTCTTTACCTTCATAAGTTGATTCCAGTTCTTTCAGCTTAGTATCTAAATAGTCTCTTGACGGTATAACTTCGCTTTGTGCTGAAACTATGGCGCCCAGTTTACTTCCGTCCGGTCTTGATTCAAAATAATTATCTGAAATTGCTTCAGAAGTTTTCTCCGCTATTCCTTTAATAATGACCTGTCTTTCCATACTATGCCAAAAGAAGGAGAGGCAAATATTAGGATTGTTTAGAATGGCTTTTCCTTTCTCTGAATTATAATTGGTATAAAATATAAAACCTTCTTCATTGAACTGTTTAAGTAAAACCACTCTCGATTTTGGAAAACCATCCAAACCAATAGTTGCAACAGTCATAGCGTTGACCTCATCTACTCCACCAAACTCCTGGGTTTCATGAAACCATCGGTGAAATAAATTGATTGGATCTTCCGGAATGGTATTTTCCAGAAGCTGGCTTTTCTCATAGGACTTTCTATAATTGCTTAAGTCTTCCATTTTACTTTTATTTTACGCTACAAAATTAACACATTTCTTTTGGGAACACTTTTATTAAAACTCAAATGTTTTACCATCATCGGCAAGCAGCACATTTGAATATAGTGTTTCCGCTTCTTGCCTAAATAAGTCAATCGTATCGTATCGCGTACTGTAATGTCCTAAAATTAATTGCTTCACATTTGCTTTTGCGGCAATAGCTGCTGCCTGTTTCGCAGTACTGTGCATTGTTTTCTCTGCTTTGTCAGCTTCCGATTCTAAAAACGTTGTTTCGTGATACAACACATCACAGTTTTCAATTATCGGAATAATTGATTCGTCGTACATCGTATCGCTACAAAATGCATAGCTTTTAGGTTGGATTGGATCAAAGGTCAATTCCGCATTTGGAATTATAGTTCCATCATCAAGGGTGATGTCTCTTCCGTTTTTAATTTTTTGATAATAACACGTATCTATTTTATATTCCTGAACAGCATCGACATTCAGCTTTCTATCACCTACTTTTTCCTGAAACAGAAATCCATTGGTATATATTCTGTGTTTTAACGGAATTGTTTTAACGACAACCTTTTCATCTTCATAAACAATCTCGCTTTCTTTGGAATCCAATTCGTGAAAATATAAATTATAGCCTGTATAAGAATTCGAATAGCGCAACTGCAGCAATACAATTTCCTTTACACCTTTTGGTCCATACACGTGCAAATCGGTTTGGCGGTTAAGTAACATAAAGGTAGATATCAATCCAACCAATCCATAAAAATGATCGCCGTGCAAATGAGAAATAAAAATATGATTGATTTTGGAAAACTTGAGTTTGTTTTTGCGCAACTGCACTTGAGTTCCTTCTCCGCAATCAATTAAGAACATTCGGTTTCTAATTTCCAGAACTTGAGAAGTTGGATTAGTTATGGTTCGTGGAGTTGCTGCATAACAGCCAAGAATGGTTAATTTCATTATATCTGTTAAAATCCTAAATCGCGTTCTATCTCATCCATTTCTATGATGTCATGAGCTTCTAAAATTGTGGGAACAAGCGTAATGCTTTTTGGAACAGCATTAAAATTTACACTATTGGTTACGAGTACCAATGACTTCTTTGCTTTGTTATGAATTTTAATCAAGTCGGTAAAAAGCTTTACATCATCCATAGTCAATGCTTTATCATGAGATAAATCAACTATTAAGTTTTGTGATTTAAAACTATTGTATTCGTGATTCAGCTTTTGATAAAACTCGGCTGTACTGCCTTGAGTGTTTCTAATAGTTGTGGTATGTCCTTTTTGTTCTACTTTCATTTTGGGAAACAAATATTATATCATGATGCTAATTTACTAAGATTTTGTCACTATTCATTGATTTGTTCCTCCGATAATCAATTTGATGATGCAGTTCATGGAAAATAATGGTTTTTCATCGATGAAATACACCTTTTTTTAACATTTCATAGACGAACTGCACGAAAAAAACGTCCAAAACCCCCGAATTCATTGATTTTGTCGATTAAACGACTTTTAAGGTTAGTTATCGAAAATATTTTCAGTCGGAGAAGTGTTGATGTAGTTTTGAATCAGAAATAACAACGAAACCAAATCACGATGAAAACAACTACTAACAACAGAACTCAAACAAACATCAAATTATTTGTTGCTTTTGTATTATTAGTTTTATCATCTACTGGAGCTTTTGCTCAAACAAACACTACTAGTGTTGTTGTAACTACTTCAACTGAGGTTTCTGTTTCTAATGAAGTAAAAACGGTTATCGCTACTGATAAAGCTGTTGCTTCTACTTCAATGGATTTCGCAGTTTGGTTTATGGGAACTAAAAAAACTACAAACGATTCATCAAACGGAACATTCAGCAAAAAACAATTAATTAACTCTGGTATCAATACAAACAGTGTGTTAATTAGATCTTTCTTGAAAAAAGTAAACACTCAAGGAAACGCAGTCGCATAATTATTTTTTTAATATATTTTGGTTAGTTTAGGAAATAAAAAGTCCCGATTAAAATCGGGACTTTTTTATGCTTTCAACTTTGTGGAAATTATGTTTTATTATTTTGCCTTTAATGCTTTGTATTTATCAGTCATTTCAAGTGCATTGTAAACGCTTAATAAAGTTTTCTTTGCTGGATCATTATCAGGTTTCAATTCAACTGCTTTTTCAAGATATGGAAGCATTGATTTAAAGTTTTTATTTCTTTCTGCTTTGATGACTTCATATCTTTTATTGTCTTTGTCTGAAGTTCCCAATTTGTTCATTTCAGTAACAAATTTTTCATCAGCTCTTAATAACAACTCAGATAAATTAAGTAGTGCATTAAAATAATTCGGGTCTAATTCGAGTGCTTTTCTATAATATTTTTCGGCGTCTTCAAGCTTGTTAGCATTAGTACTAATAACACCTAAGTTATATATCAAATCCACATTAGTAGGATCTTTTTGCAATGCTTCATTCACCAAACGGGTATAAGTGTCATAATCTTTAATCTGCAAATACAATTCAGCTTCAGTTAAAATCAAACCACTGTCTTCCGGATTCGCTTTTCTGGCTTCAGCAATTGCAGCTCTTGCTTCGTCAACTTTACCTTTTTCAACAAGAATCAATGCGATGTTTTTATAAACTGTACCGGCTTTAGAAGGTAATTTTTCTTCTCTTGGCTTTGTATGTGAACCGGCTTTTATGGCTAAGTCACGCAGGCCTTTGTCACTACCAAAATTTTCTTCAACTTTAGAAGTAGTATTGAAAGCAAAATAAATGCTTCTTTCTCCTGTATATTTCAGTCTTTTTAACTCATTGTAATATTCTAATGCTTTATCTAACTCCTGAGCATTAACTGCATAACTAGCCGCATAAAATAAATTATCCTGTTCCGTATTGTCTAACTGATATGCTCCATAAAGCACTTCAGAAGCCTGCTTATATTGTTTTGCATCTCCAAGTTCAATAGCAAGATTTATAATTATAGGTTTTATAAAAGCAATATTTTTTGCAATGTCATCTGCGTAAACTCTTTTCCCTGTTTTCTTTTCATAATCTAAAGCAGCATTGTAAACATTAGCTGTTTCAATAACAGATTTCGGAGTAAAAAATTTAGTAATTTGAACTGGATTTGGATTTGGCCCAAGCAATGCTATTTCTATCTTAGGCTGATTTATCTTATAGTAATTATAATAAACCTTATCTCCTTCTTCTGTTGCAAGTGTAGCTAACTTATCTAAATTAGCCTTATAATCTGCCAGATCACTTGTTGAAAATGATTCTTTTTCATAAATCCTTTTCAATTTTTTTAACTCATCTTTTTGTGCAAAAGACGAAACAGAAACTAATACAGCAGAAGCAAGTATAATGTGTTTGATTCTCATTTTTTTTATTTTTTAATTTATAAATAAAATCACCAATTAAAACATTTCAATTGGTGATTTCTGATTTTTTATTCATCGTCCTCAGAATCGTCTTCAGCTTCAGCATCATCATCGTCAACGATATCGTCATCCTCTTCTTCATCATCTTCAACTGAACCATCATCTTCAAGAACTTCTAAAACTGGTTTTACTCTTTCGATGGCTTCAACTTCGATTACGTTTCCGTCTTCATCAACTTCCGGTTCTGAAACATCGTCTTTCATTACAACTGTAACTGCAGCAATAGAATCGTTTCCTTTCAAGTTGATTAACTTAACTCCTTGTGTTGCTCTTCCCATTACTCTCAAATCTTCAACTGCCATTCTGATGGTCAATCCTGATTTGTTGATGATCATTAAATCATCGGCGTCTGTAACAGCGCTTATCGAAATTAATTTTCCTGTTTTTTCAGTAATGTTCAGGGTCTTTACACCTTTTCCACCACGGTTTGTAATTCTGTAAACATCTTCACCATCATCATCAACCAATTTGGTTCTTTTTCCGTAACCGTTTTCAGTTACGACCAAAATTTGAGAGTCATTGATATCGTCCTTATCTACAGTAACCATGCCAATTACTTCATCGGTTTCGTCTTTCAAAGTAATTCCACGTACACCTGAAGCAGTTCTTCCCATTGGACGCGTTTTAGTTTCTTCAAAACGAACCAGTTTTCCTGATTTGACAGCCATAATAATTTGGCTCTCACCATTAGTCAACTGTGCTTCTAACAATTCATCGTCTTCTCTAATGGTAATTGCTGCAACTCCGTTAACTCTTGGTTTTGAATATTTGTCTAAAGATGTTTTCTTAACCTGACCTTTTTTGGTTACCATAATAAGGTTGTGGCTATTGGTATACTCTTTATCTTTTAAATCCTGTGTACAGATAAATGCTTTTACTTTATCGTCAGATTCGATGTTGATAAGGTTTTGCAACGCTCTTCCTTTGGCTGTTTTGCTTCCTTCCGGAATTTCATACACACGCATCCAGAAACATTTTCCTTTTTGCGTAAAGAACATCATATATTGATGGTTTGTTGCCACATACATATGCTCCAAGAAATCCTGATCTCTTGTACCGGCACTTTTTTGTCCAACGCCACCTCTATTCTGCGTTTTATATTCGGTAAGGTTTGTACGTTTGATATAACCTGCATGGGAAATCGTGATTACTACATTTTCATCGGCAATCAAATCTTCGATACTTACATCTCCACCGGAATATTCGATAAGCGAACGACGCGCATCACCATATTTATCTCTGATTTCGATTAACTCTTCTTTAATCAATTCCATTCTCAAGTCTTTGTTGGCTAACAAATCTTTCAAACGTTGGATTAACTTCATGATTTCTTCATATTCTGCTCTTAACTTGTCTTGTTCAAGACCTGTTAACTGACGTAGTCGCATTTCAACAATCGCACGAGCCTGAATATCTGACAAACTGAATCTTTCAATCAATTTGGCGCGAGCTTCATCTCCATCTTTTGAAGAACGGATTAATGCAATTACTTCATCAATATTATCCGATGCAATAATTAAACCTTCTAATATATGCGCTCTTTCTTCAGCTTTGCGTAATTCGAATTGCGTTCTTCTAATCACAACATCATGACGATGCTCAACGAAATAGTGAATCAAATCTTTTACGTTCAGCATCTGTGGTCTTCCTTTTACCAACGCAATGTTATTTACGCTAAAAGAAGATTGCAATTGTGTAAACTTATACAAGGTATTCAAAACTACGTTTGGAACAGCATCACGTTTCAATTCGTAAACGATACGCATTCCCGTTCTATCCGATTCGTCACGGATATTTGAAATACCTTCAATCTTTTTATCGTTAATCAAATCGGCAGTTTTCTTAATCATTTCTGCCTTGTTAACCTGATACGGAATTTCAGAAACAACAATAGCTTCTTTTCCATTCGACTCTTCAAAGTTTACTTTGGCACGAATAACGATTCTTCCTCTTCCTGTTTTGAATGCTTCACGAACACCTTCCATTCCGTAGATTGTTCCTCCTGTTGGAAAATCCGGTGCTTTGATATGCGTAATTAATTCGTCAATTTCAATATCGTTATTATCAATGTAGGCTAATGTCCCGTCAATAACTTCAGTTAAGTTATGCGGCGCCATATTTGTAGCCATACCAACTGCAATTCCGGATGCTCCATTAATCAAAAGATTTGGAACACGTGTCGGCATTACGGTTGGCTCTTGTAATGTATCGTCAAAGTTTAATTGAAAGTCAACCGTTTCTTTATCGATATCTGCCATAATGTCCTCCGACATTTTTTTCATTCTGGCTTCCGTATAACGCATCGCTGCCGGACTATCACCATCGATCGAACCAAAGTTACCTTGACCGTCAACCAATAAATAACGTAAACTCCATTCCTGAGCCATACGAACCATGGCATCATAAACGGAAGTATCTCCGTGTGGGTGATACTTTCCTAAAACTTCTCCAACAATTCTTGCGGATTTTTTGTGAGCTCTATTTGAAAAAACTCCTAAATCATACATTCCATATAACACTCTTCGGTGCACTGGCTTCAAGCCGTCGCGCACATCCGGCAATGCTCTTGAGACAATAACAGACATCGAATAATCGATGTAAGCTGATTTCATTTCATCTTCGATGTTAATCGGAATTAACCTTTCTCCGTCAGACATATTTTATAAATTATTTAATAAAAATTACTTTAAATTCAAAACGTGCTAATATAGAATATTTAAAAATTTCAACACCCTTTTTTGCTCATAAATTTCAATGATTTATTAACAAAATAGGTACTTTTTTTGGTTAATAAGTTAGTAGCAATACCACTTTTATTATTGGCATTTTTTTTGTCAATTAGCTGACAGTACATTTAGTCGGAATAGTTTTTGTTAGAATGATTCTGAATAACTAAATTTACATCACCAATACTATATTTATGGATGATAATTTTTCACCTAGAGTTAAAGACGTGATTACTTACAGTAAAGAAGAAGCTTTGCGTTTAGGTCATGACTTTATTGGGACCGAACATTTGATGCTCGGTATTTTAAGAGACGGAAATGGTAAAGCAATTACTATTCTCAATAATCTTTCTATTGATTTGGAACATTTGCGAAAGAAGGTTGAAGTACTCAGCCCGGCGAACCCAAATGTGGAAATCAGTAATGAAAAGAAAAATCTACACTTGACTCGTCAAGCGGAACGCGCCTTGAAAACTACTTTTCTTGAAGCTAAAGTGTTTCAAAGTTCGTCTATTAGTACGGCACATTTATTATTGTGTATTTTAAGAAATGAGAATGATCCAACAACCAAACTACTGCATCGTCTGAAAATAGACTATAATGTAGTTAAAGAACAGTATTTAAATATGACACCAAGCGAAGAAGATTTTAATGATAATTTGCCAACAAACGAATCTTACAATGATGACTCAGGACAAGATGACAGTTTGAAAGAAGGCAATTTTAACAATCCGGCTAATAAGACCAATAAAAAATCTAAAACGCCTGTTTTGGATAATTTTGGTCGTGATTTAACCGAGATGGCTGAAGAAGGAAAACTCGATCCGGTAGTTGGTCGTGAAAAAGAAATCGAAAGAGTTTCTCAAATTCTTAGCCGAAGAAAGAAAAATAATCCGTTACTTATTGGTGAACCTGGTGTTGGTAAATCTGCCATAGCCGAAGGTTTAGCGTTGCGAATTATTCAAAAGAAAGTATCCCGAATTCTGTTTAACAAAAGAGTGGTGACTTTAGATTTAGCATCTTTAGTTGCCGGAACAAAATACCGTGGACAATTCGAAGAAAGAATGAAAGCCGTGATGAACGAATTAGAAAAGAATGACGACATCATCCTTTTCATTGACGAAATTCACACTATCGTTGGTGCTGGTGGCGCAACTGGTTCGCTTGATGCTTCCAATATGTTTAAACCGGCTTTAGCAAGAGGCGAAATACAATGTATTGGTGCTACAACACTTGACGAATACAGACAATATATAGAGAAAGATGGTGCGTTAGAAAGACGTTTCCAAAAAGTAATCGTAGAACCTACTTCTGTAGAAGAAACGATTACGATTTTGAATAACATCAAAAACAAATACGAAGATCACCACAGCGTAACGTATACTGACGAAGCTATCGAAGCCTGCGTTAAGTTGACCAACAGATATATGTCTGAGCGTTTTCTTCCGGACAAAGCTATCGATGCGATGGACGAAGCCGGTTCAAGAGTTCACATTACCAATATTGATGTTCCAAAACAAATTTTGGATTTAGAGCGTCAATTGGAAGAAGTACGTGATTTGAAAAATTCTGTTGTTAAGAAACAGAAATATGAAGAAGCGGCCAAACTTCGTGATGATGAAAAACGTTTGGAAAAAGACCTTGCAATCGCTCAGGAACAATGGGAAGAAGATTCTAAAAGCAATCGTATTCTGGTTACCGAAGATAATGTTGCCGATGTCGTATCGATGATGACCGGAATTCCTGTGAATCGTATCGCGCAAACAGAAAGCAACAAATTGGCTCACTTACCAGATTTAATTAAAGGAAAAGTAATTGGACAGGACGAAGCGGTTTTGAAAATCTCTCGTTCTATTCAAAGAAATCGCGCCGGTTTGAAAGATCCAAATCGTCCGATTGGTTCGTTTATTTTCTTAGGGCAAACCGGAGTTGGAAAAACGCAGTTAGCCAAAGTTTTAGCAAAAGAGCTATTCGATTCTGAAGATGCTTTAATCAGAATTGACATGAGTGAATACATGGAGAAATTTGCCATTTCAAGATTAATCGGCGCACCTCCTGGATACGTTGGTTACGAAGAAGGCGGACAATTAACCGAGAAAGTTAGAAGAAAACCATATTGTGTAGTGCTTTTGGACGAAATTGAAAAAGCGCATCCAGATGTTTTCAATATGATGTTACAGGTATTAGACGATGGTTATTTGACAGATAGTTTAGGTCGTAAAATCGATTTTAAAAACACTATCATCATCATGACTTCTAATGTTGGTGCGCGTCAATTGAAAGATTTTGGACAAGGTGTTGGTTTCGGAACTGCAGCCAAAATTGCACAAGCTGATGACAATTCGAAAAGCGTTATCGAAAATGCATTGAAGAAAACCTTCGCTCCTGAATTCTTAAACAGAATCGACGATGTAATTGTTTTCAATCCATTGGAAAAACACGATATCGATTTGATTATCGAAATCGAATTAAAGAAACTGTTTGGCAGAATTTCTGAATTAGGATACACTTTAAATCTTTCAGACAAAGCCAAAGCGTTTATTGCTGAAAAAGGTTTTGACAAACAATTTGGTGCGCGTCCTTTAAAAAGAGCCATTCAAAAATATGTTGAAGATGCTTTAGCTGAGGAAATAATCACTTCCAAAATTGCTTCCGGAGATACTATCTTTATGGATTTAGACGAAGCTACACAAGAGTTGACTGTTGCTATCCAAAAAGCTAAAAAATCTGCGAGTTAAGAAATAATAAAGTAACTTTAAGCCACGAATTTTATTCGTGGCTTTTTAATTTTAAAAACAATGATAAAAAACAAACATCTTTTAATTCTATTTTTTGTAGCCATGATACTGGTTGTCATTGGCGCTTTATTTAAAATAACACATTGGGAATTCCAAGGAATAAACGGAAACACTATGCTTACTATTGGATTATTATCCGAAGCTGTTGTTATTGTGCTGCTAATACTCAAGATAACAAAAGACAATAAATCCGATTTTCTGAATAAATAATGAATGCTTATCTAGACATAATCCTAAGAAGCGTTGCCGTTTATCTTTTTATGGTAATAGCATTGAGGATTTTTGGCAAAAAGGAATTATCCCAACTCAACACTGCTGATATCATTCTGATTTTGCTGATTAGCAATTCGGTGCAAAATGCGATGGTTGGAAGCAATTCATCATTGTTAGGCGGAATCACTGCAGCAGTAGCTTTGTTTATCATTAATTTTCTTTTTAAGAAAGTAATGCTGAACTCAAAATTCATAAAAGGATTGGTGCAGGACAAACCTGAAATATTAATTCATGACGGCAAAATCGATTTCAAAGCTTTAGCCAAATTAGACATCAGTTCCGATGAATTACAGGAAGCGATGCGAGAACACGGCGTTGAATTTTATAAAGATGTAAAACTGGCGATGTTTGAAATTGATGGAAATATCAGTATCATTTCGGGAAATGACAGTTTAAAGCAAACGCATCACAAACGAAAAATCCATAAGACGTTGGGAACTATAAATAATTAAATAGTGAAGTTTAACAAACTAAAACCTTTACTTTATCTCTGGATATGTAGCGTGATAGTGATTATCAGTGCTTATCTGTCCTTTTCTCACAACTGGATATTGGGAATGTTTATTTTTAGTATAGCTTCTTTAGTATTGGGATTTACTACAATCATTTACACAGCTGTTACAGTTACAAAAAATATATTGAAATATGAATAAAACCAGACTTGAAGCATTTAGCGACGGCGTTTTAGCCATTATCATCACCATCATGGTGTTGGAATTTAAGGTTCCGGAAAGCGTAAGTTATGAAGCCATTCGTCCATTATTACATAAATTTCTGAGCTATATATTGAGCTTTATCTATGTTGGCATTTATTGGAACAACCATCATCACATGATGCACACGGTAAAAAGAGTTAACGGAAAAATTCTTTGGGCCAATTTGCATTTGTTGTTTTGGCTGTCACTAATTCCATTTGCTACCGCTTGGATTGGCGAGCATCACTTCGCTCCTTTCCCAATGATGTTTTACGGATTTGTCCTTTTGATGAATGGTTTGGCTTATTTTATTTTGCAAAACCTAATTATAAAACAACACGGTAATGATTCGATATTGTCCAAAGCTCTAGGCAAGGATTACAAAGGTAAATCTTCACCTATACTATATTTAATTGCCATTCTTTTTGCTTATAAATTTCCGGCAATCGCAGGCGGAATTTACATTTTTGTAGCTTTGATGTGGTTAATTCCCGATAGCAGAATTGAACGGATTTTTAATGAAAACCAATAACTATGAACACACTTTCACAACTTATCATCGGATTTATTGCAGTCTTGCATCTTTACATTCTTTGGCTCGAAATGTTTGCGTGGACAACTCGCGGAAGAAAAGTTTTTAAAACCATTCCTGAAGACCAATTTGAAAAAACAAAAGTCATGGCCGCAAACCAAGGTTTATATAACGGCTTTCTCGCAGCCGGATTGATTTGGTCACTTTGCATTACTGATATTGATTGGAGTAAAAACATCGCCATCTTTTTCCTTTCCTGCGTATTGGTAGCCGGAATTTACGGAGCTATGACAGCTTCGAAAAGAATATTCTTTGTACAGGCTGTTCCAGCAATTTTAGGATTGTTGAGTTTTATGTTGAAGATTTAATCTGTTTTCTTGAAATTTTGATCGTATCCAAATCGTTTTAAAGTCAACATTTTTTTAAACTCCTTTTTAGATAACTGAACTATAATTTTTGTCGAATCTAATTTCTGTGCTTTAATTTTTGATAAAGAATCCATTCGCTTTAAATCCTCATCAGACACAAGTGTTTTTATAGTTAATCTATTGTTGTCTAAAGTGAGAATTTTCATTTTCCAATAAATTGAATCTTTTGTGCTAAATACAATCGAATTTTTGATTCTTTTGACTTTTTGGAAATCCGAAATAGAAAAGATAGTATCGTAATTGACATCCGTAATTTCAACCGAGTCTTTTAGCTTTCTAAACTCAACAAATTTATCATCAAAATAGATTCTGTTTTCAAGTATTCTTAAACTATCCTTTATTGAATCAAATTCTGAAAAACTGATGTTGTTTTTAGTTTTCCATTTATAATAAACCGTTTTATTTTCAATAATCAGGTTAGTGGAATCTTGATTAGTATAATTACCTATAAAACGATTTGGCAAATGATTTACTTCTCTATCATCAATAGGTTGTGGTGCTTTAAACAAAAAATCTATACCGTAATACGGAACTGCATCAGCTTGTTTGCAACTAATAAAAAGAGTGAAAAGTGAAATTACAAGAAAACATTTAGATGATTTCATAAAATAAATTTTAAGAAACCCTTAACTAATATTATGCCAAAACTTAATCCTCCAACTCCACCATAAAGCTATTCAAAAACGCTACTGAATTCTCAATATCGTAATGCAGAATTCTGTCTTCATTAACCAATGGCACATCAGCTCTGTATGATTTCAAAAACATTTCTATAAACTCACTTGATTTCAAAGGTTCTCTGAAATGAATTGCCTGAGAAGCATTCATCAATTCAATTGCCAAAATTCTCTCCAGATTTTCCATAACCTTTAAGCACTTTGTAGCAGCGTTTGCTCCCATGCTTACGTGATCTTCCTGTCCGTTACTTGAAACAATGCTGTCAACACTGGCCGGAGTTGCTAATTGTTTGTTTTGGCTGGCAATGCTTGCCGCTGTGTATTGCGGAATCATAAACCCTGAATTCAGTCCAGGATTGTCAACCAAGAAAGCAGGTAAACCTCGTAAACCTGAAATCAGTTGGTAAGTTCTTCTTTCGGATATGCTTCCCAATTCGGATAAGGCAATCGCCAAAAAATCTAAAGCTAGAGCCAATGGTTGTCCGTGGAAATTCCCGCCTGAAATGATTACATCTTCTCCAATAAAAATATTTGGGTTATCGGTAACCGAATTGATTTCGGTTTTAAAAACTTTCTTTACGTATTCAATCGTATCCTTTGAAGCCCCATGCACTTGCGGGATACAACGGAACGAATACGGGTCCTGAACATGTTCTTTTTGTTGGACAATAATTTGACTTCCATCAAGCAGTTCTTTCATTCGTTTTGCTGTCATGATTTGTCCTCTGTGTGGACGCACTAAATGAATTAATTCATCAAACGGTTCTATTCTGCCATCAAATCCTTCTAACGAAATTGCAGCAATCACATCGGCAAAATAAGAATATTTCATCGCTTTCAGCAAAATATAACTTCCGTAAGAACTCATGAATTGCGTTCCATTCAATAATGCTAAACCTTCTTTAGATTGCAATACTATTGGCTGCCAGTTGAATTGTTTCAACACTTCTGAAGCATGTATTTTTTTACCTTCAAAATTTACTTCGCCTTCACCTAATAACGGTAATGACAAATGGGCTAATGGCGCTAAATCACCACTCGCGCCAAGTGAACCTTGAGTATAAATTACGGGAAGGATATCATTGTTATAGAAATCAATCAAGCGTTCAACAGTTACCAACTGCACACCCGAATGTCCATAGCTTAACGATTGAATTTTAAGCAACAACATAATCTTTACAATCTCAGCCGGAACTTCATCACCGGTACCACAAGCATGTGATTTTACCAGATTTTCCTGGAGTTGAGACAAATCTGCATTCGAAATTTTCACATTACACAACGAACCAAAACCAGTATTAATACCATAAATCGGTTTGTCATTGCTTGCCATTTTTTTGTCTAAATATTCCCTACACTTTTGAATATTTATTCTGGCTTCTTCAGAAAGCGAAAGTGATTTATGTTGAGAGATGATTTCCTGTAAAGTCTCTAAAGTCAATACTTCCGAACTGATATAATGTGTATTTTCCATTTTTTGCTTGCAAATTGTCCCCAAAATTCAATAAACAATCGTTAAAAAACAAGTTTTGTTCATAGTATTTTATTGTGAATTTAATAATGAAAGTATGCCTAAATTGGAAAAATGTTTATTTTATTTGACTAACATCCATATTACTACGATTTTGATAAAAATGGTGCTAAAACTTTTTTCCTATTCAAAAAGTAGTATTTTTGAAAAACATGTGGAATAAAAAAAACATATTTACTTCAGCATCAGCAGCTAATTTATTGGCTGTAACTATTATTGCTACCACATCAACTACAACCCCGTTTGGGGTATAATCTTTCATATAATCCTAATGCATGGACTTTCATTTAGAAAGGCAACAACTTATAATTCATAATTCACAACTCATAATTCAATCATGATAGTATTAAAATTTGGCGGAACATCAGTAGCCAATTCAGAAAATATTTCAAAAACAATAGCCATTGTAACCAATAAAAGCAAAGAAGACAAACTAGCCGTTGTGGTTTCTGCTTTTAGTGGCGTAACTGACATGCTAATCTTAGCCGGAAAAACGGCGTCAGCAAAAGACAAAAACTACAAAGACATTGTCAGCCAAATAGAAAAAAAACACAAAGATGCTATCGACGAGTTAATTCCGTTGAGTGAACAAAGCAATATTATTGATACGATTAACGGCAATATCAATCACTTAAAAACCCTATTGGATGGCTGTTATCTTTTGGGCGAATTGTCTAATAGAACAGCTGATATTGTGGCTGGATTTGGAGAATTATTATCGTCTCAAATCATTGCAGTAGCTTTAAAACAAAAAGTAAGCAATTCGGCTTTCAAAGACAGTCGTGAACTAATCAAAACCGATTCTAACTTCGGAAAAGCTGCCGTTGATTTTGGCGTAACCAATAAATTGATTGCTGATTATTTTAAATCAAGCGCTAATCAGGTTGTATTGTTCCCTGGTTTTATTGCTTCTTCCATTGATGGCAACACAACAACTCTTGGTCGTGGTGGTTCTGATTATACTGCGGCAATTATAGCTGCAGCGGTAAAAGCGGACATTTTAGAAATCTGGACTGATGTAAATGGAATGTTTACAGCCAATCCAAGAATTGTAAAACAAGCGCAGCCAATAGAAACTATTTCGTATCAGGAAGCAATGGAATTGTCGCATTTTGGCGCCAAAGTATTGTATCCACCAACGATACAACCCGTATTAAAAGACAGCATTCCAATTTTCATCAAAAATACTTTTGAACCTGAAGTATACGGAACGCTTATTTCTGATAATCCAAATGCTACAGCAAATCCTATCAAAGGAATTTCTCATATCGATAATATTGCGTTGCTGACACTTGAAGGTTCCGGAATGATTGGTGTTGCCGGTTCTTCCAAACGTTTATTCGAAACGCTTTCGCAGAATAACATCAACGTGATTTTTATTACTCAGGCTTCTTCGGAACACTCTATTTGTATTGGTATTCTAAATGCCGATGCAGATAAAGCCAAAGCAGCAATAGATAAAACCTTTGAAATTGAAATTGCCCAAAACAGAGTTGACCCAACGATTGTGGAGAAAGATTTATGCATCGTGGCTTTAGTAGGCGAAAGCATGAAAAACCATCAGGGAATAAGCGGTAAAATGTTTAGCACTTTAGGGAAAAACAATGTGAACATTCGGGCGATTGCACAAGGTGCTTCTGAAAGAAATATTTCTGTGGTAATCAATGAAAAAGACGTTAAGAAAGCGCTAAACACATTGCACGAACGTTTCTTTGAAGACAATACCAAACAGTTGAATTTATTCGTAATGGGTGTTGGAAATGTGGGTGAGAAATTCATCGACCAAATTGCACAGCAAAAGAAGTTCCTAAAAGAAAACCTGAAAATCAACCTTCGTGTTATTGCGATGGCAAACTCAAGAACAATGGTTTTTGATGAAGACGGCATCAACCTGAAAGACTGGAAAACAGTTCTCGCAGAAGGTGAAAAAGCAAACGTTGAAAGCTTTATTGCAAAAGTAAAAGACCTCAACTTACGCAACAGCATCTTTGTTGATATTACCGCAAATTATGATATTGCAGGTATTTATGACAAGTTCTTAAGCGAAAATATTGCCGTGGTGACTTGCAACAAAATTGCCTGTTCGTCTGAATATGACAATTACAAAAACCTTAAAAATCTTTCCCGAAAATACAATGCTCCTTTCCTATTCGAAACGAATGTTGGAGCTGGATTACCAATCATCGACACCTTAAAACATCTGATTGCTTCCGGAGATAAAGTCAATAAAATACAAGCAGTTTTATCAGGAAGTTTGAACTTTATTTTTAATAATTTCAGCGATACTTATAATTTCCATGATGTAGTTAAAGAGGCCGGTGTTCAAGGGTTTACAGAACCTGACCCAAAAATTGATTTAAGCGGTGTTGATGTTGCCAGAAAGATATTAATCCTTATCCGTGAAAGTGGTTATAAAATGGATATTGAGGAAATCGAAAACAATTGTTTCCTGCCAAAAGAATGTATGGACACAACTAACAATGAAGACTTCTTTAAATCATTAACGAAGCACGATGACCATTTCAATAAGCTTTTAGCTGAAGCTAAGTCGAAAGATTCACGTATTAAATTCGTTGCCAAATTTGATAATGGAAAAGCGTCAGTTGGTTTGCAGTTCATTCCAAAAGAAAGTCCGTTTTATAACCTGGAAGGAAAAGACAATATCGTAGAATTCTACACAGATAGATATGTTGATCAGCCATTAATCATAAAAGGTGCCGGTGCCGGTGCTGCGGTTACGGCTTCAGGAATTTTTGCTGATGTAATTAGAATTGGAAATGTCTAACGAAATAAAAATATTCTGCCCTGCCACTATCGCCAATCTCAATTGCGGATTTGACGTAATGGGATTGTGTCTCGAAGGCATTGGTGACGAAATGATTATTCGGAAAGTCGCTGAAAAAGGTATCAGAATAACCAAAATCACCGGAGCGGACTTACCTCTTGAAACGGAGAAAAACGTTGCAGGAGTTGCAGCTTTAGCTATATTAAATACCACACAATCCGACTTTGGTTTTGAAATTGAAATCCATAAAAAAATAAAAGCAGGAAGCGGCATTGGAAGTTCTTCTGCCAGTGCGGCCGGAGCGGTTTTTGGCATCAACGAACTTTTGGGAAAACCATTTACAAAACACGAATTAGTTGATTTTGCCATGAAAGGCGAAGCAGTTGCCAGCGGAAGCGAACATGCTGATAATGTTGCTCCTTGTATTCTAGGAGGCTTTACTTTGGTTCGTGGTTACAATCCGTTGGATGTGATTAAGATTGAAAGTCCGAGTGAAATTTACGCTGTCGTTTTGCATCCGCATATCGAAGTAAAAACTTCAGATTCACGTGCCGTTTTATCACCAACCGTTTCTTTGAAATCTGCTATCACACAATGGGGAAATCTCGGTGGATTGATTGCCGGTTTATACACCAAAGATTATGAACTCATTGGTCGTTCATTAAATGATGTTATCGTAGAACCTGCCAGAAAGCATTTGATTCCGAATTTTGATAAGGTAAAAAATGCTGCGCTGCAAAATGGTGCTTTAGGTTCCGGAATTTCCGGTGCCGGACCATCAATTTTTGCGTTGTGTAAGGGAGAAACAATTGCCAATACTGTTGCCAAAAGTATGCGTAACGCTTACACAGATACTGGGATTGCCTTTGATATTCATATTTCAAAAGTGAATGATGAAGGAACAAAAATTATATAGAAAATGAAATATTTCAGCTTAAATAATAAATCACATAAAGTAAGTTTTGAAGAAGCGGTCGTTGCCGGATTAGCGCCTGATAAAGGTTTGTATTTTCCGGAAAGCATAACTGCACTACCCGACTCTTTCTTTGCCAATATTGAAAACTTGTCTCATGAAGAAATTGCTTATGAAGCCATCAAACAATTCGTAGGTGATGAAATTCCGGAAGCAGAACTAAAACGCATTATAGCAGAAACTCTTTGTTTTGACTTTCCATGTGTGCCTGTAGAAGACAATGTATTTTCTCTAGAGCTTTTCCACGGACCAACAATGGCGTTTAAAGATGTTGGCGGTAGATTTATGTCTCGTTGTTTGGCGTATTTCAATAGAGATAAAGATATTAAAAACACGGTTTTAGTAGCAACTTCAGGTGATACAGGAGGTGCTGTTGCCAGTGGTTTTTTAGGTGTTAAAGGTGTCGAAGTTATCATTCTCTATCCATCCGGAAAAGTGAGCGATATACAGGAAAGACAGTTGACGACTTTAGGTCAGAATATAAAAGCTCTTGAAGTTGATGGTGTTTTTGATGATTGTCAGGATATGGTAAAAAAAGCGTTCCTGGATGATAGTTTGAAACACAAAAATCTCACCTCAGCCAATTCGATTAATATTGCGCGTTGGTTGCCACAAATGTTCTATATTTTCTTTGCATACCAACAATTAAAGAAACACAACAAACCAATTATTCTGTCTTGTCCAAGTGGAAACTTTGGCAATATCTGTGCTGGTATCATGGCGAAACGATTGGGATTACCCATAGCTCATTTTGTAGCTTCTACTAATGCTAACGATACCGTTCCAAGATTTTTAGAAAAAGGAGATTATGATCCAAAACCATCTATCGCCACTATTTCCAACGCAATGGATGTGGGGAATCCGAGTAATTTCATCCGAATTCAGGAGTTATATCACAACAATTTATCCGAATTTGAAAAAGATTTTTCGTCCTATTCGTATACAGATGCTGAAACCGAAATTGCTATCAAAGACATTTACAACAGAACAAAATACATAGCTGAACCACATGGTGCAGTTGGTTATCTCGGTCTGAAAAAAGAAATGGCTAAGCAGCCAAACAGCGTTGGTGTTTTTTTAGAAACCGCACACCCAATTAAATTCTTAGATACTGTTGAACCTTTGTTAAATTTGAAATTACCAATTCCAAAACAAATCGAAAGTGTGCTTGGTAAAGACAAAGTACGCACTAAGATTAAAACCTATGAAGAGTTTAAAACGTTTTTAGGATAATCATTTTTAAACTATAAAAAAATACCCGAAACACTTAATTGTATTTCGGGTATTTCTTTTTCAAAGATTTATTTCTTTAACGACCTACAACTACTTTTTTGGTCGTAGTATAAAATTCAGTCTGTACGGTTAAAATATACAAACCTGTACTTAAGCTACTAGTATCTATTTCAATAATATTGTTTCCATCCGACATCAAACTTGCAAATGAATAAACTGCTTGTCCATAACTATCTCGCAATACTATATACACTTTTGTTGGGCTTGGCAACCAAAGAGACACGTTTACATATCTATTGGCTGGATTTGGAAATACAGTTACTGATGGTGTTACAAAAGTAGCCATGGCTGAAAATGCGCTTAATCCTGCTACTGTAGTTGAACAAACTGCCTGAACCTGCCAGATATAATTAGAGCCGGCCGTCAAATTGTTAAGTGTAATCGAGTTAGTAGTAGATGTAACTGAAATAAAATCAAGAGCTGTGTTATTTGCTCTCTTATAACGAACAATATATGCAACTGCACCTGGGACAGGATTCCAATGAAGAACAGCACTCGTCTGATTGATATTTGTTGCTCTCAATTCTGTCGGAACGCCACATCCTGTTGCTGTACAAGGCAAAGTCGTAAATGTACCTCCAACTGACCATGGACTAACTGTTGATATAGGTGCACCTGTTAAAGGATCCATACAAATCAACTGTGCCTGCCATTCATAAGTAGTACCGCAAGTCAAATTACCTAATTGATATGGTAGAGTTACGTGTTCAACTGCTGTCCATGTTGTAGCATTTGCAGCGTGATAACGAATATTAAAGACACCTGCATTACCTGAGGTTGGTGACAAATATAAATACGCTCCGGTTTGACTGACATTAGTTGCCGATAATCCTATTGGAGCATTACATGGTGCTGTAGTACATGCTAAAGTAGTAAAGGTTCCAGCAGTCGACCAATCACTCAATGTAGTTGTAGTTGTCCCCGCGGATGAACTTGTGCAAACTCGTCTTACCTGCCATTCATAAGTAGTGCCACAATTTAAATTCCCTAATTGATATGGTAAAGTTACACGTTCAACCACTGTCCACGTTGTACTTGCACCAGCATGATAACGGATATTAAATGTACCCGTATTACTTGAAGTTGGAGTTAAATATAGATTAGCTCCTGTTTGACTCACGCTAATTGCTGTTAAACCTGTTGGTGTATTACATGGTTCTGTTGTACATGCCAATGTCGTAAATGTTCCTCCAGTTGACCAAGGACTGACTGTGGTCGTAGTTGCACCTGTTGCGTTAGGACAAATCAACTGCACCTGCCATTCATAAGTAGTACCACAAGTCAAATTACCTAATTGATACGGTAAGGTTACATGTTCAATTGCCGTCCATGTTGTAGCATTTGCAGCGTGATAACGAATATTAAAGACACCTGCATTGCCTGAGGTTGGTGACAAATATAAATACGCTCCGGTTTGACTCACATTAGTCGCTGTTAATCCTGTTGGAGCATTACATGGTGCTGTAGTACATGCTAAAGTAGTAAAGGTACCCGCAGTCGACCAATCACTCAATGTAGTTGTCCCCGCTGATGAACTTGTACAAACTCGTCTTATCTGCCATTCATAAGTAGTACCACAAGTTAAATTCCCTAATTGATATGGTAAGGTAACATGTTCCAATACTGTCCATGTTGCAGTTGTACCAGCATGATAACGAATGTTAAATGTCCCTGTATTACTTGATGTTGGAGTTAAATATAGATTAGCTCCTGTTTGACTCACGCTACCAACTGTTAAACCTGTTGGCGTATTACATGGTTCTGGTGTACAAGCCAAAGTCGTAAATGTCCCTGCAGTTGACCAATCACTTAATGTAATTGTACCCGCTGGACTTGTACAAATTCGTCTCACCTGCCATTCATAATTAGTGCCGCAAGTTAAATTCCCTAACTGATATGGTAAGGTAACGTGTTCAAGAACTGTCCACGTTGTACTTGTACCAACGTGATAACGAATGTTAAATGTTCCCGTATTACTTGATGTTGGAGTTAAATATAGATTAGCTCCGGTTTGACTCACGTTAGTTGCTGTTAAACCTGTTGGTGTATTACATGGTTCTGGTGTACAAGCCAAAGTTGTAAATGTCCCTGATGTTGACCAATCACTCAATGTAATTGTAGTTGAACCCGCTGGACTTGCGCAAATTCGTCTCACTTGCCATTCATAAGTAGTGCCACAAGTTAAATTCCCTAATTGATATGGTAAAGTAACACGTTCAATCACTGTCCATGTTGTACTTGTACCGGCATGATAACGAATGTTAAATGTACCTGTATTAGTTGAAGTTGGAGTTAAATATAGATTAGCTCCTGTTTGACTCACGCTACCAGCTGTTAAGCCTGTTGGTGCATTACACGGTTCTGTTGTACATGCCAAAGTCGTAAATGTCCCTGCTGTTGACCATGGACTAACAGTGGTTGCTCCTGTTG